>JAZNHR010000059.1:0-9476 GCA_045577075.1 Clostridia bacterium | reverse complement strand
AAATGTCTCTCGTGCCGGAAATTGGTCGGTCGTATACTCTTCAAATTTTTTCATAAATTCCCCATTTGACACCGTTTCAAGAGAGAACACAGGCTTTTCTGCAAGAAGCCTTCTCTCCCCCTCCGAATAAGCAGTGTGAGGCTTTAGCCAGCATAGAACAGAAACGCCAAACAGAATGAGCGCGAAAAAAACCGTAACAACAATATTTTTATTCTTCATACCGCACCCCCCTTAAAAACGGAAATATAAAAACGGATTAAAAGAGCCATCTGCAAGATACGCCGTGGAAACCATGAGAAGGAGCACAAGTGCAAGTATTTCCGCGAAATCTAAAACAAAAGATTTTTGTGTTTTGCTGTCAAGGTGTGCTTTTAAATATTTTGGTAAGGGCGTTGCGCCTATTGCCGCAATCAAAAGGACAACCCCATAGTTTTTGAGGCTATATATACTTTCTGCCGAAACCATGGGTAAACCTCCGTTTCCAAACATACCGCCCACATAGGAAAGAGCTTCCTTTGCATTCCCTGCCGCAAAAATCATAAAGCTGATTGAAACGAGGAACAAAACGTAAAAATGGCCCAACACCTTCCGTTTTTCAAGAAATTTTAGGAAAAAGAATTTTTCTAAAGTCAAAAGTACACCGAAGAAGAGACCCCAGAAAATGAAGTTCCAAGCTGCCCCATGCCAAAAGCCTGTTAAAAACCAAACAACAAATATATTAAAAAACAATCTACCTCTCGCTACGCGGTTGCCCCCTAGGGGAATATATACATAATCTCGGAACCAGGACCCGAGGGAAATATGCCATCTGCGCCAAAACTCTGTGATGCTCCGAGAAATAAACGGATAATTGAAGTTCTCCATAAAATCAAAACCAAACAGTTTCCCAAGACCAATTGCCATATCGCTATAGCCGGAAAAATCAAAATAAATCTGCAGCATATACGAAAAAGCAAAGAGCCAATAATACAAAACAGATAAATCACCGGAGGCCATAAATGCTTCCCCAAGTTCTCCCAAAGTATTTGCAAGGAGTACTTTTTTAGAAAGGCCTATAATAAATCTTTGTATACCCGCTGCCGCTTTTTCAAAGCTATGCGTTCTTTTTGTAAGGCTTTCTGCGATATCAGCATACCGAACAATAGGCCCTGCAATGAGCTGTGGAAAAAGCGCAACATAGGCAGCTAAGCTTACCAGGTTTTTTTGTGCATGCACCTGACCGCGGTATACGTCTACGGTATAGCTTAAAATCTGAAACGTATAAAAGCTTATGCCAATCGGCAGTGCAAGCCGAAGTAGCGGCACAGAAAGCCCGGTTACGGCATTAAAATTCAAAATAAAGAAATCTGCATATTTAAAATAAGCAAGCCCTGCAAGACTTGTTAAAACCGACAGGATTAAAAATAACTTTGCCAAAGATTTTCCACGAAACGTCTCGATAAGAAGACCAAATATGTAGCCTAAAAGAATAGTGCCAATCATTAAAAAAACATATTTGGGCTCCCCCCAGCCATAAAACAGAAGACTGGATAGCAAAAGTACAGGGTTTTTCAAAGCCTTAGGCATCGCAAAATAAAGTGCGAGCACACAGGGTAAAAAGTAATATAAAAAAGGGATGCTAGAAAAAATCATACCTCGGGCTCCTTACATAAATCAAAACGGACACAGGCGTGTCCGTTTTGATTTTTATACATTATTCCTCCAAAGAAGTGGGACACATAACAAAGAAGACTTTGTTTCCAACGCTTCCAGTAACCATTTCGTCCGCTTCCACGCAAATATTCCATCTGCGGTTTGCATTACTTTTCAGGTTTGCGATAAATGCGGATGCATCCACACCATCCGAAAGCTCAAAAACATAACCGACAAATGCAATGGAGCCAATCATCGGTGCAAACATTGCACCAGATTTAAACCCTTTAATTTCAGCATTGTCGAATCCAGAAAGAAGACCTTCTTCAACGGGCATGGCGCCACCGAAAAATTTGATGGCGGGGTTTTGCAGGAGGCTTTCCGCTATTGCCAATACGTCCATTCCTGCCGCCTTGCTTTTAAAGTCTGCAAGCAAGGTATTTCCAAGTGTTGTGGCTACAGGTGCCGGCGTTTCTACAGGCGTTTGTTCCGGTACTTTCTCAGCAGGCGTTTCTGCAGGCTTTTGTTCCGGTTCTTTTTCAGCAGGCGTTTCTACAGGCTTTTGCGGTTTTTCCGCATCCTGCGGTTTTTCGCCCGGCTTTACAGATTCTTCCGGCTTTACAGAATTTTCTTTATCTGTATTTTCTTCCATGTTTGTTTCTTCAGAAGGTACTTTTTCTTCAACCGGCTTCTCTTCCGGTTTGCTTGTTTCCAGCGCATTACCGGCATCGGTTGAACCAGCATTTTCCACCTTGCTACTACATGCAGTGAAAGATACAAGCATTAAAATAGCCAAGAAAATAGTAAGTAATTTTTTCATATTTACTCTCCTTTTTATGTTTTATATCTACATGACGTTATTATACCACAAAAAGTTTCAAAAAGCGATAGTTTTTTTATATAAATATTTAATGACGAAATTTTGTCAAAACAATCTGTAATCTACATTTACAGCTTTGTCTGTGTTTTACGTTTTGATGTGTATCAATCCACGGAATTGTCAAACTTTTTTGCGCCGGATTTGATGACCATGTCTCTGTATCTTCCTTCCGTCTTATTACATTCTTCTTCCCATAATTTTTGAACATACTCGTAAACACTGTCATCAATTTCTGGGGTGCCGGTAGAGCAAGTAGGCCAAAGTTGGTCACCAGCAATTTTGGGATCCGTGCAAGCAGTATCATTTCTCCAAAGTTCTCTTACTGCTTTATCGCGAAGATTTGGAATTTCCTGCGGTGTGCCGCCTGCTAAAAGGGAACGATATGCAAACATGCCGGGCAGGAACATGTCCATCGCTTCATATACATCTATAATATCCGCCTTAGGATTCCCCTTGATTTTTTCAATAAAATTAAACATACAATAGTAGTCCGCACCGCCATGGCCAAAGTTCTTGGAAATCTCTTCCTGACCTCGAGACGGGTCGTAGCTATCTTTCTTCTCTGTGCCGTATCCGCAGGGGTATTCGTCACGGTTTACATATAAATGATAGAAGTATCCAGTATCGGCATCGGCTCTTGCAGATTCCATTCTTCCCTTAGAGCCGTACATGGACCACCAGTAAGAATTTTTATATAGGTCCCCATGAATACTCTTTGCAATGCCGCCATTTTCAAAGGTTATCATTTCGATGCCAAAAAGGCCTGATTTTTTACCTTTACTTCTCGGTCTTTCAACCTTTTTGCTTTCAAACCCCGTAACGGAAACGGGACGAAGGCCCGTAATATGTACAATAGGGCCTAAGGAATGGGTACAATAGTAGGTAGAATACAGGTTGTTTCTCCAGTGATTTTTGTCCCCATAGGTCAGTGCGTGCCAAATGTGGTCACAGTTATGAATGTATTCCCCTTCGGCGTATTCGAATTCGCCAATTTCGCCTGCCTGGTACAGCATTTTCATTTCGTAGGTTGCAGGCATATAGCAGTAGTTTTCGCCATAAGCATAAATTTTTCCGGTTTCCTCAACCGCTTCAATGAGTTCCACGGCTTCTTTCATGGTTTGCACAGGAAGCACTTCAGAAAAAACGTGCTTGCCCATTTTCATTGCGCGAATTGCAAAGGGTGCGTGTTCGCTTGCGTAATTTGCAAGAACAACGGCATCCATGTCATGCTGTATAAAATCATCAAAATTATCATAAAATGTGATATTTAACCCCTCGGACTCTTCTTTTTGCAGGTCCAAGGCTTCCTTCCATTTATCACAAATCGCCACTACTTCGGCATTTGCAGCGGTCTTGCAGTAGTTAATCATGCTTGCACCGCGATATGCGCCTATAACGCCAATTTTTATTTTAGACATAACAAGCTCCCCCTTATGTTTGTAATTTTATTTTAGCATTTAAAAAAATCTTTACAATGGATATTTTCCGCCAAATTATGAAAAATGGTACACTGTTGATTGACAGAAACATTTATCCATGTTATACTTTGAATTGAAAGGATGGTTTCTATGTTTAAAAACATTTGTAACTTTATCCCGTATAACAGCGACGCATATTCCATTCATACAATCAATTTTGTTCTGGAAACAAAGGAATACCCTGTTTATCCGCTAAAAGCACACTCTATGTACAGAGCACACTACGTTCGCGGCGGAAGCGGAAAGCTCCATATTTCACATCAGGAAATTCCACTAAAACAGGGTGACGTTTTCTTTACTTTTCCGGATATGCAATTTAGTATTGAATCTTTTGAAGATTTTTCGTATATGTATATCAGTTTCCTCGGTTCACGTTCCAATATGATCATGGATAAATTGAAAATCTCACAGCGCAACTTCCTCTTTTCAGGCTGTGAGGAACTTTCTTTCTTTTGGGAAAGCGGTCTTCCGTTTAATGTGGAAATATCCGATTTGCTTACAGAAAGTGTTCTTCTTTACACCTTTGCATATCTGGGCAACAGAATTTTACCTAAAGAATCGGAAAACAGAAAGAAGGATACGCTTTCGTTGCGTATTAAAAATTATATAGATGATAACTTTTCAAATCCAGAGCTTTCCCTGGAGCAAATCAGCAAAGAGGTTTCCTACAGTCCGAAATATATTTCTACTGTATTTAAAAAATCCTTCGCGGTTGGTATTACGGAATACATCAATACGGTAAGAATACAGAACGCCTGCACACTGATAAATCAGGGGGCAACAAGTGTAAATGAAATTTCTATTCAATGCGGCTATGCCGATGCCCAGTATTTTTCCAAAATATTCAAAAAGAAGATAGGGTTAAGTCCCAAAGCCTTTATAAACAGTTATAAATAACAAGTATAGGCGGCTATAAAGCCGCCTATTCTTTTTGTTCGTATTAAAAATCAACTTCCGCATCGTAATAGCAGCATTTTAACAGTTTTTCCATTTCAGCTACAGAAATCTTTCGGGGATTGGAGCCAGTACATGCGTCTGCAACTGCGTTTTCGGCAATCCCGGGCAGTCTTTCCATGAATACATCTTCCGGCACAAAACCGTTTTCGCACGGGAGACCATCTGCGCCATAGTGTTTAATGCATTGTGGAATGCGAAGGGCATCATTCATTTCGCGGAGATATGCGATAAGGCTTTTTACCTTCTCATCGTCATTGTCCCCTGCAAGACCCATGTAGTCGGCAATTTCACCGTACCGTTTTTTTGCTCTCTCATCTTTAGCATTAAAAGCAATTACCTTGGGTAAATACATGGCATTTGCCGCACCGTGAACAATGTGTGCACCCAGGTCCTCGAAGATTGCACCTGTTTTATGTGCCATAGAGTGGACAATACCGAGGAGTGCGTTAGAAAAGGACATACCTGCAAGGCACTGGGCATTATGCATAGATGCACGTTTTTCCATATTCCCATTATAGGAGTCAACAAGATTTGTTTGAATCATTTTAATGGCGAAAATCGCAAGCGGGTCAGTAAAATCTGTGCTTGCAGTAGAAACATATGCCTCGACAGCGTGTGTCATTGCGTCCATACCGGTGTGTGCAACAAGTTTTTGCGGCATGGTTTCTGCAAGTTCAGGATCAACAATTGCAACGTCAGGGGTGATTTCAAAGTCGGCAAGGGGATATTTAATGCCTTTTTTATAATCCGTGATAACAGAGAAGGCTGTAACTTCCGTGGCAGTACCGGATGTAGAGGGAATTGCACAAAACCGTGCCTTCTTACGCAGCTCAGGAATGCCGAACACCACGCACATCTCTTCAAACGTAATTTCCGGATATTCGTACTTTATCCACATTGCCTTTGCCGCATCAATTGGAGAGCCGCCGCCGATTGCCACAATCCAGTCGGGCTGAAATTTTGCCATAGCCTCGGCGCCGCGCATTACGGTGTCAACAGAAGGGTCAGGCTCTATGCCTTCAAATACTTCGACCTCCATGCCGGCTTCTTTTAAATATGCCGTAACCTTGTCCAGAAATCCAAAACGTTTCATCGAGCCGCCGCCAACGCATATGAACGCGCGGCTTCCCTTGAGTTCCTTCAGCGCCTTAAGCGCTCCTTTTCCATGGTAAAGATCCCGAGGTAAAGTAAAGCGTGCCATAAAAAATCTCCTTCTCTCTTATTTTTTACGCAGAAATTTGTTTAGTCCTGCGCCGACTACCATACCAATGCCGGATACTGCAAAATACCACGCCGAATGTACAAGTGCGGATGCGTTATAGTATATGCACACCGATGGAACAAACAAGACTGCCGCAAGGGGTGAAAACAGAAATTTTATTTTCTTTTTAGATAGGATTCCCAAACATACAGAAATTATAAATGTTCCTGCCAAAAGGAGAAAAACCACGCCTATGGGGCCAAGACGTTTCATAAAAAGAGGAAAGATATAAAATAGAACGCCTTGCAAAACCAACGCCAAGACTTCTATTTTGTATTTTTTCATCTTACCTCTCCCCTTTTTATTTTCTATAAAAAGTAAATGTAGAACCGGTCATGCTGTAAATAAAAGAATCGCCAGATTCGTGTTTGAGTTTCAGTGTGTTATCCTGCATTTCCCAGCCATACGTTCCTGCAAGGTCTCCACCTTCGATTCTATCATGCAGTTTCAGTGTAATACTATTTTCATCCCAGCTCCATTCTCCTTTGCAGTCTACCATATTTTCACTTTCCTGGGGTCCGCACAGGTATTTTGCGGTTTTGTTTGTAGCAAGACTCAAAGAAAGTACATAGGGACTGCCGTCCAGGCTTACCGTGCAAGTCCATTCGCCGCAAAAGGGCGGTACCATAGGACGCGGTGAAGTTGTCGGTGTGGGCTGTCCGCCATTTTCCGGTGTAAATTCCGAGAAAGGCGTAAAGTCTAAGAGAACTGTATTTGCAGCAATCTTATCTTGAATTGCCCAAAACGCCTCGTCTGAAAGGGACATTTCCTCTGCAGCAGCGGGATCATAAACGCCGGTAGTGTTATGATAAAAACGCACATCAAGCATATCAGTATCCGTAGGATACGAGAAATAAAAATCGGTACTTTTAAGCTCTGCATTTTTTGAAAGCGCATATTCGCCAAATATTGTGTACGCCGCACCGTTGGAGCCATGATAATAAAAGTGTCCGTTATCCATCAAAGAATAGGCGCTTCTACTTCTGCCCTCCAGCACATAAACGGGTTTATTATTCTTAATCGTAAAAACAGCATAAAGATTATTTTTCGCATACGCTTCTTCCCCTGTTCTAGCGTCTCCAATCAAAAGCTCAGGAACATCATCCTCGTTTATATCCTTAAAGAGATAGCCGATGGCACCAAACGCCTCGTTGCCAAGGTACTGCGCCATTTCAACCACACCGAGTTTTCCTTCATCATAATCCACATCAACATTCGGGTTTTGAATGAGATTATAATATTCCTCCAGTATGCCACTATATGTATCAGTATAGTCGGGTTTTGAAGGCGCGGGGCTTTCTTTGGGTTTCGAAGGCGCCTCATCCTTGCCACACCCAGAAAGCGTCGTTACGGCGAGCACAAGCGCCAGCATCAAAACAAACTTTTTCATCTTAAGGTTCCTCCCAGTGTATTTATTTAAAATTAAACCGAAAACTTCGGAACATCTGCCCACATATTGGTTTCTGCTGATTTGTAAATTGTCAAAATTAAGTCTACCGCGCGACGCGCATCCCGTGCAGGCGCTATGAGGGGCTTCCCTTCCAAAACGGCATCGATGAAGTTTGAAACAATTGCAATATGCGCTTCCATGTCTAAATCCTCGGGGTTTGCGCCAAAGCTCTCCACCTTGTCGGTAAGACAGATTTCCTCGACATCCAGTTTTTCATTGGAAAGGCTTTTGTACAGCATCGTTTTACCGTCAGCATATATGACCGTACCGTGTTCAAATTCAATGCGAATCCGTTCACATTCTGCGTTGGTTTCTGGGAAATGGGAAAGAGTTGTTCCCATGAGTGTCCCATGGGCGCCGCTTTCAAACTCTAAAAGGGCACATGCCGCGTCTTCTACGTCTATCTTTCTTGCCATTGTATCGCAGACGGCGCATACGCGTTTTACATTGCCGGCAAGATAAATCAGGGAGTCAATGCCGTGACTGCCTTGATTCATCAGGCACCCACCGCCGTCACCCGCCTTTGTTCCCTTCCAATTTGACGAATCATAGTACGCATGACTGCGATAGCCCCGGTACTGAAATTCAACCATCAGCATTCTTCCCAAGGCTCCAGAGTTAATGATTTCTTTTGCACGGAAAAGGTCTGTACGGGTGCGATTCGGAAATACGCAGCCGAGTAAAAGGCCGTTTTTCTCTGCCGTTTCAATCATTGAAGTCATTTTGTCCACATCCACGTCCAGCGGTTTTTCACAGAGAACGTGCGCGCCTGCTTCCAAAAAAGCAATGGATATTTCTGCATGGGTTGCACTCGGGGTACATACAATCGCAGCATCAATGCCGCCCCGCCGAATGACTTCCTTGTAATCGTTCGTCAAAAACGGAATACCGTATTTCTCCGCAAACTTCTCTGCCGCCTCCCGATTTCTCCCGTAAACTGCTGCCACAATTTCGGCTCTACCGTCACGCTTTATGCTCTCGGCATGGGCATTTGCAATCATGCCACAACCAATAAGTGCTACTTTAAGTTTCTCCTTCATATTCCTCATTCCTTTTAAAAATTTTATAAAAAGTTTCCTCTACAAAAACGGCTCTTTGCTTTCTCTGTGAAGCTGTATTTCATCTGCCACCGAGGCACGCTTTCGCATTTTAATTAAATACAATACAGTCTCCGCAACATCCTCCGGAAGGAGCATTCCTTCACCTGTCAGGTCGGGACGCGAAATTTTGACCATATCGGTAAACACGGCTCCGGGGCTAATGACGTGCACTCTTACGCCTTTTTTGTAATATTCCTTGCTCAAAGCCTTGCTAAACCCCAGTAAAGCATGCTTTGATGCAGCATATGCACTTTGCAGGGCATAGCCGTGGTGTGCTGTTACGGAAGCAATATTGATAATCGTTCCGCAAGGAGACTTTTCTAGATATGGAAGTGCTGTTTTACACATAAGAAAAGGTGCTCTTGCGTTCGTATTCATAATCAAGTCATATTCTTCCATAGAAATTTCTGCAAATGCCTTTGATTGTGCAATGCCGGCATTATTGATTAAAAAATCAATACCGCCATAAGTGGCAACAGTTTTTTCTATCGTTTCTTTTATGTACGCATCGTCACAAATGTCGCCAGGGATAATAAGGCAATCCCTTCCATTGGCTGCTTTTTTCAGCTTTTCTGCAGTGCGTCCCATCAAAACAAGATTATAGCCGCAAGAAAAAAGGGCTTCTGTTATTGCCGAGCCAATACCTCCACCGGCGCCTGTTATAATACACGTTTTGTTTTTCATAAAATCACCTTTGTTAAACTCGTGTCAAGTCAGG
>JAZNHR010000058.1:0-16808 GCA_045577075.1 Clostridia bacterium | reverse complement strand
ATGTAAAAAAGCAAGAAAAAAATTATAATAGCGGTGATTTTTTCTGGCAAATAACTGCAATTTTGATAAAAGGTACATACCTATGCTTTTTGCACCCCCCTTGAAAATGGGTATGAACCTTTTTATAAAGGGGGTGCATTTTGTAATTTGGGTAGATTGACTTTTTGTTTTAAAAATCAAAAACTTGACATTTTCTCAATTATAGGTATAATTAGCTTTAGGAGATTCGATTTCTGAGCGCAAGTCTTAATTGACCCGCTCTAAAGCTTTGCTTTGCGAATCTTCTATTTTTATATCCGGATGTATTTCAATTGAACAGTTTCGAACGAAAACTAGAATAACCCCAACTTTTTATCAAAGTTAAAATTATCAATTTAGTGAAATCGTGCAAAGCACGATGAAATCCAAACAAGTTTGGATGAAATCAAAGCCTTACGGCTTCGATGAAATTAAATCCGTCTTTTTATCCGCCGAAGGCGATTTCATCTGCGCAGCAGATTTCATCCACGGAGTGGATTTATCCCGTCGGCAGACGGATTTAGATGAAAAAAGCACCAATCTTGTATCAAGATTGGTGCTTTTTTCTGGTGCGGGCGGTGGGACAAAGGCGCTTTGCGCCTTGCACCCTCGACGACCCAAATGCGTTGCATTTCGGTACCCGTCGGCGCAACAAAAAGCTAAAAAAATTGCCACCGGCAACTTTTTCTTTACGCTTTTTGCCCTCTTAGGGTTCAAGTCCCTCTCATTTCTATGCAAAATAAAAAGATGCCAAAAGGCATCTTTTTATTTTGGTCGGAGTGGCGGGACTTGAACCCGCGGCCTCTTGGTCCCGAACCAAGCACTCATACCAAACTGAGCTACACCCCGATAAACAGCTTTTATAGTATACTACTTTTTTCTATTTTTGTCAAGCGTTTTTCACAAAATATTTAATTTTTCGGTTTCGGCAGTAAAAAGTGAGACAGCCCACTTTTGCAGGCTGTCTCTAGAGAGAATTTTAAGCAAAATGCCGCCCTACAAAACGTGCAATCCTCGTGAGGGCTTCCGTTATGTTTTTAACGGAATAGGCGTAGGAACAGCGGATAAAGCCCTCGCCGCTTTCCCCGAAAGCGTTTCCGGGCACTACCGCCACACTTTCTTCCTCCAAAAGCTTTTCCGCAAACGCTGTTGAGGAAAGTCCCATTTCCTTTATGGAAGGGAATACGTAAAACGCGCCCTTTGGCTCAAAGCAGGAAAGCCCCATGTTTCGAAAGCCGTCTACCATAAGCCGGCGGCGGCGGTCGTACGCCTCGCGCATAGCAGCAATGTCCTCGTCACCATTTTCCAAAGCCTCAATTGCAGCATATTGGCTTGTGGTGGGCGTGGACATGATGGCATACTGGTGAATTTTTGTCATCAGCTGAATCACAGGCGCAGGGCCGCAGGCATATCCCAGCCGCCAGCCTGTCATAGCATACGCCTTGGAAAATCCGCTGACTAAAATGGTACGCTCCTGCATACCCGGCAAGGACGCGATGGAAACGTGCTTTGCACCGTAGGTAAGCTCACCGTAAATTTCGTCGCTTAAAACTAAAATATTTGTTTCTCGCAAAACGGCGGCAATCTCCTCTAAATGCGCTTTTTCCATAATGCCGCCTGTGGGATTATTGGGAAAGGGGAACACAAGCAGCTTTGTCCGCGGTGTAATTGCCTTGCGAAGTGCATCGGCAGTAAGGCGAAATTCGTCCTCTTCGCGTGTTACAACCGGAACCGCAGTGCCGCCTGCAAGGGTAACACACGGCGTGTAGCAAACAAAGCTCGGCTCGGGGATAAGCACCTCGTCCCCCGGAGAAATGAGACTCCGCACGGCAAGGTCAATCGCCTCACTACCGCCAACGGTGATAAGCGTTTCGCTTTTCGGGTCATACGCTAGAGAAAAACGGCGCGCAAGATATTTACAAACTGCCTCCCGAAGGGGGAGCATGCCGGCATTTGATGTGTAATAGGTGTGCCCCTTTTCAAGAGAATAAATACCGGCATCCCGAATATGCCATGGCGTTACAAAGTCCGGCTCGCCAACACCGAGTGAAATTGCGTCCTTTCGCTCTGCTACAATATCAAAAAATTTGCGAATTCCGGAAGGGGGAATTGCCACCGCGCGCGCGTTTAGCATGCTTTTAGTGTCTATCATAAGGAAATCACGCTTCTTTCGTCCTTTGGCGGCTTATCGTAAATGACGCCTGACTGCTTATATGTTTTGAGTACGAAATGCGTGCCCGTGCTGATCACCGAAGGCATGGGCGCAAGCTTTTCCGCCACAAAAAGGGCAACCTCTTTCATAGACTTCCCTTCGCAAATCAGACCGATGTCAAAGCTGCCGGACATGAGCCACACTGTTTTTACCTGGTCGTACTGGTAAATACGTTCGGCAATCGTGTCAAACCCCTCGCCGCGCTGGGGCGTTACGCGAAGTTCAATAAATGCCGTTACGCGCTCCGTTTCTGCCTTGTCCCAGTCTACTAGCGTCTGATAGCCTACAATTACGCCCCTTTCCTCCATGGTAGCAATTTCTTCTGCTACCTCTTCCGTACTACGCCCAAGCATAACCGCAATCTGCGCAGGTGTTAAGTGACTGTTTTTTTCCAGAATTTCAAGAATTTGTTTCATAAGAAAACTCCCCTTTTTAAGTTGCTATTAGTATACGTCACGATTCCAACAAATAAATCATAATTCCATAAAAAAACATATTTTATAAAACAAGAAAGTTAAAGAATGAAATCCGGCAAAATCGCTTATATAATTTCTAACAAATCCTTCGTTGATTTTGTCAGCACTGCGTGCCCTTTGTCCGTGGCGAACAGCATATCCTCTATACGAACGCCGCCACGGTCAGGCATGTAAATGCCGGGCTCTACTGTAAACACATCACCGCTTTCAATTTTATGTTTAGAACGGGGGGAAACAGTAGGGTACTCATGAATGGCAAGCCCCACACCGTGTCCTAGGGCATGCCCGAAGTATTCTCCATAGCCAAAGCCTTCAATGCTTTTTCTGGCCACGCTGTCAAGAGCAGAAGCGTCCATGCCGCCCTCGGCTGCATTTTCCGCCAGTGTTTGGGCGTAAAGCACCACATTATAGATTTCCTTCTGCCATGCATCGGCCTTGCCTACAACAACGGTGCGTGTGATATCGGAACGGTATCCGTTTAAAAGGCAGCCGTAGTCCATCGTCAAAAAGTCACCCCGTTCTATGACTTTTTCGCTTGCCGCGCCGTGGGGAAGTGCGCTTCTATAGCCGCTTGCACAAATTGTTTCAAAGGCGGGCTGTGCGCCGGCTTCTCGCCGAATGTAGCCTTCCAGTAGGGCTGCAACCTCATATTCATGCATGCCCGGGCGAATCCGGGATGCAGCAAAGGCAAAAGCGTTATCCGCGAGACGAACCGCTTCTGTAATGGCATTTAGTTCCTTTATGTCCTTCTTCTTACGAAGCAGTAAAAGCGTTTCGCTCACATTGACCCAAGTTTTCCCCTGTACCTTTTCTTGTAAGCGGCGAAAATCACCTACGGAAAGTTCGTCCTCCTCATAGCCCACCGTTTTGACGTCGCGCAGTAGATCCGCGATGTCTGCGGTATGGGGCAGAACTTCGTAGTCCGGTGCCTCGGCTTTCGCCTGCAAGGTATACCGGGAGTCCACCAAAAGGCAAAGCCTGTCATGGCTAAGGACAATCGTTCCCTCGCCGCCGGAAAAACCGCTTAAATAAAACAAAGATTCGGGGGCGCGAAGAATGGCACCGCCTGCGCCCAGCGTATCTAATTTTTGCAGAAACGCACTTATTCTGCTCATGTTTTTACTCCTTTAAGATTCCAGACGTTTTGCAATAAAGTCTGCCAGGAAGCTCGCTTCCTTTTCAATCATATCCGTGTTGTCGCCCTCCAGCATAATGCGTACCTGGGGCTCTGTGCCGGAAGGACGGATTAAAATGCGTCCGCGGCCGGAGAGCTCGTTTTCGATGCGGCTGATTTCTTGTGCAATTTCCGCGTCATTCGTAAACGTATATTTTTTCTCATTGGAAACTTTTACGTTTTTCAGCACCTGGGGATAGGACGTCATACAGGCAGAAAGCTCTGCGGCTGTTTTGCCGGTCTTTTGCATGATTTCTAAAAACTGCAGGGCAGAAATCAGGCCATCGCCGGTGGTGGCGTGCTTTGCAAAAATAATATGGCCGGACTGCTCGCCCCCTAAAATATGGCCTTCTTTCAGCATGGTTTCCAGGACGTAGCGGTCACCAACAGCTGTGCGAAGGAGCGTAATGCCGTTTTCACGGCATGCAAGCTCCAGACCGAGATTACTCATTACTGTTGCCACAAGGGTATTGTTATCAAGCTTATTTTCGTTCTTTAATGCAATGGCAATGACTGCCATGACATGGTCGCCGTCAATGAAGTTGCCGGCTCCATCGGTAAAGAGGACGCGGTCGCCGTCGCCGTCAAAGGCTATACCAATATCAAAGTTGCCGTTTTTCACAAATTCGGAAAGTCCCTCCATGTGGGTAGAGCCGCAGCCGTCGTTAATGTTAAGACCATCCGGGTCGTTGCCTATAACGGATACCTTTGCTCCCAAACGTTCCAGTACCATGGGCGAAATTTTAGAAGTTGCACCGTTTGCACAGTCCATGGCGATACGAAGGCCCGAAAGGGAAGTGGAGATGGTGTTTTGCGCATAGGCGGCGTAGTCCTCTGCCGCGGTATAGTCCGTATAGTGGCGACCAATGTCGGCACCAATATATGTAGGCACACTCTTTTCTTCAATACAAGTCTGAATTTTGTCTTCCGTTTCATCCGGCAGTTTGTAGCCGTCCCCGCTGAAAAACTTAATGCCGTTGTATTTAGCGGGATTATGGGATGCGGAAATTACAACACCTGCCGCTGCACCGCGGCTTTTTGTCAGATACGCAATGCCCGGTGTTGGAATAACGCCTACGGAAATTGCGTCAGCCCCTGCGGATAAAATACCGGCAATCAGCGCACTTTCCAGCATATCGCAGGAGATACGCGTATCCATACCTACCAGTATCTTCGGTTTTTTCGTTTCCTGTGCCAGTACATATGCGCCTGCGCGCCCGAGCTCAAATGCGAGCTGGGGCGAAAGCTCACTACCGGCGATGCCACGCACACCGTCTGTTCCAAACAGTCTTTTCATAAAGGTTCACCTCTTCTAAAAATTTACAAAGTGTTTCCTCTGTATAGTATTCTTTTATGTATCGGCAGGTTCTTAGTGCTCCAGTGCTTTTTCCATAATAGCAGCACTGCGCGCGATAAAGGCGGCAAGGCTGTCTTTATCAAGGGGACGCTGCGCAAGACGTGCAATGTCATAAATCTGCAGGCACATCTGTTTTGCGGCTTCTGTATCCTTCTCCGTGATTTTTTGGATAACACCACTGCTAAGATTTAAGACAAGCGTTTCCTCTACGGGGAATAGGTCGGGCGAAATACCGCCGTACATTCTTGTCATTTCTTGCATGCGGCGTGACTGTTCACTTACTGTCAGCACCGCGGGCATATCTTCCGCCCGTAGTGTTGCCGCTTCAATTTTCAGCTTTTCATCTCCAATTGCTTCTTTAAAGAGGGCAATTACTTTCTCGCCGTCCGCGCTCTCCTTGTCCTTTAATGTGTCAGCAACGGATGCGTCAATTCGCATGAATTTCACGCCCAAATTCTTCGCTTCCACCATGGAGATAAAGGCACTGTCAATCATGGCGGGCAGGAGCACCACTTCAAGGTCTCGGCTTTGGAACATTGAAATATACTGGCCTTGCGTTTCGGCATCGGTGGCGTAGTACACTTCGTTTTCGTGCCCCTTGGCTTTTGCGGTATCTAAATATTCCGAAAGGGTTTCGTAGCGGTCGTCTGTTGTTTTGTAAATTAGTATATCTTTGACGCGCTCGTAGAATTTATCGTCACGCAGACAGCCGTATTTAATAAAGGGGTTGATATCGTCCCAGTACGTGTTAAAGTTTTCCCGTTCCGTATTGTAAAGGGCCGAGAGCTTGTCCGCCACCTTTTTCGTAATGTGGGCGGAGACCTTTTTTACGTACCCGTCATTTTGCAAAAAGCTTCTGGAAACATTCAGGGGCAGGTCCGGGCAGTCAATGCAGCCTTTTAAGAGAAGCAGAAACTCGGGAATCACCTCTTTGATGTTGTCGGCAATAAACACCTGGTTATTGTAAAGCTTAATCTGTCCTTCTGTTTGGTCATAGACACCCGAGCGTCTCGGGAAATACAAAATGCCTTGCAGACGGAAGGGGTACTCCACATTTAGATGAATGTAGAAAAGAGGGTCGTTTAAATCCATAAAGACCTTTTTGTAAAAGGCTTTATATTCCTCGTCCGTACATTCGGAGGGATTTTTTAGCCACAAGGGTGCGGTGTCGTTTACACTTTCCGTCGGCTTTTCAGCGCCCTTTTCCCCAAAATAAATGGGGTAGGGGAGAAATGCACAGTATTTATGTAGTATTTCCCGAATACGGCTTTCTTCCAAAAATTCCTCGTGTTCTTTACCGATATGCAACACAATTTCTGTGCCTCGCGTTTCCTTTGCATCGTCGGCAATTTCGTAGTTCATGCCGCCGTCACAGCTCCAGAACACGCCTTTTGCGCCTTCCCGATAGGAAAGGGTATGAATATCCACACGCTCCGACACCATAAATGCCGAATAAAAACCAAGACCGAAATGCCCAATAATACCGGCGTTTTCATCCGTCTTGTCCTTGTACTGCTGAATGAATTCTTCGGCACCCGAAAAGGCAATCTGTGTTATGTATTTAATAACTTCCTCTTCTGTCATACCGATACCGTTATCGGAAATCGTGAGGGTTTTAGATTCTTTGTCCAGTGTAATTTCAATGGCATAGGCCGTATCGTCTGTTTTTGCTTCTCCTACAGCCGCCAGCTTACGAAGCTTTGTAATCGCATCACAGCCGTTTGAAACGAGCTCTCGAAGAAAAATATCGCAGTCGGAATACAGCCATTTTTTAATAATAGGAAAAATGTTTTCGGTGCTTATAGAAATGTCACCGGTACGCATATAAATCGTCCTTTCTATTGTTTTCTATTAGTATACCATATTTTCATGCCTTCGGTCAAGTGGCACTACCCTATAAATTGAAACGCACAAAATAATACGTAAACGCAAAGTAAAACGATGCCCTGGGTGCGAGACAGCTTCCCACTTTTTAAGGCGGGGACAGAGAGTGCGAGGCTAACTAAAAGCATTACAGGAATATCGATTATAAAGGAGGCAGGAACGCCGCCGATTTGCTTACCCGTCGGCACGGCGAAGGGGGAAAGGAGGGCAGCGCTGGCGCTGACAAGAACAAGGTTAAAGAGATTTGCGCCGATAATATTGCCGAGAGATAGGGCACTATGTCCTTTTATAAGGGCGGTAATCGCAGTTACAAGCTCGGGAAGGGATGTGCCCAGCGCTACAAACGTAAGGGCAATCACGGATTCGGGAACACCCATGGCTTCTGCTAAAATTGTGCCGTTGTCAACAAGCAAGTCTGCGCCGAAGGCAATGAGTGCCGCACCGATAACGAGCCAAAATATATTGTATCCGATTTTTGCGTTTTTTTCCGTGGATGCTTTTGCACTTCCTTTTGGCATTTTTCCTGCCTGTCGCACGGTTATGACCATATACAAAAGGAAAAGTGCAAGTAAAACAAGCCCTGTCAGACGGCTAAAGTACCCGGTAAAAACTGCCACGACCGTATAAAACAAGGCGGCAATAAAAAAGAACAGCACCGGCATTTTCAGCGCCTTTTGGTCCACACGGGAAGGGCGAATCGTAATGGTCAGCGCGGCAATCAGCGCTGTGTTGCAGATGATGGAGCCAAGGGCGTTACCATAGGCCATTTCGCCGTGACCACTTATGGCGGCTGTAGAAGAAACCATCACCTCGGGAAGGGTGGTACCAATGGAAACAACCGTAGCCCCGATTAAAAATTCAGGCACATGGAAATGGTAGGCGATACCGGTAGCACCGTCTACGAACCAGTCTCCACCCTTAATCAAAAGAATAAGCCCCAAAATAAAAAGTAAAATGGGAATAAACATAGCGTTCCTCCTTAAAAATTTGTTTGGAAGAACAAAAAACGAGACATTATGTAGGAAGGAGGCGAGAAAACGCCTCCTGGACCGAAAGGAAGATACACGTTTTGCCACCAGAGCAAAAGAGGTATCCCTTTAATCGTGTCCCAATTTTCTGCCCTTTACGAGTTACTTGATCCGACAATTTAATCACGGTTATGCGTCGGATGCTTCTTGTGACATCCTTCGGAAATTTCACAAAGTGTCTCACCGATTTCAAACGTATAATCACGACATGCAGAAATATCACCTAAAGCAATAAAACCTACAACCTTCTCATCTTCCACAACCGGGAGACGACGAATTTTATCGTTTGCCATAATCTGTGCTGCTTCATCAATTTCCGTGTTAGGCGTAACGCAAGAAACGTCCGTTGTCATAATTTCGTTTACGGAATGAGACTTCGGATCCAGCCCTCTTGCCATATTCCGCACCACGATATCTCTGTCTGTTACAATACCGACAAGATGTTCCTCGTCATTTACAACAGGCACAGAGCCAATGTTATGCTCACGCATAATTTTTGCCGCTTCAAAAGTAGAAGCGTCCTCCGGGATTACAATAGCAGGATCGGTCATGATGTCTTTTACTGTCATCTATATCTGCTCCTCGGGGAGAATGTGTAAGCTATATGCTTTTCCGGCCGGCCGGAAAAACGTACACCTTACGCTAACTAGTATGACCTTCAGACTTTAAATCATGCAAGGAAAGTACTTCCAAATTTCGATTTAAAACCGCCTTGCCGCGCCAGGAAAATGCACGGTCGCCGTAGAAGGCGAGAAATTCTTTGTTGGACATGGCAAGTGGGGAAAGGGAATAGATAGGCGCTTGGCAAAAGTCCGCCATGGGTGTTACCGGCACCGTCGCGTTATGGGGGCAAACCGTTTGGCACGTGTCACAGCCCCAGATAAGGCCGCTTTTTCTAAGAATTTGTTCCTCTTCTTTAGAAAGCGTTCCCTTCTTTTGGGTAATGGCGGAAGCACAACGGCTCTCGTCAATTTTTCCGTTTTGTATTGCGCCGCCGGGGCAAGCCTCTATGCACTTACCGCAACCGATACATTGTCTATCTAAAGGGGCATCCGGTGGAAGCATAAGGTCGGTTTCCACATACCCGATAAACACAAAGCTGCCATAGGTTTCATTTATAATCAGACTGTTTTTTCCATAAAAACCAAGCCCTGCCATATAGGCGGCATTTTTATCGTCTCCTTCACCTTTGTCCACATGTATTTTTGTAGAAGCGGCAGGGAAGTGTTCTTTTATAAAAACGGCAATTTTCGCAAGATACCCCTCAATAATGGTGTGATAGTCCATGCCATGTGCATACATGGAAAGATTTCCCTTATTTTTTTGACCGGTATAATAGGGGAATAAGCATACGATTTTTGTGTATGTAGCCCCGTCGCCCGCTATGCCGGCGAGGGGGATTCCTAGCGATTTTATAAATGCGAGGACCTGGGGTTTAAAGTTGTTTTTCATAATTCATTATCATGCGCCGTACCATTTCGCCGCCGATGGGACCGCCTTCGCTGCCGTTTTGTCGGGCAGAGAGGTCGCCCTTATAATGGTCGTTATTTTCCTTGCAAAACTGCAGTCTGCCGATTTCTTCAGCGACTTCCAGCTTAAAACGGGTCATGCCATCGTAAGCTTCGGGTACTAAAAGCCTGGACTTTCTGTAATTTTTCGACATTTCTTTCACCTCGGTTTAAGTATATCCAAAGGCGAAAAAAATATGTATAGGGTAAAAGCGTAAGGCGGAGCAAACTGCTCCGCCGCTTTTTTATGCTTCGGCCTCTATAAGGCCATAGTTGCCGTCTTTTCTTTTGTAAACAATATCAATTTTGTCCGTCTCATCATTGTGAAAGACGAAGAATTCGTGTCCCAAAAGATTCATTTGCAAAATTGCTTCTTCGGGGCTCATGGGCTTTAAGGCATGCTTTTTGCTTTTCACAATTTTAAATTCTTTTTCCTCCGTATCCTGGGCATCCTGGGCAGGTACGTCAAATGCACCACCGCGCAGCTTTTTCTCCAGCCGTGTTTTGTTTTTGCGGATTTGACGCTCTATTAAATCAATCGCACGGTCAATGGAGGCATACATATCTTCCGAAGTGTCCTCGGCGCGGTACACAAAGCCGCCAAAGTAGATGGTAAGCTCCGCAGTTTGCCGGTCTTTTTCTACAGATAACGTGACCTGCGCTTCGGCCTGTTCATCAAAGAACTTGTCGAGCTTTTGCAGTTTCTTTTCTGTAAAACTGCGTATACCTGCACTAATGTCAATTTTTCTCCCCGTGATGATAATCTTCATACAATCACTCCTTTTTATGTATTGATAGCGGGCCGCCCCGCAGAGAAATTAAAGTATGTCTATTCGTTTTCCGATTTGTCAAAGCCAAGTGTTTCCTGCACGATATATAAAGGTCTACCTTTGCATTCCTCGTAAATTCTGCCAATATAGCTGCCAATGATACCGAGGATAATCAGTACCACACCATTAAAGAAAAGCTGTACCGCGAGTAGCGATGCCCAGCCCCATGCAGTTGGAACACCCAAAAGCTTTTGGCAAAGCACGATTAAAAGGTATAAAAAGCTCAGCCCTGAAAGGAGAAATCCGGTAAAGGTAGCAAGCTTTAAGGGCTTGTAGGAGAAGGACGTAATACCGTCGGTCGCAAGGCGCAGCATTTTTTTAAGGGGGTATTTTGTTTCCCCTGCAAAGCGTTCATCCCGGACATACTCCAGCGCATACTGCTTAAAGCCGACCCAGCTGACAAGGCCGCGTACATATCGGTTTCTCTCTCCAAGCTTTTTCATCGCATCACATACTTTTCTGTCCATGAGGCGAAAATCGCCTGTGTCCGTCGGAATATTCACTTCCGTCATGCGCCGTAAAAAGCGGTAAAAGACTTTAGCGGTAAATTTCTTAAACACCGTTTCGCCGTGACGCTTGATGCGTTTGCCATATACTACATGGTAGCCTTCCTTCCACTTTTCCACCATTTGGGGAATGACCTCGGGCGGGTCCTGTAGGTCCGCGTCAATAATGACAACCGCGTCACCCTTCGCATAGTCCATGCCGGCGGTGATGGCAATTTGATGGCCGAAGTTTCGGGAAAAGGAAATCAGGCGCACGCACTTGTCCTTTTT
Organism: Clostridia bacterium; assembly: GCA_045577075.1. Taxonomy (GTDB): domain Bacteria; phylum Bacillota; class Clostridia; order UMGS1883; family UMGS1540; genus SIG447. The sequence goes on along the minus strand of JAZNHR010000058.1, from coordinate 5,545 downwards.
AACAAGCTCTGCCGCCAAAAGTGCAGTTTTGTCCCGACTGCCGTCGTTAATAAAAACAAGCTCATACGCTTCTCCAATGCCTTGCATCACGCCGGAAAGACGCTTATAGCTTTCTAATATTACTTCTTCTTCATTGTATAAAGGAACAATAACAGAAATCATATGGTTTCCTTTCGCTTGTTAATATCCTAAAATCCAGCTTTCAAACCATGTAAGGCACGAAAGCACATAGTTTCTCGGCACCGCAGCGCCGGAAAGAACAGGGTAAAACGCGAGGAATAAAAGGGCGCAAAGGGTAAGGAAAATACAAACCGCACGTTTCCCAAAAACGTAGTTCTCACATAGCTTTTCAAACCCGTACACAAGCCCCAAAATTGCAAAGGGAAGGCTTGCAAAATAGTGATAAATAAACACCACTCTGGTCACAAACATCCACGGCACAAGCTGGGAAAGAAAGCTGAGCCCTAAAAACAGGGGACGCCTGTCATGCTTTTTGCGAAACATTCCATAAACTGCTGCACCCAGTATAAAGAGCATGGCAGCAGCGCTTGCCCACCAGATAAGGGGATTGCCCATGCCTACAATGCTGGAAACAAGACCTTTGTCCCGCAGGGCGGGATTCCCATAGTACCAAATGGGGCGACCTACAATGGGCCAGGTATACCACATGGAGCCAAAGGGATGGTCTGCCTCTAAATTCTTATGGTATGAAAACATGTGCTTTTGATAGTTCCAGAAATTCTGCCAGTAGTTTTCTGCACCGTCAGCTACGTGAATGGGAATATAGCTTATATAATATATTATAAACGGAATTACAACAAAAAACAAGATGCAAGGCAAACAAATTAACAATTCTTTCATATTTTTTTGTTTGACGCGGCGGAAAAGCGCCGGGAAAAACAGGAGTGCAAGCCCTGCACCGCCGTAAAATCCAATCCATTTTGAGGCGATGGCAAGACCGAAGGAAACGCCGGAAAGTCCTAGATATAAAAGAACTTTATTTAATGGAAGGGTCTCCGCTTTCTCGTAAAAAAGGTACATAAAGAAGTACATGCAAAGAATAAAGAAAACGGGATAGGAGTCAATGGTTGCCATGCGTGTTTGAGAAAAATGCATAAAATCAAAGGTCATGAGGAGCATGGCGGCGGTAGATAAAAACGTGCTTTTAAAAAGCCGCTTTGCGAAAATATACATTAGGGGCAGCATCAAAACGCCAAACAGCGTCCCCATAAATCGCCAGCCAAAGGGATGCATGCCAAATAGGCGAATCCCAAGCCCGATAATCAGCTTCCCTAGGGGCGGATGGGTCGTTTCGTAATGGGGAATGTATTCGATGTGCTCGTACGCCGAGCGCGCGTGGTATATTTCGTCAAAGTACGTACTGTTTTGATATAGATTTTCTTTTTCGGCAAGGTGCTGTTCGTCAAAAAGTGCGCTTTCCGAAGAAAGGGGAATCATTGCTCCGTTTTCGTCCCAGAAGGCGGCCTCATATACAGCGTCCGCTTTGCCGGTAAGCTGTACGCGGGCATACCGTGCTTCGACCGTAAAGAAATAGTTTTCCCACTTAAAGCAGGGTGAGCCGTCAAAGATAATAGGTGAGCCAAACGTTTCCCCGTCATTGGAAAAGGAAAAAGAAATTCTGCAATCCCCAATGCCTTTATATACGGAAGCGGACGAAATGGCGCGTTTTTCACCGAAATCTGCAAGGGAAACAAGGGGTGCGGCAGTTTCCGGTGCCGCTGTGTTTCCAAGATTCGAAAAGGCAAGCAAGGCGTATAAGATGGTGACGGAAAGGACAATCCATTTGTCGCGTTTTGAAAGATGTGCACTCTTTTCTTCCCGTAAAAACGAAGGCTTGGGAAGTCCGGCGTAGAGAGAAAGCCCTAGGTATACCATGTAGACGTAAGCCAGAAGATGCAAGGCGGAGAGAAGGGAAGCTACGCCGTCGGGCGAGAGGGCATAAAATGTGCCTGCGCGGCTTAAAATGAATATATACGCAACATTTATAAAATGCAGTAGAGATAAGCCGCCCCCAAGGGCAATGATTCGCTTGTCTCGCCGATATACATAGGCAAAAAATAAGAAGGCGATAGTGGGAAAGAGATACCGCTCGTGCATTTTAACGCCAAGCATAAATATGCCGCAGATGAGAAGGGCGGCGGCGTAGAAAAAACGGGAATTGTCCTTACCCTTATAAAAAACGTACCCACTAAGGCTAATGGCAATCACAATGCCAATTGTGCCCCAAACGGCGTAGGGGAAACCGCAAAAAATTGCCGAAGTGGAAACGCCGTTTGCACCAAGTAGCGTAAAAAGATTAAAGGCGTTTAAAGACGCATAGGGATACGAGGAAAGGGTCTTTATATAAAGCTCCATAATATATAGGGGTGACCTTCCAATAGTAAACGGTAAAACCAAAAGGAGAAACGTACCCAGAAAGGACAGCACAGAAAGCCCCAGTTGTCTGGAAAAACCGGGCATTGTCCGCTTTTGCCAAATCGTCAGTAAGAAAATGGGCGAAAGCAAAAGCGCCTGGGGCTTAATCGCCACAGAAATGGCAAAGAAAACGGCACTTCGCGGATACTTTTCCGCCACTAAATCCAGAAGAGAAAGAACGAGAAAAAACGTAAACACCGCGTCTACCTGTCCCCAAACGGCAGAATTTATGATGACCGCAGGGCACAGGGCATAGAAAAGAGAAATCACAAAAGCAAGACGAGTATTTTGCGTCATTTCCTGTGCCTTTTTATACAGAAGACCGCAAAGAAGCGTGTCAAATAATATGGCAGGCAGTTTTAAAAGCAGCCCCTCCATGGCGGCAGGTAAAGCTTTAAGAAGAAGCCCTAAAGGCCACAAAATGTAGAGATACCCCGGGGGATAATCGCAAAAATACGTATCGGAATAAAAGCCCCATGGCCCTACCTCTGCCATTCTAGAGGACCAAAACTGCCAACAGCTTATGTCCGTAGAATACCCTTCGGTATAAGCTGCTAATACAAGGCGGATACATAGCCCCAAGAGACAGGGCACTATCCATAAGCCCTTTCGAGAAGGGCAGGGGAGAAGGGTTTCTGCCTTTGAAAAGACATAGTAATACCCAAGAAGAAATAGAATTAAATAACCATATAGAGAAAGAACGGTATATAGCATATCTTGTCCTCCTATAAACAGTATACCATATTTTTGTGAATAATTTTTAAATTTTTCAAAAAATGGATGTTTTTTTAAAAAAATGTGTTATAATGAATAAAATGATCTTTAGGAGGGACGCACGTTGGCATTTTACAGCGACGCAAAAGAGAGCGTACTAAAAGCGCTCGGCACGGATGCGACAAGGGGACTTTCCGGTGACGAAGTCACCGCGAGAAAGGAAAAATACGGGGCGAATAAGCTTCGGGAAAAGAAAAAGAAAACGACACTGCAGCGGTTTTTGGAACAGTTCAAAGACGTTATGATTTTGATTCTAATTGCAGCTGCAGCGATTTCCTTTGTAATCGCTTGTGTTGAGAAGAATCCGAGCGAATTTTTTGAGCCGGTGCTGATTCTGTTTATTGTTGTCTTAAACGCCGTCCTCGGTGTCATGCAGGAGAGTAAGGCAGAAAAGGCACTGGATGCACTGAAAAATCTGTCTGCTCCCCATGCAAGAGTGGTGCGTGACGGCGTAGAGCAAATGGTGGACGCTGCTGACCTTGTTCCCGGTGATATTATTCACCTTGAAGCCGGGGACTTTATTCCGGCAGACGCACGTCTTCTCCAAAGCGCGAGCCTCAAAAGCGAGGAATCCGCACTTACCGGGGAATCTGTTCCCTCTGAAAAAGACGCCGAAGCGGAAATCGGGGAAAATGCACCCTTAGGGGACAGAGCCAATATGGTATTTTCCGGCTGTAGCGTAACATACGGCACTGCGGCAGCTGTCGTTACCGCAACGGGGATGGATACGGAGATGGGCAAAATTGCAAACCTTCTCGATGCGGAAGAAGAAGGACAAACGCCCCTGCAGAAAAAGCTTGCCCAGCTTGGGAAATATCTCGGCATCGTAGCTCTTGCTGCCTGCGCCATTATCTTTATTGTCGGTGTGATAAATGGTATTCCCGTCATGGAAATTTTTATGACGGCTGTATCCCTCGCGGTATCGGCAATTCCGGAAGGCCTTCCGGCAATTGTTACGATTGTTCTTTCCATCGGCGTGCAACGCATGGTGAAGCGAAATGCTTTGATTCGCCGTTTGCCTGCGGTAGAAACCTTAGGCTCCGCGTCCATTATTTGCTCCGATAAAACGGGGACGCTGACCCAAAACAGAATGACGCTTACAAAGGCATATGTGGATGGGACTGAAAGCCCTGAAGAAATCGGCACAGAAAATTCTGATGCAGTGAAAAAACTCCTTTGGTTTGGCACCCTTTGCTGTGACGGGTCTGTTGTGATTGACGGTGAATCCGTACAGCATTTCGGTGACCCTACGGAAACCGCAATCGTATATGCGGCACACCAAAACGGGATGCCCAAAGATAAACTGAATACAGAGTGTCCACGCCTTGCGTCCATTCCGTTTGATTCGGACAGAAAGCTCATGAGCACAATAAATCGCATTGACGGCAGACTCGTTGTAATTGTGAAAGGTGCCTTTGATGTCATGGCAAAGCGCTGCATAAAAGGCGATATCGAAAAGGCGAGAGAATGGACGAATACGATGAGTGAGGATGCCCTCCGCGTCCTTGCCGTAGGCTATAAAGAAATCCAGGAAATTCCTGCAAATCTAACCTCGGAAACTTTAGAGAATGAACTTACCTTTATGGGGCTTGTGGGCATGATTGACCCTCCTCGTCCCGAAGCCAAAGCCGCCGTTGCCGTTTGCCGGCGTGCTGGCATTAAGCCCATTATGATTACGGGGGATCATGTTGTCACCGCCTCTGCCATTGCCCGTGAGCTTGGCATTTTAGAGGATGGGGACAGGGCAATTACAGGCGCCGCGCTTGATGATATGACGGATTCCGAGCTCGATGCCTCTATCGAATCCATTTCCGTTTATGCCCGTGTATCTCCCGAAAATAAAATCCGCATTGTCAAAGCGTGGCAGCGCAAAGGCCAGGTCGTTTCCATGACGGGGGACGGGGTAAATGACGCCCCTGCCCTTAAAGCCGCCGATATCGGCTGCGCCATGGGCATTACGGGTACCGATGTTGCCAAGGGTGCCGCAGATATGACCCTTACCGATGATAACTTCGCCACGATTGTGGAAGCCGTTCGAGAAGGCCGCGGCATTTACGCAAACATTAAAAAGGTTGTGGGCTCCCTTCTTGGCACCAATATCGGCGAAGTGCTCACCGTGTTTATCGCCATGCTTCTTTGGCATAAAACGCCCCTCCTTTCCATGCAGCTTCTCTGGATAAACCTTGTCACCGATAGCTTTCCGGCAATCGCCCTCGGCATGGAAGCGGTGGAAGCGGATGTGATGGAAAAGAAACCGAAGCCCAAGAATGAAGGCATTTTCGCCGGTGGACTCGGCGTGCGCGTCGTCCTGCAAGGCTGTCTGTTTGCCTTGCTT
>JAZNHR010000057.1:0-12386 GCA_045577075.1 Clostridia bacterium | reverse complement strand
AATATCGCCATCAGTTCTTTTGCATATTTTTCATACAAGAAACTAAAATCTTTTGCCATATTCCGCATACGCTCCCCAAACGCGGGGCTGATTGTAATCTGAATTGCAAGGCGAAGCTCCTGTTTATTCGCTTCAACCCGTTTTAGAAAAGTATTAAAAGAATTTTGAATATTGTTTTGATCATCCACTATATAACTTAAGAGCGTTTTAAGCACCCTGGAAAATCCGTATATTCCTGCGTGCAGCCATAGTTCATCTTTGTTTTCAAACCAATAATAAAGACTGCTTTGTGAAATCTTTTCCCTTCGACACAAATCTCTAACTGTTGCGTTTATCAGACCGGTTTCCACAAGATACTGCCAAGTGCTTTGTATGATTTCGCTTTTTCTGTGTTCCATATTGCGCATATTCATGTTTTTCGACCCTTTTGTTAAAACCTGTTGTCATTTTTTTGTAATGATCATTACAATTGATGTTAAAAAAAAAACTGCAACATAATTGAAATTATGTGGGAAAAGACATTGTATGTACATATCAATGTTTTTGAAAGTATACCATTTTAGGGAGTGTTTGTCAATGGTTTGCGGGAAATTTATAAAAAAACGTTATTTATATAAAAAAATAAACGTGGCGAAACAGACTGGTTGTATAAATTTTACAAAACCGGTCTTGTTATTATGTTTGTTTTTAAATTCAATGCATTTGATTTAGTATTTCTTAGAAATTGGTTCTAAAAAAAGTTACGAACTGCAACATAATTTCAATTATGTGGTTTTTTATATTCGCAAAAGTCCTAATCCCTGCATTTGTTTTCGGTGTATATCCCCTGTTTCCATTGTGTAAATACGTGTTGTGTTTACACTGGAGTGCCCCAGTATATCGGCAAGACGTACAATGTCCTTCTGTACTGTATAATAGGTACGTGCAAACAAGTGCCGCAAGTTGTGGGGGAAAACCTTTTCCTTAGAAACGCCTGCACTTTCGCAAAGGCTTTTCATCATTTTCCATATCGTACTGCGGTCAAGTGGGTTCCCTGTCCTTGTGATAAAGATAGGGCCTTTTTTTATGTTTTGCATTTTGGCGTAACCCGTCAGAAGCTTGCATAATTCCTTCGGTAATACGACTACACGCATTTTCCCCTTACATTTTATGGTTGCCTTTCGTTCTCTAACGGCTTCCACGGTTATGGCCTTTAATTCCGAAACACGAATACCGCTTGCACAAATTGTCTGCATAAGATAGTAGAGTTTTTGATTTTTCCTAAGCTTTGCCGCATCAAGTAGTCTCTCGTATTCGCCTTTTGACAGTTCTTTTTCCTGTTCTGCAAAAATCCGTCTCTGGATTTTCAGCATTTTTACCTTCATGCCGTGCCATTCGTTGAATGCAAAAAAGCAATTGAGTGAAGAAAGGGCGGCGTTTACAGAAGCAGGTGCATACTTCTCGGTCAAATATTCTTTGTAGTGAAGCACTAATTTTTTTGTAACGTCAGCGCCGGAAAGCCACGAAGCAAATGCCGTTACGTCCCGGATATACTTCTCAAGTGTTGCAAATGCTTTTTCTTCCTCGATTAGATAGTTTTTGAACCTTTCGATGTGTTGCATGGATAGTATCATTTTAACAACTCCCTTTTCTTTTTATATTATTATTTTGTAAGAACCATAATAATATTCTACGAAGTTGTCAATGATTTGCACTGTCGCTCCTCTCGTATAAAAAGGTTAATGTTATACTGTATTTTTACAAAAAACCGCTTAGCGTCTTAGCATGCCAAGCGGTTTCTCTTTATAATTCCACGCCGGTAATGCGGCTGATTTCCTGCCAAAGGTCTTCTTTGCCCGTGCCTTTTTCTCCGGAAAAGGGCAGAAGTGTATCGTTTTCGGAAAGCTCAAGGGTTGCTCGAATAACCGCAAGATTTTCGGCTATTTTTGTTTTCCCGAGCTTATCGCATTTTGTCGCCACTACCGTCACTTCCCCGAAGCGGTCTCGTATCCAGCGATACATCATCACATCATTTTGCGTGGGCTTATGCCTTGCATCCACAAGCAGCAGAACGCCCCGAAGGGACTGTCTTGTGTCAAGATAGGTGTTAATCATATTCCCCCAGCGAATTTGCTCTTCCTTGGAAACACGGGCAAAGCCGTAGCCGGGCAAGTCCACAAAAAACACCTGGTCATCAATATTATAAAAATTGATAGTAGCCGTTTTGCCGGGGGTAGCACTTGTCCTTGCCAGCTTATTCCGGTTTAAAAGCTTGTTGATGCAAGACGATTTGCCTACATTCGACCGCCCTGCCATTGCAATTTCCGGTATTGCAGTGCATGGGTATTGCCGTGGATGTACTGCCGAAATGGTTAGTGCGGCATTATGTATATTGAGTTTCATACAATCCCTCCGATTTCCTCTACAGTTTCTACGATATAGGCGGGCTTTGATGCCCGAAGTGCAGCGTGGTCTCCAAAGCCGTACAAAACGCCAATGGTCGGGATTCCGTTTGCCCGGGCTCCCTCCACATCATACACCGTATCGCCCACCATGACAATATCCGAATGACTTGCCATGGATTTAGCAAGACCAATAATTTTATCCTTAGAATCAAAATTTTTATCAAAGCCTGCACCCACGATTTCTTTAAAGTAGTGGCTAAGATTCCATTCCTCCAAAATAGTGCGGGAATATCCAGTAGGCTTTGCCGTTGCCACAAACAGCTCTTTCCCTCGTTCTTGCAGCGTTTTTAAAAGTGTTTCCATTCCGGCATAGGGCGTTGCCATGTGCAGACCCTTTTCGCCGTAAAATACACGGTAGTCTGCCAAAAGTGCTTCCGCCGTTTTCTCGTCCACACCGCAATATTTTTGAAAGCTTTCCCGAAGGGGTGGGCCGATGAACATGCGCCGCACCTCCAAAGGTAGGGGCGGCAGGGAAAAATGCTCAATGGCAAGGCGTACGCCTTCCGTAATGCCTTCTTCTGAATTGATTATGGTACCGTCCAGGTCAAAAAGTATCGTTTTATACATCATTTCTCCATTTAAAAAGGGGCCGCAAGAAATTGGGCCCCTATTTTTAGCTTCTCACAAGATTTCTCCAGTCCAAATCACCGCGGCTGAGACCCAGAATCAGGACTTCTGCCGTTGCCATATTGGTGGCAATGGGAATCGTATGTGCGTCACAAAGGCGCAAAATGGCAGAAACGTCCGGCTCATACGGCATTGCGGTAAGAGGATCCTCAAAGAAAAGTACAAGGTCAATTTCGTTATAGGAAATGCGAGCACCGATTTGCTGGTCGCCCCCTTGCGTTCCCGATAAAACCTTTTGCACAGGAAGACCCGTCATATCCTCTACAAGGTCACCCGTCCCTGCAGTCGCATATAAATTATGCTGCACCAATACCGCTTTATATGCAGTACAAAATTGAACCATCAGCTCTTTTTTCTTATCGTGCGCAATCAGTGCAATATTCATATGTATCCCTCGATTCTGTCAAAATTTTTCGGCATGGCGTTTTACCGTCGTCCGCGAAACACCCTGCGAAGGCCTTTTCTTTTTTTCTGCTTTAAAGGCAGAAGTGGGACGTCCTCTCCCATAAGTCTTTTTGCCGTATTTTGATACGCCTTCCCTGCAAGGCTTTTCGAAAGCGTGGTAACAGCAATGCCTTTGGTGCTACTTAAAAGCACTTCCACATCCTCCGGAATAACCCCGAGAAGGTCTACGCCAAGCCATTCTACGATTTCCTCGACTTTTAAAACGGCTCCTATTTCTGCAAGTTCGGGGCGCATGCGGTTAATAATGAGACTACGGTTTTGGATGCCGACTTCCTCTAGCTTATCCAAAATTTTATCTGCATCTCGTACTGCCGCCGTTTCCGGAACCGTTACGACAATGGCAGAGTCAGCACCGGCGGCTGCATTTTGAAATCCGGTGCCTGCACCTGCGGGGCAATCTATCAAAACATAGTCAAATTGCATTTTCAGCTCCCGGCAAAGCATCTGCATTTGTGCTGCAGTTACATCACAAGTGACTTTTGTTTGTGATGCCGCCAAAAAGCATAAATTCCCATTCGTTTTATCCTGTAAAATTGCCTGCCGCAGACGGCATTTCTTTTCGATTACGTCCACAAGATCGTACACAACCTTGTTTTCCATTCCAAGGGCCACGTCCAGGTTTCGAAGGCCAATATCTCCATCCACAAGCACCACGCGTTTTCCTTGCATTGCGAGTGCTGTGCCAAGGTTTGCCGTCGTCGTTGTTTTTCCGACGCCGCCCTTGCCAGACGTTATTACGACCACCTCGCCCATATCATTCCTCCAAAAATTTCTTACTTTGTTTAGTATACCATATTTACAGAAAATAGTCCATGCTTTTTTTGAGATTTTACAAATTTGTCACTTTTAGGGCAGAAGCGTATTTGTTTTTCTCGCCACACCATCCTCAACTTCGCTGTTAAAATACGTGTGCAAAACGTCCCGTACAGCTCGCGCTGCATTAGCGCCATGTACCCCTTCCTCAATGACGGCGCACACGGCTATGGTAGGATTGTCGTACGGGGCAAACCCAACAAAAATGGCGTTATCGGCTCTTCCCGGCACTTCTGCCGTACCGGTTTTGCCGCCGACGGCCACATTAAAGTTTTCAAACACCGTGCTCGCGGTTCCAAGTTCTACAACGTCACGCATGCCCTCCAAAATTGCTTGGCGATTTTCAGGGGAAATGTCGATTTGCGAAAGCACGGTTGGCTTTGTTTCCTGCACCAGAACACCGGTCTGGGAATCTCGCACAGCCTTTACAATATGGGTTTTATACCGGGTACCGCCGTTTACAATCGTTGCAAGATAATTAGCAAGCTGTAAGGGCGTAAACAAGTTTTTCGACTGGCCGATGGCATATTGCAGCGTATCGCCGGGTACCCATTTTTCGCCGTCCTTCTCGCTTTGCTGCGGGCTTGCAAGCTTTCCTGTGTTTTCTTCCTCGGTAAGCTCTATGCCCGTTGCCTCCCCGAGCCCTAAAAGATGGGCGTATACATTCATTTTTTCAATGGTTGTCCGCCGGCCGATTTCATAAAAGAAATAGTTACAGGAATGCTTTAAGGCTTCTGAAACATTGACCTTGCCATGGGTTTCCCCGGTACCGCGATAAATCCAGCAAATCGGCTGATAGTCTTCATAATACTTGTAGACACCTAAATCCTCAATCATATCTGCAGGGGTGATAATGCCTTCCTCCAGTGCCGCAAGTGCGGTTGCCATTTTGAAGGTGGAGCCAGGCTCATAGGCACCGCCGATGGCGCGGTTGAACATGGGCAAATTTTTGTCACTGCTGATTTGTTCGTAATCTTCATAAAAACGCGCCGGATCATAGGTAGGACAGGAGGCAAGTGCTAGAATTTCCCCTGTATTCACATCCACTGCCGCCAGCGCACCGCACGCGGCATTTTCGCCATCCCCGTCCTCGTTTACACTTTGTTCGCGCACATAGGCTATAGCATCCTCCAGTGCCTTTTCTGCACTTTCCTGCAAGGGCAAATCCAAGGTCAGAACTACGTTATCCCCTTTTTTCGGTGCTTTTTCTTCTTCCGTTTGAACGCTTTGACCATCCAGGCTCTGCGCCACGCGGTTTAAACCGTCCTCTCCCCGAAGTGCGTCTTCCAGATACCGCTCAATACCCTGTTTGCCGATAATATCGTCCATGGCGTAGTTTTTGGCACGTAGCTGTTCATATTCTTCTTTATAAATTTTACCCGTCTGTCCCAGAATGTGCGCCGCAGTAGTCCCGTTGACAAATCGGCGTATCGGTGAGGTTTCTATGACAAGGCCGGGGTAATCCGTTTTCTGTTCAAGAAGCCTCGTCATCAGTGCATCGGAAATATCGGTGGCCACGGTATAGGAAACTGTTTCGGAAAAACCTGTCTGCTCCATTTCATACCGCTGGCCAATCAGCGCGCGGCGCATATCTCCTCGAATGCCGCCGGAAATATTGTATCGGTTTGCAAAGTGTGAAAGAATAGCCTCTCTGTCTGCATCCGACGGCAGAGAATAGCGCATCTTCCATTTTACAAGGGCATCCCCGCTAAGACTAAACCCGTTTCCCAATACGGGGAAGCTGTCGGTAACAGTTGCGCCATCCTCATCAAATTGTACCAAAAGACGCACAAGCAAGTCGTTCAGTGCCCCGTCATCCATATTTTTGGCTTTATACAGACGAACAGCAAAAACTGTTTCATTCGTCACAAGGGGTTTACCGTTTCTATCCAGAATTTCGCCTCTGGGGGCCTTGACGGCACTTGTACGGACAAGGCGCATACGGCTTTCCTGCAAATAGGCTTCGCCGTTCACAATTTGTAAATCCACGAGACGGCTTACCGTCGCAAGGGCAAAAAACGCCAGCAGAAAGTACACAAAACGGTATCGATTCAAAATCTTCTCCCCCTTTCCAGCTTCGGGCGGCTGATAAGCGTCAGCGGCCGGAACAAAACAAGCTGCAAGGCCGACGTATACACGGCTGTGGGAAGAATAACACGCAGAAAATCATACAAAAGACTTCCCCTGCCCCAAATCACAAAGCTGAAGATATAGACAAAAATCTCACAAAAAAGTGCCGCTGCAAACGTAACGCCGGCAGTAATCAGGGTTGTGTTCTTATACACAAGCTCCAAAAAGCCACGGGCACCGAGGCAGGAATACATATACAAAAGGGTATAAAAACCAAACGTGCGTCCCCATGCAAGGTCCCACAAAATACCCGCCACAGCACCATATACCCCGGCTTCCACAAGACCGCCTGCCATTGCCATGGCAATGACGGAAACAAGCAGAAAGCTAGGGGAAATATCAAATATGCCAATATAGGACCCAAGGGCGCTATCGAGGCAAAATGCCGCTACAAGCACCAGGGATTTCCATACATGCCGCATATTTTTCCTCCTACTTTCGAATTACCATTACTTCCGAAATCCGGCTGAAATCGACTGCCGGCTCTACAACTGCTTCATAATAAAGTCCTTGAGAATCGACCGAAAGACTCTTGATTTTCCCAATCAAAAGCCCTTCGGGATACATGCCGCCAAGGCCTGAGGTTTCCACAAAGTCTCCCTCTGCTACTTCCGCATCACGGGAAAGATAGAAAAGGTGGCAATTCCCCTCGTTCATAAGCTTTATGCTGCCTTCCACAACTGCCGTATCCCCGGTGCGTTCGATAATACAGCCTGCGGCACTTTTCGAGTCGATAAGGCTTACCACGGTGCTCCATGTGCTGCCCACTTCATAAATGTAGCCTACAAGACCTTTATCCGTCAGCACCACATCGTTTTTCTGAATCCCTGCGTTTGTGCCCTTGTTAATTTTGAAAACGCTATACCATGGGCCGGGGTCCTTTGCCACAACCTTTGCCCCGACCATGTCATACGCCGTTTCTGTTTCTTTTAAAGATAAAAGCCCGGAAAGCCGCGCATTTTCGTTTCGAAGCTGGTAAAGTTCCCGCGTTTCTTCTTCAAGCTCAGCAACGCGTGCAGTGAGCTTTTCATTTTCCTCTCGGTAATGAGAATTGGACTTAAAGCGGCTGAAAAAATTCTCCGTCGCTTCCCCGATGCTGCGGAAAAATCCCTGCACGGGCGTTACAACCGTTCCCACCGCGTCGCCGGCAAAATTTGCTTTATCGCCTTTGACGGTGGAAACCGCCATCAAAATCAAAATGACCACGGTGATAATGGCTAAAATAATAAAAAATTTGCTTCTAAAGAAATTATACATTTCTTTTCTCCTACTCCATTTCTTTTAAAAGGCGCCGTACTGCCCCAAGCGGTAGACCAACCACGTTTTGAAAATCCCCTTCGGTTTTTTCGACCAGCGCGCCGCCCTTTCCCTGAATCCCGTATGCTCCGGCTTTATCCATGGGCTCACCTGTGGCAATATAGTCCCGAATTTCTTCTTCGGAAAGGACACGAAAGGTTACCTTAGTTTCCTCGAGATGCGTCCGCATTCTGCCATCCTCACATCGAAGAAGGGCAACGCCCGTATACACTGCATGGGTTTTGCCGCTGAGCGCAGAAAGCATGCGACGTGCATCTTCCGCATCTTTGGGTTTTCCAAGCACCGCACCGTCAAGAACAACCACCGTGTCCGCCCCCAAAACAAGTCCACTTGTTTCTTTTGCTACAGCCGCAGCTTTACTTGCGGCAAGAAGCTGTACCAAAAGGCGGGGCTCCATGCCATCAAATGTAGACTCATCCACGTCTGCCGGTTTTACCACGTGTGGAATGCCGCCTTCCGTTAAAATTTCCCGGCGGCGCGGCGATGCCGAAGCCAAGGTTAATATTTCATGTGTCGCTTTCAAAGTATACTCTCTCCTATTCTACCGGGTAAATTTTCCAAAAACTCTTTTTTATTATACTATAAAAGCAGGAGAAAAGCAAAGATATTTTAAATTTTCCTTGACTTTCTTGCAAAAGCAAAAGAGAAAAGCCGAAAAATCCACGTTTCTCGGCCTTTGGTATAAAAAAAGAAAAATTTTTTCAAAAAAAGCTTTACAAATGGGAATGAATGTGCTATACTATCACCTGTAAATGCGAATGTAGCTCATCTGGTAGAGCGCCACCTTGCCAAGGTGGAGGTAGCGAGTTCGAGCCTCGTCATTCGCTCCAGAATTGGCGGCGCATGTTTATGCGCCGTTTTTTTGTTTTAAGGTGTAAATTGCGGTATACAATAGACTTAGCTGCATCGGCAAAAAACAATATGACGCTTTTTCTCCAAGATTTTGGGACGCATAAATGTTAAGAAGCATTAAAAGTACGGCATAGCCAATGGCGACAAGTTTTCGGCCTGCACCCCCGATGCCGGGACTGTAAAACAGAAAAAACAGGGACGGCAAAAAGAAAAGCCATGCCCCGTAGAGGTTATCCTGATAAATGCTTTGCGCCCCCAGTGCCGTTACAATTTCCGCAAATATACCAAATAAAAGCAGCGTGACAAACAGCGGATACGGGGAGAGCGAAAACTGTGCCCGTACTAAAAGACGGGCAAGAAAAAGGCCAATAGTTCCAAATAAAACGGCTGAAAAAAGCACAGTGCCAAGCAGCCGACTGCATAAGAATGCGGCAAGCACGGCAATACTGATAAACAAAAAATCACCTCTTAAAGCTTTGTTTTACAGTAGTTTGGCTTTTAGGAAGGGAGAGTATACTATATGAAAACAAAAATAACCACCAGGCATCTCGTCTTTGCCGGGCTTTTAATCGCAATGGAAATTATTCTTTCCCGGTTTGTGCAAATTCCAATTCCCTATTTTGAAATTTCAAAGGACCGCATTAGTCTCGGCTTTTTCCCCGTAGCGGTAGGCGGTATGTTATATGGGCCGTTTGGCGGCGGCCTTATTGCAGGGCTTTCAGATATCCTCCGCGCTATTTTGCTTCCACAGGGCGGTGCCATCAATCCGCTTTTTACGTTAACAGCACTCTCCCGAGGTGTTTTATACGGTGTAGCCTTTGAGAAATCTACAAATTGGCGCAGCGTTTTTCTTGTTTCCCTTGTTATTTTACTGGTTGTAAATTTAGGCTTTAATTCTGCCATTACCGCATTTTCTTATGGCGGCACCTTTTGGGCACGGCTTTATACGAAGCTTGTGCCGGCACTTGTAAACTTCGCAATACAGCTTGCAGTGCTTATACCGGCACTGCCGAAACTGGAAAGGAGACTACATGGGCATGTATGAAAATAAGGCGGAAAAAGAACGTGTGATTTTGGTGGGCGCACACCGCAGTCTTTTAAACCACTTAGAAGACACGACGGAAGAGTCCATGCACGAACTTGCACTTCTTGCCGAAACGGCAGGCGCGGAAGTCCTTGGAGAAATTGTGCAAAACCGCGAGGCGGCAGACAAGGCCACCTTTATCGGTGAAGGAAAGCTGGAAGAAGTACGGGAGATGGCAGAAAATTTAGGTGCAAATCTTCTGATTTTTGACGATGAATTGACGGGCTCACAGCTGAAAAATATTGAAAGAATCACAGAATGTAACGTGATTGACCGCAGTGCCCTCATTTTGGATATTTTTGCAGGCCGTGCCCTTTCGGGGGAAGGCAAACTGCAGGTGGAACTAGCACAACTAAAATACAACCTGCCCCGTCTTACAGGCGGCTACGCATCCCTTTCCCGCCAGGGCGGCGGCATCGGAACAAGAGGCCCAGGGGAAACAAAACTGGAGTCGGACAGGCGGCATATTAGAAGCCGCATTACGGCACTGGAAAAAGAAATCGAGGAGCTTTCGCGCCACCGCGAGCTTTTAAGAAACAGGCGCAGAAAAAATGAGGTGCCGACGGCCGCCCTCGTAGGCTATACGAATGCAGGAAAATCCACGCTTTTAAATGCCCTTACAGATGCAGGTGTGCTTGCGGAAAATATGCTGTTTGCCACTTTAGACCCGACTGTTCGCGCCCTTAGTATGGAGGACGGACGGGAGGCACTTCTGATCGACACGGTTGGGTTTATAAGAAAGCTGCCGCATCACCTGATTGAGGCGTTTAAGTCCACTTTGGAGGAAGCGGTGACGGCAGATGTCTTGGTACACGTGATTGACGCCTCCAGCCCGGAAATGGAAAACCAAATTTTGGTGGTACAGAATCTGCTCCGTTCCTTAGGATGTGAAGACAAGCCCATTCTGTCTGTTTATAACAAATGTGACGAGGCTGGTTTTACGCCACGTCCCCCACATCCGGAACGTGCCGTTTATATTTCTGCCAAAACAGGAGACGGCATAGACAATCTGTTGGCGGCACTGGATGAACTGCTGCCCGGAAAAAGGCGAAAAATGGAGCTTCTCATTCCCTACACCGATGGCGGCGCACTTCATGTCCTCCGTACGGACGGAGAACTTTTATCCGAGGAATATACCCCGGACGGCATTCTTGTCACCTGTATGGCAGATGCCGCGCTTTATGCAACTTATAAAAAGTATTTAAAGTAGGAGGGGTTCCAATGCAAAACTACAAAACCGTGGTACGGGAAGCCGAAGCGGAATTTACGGAAAAGCGTTCCCGGTTTATTGCACAGGTAGCACCTGTGCAAAACGAAGAAGAGGCCCTCGCCTTCCTTGAAAAAGTGCGTGCGCGCCACAGGGAGGCGCGGCACAATGTGTATGCCTATATTTGCCGCGAAAATAACATTAGCCGCTTTAGTGATGACGGCGAGCCCTCCGGCACGGCGGGTCTGCCCGTTTTAAACGTTTTAACACGGCAGGGGCTTACGGATGTTTGCGTCGTGGTCACCAGATACTTTGGCGGTATTCTGCTTGGGGCAGGCGGTCTTGCTCGCGCCTATGGAAAAAGTGCAGCAGACGGCATACTCGCGGCCGCGGCTTGCGAAATGATATATTCGGAGGTTTTCTCCGTTACGGTTGCCTATCCGCTTTTAGGAAAAATACAGCATGTGCTGGAAGAAAAACAGTTTCAGATTTTAGACACGGCGTTTGGCGCAATGCCGACGCTCACCATTTGCACGGAAAGCGCAAGAAAGGACGAGCTTATAAGTACGCTGACCAATGCCGCCGGCGGAAAGCTCGCCATTACACCTATGGGCGCAAAATACTGTGCAAAACCGATTATGGAGACAGAATAATATGGAGACATACAGCTGTTGTTTTACGGGACACAGAATGATAGCCGCCCGAGATAAAGACGCCCTTCTAAGGGACCTTCGCACAACGCTGGAAATTCTTGCTTCCTCTGGAATGCAAGAATTTATCTGTGGCGGTGCTTTGGGGTTTGATACCATGGCGGCCACGGAAGTCCTGCGGCTCAAAGAAAAACTCCCGAACATCACGCTTTTTCTCGCGCTTCCTTGCCGAGACCAATCTGCCAGATGGACAAGCGCACAAAAAAAGACCTATGATGCAATATTGGAAAAGGCGGATAAAGTGGAATATCTTTTTGACCGCTATGTGCCGGGATGCATGCAGATGCGAAACCGTTTTATGGTAGACCATGCCGATGTTTGCGTGGCGTACTATAATGAAAAACCCGGCGGCACAGCACAAACTGTGCAGTACGCGAAAGAAAAAGGTGTGCGCCTTTTATATATTCCGGCGAAGGAGGAACGGCTATGGGAAATTTAACAGACCCGAAATACATTCGTGCCCTTTGTGAAAAATATAATTTTCGTCTTAAAAAATCGCTTGGTCAAAATTTCTTGCACGATCGGTCTGTGCTAGAGGCCATTGTGGAAGCGGCAGTGCCCGAAGGCGGCGGCGTTTTGGAAATTGGACCGGGCTTTGGTGTTTTAACCGAGGCACTTTCTTCCTGTGCGGAAAAGGTAGTTGCCATCGAAATTGACGAACAGCTTCTCCCCGTGCTTTCGGAAACGCTGGCGGACTGCCCCAACGCTTCCATTGTGTCTGGTGACGTTTTGAAGCT
>JAZNHR010000056.1:0-45989 GCA_045577075.1 Clostridia bacterium | reverse complement strand
GAAAAGCTGGAGGGGTATGAGGACGGCTGGCAGCTGAAAACCGTTTGGGGCGTGGGCTATAAATTCGAGGTGAAAACACTTGCTTAGAACAAAAACGATTTTCGGGCGGATTCTCCTTTCGAATTTTTTAATCGTCACCATCTGTATGACGGTGCTCGGCACAATTTTATTTGCCTTTTTCGGGAACTACACCATCGGGGAGAAAAAAGAAACCCTACAGGAAGAAGTGGCGCACATTAGCGAGCTTACCGTGTTTTTTCAGGACAACCCCTCCCCCGCTACGTCCTCTCTCTATTATATGAGCGTCAACGAAGTGGCGCAGCGGATAAGCGGCATCGTGTTTTTAGTGGAACGGGACGGCAAAGTCATCGCAGGCTCCCACAATCTTTCGGAGCATATCAGCGGCGATATGCCTTCATCCTTTGCGCACCGTCTTTTTGAAGGGAAGGCTACGCAGCTTAGCACATTTGGCGGTTTTTTCCGGGACACGTATCTCCTGGTTTCCACCCCCGTTGTCTATCACGGCGAAATGCCGGCAGTGGCCTGCGTGGCAGTGCCCATGCCGAACATTAACCGCTACCGAGACGATATTTTTCGCACCGTGCTTTGGGCAATCCTTTTAACGTTGCCCCTTTCCTGCCTTGTTTCTTACTTTATTTCGCGGCGCATTTCAAGTCCCCTTAAAAAAATTGCAAGTGCGGCAAAAGGGATTATGAAAGGCGATTTTTCCGTGGAAGTCCCTGTCCACGGCAATGACGAGATTGCGGCGCTGAGTGACACGTTTAACCAGATGACCTATTCCCTGAAAAAGCTGGAGGATATGCGTTCCGGCTTTATTGCAAGCGTCTCCCATGAGCTTCGCACACCTATGACGACCATCTCCGGCTTTATAGAGGGTATTTTAGATAATACCATTCCAAAAGAACGCTGGCAGGAATACCTTTCCATTGTGCTTTCGGAAACAAAGCGGCTGGCACGGCTTGTAAACGAGCTTTTGCTTGTTGCCCGTATGGAAGAAGGCTTAGAGCTCAAACGCACGGAATTTGACTTAAACGAACTGATTCGCATTTCCATTTTGCGCTTTGAAAGCGTCTTTACGGAAAAAAATATTGATGCGGACATTCAATTTGATGCGGAGATATGTCCCGTCTTTGCCGACCGAGACGCCCTGGATCGTGTCTTTATCAATCTTTTTGACAACGCCTTAAAATTTAACGAAAGCGGCGGCTATGTGCGCCTTTCGGTTTCCCAGACGGATTCCCGCGTGACCGTTATCGTGGAAAACAGCGGTGAAGGCATTCCCGAAGAAGACATAAAACGCATCTGGGATAAATTTTATAAAACCGACCGCAGCCGCGGTAAGGACAAAACGGGCGTAGGCCTCGGGCTATATCTTGTCCGCAATATTATCACCGCCCACGATGGCCAGATGCAGGCGGAAAGTGTACCCGGCGAATATACACGGTTTACCTTTTCCATCCCGAAAAAATAATTTTCAAAACTTTTCACAACCCGTTCACACTTTGCTCATAAATATGAGGTATACTAAAACAAAAAACATAGGAGTGATATTGTATGCGCGAATTTAACGAGTTTCAATGGCACAGCGAGGAGACTCCCTCGTCCCCTATCAATACAAATTACACACCCATTCCCCCGAAAAAGAAATCCCGTACTTGGCTTGCGGCGATTTGCGGCGGTCTTGTGGGGGCACTGCTGATGTCAGTCGCCTCGCCCATTGCCTATCGGCTTTTCGGTGTCAAGGGCGCCGGCGGCACGATTACCCTCGGTGGCAGCTTCAATTTTTCTAATGTTTCGTCCACCACGCCGGAAATTACCCAGATCACCTATACGGAAGGCACGCGCACGGAGCTTTCCACGGTGGAAATCGGTAAGCGCGTGGGGCCTGCGGTGGTAGGCATTTCTACCGTGGTGGAAACGCAAGGGTATTCCTTCTTCGGCCAGCCGGCAACCTCGGAAGGTCAGGGTAGCGGCAGCGGGATTATTATTTCCACAAACGGTTTTATTGTGACGAATAATCACGTTATCGAAGGCGCAAAAAGCATGAAAGTGATTCTCAACAACGGCAAAGAATATGATGCGACGATTGTCGGCGCGGACCCCAGAACCGACCTTGCCGTAATTAAAATCGACGCCGCTGACCTTCCTGCCGCCGTTATCGGCAATTCCGATGTTTTAGAGGCAGGTGAACGGTGCGTTGCCATCGGTAACCCCTTAGGGCAGGAGCTTGCAGGGTCACTCACGCAAGGGATTATCAGCGCATTAAACCGTACGCTTACTGTCGATAACGTGACGTACACTCTCATCCAGACAGACGCTGCCATAAATCCCGGAAACAGCGGCGGCGCGCTTGTAAACGCTTACGGCGAGGTCATCGGCATCAACACCGTAAAAATTGGCTCTTCCGAAATCGAAGGCCTTGGCTTTGCCATTCCCACAAGTAACGCCATGCCCATTATTGAGGACCTTATGAATCACGGCTACGTGACAGGAAGACCGCAGATTGGTGTGACGCTTATTTATGTCACCGAGCAGGAAGCGAGATACTATAACATTCCTGCGGCAGGCCTTTTCGTCAGCGACGTTTCTGCCGGCAGCGGTGCCGCAACCGCCGGCATTAAAAAGGGCGACGTGATTTTAAAGTGTAACGGCGAGGAAGTGAAATCCTCTGAGGAAATCAACGAGATACGCGACCGGTTTAAAGCCGGCGATATTATAACACTTACCGTAAACCGCGATGGCAGTATCATGGATATTAAAGTAGTATTAACGGAAGAAAAGCCTGCCCCTACACGGTAAGCCTATTATAAAATAAAAACCTCTCCAAGGAAGCTTTGTCCCGGAGAGGTTTTTTATATAGAGCAACAAGAAAAGGCCGCGAATTGCGGCCTTTCTTTTTTGTTTATTCAAATAACTTGCCAAACTTTGTCCAATGCTCGTACTTTTCCTTTGCCTGCTTTTCAGCTTCCTGGAAGAGTTCTTCTGCTCTTTCGGGGAACTTACGTGCAAGGGAGCTGTAACGAACTTCGTTCATGATGAAGTCTCTGTAGGAAGCATCGGGAGCCTTGGAATCCATCATAAACGGATTCTTGCCTTCCGCTTTGAGTCTCGGGTCGAAACGGAAGGTATGCCAGTAGCCGGCAAGAACAGCGTTCTTGATAATCTTCTGGGTATCGGTCATACCGCCCTTAATGCCGTGGTTAATACACGGTGCGTAAGCGATGATGATGGACGGGCCATGGTAGCTTACAGCTTCGCGGATTGCCTTTACCGTCTGATTCATATCATAGCCGAGGGCAACCTGGGCTACATATACATAGCCGTAGCTCATTGCCATTTCAGCGAGGTTCTTCTTCTTAATCGGCTTACCGCCTGCGGCAAACTGTGCAACAGCGCCGGTGGGGGTAGACTTGGAAGCCTGACCGCCGGTGTTGGAGTAAACTTCTGTATCGAATACGAGAACGTTTACATCTTCGCCGGAAGCGAGAACGTGGTCAAGACCGCCGTAACCGATATCATATGCCCAGCCGTCACCGCCGAAGATCCAGACAGCTTTCTTGGAAAGGAATTCCTTATAGTCAAGAATTGCTTTGGCTTCCTCGCTACCGCAAGCCTCAAGGGCTGCAACGAGCGCTTCTGTAGCTTTGGCGTTTGCATCGCCGTCATCATAGGTGGCGTTCCACTCTGCGGCTGCTGCCTTTACCGTATCGCAGGGAAGGGCTGCAATCTGTTCGCGAAGTCTTTCACGCATCTGCTTTGCGCCGACTGCCATACCGAGACCGTGTTCTGCGTTATCTTCAAAGAGGGAGTTTGCCCATGCCGGACCGCGTCCCTTCTTGTTGGTGGTGTACGGTGTGCTGGGTGCGCTGCCGCCCCAGATAGAGGAACAGCCGGTGGCGTTAGAGATATACGCTCTGTCGCCGCAAATCTGGGTAACCAGCTTTGCATACGGTGTTTCACCACAGCCTGCACATGCGCCGGAGAACTCGAGAAGCGGCTGGCGGAACTGGGAGTTCTTTACGTTTAAGGGCAGTGCCAGAAGGTCTTCTTTATCAGAAACCTTGGTAACTGCATAGTCGAAGCAAGCCTGCTGGTCACGCTGGGTGTCAATGGGCTTCATAACGAGTGCCTTTTCCTTTGCCGGGCAAACCTTTGCACAGTTGCCACAGCCGGAGCAGTCCATAACCGTTACAGCAATGCCGAATTCGTACTGACCGAGGTCCTTGCCGTTCATCTTCTTGTGCTTCATGTTCTCGGGTGCCGCCGCGGCTTCCTCTGCATTCATAACAACGGGACGAATGGCTGCATGGGGGCAAACGAGAGAACACTGGTTACACTGGATACAGTTTTCCGGAATCCACTCAGGAACGTCAACTGCAATGCCGCGCTTTTCGTATGCGGCCATGCCCTGGGGAAGGTGACCGTCCACATAGTCTACGAAGGTAGATACGGGAATCTTGTCGCCTGCCTGCTTTTCACAGGGCTTTAAGATATCTTTTACAAAGGACGGAACCTCTGCTACTGCCTTTTCAGCATCTACGGCGTCCTTCCAGTCAGCCGGAACTGCGATTTCTTTGATGTTCTTTGCACCTTCTTCGATTGCGGCATGGTTCATGCTAACAATCTTTTCACCCTTAGAGGCGAAGGAGCGAACAACCGCGTCACGCATATAGCCCACAGCATCTTCAAAGGGAATTACGTTTGCAAGCTTAAAGAATGCGGACTGGAGCACAATAGAGGTCTTGTTGCCCAGACCCAGTTCTTTTGCAATGCCGATAGCGTCAATGGTATAGAGAGAAATGTTGTTCTCTGCAATATAGCGCTTCATCTTTGCAGGCAGACGGTCAGAAAGTTCATCCGTATCCCATGCGCAGTTCAACAGAAACTTACCGCCGGGAACGAGGTCCTGTACCATGTCATACTTATCCACATAAGAAGGATTATGACAAGCTACAAAGTTTGCCTTGTTGATGAGGTAGGTAGACTTAATCGGCTTTTCACCAAAGCGAAGGTGAGAAACGGTGATACCGCCGGACTTCTTCGAGTCATAGGAGAAGTATGCCTGTGCATAAAGGTCGGTATGGTCACCGATAATTTTAATGGAGTTCTTGTTGGCACCGACAGTACCGTCAGAGCCGAGACCCCAGAACTTACATGCCGTGTTACCTTTTGCGGACGTATCCGGATTTTCTTCTCTCGGAAGAGAAAGATTCGTAACGTCATCAGTAATGGCGAGTGTAAAGCCGCGAACGGGCTCTGCTGCATCCAGATTTTTGTAGGCCGCGATAATGTCAGCCGGAATGGTATCCTTAGAGCCGAGACCGTATCTGCCGCCGATAATGGTAGGTGCATCTTTCTTTCCGGTAAAGCAAGCGCAAACGTCCAGATATAAGGGTTCACCGATGGAGCCGGGTTCCTTTGTTCTGTCAAGCACTGCAATCTTCTTGCAGGTAGCCGGCAGAGCCTTCAGGAATGCATCGACCGGGAACGGACGGTACAGGCGAATCTTAATAAGACCAACCTTTTCGCCCTTTGCAGTAAGATAATCAATGGTTTCTTCAATGGTATCGCAAATGGAGCCCATTGCAACGATAACCTTTTCAGCATCGGGTGCACCGTAGTAGTTTACAAGACCGTAATTTGTGCCGATTTTAGCGTTTACACGGTTCATGTATTCTTCGACAACTGCGGGCACGTTTTCGTAGAACTTGTTACATGCTTCGCGGTTCTGGAAGAAGATGTCAGGGTTCTGTGCGCTGCCGCGAAGAACCGGGTGCTCGGGATTGAGCGCGCCGTTGCGAAATGCTCGTACGGCATCCATATCTACCATTTCCTTGAGGTCTTCATAATCCCAAACTTCAATTTTATCAATTTCGTGGGATGTGCGGAAGCCGTCAAAGAAGTGCAGGAACGGTACTCTTCCCTTAATAGCCGCAAGGTGTGCAACCGCGCCAAGGTCCATAACTTCCTGGGGGCTATTGGAGCACAGCATTGCATAGCCTGTCTGGCGGCATGCCATAACGTCAGAATGGTCGCCAAAAATGTTCAGCGCATGGCTTGCAACGCAGCGTGCCGAAACGTGAATAACAGAGGGCAGAAGTTCACCTGCCATCTTGTACATGTTCGGAATCATGAGAAGCAGACCTTGCGAAGCGGTGTAGGTGGTGGTAAGGGCACCTGCCGCGAGAGAGCCGTGTACAGCACCTGCGGCACCGGCTTCAGACTGCATTTCTACAACCTTAACAGGCTGACCGAACATATTGTTCTTTTTCTCTACCGACCATTCGTCGGTAACCTCTGCCATAACCGAAGACGGGGTAATCGGATAGATTGCCGCAACATCGGTAAAAGCATAGGATGCCCATGCGGCGGCGTTGTTACCGTCCATGGTTTTCATTTTTCTTGCCATGTTGTTTCCCTCCTATATTTAAAATAGAAACTATAAATACACTACATTGTAGTATACCAAATCTCGAGTGGTGTTGTCAACTGTTTTTTCTTTTATTTCTGTTTTTCGACGGATAATGCGCCCCGAAGAAATACTTTTATTTTTTGCCTCCAAGTGTTCGAAGAGAATTTAGAACAGCCAGGAGTGAAACGCCAACGTCCGCAAGTGCCGCCGGGAACATACCGGCAAGCCCGAAAGCGCCCAAAAGGAGCACCGCACCCTTGACGAGTAGGGAAAACAGAATGTTCTGGCGTACAACCCTTTTTGTTTTCTTTGCAATCTGCAGGGCGGATACGAGCCGGGTGGGGCTATCGTCCATAAGCACAATATCTGCCGCCTCAATGGCCGCTTCACTCCCGAGGGCGCCCATGGCAACAGAAACGTCCGCCCGTGCCATGGCAGGGGCATCATTTATGCCGTCGCCCACATAGACGGCTTTGCCCACTTTACATAGCCGCTCCATATGGGAAAGCTTTTCTCCCGGCAATAAAGAAGCATGCACCTCGTCAATGCCCACGGCTTCTGCCACGCCTTTTGCCGCCGCCTGCTTGTCGCCCGTGAGCATAACCGTTCTCTTTATCCCTTCTTTTCGAAGGGCGTTTATGGTTTTTGCAGCGCAGGGCTTTACCGTGTCGGCAAGGCGAATCCAGCCGGCATACCCCCCGCATACGGCAACATGCACAATACCTGCGCCGTTTTCTTTTGGCTTTATCCCCCATCGCGCCATTAGCCGTTCGTTGCCGACCAGTACATTTTTTCCGTCCACGGTCGCTTCCACGCCTTCCCCGGCATGCTCGCGAATGTCGGTCACCTGTGCTGCATCGTCCGTTGCCAATGCCTTCCCCATGGGATGCGCAGAAAATTTTTCTGCCGCACCGGCAAGGCGCAAAAGCTCTGCCTCGGGCATCGTTTCGCTTTTGACCTCGCAAACGGAAAAGGTGCCGGCGGTTAGCGTTCCCGTCTTATCAAATACAAACGTATCGGCATCTGCCAGCGTTTCTAAAATATTTGCGCCTTTGATTAAAATCCCTCGTTTTGCCGCACCGCCCACGCCGCCAAAATACGCAAGAGGCACGGAAAGGACGAGTGCACAGGGACAGGAAACAACGAGGAAAACGAGTCCCCGATGCAGCCACGCGCCAAAATTTCCGAAAAAGAGGGGCGGTACGACGGCTAAAAGAAGGGCGAACAGGCACACAAGGGGCGTGTAAATATGGGCAAACTTTGTAATAAACGCCTCGGGGCGCGCCTGTTGCGCCGCGGCAGCATCTACCATTTCCATAATCCGTGTCACGGTGGATTCTGCAAGTGGCTTTTCCACGCGCAGCCGCAGTACGCCGTCAAGACTCAGGCAGCCGCTATACACCATGTCCCCTGTCCCTACAATTTGGGGCAGGGGCTCTCCCGTCAGCGCTGCCGTATCGAGTTGCGCCTTGCCTTCTAAAATGACGCCGTCCAGCGGTACCCGTTCCCCGGGATACACAAGAATTTCCTCGCCTGCCTTCACTTTATCGGGCGAAACGGTTTCTTCCCGTCCGCCTCGCCATACTCTTGCCGTATCGGGGCGAAGCGCTAGGAGGGCGCCGATGCTTTTGCGGCTTTTATCCATTGCCATATCGGAAAACAGCTCACCCACCTGATAAAACAGCATAACGAACACAGCTTCCGGGTACTCCCCGAGATACGTCGCCCCCACAGTTGCCACCGCCATTAAAAACTTTTCGTCCAAAAGTGCACCGCGAAATACGCCGCGAATTGCGCCATATAAAACGTCGTACCCAATCAGAAGATACGCCGCTATTTGAAGATACAGGGATGCGCCCCTTACCACATATGACGTTAAAAACAGTACAATGCTGCCTCCGATGCGTGCCAGCATTTGTTTTTGTTCTTTTTCAAGCTCTTTGATTTTACTCATAAATATGCTCCAGGCCTTTCCCGATAATATCCCGTACATGGTCATCGGCAAGGGTGTAAAAAACAGCTTTTCCTTCCCGCCTTGCCCGAACAAGCCGCGCCTGCTTTAAAATGCGAAGCTGGTGGGATATTGCCGAAAGGCTCATCCCGAGTAGCTGGGCAATATCGCAAACGCACATTTCCGCCGCAAATAAAACGTACAAAATTTTTATGCGCGTGCTGTCGCCAAACACCTTGTAAAGCTCGGCAAGGTCGCAAAGCGTTTCTTCTTCCGGCATATCTTCCTGTACCTTTGAAACCACATCTTTGTGGACGTGCATATATGTGCAATAGTCTTCTCCCATCGTCCGTCCCTCCTACATTTGAATAATTGTTCAATTGTTATTATAATGCGTATGCAAGGGTTTGTCAAGTTTTTTCAATAAAAAAGACGCACAAATTTGTGCGTCCGATGTTTTTATATCTGACCTGTAGACCCGAAGCCGCCCTCTCCCCGCTCAGTCTCCTCCAGCGTATCGCTTTCAATAAAGGCAGCAGCGAGAAACGGCGCAATGACCATTTGGGCAATCCGTTCGCCCCCCAAAATGGTTTGCACTTCCCCGGAATGATTATGCAGTGCCACCATCACTTCGCCGCGATAGTCGCTGTCCACAACGCCCACCTTATTTGCAGGTGCAAGGCCGCGTTTTGTGGCGATGCCGCTTCTGGCGTAGATAAAACCGGCATAGCCTTCCGGGATTTCCATGCTAAGACCTGTGCGGACAAGCTTCGTTTCCCCCGGTGAGAAGGTCATCTCCTCGTCCAGAAGGGCATATAAATCCGCCCCTGCCGCAAAGGAAGAGCCGTAAGACGGCAAAATCGCGCTTTCGTGTAGCTTTTTAACCCGTATTGTCATTTTCTCCATAAAAATCTTCCTTTCTTTCTTTTATTATACAAATATATTCGTGTTCTGTCAAGCCGGTTTTAAATTCCATAAAAGACTTGCTTTTTCCCCTAATATATGGTATACTAACAAATAATACTCTCCGGAAAGGATGAATACCAATGGAAAATGTTTTTGATACCCTCTCAAAGCGTGGCCTTATTGCCCAGGTTACCCACGAAGAGGAAATTCGCGAGCTCCTCGGCAAAGAGAAGGTTTCTTTTTATATTGGCTTTGACCCCACGGCGGATAGTCTCCACGTCGGGCACTTTTTGCAGATGGTGGTTATGCGCCACATGCAAAACGCAGGGCACCGGCCCATCGCCCTCGTCGGCGGCGGCACGGGCATGGTAGGCGACCCGTCGGGCAGAACGGATATGCGAAAAATGATGACGCCGGAAACCATTCGTCATAACTGTGACTGTTTCCGTCGCCAGCTTGCCTCCGTAATTGATTTTTCTGACGATAAGGCAATTATGGTGGATAACGGGGACTGGCTTCTGGGACTTAACTACATCGAATTTCTCCGCGAAATCGGCTCTTGTTTCTCTGTAAACAAGATGCTGACGGCAGAGTGCTTTAAGACCCGTCTTGAAAAAGGTCTTTCCTTTATTGAGTTTAACTATATGCTCATGCAAAGCTATGACTTTTTGCAGCTTTATAAGAAATACGGCTGCAAACTGGAACTTGGCGGTGACGACCAGTGGAGCAATATCTTAGGCGGCATTGACCTTGTTCGCCGCAAGGAAAATGCCCAGGTATACGGCATGACCTTTACCCTTCTTACAAACAGCGAAGGCAAGAAAATGGGTAAAACGGCAAGCGGTGCGCTATGGCTTGACCCCGAAAAGGTTTCGCCCTACGATTTCTACCAATACTGGAGAAACGTAGACGATGCCGACGCCTGCCGGTTCTTAAAGCTTCTGACCTTCCTGCCCCTTGAAGAAATCGCCGAATATGAAAAGCTGGAGGGTCAGGCAATCAACGAAGCGAAAACGCGCCTTGCCTATGAAGTGACAAAGCTTGTCCACGGTGAGGAAGAAGCGGAAAAAGCAAATGAAGCGGCAAAAGCAGTTTTCTCCGGCGGCGGTGTTTCTGCCAATATGCCGACGGCAGAAGTAGGTGAGGATGACCTTTCGGAAGGCCTTCTCTCCATGCTCGTCAAAATCGGTTTTATTCCTTCCAAATCTGAAGGCAGACGCCTTGTACAGCAAGGGGGACTTACGACAAATGGCGAAAAGGTTACTTCTGACGGCCCTGTTGACAAAACAGCCTTTGGTGAGGACGGTATGATTGTAAAACGCGGTAAAAAAGCCATTATCAAAATTATACTGAAATAAAACAAATCGGCGCAGGTTTCCCTGCGCCGTATCTATAGGAGATAAGCTATGATTGGAATTATAACTGCAATGGAAAAAGAAATGGAGGCACTGCACATTGAAAATGCCTCGAAGGAAAAGGTAGGCAGTATCACGTTTACAAAGGGTACAGTCGCAGGGAAAGAAGTAGTGGCGGCGGTAAGCGGCATCGGGAAAGTATTTGCCGCCATGTGCGCCGAGGCGATGATTCTAACGTTCCGCCCCGATTTCGTCATTCACTGCGGCGTTGCCGGTTCCCTTTCCTCCACCCTTGGTGTTTTAGACCTTGCGATCGGCACGGGGGCAGTGCAGTACGACATGGACACCACACCCCTCGGCGACCCTCTCGGCCTTATCTCAGGGCTTGACCTTGTTGAGCTACCCTGTGATCCTGCTCTTTCCGAAACGCTTTTTTCTGCCGCCTCTGCCCTTGGTATTCGGGCAGAAAAGGGCATAATTGCCACGGCAGATAAATTCTGCGCGTCAAAAGCAGACAAGGACGCGATTGTATCCCACTTCCCTGCCATCGCCTGCGAAATGGAGGGGGGAAGCGTAGCACAGGTTTGTGCCGCAAACAGTGTTCCCTTTGCCCTTTTCCGCGCTATATCCGACTCTGCGGACGGCGAGGCCCCCATGTCCTATGACGCCTTTACCGTGCAGGCTTCCGCAAATGCCGGGCGGCTGCTTACCGCTTTTTTAGCAAAGCTGGACTAAGGAGAAAAGCATGAAACAGCGTACCCGTCTTGTTTTTATTATTCTTGTGGCAATCGCACTCCTTGTTAGTGCCGTTTCTAATTTTTTCACTTCGCGTAATTTCGGCGATGCCGTTCTCTCTGTTCACTATATTGACGTGGGACAAGCCGACGCCGCCCTTCTCTTTTGCGAGGGAAAAACCATGCTGATTGACGGCGGCAACGCCGAGGACAGTAGCCGCATCGCGGCATATCTTAGAAAACATTCCGTCTCTCATCTCGACTATGTGATTTGCTCCCATGCCCATGAGGACCATGTGGGCGGCCTTTCGGGGGCACTGTCGGTCGCCACGGCAGGCGCAGTCTATGCGCCGAAAACCGAGGCAAACTCCAAAACGTATCAAAACTTTAAGAAAAAAGCCGCGGCACAAGGGCTCCAAATCCAAAACCCTTCGCCCGGTGACAGCTTCGCCTTTGGCTCTTGCAAAGTAGACTTCTTGGGTCCCATCACCGAAAACACAGAGGAACTCAATAACACCTCTTTGGTGCTGAAGGTCAGCTGCGGCGAAACGTCCTTCCTCTTTACGGGGGACGCGGAGCGTGACGAGGAGCTCTCCATTCTCGATGCCGGGCTCGACGTATCCGCCACCGTTTTAAAGGTGGGGCACCACGGCTCGAATAGTTCTACCGCCTATCCCTTCCTTCGCGAGGTGATGCCAAAGTATGCGGTAATATCGGTTGGGAAAGAGAATCCTTACGGCCACCCGGCAGATAAGGTGCTCAGCCGCCTTCGGGATGCAGATGTAGAGGTTTTCCGCACCGACGAGATGGGCGATATTATCATAGAAAGTGACGGCAAGACCGTTTCTGTACCATAAAAAAAGGGACCAATCGGTCCCTTTTTTATGGTTCTTCTACAAAGACTTCAAACTGAATGTCTGTATTCAGCTCCAAAACAGTTACAGCCATTTCCATTTCCCCTTCTACGGCGTATTCGATTTCAAACACGCCTTTCTCGGGATTATATCTTTCGTTTATGGCGTTTGCGCCCCAATGAAACATACCCGGGAACATCTCTCGATTTTCGGGGTCATAGGAGAGCCTTCCTTTTTCAATAACGCCTTGATGATTTCTGTACACATATACTCTTTGTGCCCCTGTGCCGAATATGCAGTTACAGATAAGCTCTTTTATGCCGTCCCCATCCAAATCTACGCTGTACGCTTCAGGCTTTGGCGGCGCCGCATACCCGAAAACTTCCGCGATACATTTTTCTTTGCCTTCCGTTTCCGCGTAATATTTCCAGATAATAAAGCCGGGGGCAGTTTCCTCAATTTTTACATAGTAGCCGTTATAGCCGAGCACATCCGTAAACGTGTTTTTCCCGCTTGGAGTCGACGTATTTTGCGGTGTGTCCCTAGGCGGTGCATCTTCGGGCTTTGTATTTTCCTCCGCCGTGTTCGGCTCACCCAAAACAGTTTGTAAAACCTCGTAAATAATCTTGGGGTCATGGGAATTTGTGCGTATCTGATAGGAAACACCATCATAGGTAAACGCGGCATAATAGGACGCTTCATATTCCGCCTCCGTCTCCCGCCTATAGACGCATACGGGTATATCGCCATAGGAAAGTGTTTCGACAGGCTGCTCTGTATTTTCAGCAAAGGTTTCGCCGTTAAAGGCACATTCCATTGTCACATCGTAAGTATCAAAGCTTGCCGAAACGGACAATACTTTCCATTCGTTTACATAAAGAGGCTTGCCGTCCCCGCGGTAGCATAGCTGAATATTTGTGTTCTTCGCTCCTGCAAACGGCAGCTTTTCCGCAAGAAGAATCCCGTCATAAATGGACGCAATTTCGCCCATGGTCGTGGTATAGTACTTATCCCCGGCGGACGGGTGGGTAAACAGAGAAAAAGCCGCGCCGCCAATCAGGAGTAGGCAAAGACACGCCGCCAAAAGTCTGTAAGTTTGTAAGCGAGGTCTCTTTTTTTGCTTAGGGCTGGCTTCCTCGATATAGTTTTCATCGATATTTCCAAACAGTTCTAACATTCTTTTTTCTTTCACAGCAAAACACCTTCCTTCTCTAAAAACCGGCGAAACGCAGTCCGAAGGCGAAGCAATATCATCTTGATATTGCTTTCGCTTTTTTGAAAGTCTGCGGCAATTTCTTTTATGGGGCTAAAATACCAGTATCGCCGCATAAAAATCATGCGCTTTTCCTTCGGCAAAGAGGCTAGAAAACGGTTTAGTGTATCCGTAAAATCCATTTTCTCCGCCATCGTTTCCGTGTCATCCTTTGCAGGAATACATTCTTTGATTTCTTCCAAAACAAGGGCCAGCTGGCCCTTGCCCCGTTTTTCTGCCGTAAGGTAGTCCCATCGGTTGAGAGCCAGATTTCGCGTGATTTTTCCTAAGAAAGCTGATAATTTTTCGGGTTTCTGGGGCGGTATGCTATTCCAGGCACCTAAGTATGTATCATTGACGCATTCTTCGCTGTCTTCCTCGTTTTGTAAAATCCCAAATGCAATATAGTGACAATATCTGCCGTATTTTATTGCCGTTTCGTCAATGGCACGTTCGTTTCGCTCCCAAAACAGCGTTATGATTTCCTTATCGTCCATGCCGCGCTCCTTTCTCCTTTGTAAGGCCTTCACCCTAAAAGAAAGCTTTCAAACTTACTGCGTCACACTTTTTCAAAATAATTCCTCTATATCCGAAGGCACAGGTGCCAAAATTTCTGTTTTCTCGCCTGTAGACGGGTGGGGGAAGGTGATTTTGCAGCAATGGAGCCGCGTTCGTTCGCCCGTCCCAGGTGCGCCGTACAGGTCATCGCCGTAAATGGGCGTGCCGAGAAACTGCATATGCACTCTTATCTGGTGGGTGCGGCCGGTTTTTGGTACAAGACGAACGAGCGACAAGCCTTTATTGATTTTTTCTACCGCATAGTGTGTTTCGGCATATTTACCGTCGGGGTGGGCAGTGCGTAAAATGATGGAATCGGTTTTTCGCCGAATCGGTGCGGTGATACAGCCCTTTTCGGGAAACGGTACACCCCATACTGCCGCCACATATTCCTTCATGACCTCGCCCTTTTGCATGGCTGCACTTAAAAAATGCGCGGACAGGGGGTTTTTCGCCACCAGTACCACGCCCGAGGTGTCACGGTCTAGGCGCGTAATGACCCGAAAGGTAAAGTCTTTATCTTTAAAGTAATGCATAATACCATTTGCCAACGTATCGTCATGATGGTTTTGGGAGGGATGGGTTGGCATTGCCCGAGGCTTATTAAGGGCAATGAGGTCTTCATCCTCATACAGAATGTCTAGGTCCATACAGACCGGCAGAATCGCCGTCGACTTTGCATCGGATACTTGCAAAAACAAGATGTCTCCTTCCGTTACCACCGTATCCTGCTTTGCCGGTGTACCGTTTAAATAAATGCCATTTTCCTGCTTGAGTTTTCGCACAATCGCCACGGAAAGCCCCAAATGATTGCGAAGAATATATTTTACTTTTTTCCCGTGCAAGGCACGGTCAATTTGCACTTCCAGTCTTTTTTCCATGCTAAAAATTGACGGGCTGCAAAATTACAGCCCGTTTCCTATTCTTATAAATTTCCTGTCTTTTCCGCATAGTCCATATATTCGAGGATAATATCCATAGTAGAATATTTCGGCACAAAGCCAAGGACGCGCTTTGCCTTCTCCATACTGCACTGGGAAGAGAACATGAGATGCCGCGTCGTATCGCGGTAATCGCCTTTGTCCAGTATCTCTCCCAGCTTTTCCATGCGGATATATTCCATTTTGGGCTCGTGGCCAAAATGCTCGTACAGCATCGCCGCAAGGCCGGCGACGGTGACTGCCTTCTCGGTAGTGGCGTGAAAGGTTTCGCCGTTGGCCTTTTCGGGATTTTCCAAACACGCTGCGATAAGGCCCGCAATGTCGGCAGCATGCACATGGTGGAGGGTATGATGCCCGTCGTCGGGAATCAAGACGGGTTTGCCTTCCTTAATATCACGGAACACTTCCGTTCTTACGTTACCCTGGGGGTTAATGGGCGTCCATTCCTTGCCGGAAATATGGCCGGGGAATACAACGCTCGTTTTAATTTTTCCGGCTTTTGCAAGCCCGTGTAAATATTCTTCGATTGCAGCTTTTCCTACGCCGTAGGCATCTTTTGTCGTGCGAGGGTGGTCTTCCGTTACCGGAACGTAGTACTTCATTTCATAGACCCATACTGTGCCTACCTGCACCACGTGCAGATTTTTGCAAAGTGCTTCATCCTCGAGTACCGGCTCCATAAGCCCCTCGATTTCCTCTTTGGTGTAGGAAATCAGGTCACAAATTACGTCCGGGCGAATTTCCAGCGCGAGATTGCCTGCCGCGTACTTATCGTCCGTGTTTCGTCTGTCCAGAACATGGAAGGTGACGTTTTTCCATTGGGGCATATCAATCGTATACGGGTCTCTTGTGCCGCGGGACACCGCGTGCACTTCATATCCCATATCTACAAGGCGGGGTACTAAGTAGGAACCGCAATGCCCGCTGCCGCCAAATACTAATGCTTTCTTCATGTTGGTTTCTCCTTTATATTGTAATTTCTTCTACCATAGCGCTGACAAATTCCGCGAGCGTCTTGGGGTCTATAATAATCTGTGCGCCTCGCACGCCTGCGCTGACGGCAATTTCCGTCTTTGAAAGTGCGGTTTTATCCATAAAGGTCGGGTACTTTTTCTTCATGCCGATGGGGCTGCAGCCGCCACGAATATAGCCGGTAAGCCCCAAAAGCTCTTTGACCTGCACCATTTCCACCTTTTTGTTTCCGCTGACCTTTGCCGCTTTTTTAAGGTCCAATTCCTTATCTACGGGAATACATAGGACGATAATCCCCGTCTTGTCCCCACGGGCAACAAGAGTTTTAAATACACTTTCGTAGGCAAGCCCCACCTCGTCTGCAATGTGGGTACCCGAAAGGTCGTTTTCGTCCACCTCGTATTCTGCCGTTTTGTAGGGAAGGCGCGCCTTATCCAGTAGGCGCATGGCATTTGTTTTGTTCATACCGTCCCCCGATTAAAACAGCATTTCCGCATAGGTTGGGAAGGGCCAATATGTATCTTTTGTAAGCATTTCCCCTTCGTCTGCCGCTTTTCTGATATCGTCCATTTTGCGGCAAACAAAGTCCTTATAAAAGACTGCCGCCTTCTGCCCCGCGCCCATTTTTTCCGCTTCGGCTAAAAGCTCGGTAAGGTCCGCACTGCTCGCGTACAGCGCATCAATGACACGGTAGAGATTATCAAGCAGTGTTTTCGTGCCTTGGCCGCCTTTCGATACGCGCTTCCTCGCCTCGAAATTATCTGCCACCACCTTCGCATAGCTTTCAATGGCAGGGAGAAGGGTGCGATTTGTGATTTCCAGCATGGCAAGCGCTTCAATATGCAAGGTTTTGCAGTATTCCTCCGTCTGAATTTCATACCGGGAGTGCAGCTCATCCTGTGTGAAAATATGATGTTTTTCAAAAAGCCGCAGATTTTTCTCACTCACAAGATACGGAAGTGCCTCAGGGGTTGTACGCAGATTTAAAAGGCCACGCACCGCCGCTTCGTCCTCCCACTCTCTGGCGTAGTTATCGCCGTTAAAGACAATACGCTTGTGCTCCCGATAAGTGCTGCGAATCAGCTCTTCCACATCTTTCGGGAAGTTTTTGCTTTCTTCCAGTTTATCGGCAAATGCGCAAAGGGCATCTGCCACGATTGTATTTAAGATAATGTTGGCTTCTGCAATGGATGCAGAGGAGCCCACCATACGAAACTCAAATTTATTGCCTGTAAAGGCGAGGGGGGAGGTACGGTTGCGGTCGGTAGTGTCCTTGGCAAATTCGGGCAGTACCCGAACGCCTACCGCCATCATTTCCTTTTCCCGTTCGCCATAGGTCTTGCCTTCCTCCATGGCATCGAGCACACCTGTCAGCTCGTCCCCAAGGAAAATGGAGATAATGGCAGGGGGTGCTTCTGCGGCGCCGAGGCGATGGTCATTGCCGGCAGTTGCCACAGAAAGGCGAAGTAAATCCTGATATTCATCCGCCGCCTTTATAATTGCGGCTAAAAACAGCAGAAACCGCTTGTTTTCCTGGGGTGCTTTCCCGGGATTTAACAGGTTTTCACCGCCGGACGTGGAAAGGGACCAGTTATTATGCTTGCCGCTGCCGTTGACACCGCGAAACGGCTTTTCGTGCAGAAGGCAAACTAAGCCGTGCTTTTCTGCCACCTTTTTCATCATTTCCATGGTAAGCTGATTATGGTCGGTAGCAGTATTGACGGACGTAAACACCGGCGCCAGCTCATGCTGAGACGGTGCCGCCTCGTTATGCTCCGTTTTCGCGAGCACACCGAGTTTCCAAAGCTCCCTGTCTAAATCCTTCATAAATGCAAGGACGCGCGGCTTTATGGTACCGAAATAATGGTCATCCATTTCCTGCCCTTTGGGAGGCTTTGCACCAAACAGGGTGCGGCCCGTAAAGACCAAGTCCCGTCTTTTGGCGTGCATTTCTTTATCAATTAAAAAGTATTCCTGCTCCGCGCCGACCGTGGGTGTGACGCGCTTCGTTTCCGTGTCCCCGAAAAGGCGCAGAATTCGTTTTGCCTGGCGGTTTATCGCTTCCATAGAGCGCAGGAGCGGCGTCTTTTTGTCAAGACATTCTCCGTTATAGGCATAAAACGCCGTGGGAATACAGAGGGTATTATCTTTTATAAATGCATATGAAGTCGGGTCCCAAGCAGTATAGCCACGTGCCTCGAAGGTGGTGCGAAGACCGCCCGAGGGAAAGCTGGACGCATCCGACTCACCTTTTAAAAGCTCCTTGCCGGAAAACTCCATAATGACGCCGTCCCCTTCTCCGGGGGCAATAAAGCTGTCATGCTTTTCCGCGGTAATACCGGTCATGGGCTGGAACCAATGGGTAAAATGGGTTGCACCCTTTTCCACCGCCCAGTCCTTCATGGCGCTTGCCACCGTTTGGGCTACAGCCGGGTCGAGGGCTTTGCCTTCCTCCACCGTTTTCCGCACTGCCTGATACGTTTCCTCCGGCAAGCGTGCCTGCATGACGCGGTCATTAAAAACCATACTGCCAAATAATTCGGAAATCTGATTCATAAGTATATTTGTCCTTCCACAAATTTCTATAATCGCTTTTATTGTACTCTATTCCCGGCGAATTGTCAAGGCAAAACGGCATTTTTCGGCAAAAAAGGAGAGGCAAAGAAGTTTCTTTGTCCCTCCTCTCTCCTACTTATCTATGCGAATGGTATACTCGTAATAGGTTTCAAATTCCGTTTTCTTGGTTACAGGGCTGACGCCTGCCTCGCGCACCATATCCAGGGCCTTTTCGATGGTATTGAGAAAAATGCGATAATCGTTTTTCTTCCGTCTTACCACAGGGGACGGCGGCGGCGCCGCTTGTTCTTCCGCTTCTTTTGCAGCGTCGAGCAGTTCGTCAATATACGCATCTGCCGCGCGGACGTTCATATTCTTCTCCACAATTTTCATCAGCGCCTTCCACTGCATCTCCTCGTCGGGCAGGCGAAGGAGGGCACGGGCGTGGCGCTCCGTCAGCTTATTGTCCGATACGATTTTCTTAAGGTACGGCGAAAGCTTTAAAATCCGCAGCTTATTGGCAACGGTGGACTGCTTCTTCCCCGTTTTTGCCGCCACCTCTTCCTGGGTCATGCCGTGGTCGGCAATCAAATGGTAGTACCCTTCCGCCTCTTCGAAAAACCCCAGCTCCTTTCGTTGGAGGTTTTCTATAAGGGCAATGACGGCGCTGTCGTTATCCCCCACGTTTAAAATTATGGCAGGAATCGTGGGCCGCCGAAGTGATTTTGCCGCCCGAAGCCTTCTTTCTCCCGTAACGAGTTCATATAGGTCCCTGGAAATGCGCCGCACGGTAATGGGCTGAATAATGCCGTATTCCCGAATGGAATTGGCAAGCTCTTCTATGGCGAGGCTGTCAAAGGTCTGGCGCGGCTGATAGGGGTTTGGAATAATGGAATCTACGGGAATTTGAAAAATTCGGTTCTTTTCGTCTTGCAGTTTAAAACTTAACATATTATGCATCACCTCACGAAAAGATTACCATATTTTGGAAGTTTTGTAAAGAAAAAAATTCCGACTTCTTTTTTACTAAGAAATCGGAGATTTTTGCGGTTTTCCGGCTTTTCTGGGATATTGTGGAGGCGTTTGTCTATCTTTGCGTACCAGTACGACAACATGCTCCATGTCCTGCCAAGATACGTCACAAATTTCCTCTACCCTGCCTCCTAAAATTTTTAACGCTTTTTCGGAATTTTTGGCTTCTTCCGCGCCATCGCGCCCCTTAAGTGCTAAAAATACACCACCTGTTTTCACAAGAGGCAGGCAGTATTCGCACAAAACAGGTAGGCTCGCCACAGCTCTGGCACAGACCACGTCATAGCTTTCTCGCCTTTCGCTGTGGCCTGCATCCTCGGCACGAAGATGCACCGTTTCCACATCGCCAAGCCCAAGGTCTGTGATAACCGTATCCAAAAACGTCAGCCGTTTTTGGAGGGCATCGATTAAGCTGACCTTTAAATCCGGCCGCACAATTTTGAGGGGCACCGCAGGAAAGCCTGCTCCGGTGCCCACGTCCGCTATCTTTGCCCCTTCGGGGATAAGCCGCTGACAGCTGATACTGTCCACAAAGTGTTTGTTGACGACTTCATCGTGTGCTGTTATCGCCGTCAAATTCATTTTTTCGTTCCACTCGAGCAGCAGTTTTTCGTACGCCGTAAATTTTACAAGAATTTCGTCGGTTGGCGTAATGCCAAACTGCAAAAGCCCCTTTTTTAAATCTTCCATCTACTGTAACTTTCCCTTCTCGAGATAAACAAGCAAAACGCTGATATCCGCAGGGGATACCCCGGAAATGCGGGATGCCTGTCCTAAGTTTTTCGGCTGGTGGCGCGTAAGCTTTTGCCTAGCCTCCGTGCAAAGCCCGTCAAGCTTCATATAGTCGAGCCCCTCGGGGAGCTTCTTGTCTTCTAACTTCCGAAACTGCTGGACTGCCTTTTTCTGTCTTTCAATATACCCGGCATATTTAATGCGCGTTTCCGCTTCCATGTACACTTCTTTCGAAAGCCGCGGGCGGTCCGTATCCACGGAAGAGAGTGCCGCATAGGAAATTTGCGGCCTGCGAATTAAATCTGCAAGGCGAATTCCCGTTTTTACAGGCTCACAGCCTGCTTCCTCCATAATGGCAGAAAGCGTAGGCGAAGGCGGAACGGAATGTTTTTCAAGGCGGTAAATTTCCGCTTCAATCTGCTTTTGTTTTTCCAAAAAGCGTGCGTAGCGTTCTTCCGTGATAAGCCCTGCTTTATAAGCTTTTGGGGTAAGACGCGCATCGGCATTATCCTGTCTTAAAAGAAGACGGTACTCGGAGCGCGAAGTCATCATGCGGTACGGCTCGTTTGTGCCTTTTGTGACAAGGTCATCAATCAACACGCCCACATACCCTTCGTCCCTGCCGATAATAAGGGGTTCTTTCCCGAAAAGCTTCAGCGCCGCATTGGCACCTGCCACAAGTCCTTGTGCCGCCGCCTCTTCATAGCCACTGGTGCCGTTAAACTGTCCAGCGCCGTAAAGACCGCGAATGTGCTTACTTTCTAAGGTCGCTTCAAGACCTAACGGGTCACAGCAGTCATATTCAATTGCATAGCCTGCACGCATAATCACCGCATTTTCAAGGCCGGCAATGGAGTGCAGTACCTCTTCCTGCACGTCCTCGGGTAGGGAAGTCGAAAGCCCGGATACGTACATTTCTTCCGTATCCAGACCCATAGGCTCGATAAAAAGCTGATGGCGTTCGCGCTCCGAAAAGCGGACTACCTTATCCTCAATGGACGGACAGTATCGCGCCCCCACGCCTTCAATCACGCCGCTGAACATGGGCGCGCGGTGGAGATTGTTTCGAATAATTTCATGGGTTTTTTCGTTTGTATAGGTTAGATAACACGCCACCTGATTTTCGAGTTT
Source organism: Clostridia bacterium (assembly GCA_045577075.1). Classification (GTDB taxonomy): domain Bacteria; phylum Bacillota; class Clostridia; order UMGS1883; family UMGS1540; genus SIG447. The sequence continues at coordinate 24,582 of JAZNHR010000056.1, read as the reverse complement.
TCCCGTGGTATCATAGGAAAAGGGCGTGATGTCATCGTCCCCGTACTGCGGCTCCATCTTGGAAAAGTCCAGGCTCCTTCGGCTGATTCTGGGCGGTGTGCCCGTTTTAAAGCGGCGAAGGGGAATCCCCAGCTTTTCGATGGATTCGGCAAGCTTTGCCGCCGGGAACATGCCGTCCGGCCCACCGGCGTGGCTATGCTCTCCTGTAATAATTTTCCCGTTTAGATAGGTGCCCGTGGCAATGACAACGCAAGGGGCAAAAAAGGTCGCCCCCAGATGGGTTTTCACGCCCTGCACCTTGCCGTCCTCAGCCAGTATTTCTACGATTTCCGCCTGGCGTACATCGAGATTTTCCGTTTCTTCCATGCGCTTTTTCATTTCGCGCATGTATGCCCATTTATCCGTCTGGGCGCGAAGGGCGTGCACAGCCGGGCCTTTGCCCGTATTTAAAAGACGGGACTGCAAAAACGTAGCGTCCGCCGCCTTGCCCATTACGCCCCCCATGGCGTCAATTTCTCGCACTAAGTGTCCCTTGGCACTGCCGCCGATGTTGGGATTACAGGACATAGAGGCGAGAAAATCAAGGCTCATGGAAAAAAGCAGCGTCCTTGCACCTATCCGTGCAGAAGCCGCCGCCGCCTCACAGCCTGCATGGCCGCCGCCAACGATAATGACGTCATATCTGTTTTCTGCCTGGCTCATCGTCTCTTTCTCCCTTCTACGCCTTCGGATTTTTGACATACAGCATGCCGACAAGTCGGCATACAAGGCTTTCGCCCAAAATCTTTTTTGCCGCCGAAAACAGCTTATATGTAAAGCCGATTGTATATAAGGGCCGTACACGCTTCTTTTCGGCAATTCTTACAATGGCTTTGGCGACCGCACTTGCCGCCATGCCCTTTTCTTCGTCTTTTTCCATCACGGCAATGGACGGGGCAATTCTGCCGCCGTATACGTCTTCCCCTTGAAATTCCTTTGTTCTCGCATTGGTAAAGCCGGTTTTTGTATCCCCGGGCATCACCGCCACGCACGAAATACCGTGGGCGCGCACCTCATTGCGAAGGGCACAAATAAAGGAATTGACTGCCGCTTTCGATGCAGAATAAAAGCTCTGGAAAGGAATGGGGAAAAATGCCGCCGCAGAACTTACGGCAACGATTCTACCTTTTGCCACACGTAAATAGGGCAAGGCATACTTTGTGGCGAGAAAAACGCCGAAAAAGTTTACGTCCATCTGGCGCTTGGCATCTTTAAAATCCGTAAATTCCGCCGCCCCGGCAATGCCAAAGCCGGCGTTACAAATGAGAAGGTCAATTTTCCCTTCCCGCGCACCGATTTTTTCACACGCCGCCGCCATGCTTTCCGTGGAAGAAACGTCTGCATCTACATGCAAAATGCCTTCCTCGTCCTTGCCTGTGCGGCTTAAATCGTACACCCTGTATTCTTTTTTTAAAAGCTGTGCCATCTCCCGGCCAATGCCGCCGGATGCACCGGTAATCACCGCAACTTTCATTCTGCGTCCTCTTTCCTTTGTCTTTCCGCGAAGGCGTACAAAATTTCTTCCATTTCTGCCGCCGTTTTCGCACGGTTTATTTGCTCCCGCACAGCGGAGGCACCCCGAAATCCATGGACATACCAAGCCGCGTGCTTTCGTGCCTCCAGCACCGCCGTATGCATACCTTTATATTCTATCATGCGGCGCATCTGGGAAAGGCAGACCTGTACGCGTTCCAGAACTGTATCCTTCGTTCTGACTTCGCCATACATTTTATATTCCTTTATTTCTCTAAAAATAAATGGGTTTCCCATGGCGCCGCGGCCTACCATCACGCTGTCGCATCCGGTTTCTTCCTGCATACGCACCGCATCCTTATAAGACGTGATATCGCCGTTGCCAATAACGGGAATCCGAACGGCTTCCTTCACCCTTTTTATGGCGCCCCAGTCCGCCCTTCCGCGGTACTGCTCCTTTGCCGTGCGTCCATGAATGGCAATTGCCGCCGCCCCTGCGCTTTCCATTGCCCGTGCAAACGTGGAGGCACATTCTTCGTCCCAGCCCTTTCGGATTTTAACCGTAACGGGCACACGGGAGGCCTTTACTGCTTCTTCTACAATTTTTGCCGCCAAAGAAACGTCACGCATGAGCGCCGAGCCGTCACCGCCCCCGGTGATTTTGGGTGCCGGGCAACCCATGTTAATATCAATGCTGTCCGCAAATTCGCTGACCCGTGCCGCCGCCGCCGCTATCACCTCGGGCTCGTGGCCGAAAAGCTGTACCATATGGGGCCTCGGCTCTTCTTCAAAGCGCATAAGGCGAAAGGTTTTCTTATCCCCAAACTGCATGGCTTTGGCACTGACCATCTCCGAATAAGCGAGGTCTGCCCCCATTTCCCGGCAGATCTGCCGAAAGGCAAGATCACTCACGCCGGCCATGGGGGCTAAAATGACTTTATTTTTAAAATCCATTATAAATCCAATTTCAAATCGTTTTCTTTGATCCAGCCGATTTTACGGCAGAGAATACCGAATACCCAGGTTAAAACTGCCGGTAAAATAATGGCAATGAGGGCAAGACCTACCCAGTCCATTGTCGTAATGGCAGTTTTCACGCCGTTTGCCACATCCGCGACCCAGCCGGAATAAACACCAATCGGCCCTACCATCCCACAGGTACCCATACCGCTGGAAACTGCCGCGCCGTTCATCTCGAGCCGGAAAAGACAGGTTGCTAAAGGTCCTGTAATGGCAGAAGCAAGTGTGGGAGGAATCCAGATTCGAGGATTTCTCACAATGTTTCCCATTTGGAGCATACTGGTGCCAAGGCCTTGGGCTACCAGTCCGCCCCAGCGATTTTCGCGAAAGCTCATCACGGCAAAGCCGACCATTTGTGCACAGCACCCTGCCACCGCCGCGCCGCCTGCAAGGCCTGTAAGGCTAAGCGCCGCGCAAATTGCCGCGCTACTGATGGGAAGGGTGAGGGCAATACCTACAATCACGGAAACCAGTATACCCATAAGGAAAGGCTGGAGCTCCGTTGCCCACATAATCGCACCGCCTACGGCACTTGCCGCCTGGCCAATATAGGGCGCACACCAAATGGATAAAAGGACACCGACACCAATGGTGACAATGGGCGTTACCAAAATATCAATTTTTGTTTCTTTACTTACGATTTTACCAAGCTCTGCCGCAATCGTTGCTACCACGTATACGGCTAGTGGGCCGCCTGCGCCGCCGAGGGCGTTTGCCGCCTGTCCCACAGCCGCGAGGGAGAAGAGAACTAAGGGCGGCGTCTTTAGCGCATAGCCGATGGCAACTGCCATAGCAACGCCTGTAACAGCTTTAGCGTAGGATGCAATCTGGCTTAAAATTGCCACACCGCACTGCGTGCCGATTGTGTCTAAAATTGTACCGATTAAGAGGGACGCAAAAAGTCCCTGTGCCATAGCACCGAGTGCGTCAATGCCGTATCGTTTTAAAGAAAACGTAACGTTCTTTTTCTGCAAAAACTGCCCTACCTTACTCACTTTGCATCATCCTTTCTTCCGTAAATCCTTATGCTTCCAAGAATAAACGCATGAGACTGTACCCGGGGTCAATCGCCTTGCCCCCTTTAGCACTTTCTTCTGTAAATATCGCCGTACCCTTTTGCGGATTTCGGCTGTCATAGAGAAGACAGGGTACCGCATCCCTAGCGTGGGTTTTTGTACAAATGGGCGTGGGATGGTCGGGCAGAATGAGCATTCTGAATCCCTCTCCTGCCGCGTCCAGCTTGTCCTTTATATATTGTACCACAAGGCGGTCAATCATTTCAATGGCTTTGACCTTGTTTTCCGCCTCGCCCCGGTGGCCGCACTCATCCGGTGCTTCCATATGGACGTACACAAAATCGTTGCCGTCTGCGAGAAGTGTTTTCACCGCCGCCTCGGCTTTGCCTTCGAAGTTTGTATCAATATTGCCCGTAACACCGGGTACGTCAATAACCTCCATGCCGGCCAGATGCCCAATGCCGCGAATTAAATCCACCGCGGATATAACGGCGCCTTTTTTACCGTATATATCATAAAACGCAGGGAGTGCCGGTTTTTTGCCTTCGCCCCAAATCCAGAGAGAGTCTGCCGTGTGCAGGCCTTTTTCCCGTCTTTTCACATTGACCGGATGGTCCTTTAAAATTTCTCGGCTTTCTTCCATAATGCTCCGAATTTCGGGGCACGTGGGAAGATAGTCACGAACGGGTCTATCAGAAATATCGTGGGGCGGTGTAAGCGTCCCGATGTTTCCGGCATTTTCCCAAACCAAAAGATGCCGGTAGCTTATGCCGGGGTACAGAGAAAAGTGCGCCCGCACCAGTTTTTCCTGCAGTGTTTTAATAAGTTCCCGTGCTTCCTCCGTGGAAATTTCACCGGCGCTGTAATCCAGCATAGAAAGGCTTTCATAGTCCCCTTCCCCGCCAAGACTGACAAGGTTTGCACGAAACGAGGTTTCCGTGTCAGACAGCGTCACCCCGATGCTTGCCGCCTCCAGAGGTGAACGGCCTGTGTAGACGTCTTTTGTATTGTAGCCCATCACGGTAAGGTTTGCAACGTCACTACCGGGCTTCAAATCGTCCGGCACCGTTTTTACAAGGTACTGCGCCCCTTTTGCCGCAAGGCTGTCCATGCAAGGCTTTGCGGCTTTTTCCATAGGCGTTTTGCCGCCTAGGGCTTCGACCGGATAATCCGCCATGCCGTCTGCAAGTATTACGATATATTTCATCTTTTTCTCGCCACCTCAAACATAAAAAGTGCCGCCGCGACGGATGCATTTAACGATTCCGTTTGTCCGCGCATCGGAATCTTTACTAAGAAATCACATTTTTCCCGTACCAGACGGCTCATGCCTTCCCCTTCGTTCCCGACGACAACTGCGACTGCCCCGGATAAATCAGCCTCGAAAAGAGATCGGTCGGCTTTCCCGTCCGCCCCCGTAATCCAAACGCCTTTTTTCTGGAGCTCGTCCATCGTATTCGGGAGGCTCGTCACACGGGCAATGGGGGTAAAGGACGCCGCCCCTGCGGAAACCTTGTCCACAGTGGCGTTTACGCCAACGCCGTCATGCTTTGTAATCACAACACCGTGCGCCCCTGCGGCACTCGCGGTGCGGATAATGGCACCGAGGTTGTGAGGGTCACAAATGCGGTCACAAAGTACGATAAAAGGGGCTTCCCCCTTTTCTTCCGCCTTTTTTAGAATGTCATCCACCGTGACATACGAATACAGGCTCGCAAGCGCCACTACGCCCTGGTGATTGCCGCCACCGGAAAGCTCCTCAAGCCGCCGCCTGTCCGCTTCCGTGACGGGTATCCCTGCCCGGCGCGCCATGCCGGCGATTTTCGTCAGGGTCGGCTCGGGCGCACCTTGCCGTACATACAGCTTTTCAATGGTGCGCCCTGCCTTTAATGCTTCCAGTACCGGATTTCGTCCGATAATCACATTTTCTTTCATACTTAGATATTGGAAAGGTTAAACTTGTCGTGGATTACGCGTACTGCCGCTTCGCCTTCTCTGCGTGCAACGAGTACGGAAACCTTGATTTCACTGGTGGAAATCATTTTGATGTTGATGTTTGCATTGTAGAGGGCTTCAAACATTTTTGCCGCAACGCCGGGGTTTGAAACCATGCCAGCACCCACGATGGAAACCTTGGAAACGTCTGCATCATATAAAATGCCGGATGCGCCGATGACTTCCATGTTTTCCTTTAAGGTTTCAAGAGCAAGCTCCAAGGAAGATTCGGGTACGGTGAAGCTAATGTCCTTCTTATTATCACGGCCGATGGACTGGAGAATAATATCAACATTGATATTTTTCTTTGCCAGAATGGAGAAAAGCGTAAAGGCTCTTCCCGGCTCATCGCCGATATCGGTAAGAGAAATACGTGCTACGTCATTGTCACGGGCAACGCCCCGAATAATCATTTTTTCCACTTTATTAACCTCCTTAACAACTGTGCCGGGTGCTTCTTCGAAGCTCGACAAAACTTCCATATTCACATTGTATTTTTTTGCAACTTCCACGGAGCGATTGTGCAGAACGTTTGCACCAAGGCTTGCAAGCTCCAACATTTCGTCGTAGGAAATGTCATCAAGCTGCGCCGCATCAGGTACAATACGGGGGTCTGCGGTGTAAACGCCCTTAACGTCTGTATAAATCTGGCAAAGGTCAGCATGGAGTGCCGCCGCAAGTGCTACGGCGGAAGTATCCGAGCCGCCGCGGCCGAGGGTGGTAATATCCTCATAGCGGTCAATGCCCTGGAACCCTGCCACAATTACGATTTTCTTCTGGTCCAGCTCACGCTGAATTCTTTCTGTTTTGATGGAGCTGATTCTGGCACTGGAATGCTTCGTATCCGTCTGCATCCCTGCCTGCCAGCCCGTAAGACTAATAACGGGGCAACCCAGCTTTTCGAGTGCCATGGCGAGAAGTGCCATGGAAATCTGCTCGCCGCTGGAGAGAAGCACGTCCATTTCACGTTTTGAAGGGGCAGCGTTAATTTCCGCCGCCTTCTCGATAAGGTCATCCGTCGTATCGCCCTGGGCGGAAACGACAACTACAACCGAATTTCCTTTTTCGTAGTACGACTTAATCCGGTTTGCCACACGAAACACACGCTCCGCATTTGCAACGGAAGAGCCGCCGAATTTTTGTACGATAAGTCCCATAATTCGTTCTTCCTTTCTTACATTCTGATAAACTTCTTCACGCCGTCCAGCTTCAGAAGTTTTTCCAGTTCACTTTCCAAAATATTACGAAGAATGTAGCCCTTTTCACCTTCAAGGCCGATGTCGATACAAGTGGCATCTTCAATTTCTTGGCTACTTCTGACTAAACATGTAACCTTGGTTTCCGCAAGAGGCGTTACATATGCAGAATCCCCCTCTACCCAGTCAAGGCGACGGTTTTCGGAAATGCCGCGGGCAATGTCAATCACATCCGATACAACTGCGCTTGCGGTGGGGAGCTTGCCTGCGCCCGAGCCGTAGAGCATCACGTCCCCTACGTTATCCCCCGTAAGCATCACGGCATTAAATACGTCTTTTACGCTGGATAAGGGATTGTCATTCGGAATCAGCATAGGAGAAACGCGGGCAAACACTTTGTCCTCCCCGATTCTGGCAAGCCCGATAAGCTTTATGGAGCAGTCCAGCGCTTCGGCATACTCCACGTCCTCCGGCTCGATGGTGGAAATGCCTTCCGTGGAAATTTTTGTATAGTCCACATCCTTGCCGAAAATCAGCGAGGATAAAATGGCAATCTTACGGCAGGTGTCATGTCCTTCCACGTCCGCAGTGGGGTCAGCCTCGGCGTAGCCCTTTTTCTGGGCATCGGCCAGTGCCGTTTCAAAGGATTGGCCTTCGTCAATCATTTTCGTTAAAATGTAGTTTGTGGTACCGTTTAAAATACCCATAATGCGCGTAATGCGGTTTGCGGCAAGACATGTGCCGATGGGGCGAATGACGGGAATACCGCCGCCAACACTTGCTTCATACCGGTAAAACACGCCGTTTTCCCTTGCCAGGGCGAAAAGCTCCGCGCCCTTTGCCGCCACAAGTGCCTTGTTCGAGGTAACCACGCTCTTGCCATGCAAAATCGCGTCCTTTGTAAAGCTATAGGCAGGCTCCACGCCGCCCATCATTTCTACAACAACGGAGACGGAATTATCTGCAAGCACTGCATTATAGTCCTTTGTAAAAAGCTGTGCATCGGGGTGGTCGGAAAAATCGCGGATTTCCACGATGTATTTAATCCGGATTTCATCGCCCACGCGGTCGCTGATGACGCCGCCGTCCTTTTTAAGCACTTCATACACGCCGCTACCCACGGTGCCAAACCCTAAAATTGCAATATTTATCATATGCGTTTCCTCCTTTATGCGTTACTGTTTTCCTAATATATTCATGCTGCGCACTCCCTTGGGACTCGAGAGTGCTTCCATCATTTCGTCAAATTCCATCTGCATTTCTTCCGTTTGGAGCGTAATGGTAATACTCGCGACGCCGTTTATGGGAATGGTTTGGTTAATCGTCAAAATATTACAGCCTGCCCTCGCCACAATGCCCAGAATTTCGGAAAGGGTGCCGGGAATGTCCATCAGCTCAAAATACAGGTTTAAAATACCTTGCATTTCGTGAAACGGAAAAATATGGTCCTTATATTTATAATACGCACTGCGGCTGATGCCGGTCAGGCGTACCGCATCGTGCACCGTGGCCGCCTCTCCCGAACGGAGCAGCTTTTTCGCCCGAAGCACCTTCGGGAAGACATCGGGAAGCACGGAAACATCTGCCAAAACATACTGCTTCTTCATGTCCTTATCATCCGTCCTTTCAAAAAAAATATACTCGCCCCAGAGTGTCTCCCAGGCAAATACATTTGTTTGCAGTTTAGTATATACGAAAATCCTTTTTTTGTCAATAGATTTCCCAAATTTCCTTTATTTTTGCCTTTTTTGCACAATTTGGTTCCCGTATTAACACAGAATGCTGACATTTTGCCTGTAAAATGTGAAATTTAATTGACTTTTCTTCTTTTTATGTTATAATGAAGATAATACATAGAAGTAAAGTTTTCGGGCTTTACGAAAGGAGAACTTTGTATGAAAAAGATTGCGCTGTTACTTCTTTTGTGTATGCTTCTTTGTCCGCTTTCCGCTTTTGCATCAAATGATGTTGCCGTGCAAATTAACGGCAAACTCCAAGTATTTGATGTGCCGGCACAGATTATCAATGACAGAACCATGGTGCCCATGCGCCATATTTTCGAAACCTACGGTGGCACGGTGAGCTGGATTCCCACGAGCCAGACCATTGTGTCCACATGGCCGGACGGCACGATTATCAGAATGTCCATTGGCCACACTGTTATGAACGTTACAAACGTAATTTCCGGCAAGAACGAAACCATTATGCTGGATTCGCCTCCCGTGATTGTCCCCGGGGACAGAACGCTTGTTCCCGTCCGTGCCATTTCCGAAAGTCTCGGCAAAAATGTGGTATGGGACGATTTGACGAGAACCGTATTCATTACAGGCTAAAACCATGCTTGTAAAACTGGCAGATTTAATAATTGAGATTAAAAACCGATATGCTTATACCGCCGCCCTCTGCAAGGACTATATTGTAGAAACGGGAGAGGCAGACTTTCACGTTTTTGCAAGTGATGCCGACATTTTGGCGGAAGAAGGCGGCAAAGAAGCACCGGCGTATGCAGAAAGCCTTGCCGTCTACCGTAAAATTGCAGAGGAAATCCTTTCTCGGGACGGCTTCCTCCTCCACGGCGCGGTGGCAGAGGTACAGGGGCAGGGTGTGGCGTTTCTCGCAAAAAGTGGTGTTGGGAAATCGACCCATCTGCGGCTTTGGCAGGCCCTTTTGGGAGACCACCTTACCGTAATAAACGGCGACAAGCCTCTCGTGCGTTTTAAAGACGGCGTACCTTTTGTATATGGCACCCCCTGGGCAGGAAAAGAGAAACTCCAGACGAACAAGGGTGTGCCCCTTACGAAAATTTGTTTTCTCTCTCGCGGCACAGAAAACGAAGCGTTTTCCCTTCCGAAGGAGGACGCGCTCCTTTCTCTTTTGCCGCAGATTTATATGCCAAAGGACGGCAAAAAAATGGAGCTTTTATTAGGGCTTTTGGCAAGGCTTATCGAAAGCTGTGACTTTTACGGCATTCACTGTACCATAAGCCCCGAGGCCGCAGAAAAAAGCTATCATGCGCTATTTGGCTGAAAAGAGTAACGTATGCAAGGGATTGAAACCATTCTAAAAGAAGAAAAAATATTTATAGGCAAAACCGCCGGGGACAGTATGGAGCCCATGCTGCAAGAAGGCAGGGATACGGTCATTATCGTGCCACCCACCTTTCCCCTGTCCCCAGGGGATGTGCCGGTATACCGCCGGGGTGACCATTATACCATGCACCGCATTGTGAAAAAAACACGGGCCGGGTATGTCATTTGTGGTGATAACCGCCCCTGTCCCGAACGAGATGTGAAAGATGCAGACATTGTGGGCGTTTTGGCGGCGTTTTACCATGACGGGCAGTATGTTTCCTGTACGGATTCGGCATATCTTGCCTACACCCGAAAAATTTGCCGCAGCTACCCCCTTCGCCGGATGCGGTATATCGCGAAACGTCTCCCCGTAAAAATCAAAAAGCTTTTCGGAAAGGAAGATTCCAAATGAAACTGAAACCGAATTTTATCGTGCGCCAAATCGCAAGTGACACGGTACTGATGGACACAAACGATACCGGTCGGCTTTTACGCCTGAACGAAACCGCAGCAGATATTCTCCGCCTTCTGCAGGAAGGGCTGGAGCAGACAGCCATTGCCGAAAGGCTGACAACACTTTATGAAATTGATGCCGCCACCGCCGAGGCTGACGTTGCTCGTATCTTAGAAACCCTTGTTTCTTTGGGCGCAGTGGAAAAATAAGGCGTATTTGCCTTTAAAAAGATGCATACGGATAAGAGTCAAGTTTTTTAAAAGACTTGACTTTTTTGTTATACTGCGATATTATATATAAAGTATATATAATTGAAAGGAGGGTTTGTATGACAGCTGCGGCTTACGGCGCAAGTATCTGGCAATTTTCCCGCGTACTCAACGAATGTCTTTCTAAAGCACTGCACCCCATTGTACGGCGGTACGGCATTACCCAGGCACAGGCACAGCTTCTCTTCAGCGTCCACCGCAACAAGGATGCAACCGTGGGCTCTCTGGCACAAAAACTGGGGCTTGCCCGCACAAACGCTTCTGCCATGTGCAAAAAGCTTGCGAATATGGGTTTTCTTCGTCGGCATCGCCGCGAGGATGACGAACGGGTTGTTTCCGTAATGCTTACGGAAATGGGGCAAAGTGCCGCCCGTGCCATTGAATCGAGAATTGAAAAGGTATACCTCGAAAAACATATTAACATGCAGGAAATCGAGAAAATGATGCATTCGTTTGAAGCCATTTCCACCCTGCTTATGGAGGAAACTGAAGAATGAAAAAGAATAGAAAATGGGGGGACAGACGGGACGGCGTGCGCGTACGTGGGCTTGATGCCATGCACGTTTTCATGCCTTATCTCCTGCCAAACCGAACGGATAACGAAGCCTTTATCAACGAACAGGTGGACCTCTCTGCCCTCAATGCATTTTTAGAAAAAAAGAATGCGGAAAATCCCGATTATAAATACACCATTTTTCATGCCGTTACGGCGGCACTTGCAAAAACCATTTACCAGCGTCCAAAGCTTAACCGCTTTATTTCCGGCCGTCGCCTTTACGAACGAAATGAAATTCTCCTCGCCTTTGTGGCAAAGCGCATTTTTTCTGATGACGGGGACGAGGCGCTGCTTCTTGTAAACTGCGATGAAAATACCACCATTGATTCACTGCATGACACAATCTGCCGCCGGGTTTCCAAAAGTAGAAAAGAAGGCAGCGTGGACGATACAACAAAGATTATGAATGCCCTTGCCGGCCTTCCCCGCTTTCTCCTGCGCTTTATCGTAGGGATTCTAAATGTTCTGGAATACTACGGCTGGCTCCCTGCTTTTTTGCGGTATGCAGACCCCTATCACTCCACAGTGTTTATCTCAAACCTGGGGAGCATAAAACTGAATGCTGCTTACCATCACCTGACAAACTGGGGCACAAACTCCCTGTTTGTAGTTGTGGGTGAAAAGCATATGGAAACGGTTGTCTCCCCTGACGGCAGTATAAAAGCAACGGAAGTTCTGCCCTTCGGCATTACTTTGGACGAGCGCATTGCGGACGGGTACTACTACGCAAAATCCATAAAGCTTTTAAAGCATCTCTTAACGCATCCCCATCTTTTAGATTTACCTGCAAGCGTACCGGTAGAATATGAAGAAACGAAAGAAACGGCAAAGGTATAAGAAAGGAACCGGAAACATGAATAATTTAAACTGTCCTTGGGCTCCGTTTTACGGCATGGTGCCGACAAAGCTGGATTACCCGGACATGACGATGTACGAACGCGTAGCAGAAACTGCGAAAAACTATCCTGCGTATACTGCCTATGACTTTATGGGGAAACGTACAACCTACAAAGAAATGGACGCGCAAATCCATGCCGTGGCAAAATCCTTTCGCGCGCTGGGCATTCGCCCCGGCGACAAGGTCACAATCTGCATGCCGAACGCACCCCAAACAGTGGTCTGCTTTTACGCTTTAAATTTAATCGGCGCGATTTCCAACATGATTCACCCACTCTCCAGCGAAGGAGAGATTGCCTTTTATTTAAAAGACTCCCAAAGCGTGGCTGCCATTACGCTAAACCAGTTTTACGGAAAATTCGAGGCGGTGCGACGTGAAGTGCCCTTAAAGCATTTAATTATTACGTCCATTGCCGATGCTCTAACGCCCGTTATGAAGGTGGGCTTTGCCCTTACAAAAGGGCGGAAAATCCCGTCTATTCCGAAGGATGCCGACGTCATTTGGTGGAAGGATTTTCTTGCCAATGGAAAATCCTTTATCGGCAATTATGTCTGCCCGAAGAAGGCAGCGGATGCGGCAGTCGTTTTATACAGCGGTGGCACCACAGGTACCACAAAGGGCATTTTACTTTCCAACATGAACTTTAACGCCCTCGCACTCCAGACGATTGCCATGAGCGTCACCTGTAAGCCCGGGCAGTCCATGCTTTCCGTCATGCCCATGTTCCACGGGTTTGGCCTTGGCGTCTGTATTCACACCATGCTCGTTGCCGGATGCCGCTGTATTCTCGTCCCCCAGTTTAACGCCCAAAGCTATGCAAAGCTTTTAAAGCAAAAACGCCCGAATTATATTGCAGGCGTGCCCACGCTGTACGAAGCAATTCTCCGAAATCCCGACATGGACGGCGTAGACCTTTCCTGTCTCCTTGGCGTTTTCTCCGGAGGTGACTCCCTTTCCATAGAGCTGAAAAAGAAATTTGACGCGTTTTTAAAAGACCACGGTGCCAAAATCCAAATCAGAGAAGGCTACGGCACCACGGAATGTGTCACGGCAAGCTGCCTGACGCCCTATGACTCCTACCGCGAAGGCAGTATTGGCATTCCCTTCCCGGATACGTACTATAAAATCGTAAACCCCGGCACTATCAACGAAGCACGCTGTGGCGAGGAAGGGGAAATCTGCCTTACAGGCCCCACCCTTATGATGGAATACGTAAATCAGCCGGAAGAGACGGCGAACGCCCTCCAGACTCACGCTGACGGGCACACCTGGCTGCATACGGGCGACCTTGGCACCATGGATGCCGACGGCTTTGTATACTACCGCCAGCGTATGAAGCGCATGATTATTTCCTCCGGATATAACATTTACCCCTCACAGCTGGAAAATATTATTGATGCCCATCCGCTCGTACATATGAGCTGCATTATCGGCGTGCCGGACCCATATAAAATGCAAAAGGTGAAAGCCTTTGTTGTGCTAAAGCCGGGTGCCCCTGCCACAGAGGAAACAAAAGAGTCCATCCTCGAGCATTGTAAAAAGAATATCGCCAAATATGCCATGCCCTACGATATAGAATTCCGCGCGGATTTCCCCAAGACCTTAGTCGGCAAAGTGGCGTACAGACAGCTGGAAGAAGAGGAGCTTGCCAAAAGTAAGGCATAAAAAAAGAGCTAACGGATATTGTCCGTTAGCTCTTTTTTACGGCTAGGAATTACTTTTCGTCTTTATAAACTTCCTTGAAGTACTTGTATGTATCTACTTTCAGTTCGCCGCAAGCATCCTCATCACAGGCAACAATGCCGCAGGGATGGAGTTGGAGGGCGCTGATGGTCCACGCATGGTCCACGCCGCCTTCCACGCAGTGGCGAAGGGCACGTGCTTTATTATGGCCGCTGATGAGAAGGAGAACCTTCTTCGAGTCACATACTGTACCTACGCCAACGCTAAGTGCCGTCTTCGGCACTTTGTCCGGGTCGTTATCGAAGAAACGAGAGTTTACAATCAGCGTATCCTGTGTAAGGGCACGCACGCCTGTGCGGGAAGAAAGGGAAGTAAACGGCTCGTTAAAGGCGATGTGCCCGTCTACACCGCTACCACCGAGGAACAGGTCAATGCCGCCATAGGATGCAATTTTGTCCTCATACCGCTGACATTCGGCCTCGAGGTCCTCTGCCATGCCGTTCAAAATGTTGATGTTTTCTGCCGGAATATCAATATGATTGAAGAAATTATCATGCATGAAATACCAGTAGCTTTGGTCATGTTCTCTGGGAAGCCCTACGTATTCGTCCATGTTGAAGGTTACAACATTCTTAAAGCTTACCTTGCCGGCACGGTTCATCTCAATGAGTCTCTTGTAGACACCAAGTGGGGACGAGCCGGTGGGAAGCCCGAGGATAAACGGACGGTCCTCTTTGTGTTCATTGATGGCAGCCGCAATATGCTGTGCTGCCCATGCACACATTTCATCATAGTTCTGCTTGATAATTAGTTTCATTTCTGTTCACTCTCCAATCTAAAACTTACAGTGATGCAGTTCTATTCTGCTATCTGGTATTATACACCTTTTTCGCGCATTTGTCCAGTATTTTTTACATTTTTTAACTTTTTCTGGAAAACTTTGGATTTTACCCCAGTAAAACGTCCGTAATCAGCATAATGCAAAAGCCCACCAAAAGGGCGTAGGTTGCCCCTCTTTGACTGCCGTGGGCGTGGGTTTCGGGAATCATTTCATCGCTGATGACATACAGCATTGTACCGCCTGCAAAAGCGAGGGCAAACGGTAAAATCGCGGAAGCAAGGCTTACGGCAAAATAGCCGATGAGTGTACCAACCACTTCTACAACCCCCGTCAGCATGGCAATGACAAAAGTTTTCCCGGGCTTTACGCCTGCTGCCAGCATGGGGCCGATAATCACCATGCCTTCGGGAATATTTTGGAGGGCAATACCGCCGGCAATGAGCATTGCCTGTGCCGTATTCCCGGAGCCGAAGCCAACGCCTGCCGCAATCCCTTCAGGAAGATTATGAATGGCGATTGCCATAACAAAAAGCAGTACGCGCCCGGCACCCGTACCTCGATGCGCCTCCGGCTCCACCCCTGCCAGTTTATGTAGGTGCGGCACGAGTTTATCCATTAAATTCAGGCAAATCGCACCGAAGAAAATCCCCGAGACGGTATACACAAGCCCGTATTCCCCCCCGTAAGACAGGGACGGGACAATCAGCCCCAGGACTGCCGCCGCAAGCATAACGCCTGCCGCAAAGGACAGCACAATATCCGAAAACCGATGGGAAATTTTGCGAAAGATAAACCCAATCAACGCGCCAATTACGGTGGCACCGCCAACGCCCAGCGCCGTAATCCATACCATTTGCATACGCATGCTCCTTCCATCTTATGGAAAATCCCGCCCTTGTATCGGGCGGGAAGTTCTTATTCTTCCGTAAACATGTCCTTGCCCACGCCGCAAAGGGGACAAGCAAAATCATCCGGCAAATCTTCAAATTTTGTACCGGGTGCAATTCCCATGTCGGGTGCGCCTTCTGCTTCGTCATAAACCCAACCGCAAGCGTCACATACATATTTTTTCATAATGAAATGCCTCCTTTTTGTTAGTTTAACTTAGTATAACAAAAAAAATACTACTTTGTCAAATTTTTAAAAAAGCCTTGCAATTCATTTTCATTTGCTATAAGATATTACCAAATTATTTTTGCAGAAAGTGAAGCGTTTTATGACGGAAGAATGGATTATGCGTTGCAAAAGCGGGGACAGCGTAGCCTTTGAAATGCTGGTGCGCGAGCTTTCCCCCGCCATATATAAGCTTGCCTTTTCCATGATGGGAAACGAGCACGACGCCAAGGACGCCGTGCAGGAAACCTTCATCAAGGTTTTTAAAGCGTTGCCCCATTTTCGGGAAGACTGCCCCATAAAGGCGTGGGTGTGCAGAATTTGTGGCAACACCTGTCGGGACATGCTACGTGCAAAAAGCCGTTACCGCGCCGTTTCTCCCGATGATGAAACGGTTTTCCTGGAAATTCCGGACACCGCCCCCTCCCCTGAGGATACTGCGATAACAAGAGAAAAACAGGAAGTAGTTCGGGCGGCGGTGGATGCACTCCCTACGGAATACAAGCTCGTCATTACCCTTTGCGACCTGCAAGGACTTTCCTATATGGACGCGGCGAAGGCACTGTGCTGTCCTTTAGGGACGCTGAAATCTCGCCTATCTCGCGCCCGTACCCTTCTTTTCAAAAGACTTTCAAAAAACCAGGAACTTTCCCCCTCTCCCAAACGTCCTGTAAACAGTGAGGAGGAACACAAAAAATGAAATGCGCAGATTTTTTATCCGTTTTAAGTGCATATATTGACGGAGAGATAGACCGCCGCACTGCAAAGCTGGCAAAGGAGCACCTTTTAAAATGTGCCTCGTGCCGCAAGGCACATAAGGACATGGAAGCCCTTGTGCAAACGGTGCGGTCAATTGACGTCCCCGTCCCCGAACATCTTGCCGACGAGGTCCTCGCCGCAGTACGAAAAAACGCGGCGGCAGAAAAACGGCAATTCCGTCTGCCCGGCTTTTTGACGTCATGGCCGATGTATTCCGCCTTGGCGGCGTGCCTTCTTTTGTTTACGGTTTTCCACGCGGCGCCTCAGCACCCCGTGCAAAATGAATCTTTGGTGTATACCGGGGCAGAAACGCCCTCTGCCCCTTCCGAAAGCCCTGTACCGGCAACGGAAACAGCCTTTTCGGCGGCAAAAAACACTAGAATTATGCCCGGTGCCAAAGCTGCCCCTGCGGCAGAATCTACACCATATCTGTATGCTGCCGACGTTTCTGCCCCGTATGCGTCCGTGGACACCCTTGCCCGTTATCGCATAACCTTTGTAGCCGAGGACGCGGCTGCAAAAGCCCTTTTTGAAAGTGCCAAAGGAGGTGGCGAAAATGCCGTCATAACTGCACTGTCTAATGCCGGCTATACTGTTAAAACGGAAATCGCCATCATCGAGGACTGCACCGCGGCATATAACGCACTGTGCGAGGAGGCAAACGCCCTTTCTGCCCGCGCCGCCGAAGGGGACGAGAATGCCCGTGCCGCTATAGCACAAAAAGAAGGCGAAATGCAGGCGATGCGTGAAAAATGCGAAAAGCCGGAGCTGGATTTCGCTTTGGCACAACAGTAATTCTTGACAAAATTGCCCTTTTCTGGTACAATGTTTTTAAAATTGTATTCGGAAAGGGGCATTTTTTTATGAAAGCCATTATTACGGTACTGGGCTGTGACAGAGTCGGTATTATTGCGGACATCACTGCCCTCCTTGCCAAAAATAAAATTAACATTCTGGACATTAGCCAGACCATCATGCAGGACATCTTTACCATGATTATGCTGACGGATATTTCCGAAAGCCAGAAGACCCTCGCGGAGCTGGAAGAAGAGATGGAGGCAATGGGCAAGAAAATCGGCGTGTCCATTTCGATTCAGCACTCCGATATTTTCCACTCCATGCACAGAATTTAAGGGGGCGGCAGCGTGATAAACACATCTGAAATTTTAGAAACCATCACCATGATACGCCAGGAGCATCTGGATGTGCGTACCATTACAATGGGGATTTCCCTTCTCGACTGCATCCATAGTGATGCACAAAAAACAGCAGATGCGGTGTATGATAAAATTATGCGCTGTGCCGGAAATCTTGTAAAAACCGGTGAGGATATTGAAAAAGAATACGGCATTCCCATTATCAATAAGCGCGTATCGGTAACGCCCATTTCCATTATAGGACAGGCATCCGGCGCGTATCTCCCCCTTGCCCACGCCCTCGACCGCGCGGCGAACGGGACCGGCATAAACTTCATCGGCGGCTACTCCGCTCTTGTGCAAAAAGGCTTTACAGGGGGCGAAGAAAAATTCCTCGAAACGATTCCCGAGGCACTTTCTGAAACAAGCCTCGTCTGCTCCAGCGTAAACGTTGCTTCCACAAAGGCCGGCATTAACATGGACGCCGTAGCCAGAATGGGCCGCATCATAAAAGAGACGGCAGAACGCACGAAGGAAAGCGGCGGCATGGGGTGTGCAAAGCTTGTGGTCTTTGCAAACGCGGTAGAGGATAACCCCTTTATGGCAGGGGCATTCCATGGCGCAGGGGAGCCGGAATGTGTGATAAACGTAGGCGTCAGCGGCCCCGGTGTTGTAAAATGTGCCCTTGAGAAAGTCAAGGGGGCGGACCTTGGTACAGTCGCTGAAACCATTAAGAAAACCGCCTTTAAAATTACCCGTATGGGTCAGCTTGTGGCAACGGAAGCTTCTCGCCGCCTCGGCGTTCCCTTCGGCATTGTGGACCTTTCCTTGGCGCCCACCCCGGCAGTCGGGGACAGCGTTGCCTATATTTTAGAGGAAATCGGCCTTGAAAAATGCGGCGCGCCGGGCACAACGGCGGCACTCGCCCTTTTAAATGACGCAGTGAAGAAGGGCGGGGTTATGGCGTCTTCTTATGTTGGAGGTCTTAGCGGTGCCTTTATCCCCGTCAGCGAAGATGCCGGTATGATTGAAGCTGTGAGATGCGGTGCCCTTTCTCTTGAAAAGCTGGAGGCTATGACGTGTGTTTGTTCCGTAGGCATTGACATGGTTGCCGTGCCCGGTGACACCTCTGCCGAAACCATCTCGGGCCTTCTTGCCGACGAGGTGGCACTCGGTGTTGTCAACACAAAGACAACCGCCCTTCGCATTATCCCTGCTCCCGGCAAAAAGGTGGGCGATACGGTAGACTTCGGCGGCCTTTTAGGCTCTGCCCCCGTTATGCCCATAAATGGCTTTGGATGCGGGGAAATGATTGCACGCGGCGGTCGAATTCCAGCACCCATGCACAGCTTGAAAAACTGATATTTCGTATTTTTAAGCCTCGTAACCCCAGAAAAATCGGGTGTTACGAGGTTTTTTTTGAAAATTTTGAAAAAAAGCTTGCATTTAATTGGAAAATATTGTAAAATAAGAATGGAAAATATTTCCAGAAGGGAGCGTCTTTTTTTGAAAGAAAACATTAAAGTTTTACTTGCAGATGATGATGCAAATTTCATAGATTTGCTCAAAGATACTTTGATGCGTGCAGATGGCTTTTCGGTCGTCGGCGTGGCAAGAGACGGCAAAGAGGCAGTCAGCCTTACAGAAAAACTGCACCCCGATTTGGTTCTTCTTGACATTGTGATGCCAAAATCCGACGGCATTAGTGCCCTTTGCGAAATCAAACGTATGCCCCTCCCTGTTCGTCCCCACGTTGTCATGCTTTCTGCTGCCATGCACGATACCACTATGCGTATGTGCATAGAGGCAGGCGCAGATTTTTGCATGATGAAGCCCTTTGATACTGCTACGGTCGCGGATCGATTGCGCGGCGTTTGTGCCCCGGCAAAATCGGCCGCACCCGGTGTACCGCAGGCTGCGGACGAGGAAACGCGTCGCCGCCGTATTGAGCGTTCTGTCACGGACACCATTCATTCTGTAGGAATCCCTGCAAACATAAAAGGCTACCAGTATCTTCGGGATGCCATTATGATGTCCATAGCCGATGCCGAGCTTATCGGTGCTATTACGAAACAGCTTTACCCACGGGTTGCCGGCCGGCATAACACGTCCCCCTCAAGAGTGGAGCGCGCCATTCGCCATGCCATTGAGGTTGCCTGTATGCGCGGCAATGACGAGGTGCTTTATCGCCTGTTCGGCTACACCGTAAATAACAATAAAGGTAAACCCACAAACTCCGAATTTATCGCCCTGATTGCGGATAAACTGCGGCTTGACTTACAGGTTGGATAAAAAAAGACGGCTTTTAAAAGCCGTCTTTTTTTAGTCTGCCACAATCAAAGCAATAAAATGCAGGTCTTCCTCCCCTTCGTTTTTAATGCCGTGGGAACCGCCCGAGGGCGTGAAGGTAATATCCCCGGCCTCCACTTCCATTTCTGTGCCGTTATCATTATAAATGCCTTTACCGGATAAAATATAGTAGCTTTCGCTCTCACCCTCGTGCTGATGGTAGAACACCTCGCCACCGGGTACTAAAATGGCACGGGCATACATCTCCACCTTTTCGGGCTTATTCGGTGCCTCTGTCAGCATTTGGAGCGTCAGCCCCTTTTGGCTATCGTCAAGAAATCCAATGATATCCTTTTTTTGTGTAATCATTTTCCATCCTCCTTTTTTATCAGTATACCATTTTTTTTCGTTCTTTGCAAGATTTTTTAGAAATGTCTTTACAAGTTTTTGCCTTTGTGCTATACTAGCGATAAAAAGAAAAACGCCTTTACTTTGGGGGACAAAACATGACGTTTAAATCTCTATTATATGATGAAAATATTCTGGGGCGGAGTCTTAAGCGTATTGCCCATGAAATCCTGGAAAACACAGAAAACACGGGAAGGATATGCCTTATCGGCATTAAAACCCGTGGCGTTCCCATGGCAAAACGCCTTGCCGATTTTATTTTTAAAATTGAAGGTATTCGCGTACCCGTTGGCATTTTGGATATTACCCTTTACAGGGACGATATTACCCCTGAGAAAGACCCTGTCGTTTCCGAAAGCAGTATTGATTTTGACATTGCGGGCCGAGAAGTTATTCTAATTGACGACGTGATTTCCACAGGCCGTACCGCCCGTGCAGCGCTCGATGCCCTTTTGGATTTCGGCAGACCTGCAAAAATCAAGCTTGCCGCCCTTGTGGATAGAGGACACCGCGAGCTTCCTATCCGGCCTGACTTTGTGGGGAAAAATATTCCCACCTCGAAAACAGAAATCGTCCGCGTTTCCCTTCTCGAAACGGACGGCAAGGATGCGATAGAATTATACGAGAGATAAATAAAACTTCCCAAAGAAATCTATGCTTTGGGAAGTTTTTTGTATTACATACGATATGCTATGCGTTTATAAGCTATCTACATAATCACAAGCGGCTAAGGCTGCGATGGCGCCGTCCGCGGCGGCAGTTGCCACCTGGCGGATGCGTTTACTTCTGCAGTCGCCTGCAACGAAAATGCCGGGCGTATTCGCTTTGCAGCTTTCGTCCGCATCGGCATAGCCGTAAGCGTTTAAGTTTAAAACGCCGACAAACGGCTCGTTCTGGGGTACAAGCCCGATGGCAACAAACATGCCGTCAGCACGGACTTCTTCTGTTTCGCCCCCGTTTGCACCTTTAATGCGAATGCCCGAAAACCCGTCCTCGTCAATAATGGAATCGACTACCGTTTCAAAGCGGATTTCCACATTTTCTTTTTCCATGAGCTGGTCTGCGAGTGCTCTTTCGCCCGTAAAGTCCGAAAGATTCTGGAACACATACACCTTCTTGCATTGTTCGGCTAAAAGGAGTGCTTCCTGCATGGCAGAATTGCCGCCGCCGATGACGGCTACCGTTTGGTCTTTATAGAACGCGCCGTCACATACGGCACAGAAGGAAATGCCGTCCCCGATAAACTTTTCTTCGTCAGGAATCCCAAGCAGGCGGTGCCGTGCGCCGGTTGCGATAATTACTGCGCGTGCCTCAAATACGCCATCATCGGTGATGACCTTTTTGACACTTCCGTCCTCAATGCCGAGGACTTCACAGCATTCAACCTCCGCGCCCTGTTCCATTGCCTGCTCCGTCAGCTTCTCTGCAAATGCGCTGCCGCTAATGGACGCAAAGCCGGGAATATTTTCCACCTTCGGCGAGAAGGTAATCTGCCCGCCGAAGGTTTCTTTTTCAATGACCAGCACGCTTTTGCCTGCGCGCCGGGCGTATACCGCCGCCGTCAGCCCTGCCGGGCCGCCGCCGACAATGATAATATCAAACATGGTTTCTCCTTATGCCCTTAGGTACTTTTTGATATCCGAAACGCCTGTATATTTCTCTACTGCGCCGCCGGAAACGATGGCAAGGGTGGGGGCTTGCTTTATGCCAAGGGCTGTGCAAAGCTCTGCATTTTCGTCTGCCAGTAGCTTTTCGTATTGAACGCCTGCCTTATCAAGGGTGGCGGCCGCTACTTTGCAGTTGGGGCAAGTGGCGGTTGTAAAGAGATACACGCCGTCCTTCGCTTCCCCCGGCTCTGCACACGGTGCAGCCTGTTCGGTTTCCTTTTTGGAAAGGTCTCTTTCTGCCGCGCCTTCTACATTATAAACCTTGCGGTCTTTGTATTCCTGGCTCTTACCGTCGTTCCAGTTCTGGACGGGGCGGTAGTAACCGGTAATACGGCTGTAAACCTCTGTCTTTTCACCACATTCGGGGCACACAAATTTTTCACCCTGAATATAGCCGTGGTTTTTACATACAGAGTATGTGGGAGACAAGGTGTAATAGGGCAGCTTGTAATTTTCCGCAATCTTGCGAACCAGTGTTGCCGCTGCTTTCCAATCCGGCAGTTTTTCACCGAGGAAGGTGTGGAAAACTGTGCCGGAGGTATAAAGCGTCTGCAGTTCGTCCTGAATTTCGAGAGCAGAGAACACGTCATCCGTGTAGCCTACCGGGAGGTGCGAGCTATTTGTGTAGTAGGGTGTGCCGTCCGTGCCGTCAGAGGCGGTGCGGATTTCCGGGAACTTCTTTACGTCATGCTTTGCAAGACGGTAAGCGGTAGATTCTGCCGGCGTAGCTTCCAGATTATAAAGGTCGCCGTACTGTTCCTGATAGTCGGAAAGGCGTTCACGCATATGGTTTAAAACGTCCTTTGTAAATGCCTGCACTCTTTCGTCCGTAAGGTCTGCACCCAGCCACTTGGCGTTGAGGCCTACTTCGTTCATACCTACAAGACCGATTGTGGAGAAGTGGTTATCAAATGTGCCGAGGTAGCGCTTTGTATAGGGGTAAAGGCCTTCTTCGAGTAGCTTTGTAATAACGGTACGCTTTACTTTGAGAGAACGGGCGGCAATATCCATCATCTTATCGAGGCGTGCATAAAATTCCTGCTCGTTTTGGGCAAGGTATGCAATTCTCGGCATGTTAATGGTTACAACGCCGACGCTACCGGTGCTTTCGCCACTACCGAAGAAGCCGCCGGATTTCTTTCTGAGTTCGCGCAGGTCCAGACGAAGGCGGCAGCACATACTGCGAACGTCGCTGGGCTCCATGTCGCTGTTGATATAGTTGGAGAAATACGGTGTGCCGTACTTCGAGGTCATTTCAAACAGGAGACGGTTGTTTTCCGTATCGGACCAGTCAAAGTCACGGGTAATGGAGTAGGTTGGAATGGGGTACTGGAAGCCGCGGCCGTTAGCGTCACCATCAATCATGATTTCGATGAACGCCTTGTTGACCATATCCATTTCCTTCTGGCAGTCCTTATACTTAAAGTCTGCTTCCTTACCGCCAATGATGCAGTTCAGTTCTGCAAGGTCATTCGGCACAACCCAGTCCAAGGTGATGTTGGAGAACGGTGCCTGTGTGCCCCAGCGTGAGGGGGTGTTGACACCGTAGATGAAGGACTCAATGCATTTCTTCACCTGGTCGTAGGAAAGGTTGTCCGCCTTTACAAAGGGGGCAAGGTACGTGTCAAAGGAAGAAAAGGCTTGGGCGCCTGCCCATTCGTTTTGCATAATACCGAGGAAGTTTACCATCTGGTTGCAGAGGGTGGCAAGGTGCTTTGCGGGGGCGGAGGTGATTTTACCCGAAACGCCGCCGAGGCCTTCCTGTATAAGCTGTTTTAAAGACCAGCCTGCACAGTACCCTGTCAGCATGGAAAGGTCATGAATATGAATGTCGGCATTTCTGTGGGCATCGCCGATTTCATCGTCATACACTTCGCTCAGCCAATAGTTTGCGGTAATGGCGCCGGAGTTACTTAAAATAAGACCACCAACGGAGTAGGTTACCGTGGAGTTTTCCTTTACACGCCAGTCATTGATATGCAGGTAGTTGTTTACAATTTCCTTGTAGTCGAGAAGGGTTTCGCTGAGGTTACGGATTTTTTCTCTCTGCTTACGGTAGAGAATGTAGGCTTTTGCAACCTCGTCATACCCCGCTTTAATCAGAACAGATTCCACGCTGTCCTGAATCATTTCTACGGTGATACTGTTGTTTTTGATTTTCGGCTCAAATTCCGCCGTGACCTTCAGTGCTAAAAAATCTATGATGTCAGAATTATACTGTTTGTTACATGCGTCAAATGCCTGGGTGATTGCTCCACTAATCTTGGAAAGCTTAAAATCAACGGATTTTCCGTCTCTTTTAATAACATTATACATCTTTTTCTTCTCCTTTCTTTCATTCGCGTGGTTTCATTATACCATATATAGGGTGTGTTGTCAAGAAAAATTTGCATATATTGTGTTTATTCTCCGCGAATGGATGCCGCAGGCACAAAATGTTGTGCGCGAAGGCGCATTCTTATCATGTTTTCCTCCGAAACAGGAGAAAGCCCTTCGCCGATTAAATTTCCCGAATCTACAAAATTTTGAAGAAAATATGCCTTTGCCCCACGGATACGGGCGGCAATTTTTGCAATATCCTCTTCTGTGTGAAGTTCCGCGCACACCGTGGTGCGAAATTCGTACTCTACCTTGCCCGATAAAAGCAGGTCGATACTTTTTTCAATCGCCGTCGTGTCTACGTCTACACCTGCCGTCAG
>JAZNHR010000055.1:0-17414 GCA_045577075.1 Clostridia bacterium | reverse complement strand
TTGTATAACGAAAACCACGCGATAGTCGCGTGGTTCAATAGAGGTTTACCGGTGAAAAAATCCTCCTAATGTGCTATAATGGGAAAGACCTGCCAGTCAAAACCAAAAACACATTAGGAGGATTTATCTATGAAGAAAGTAACCATAGACACTAATAGTTTAGCACATACAAAATGGGATTGCAAGTACCATATAGTGTTTGCGCCAAAATATAGACGAAAGGTATTTTTCGAAGAAAAGCGCTTGGAAATAAGGGAGATTTTACGGCAACTATGCCAATGGAAAGGCGTAGAAATAATTGAAGGGGAAGTGTGTCCAGACCATATCCACATGCTGGTAAGTATCCCGCCCAAAATGAGCGTTTCGGGTTTCATGGGGTATTTGAAAGGAAAAAGCGCCTTGCTTATATTCCAAAAGTGGGGCAACATGAAGTTTGCATACCGAAACCGCGAATTTTGGTGTAAGGGATACTATGTGGATACCGCGGGGAAAAATACAAAAGCAATAAAAGCATATATAGCAGAACAATTAACGAGAGATAAAGAAACAGATCAGCTTGTGATGTTTGACCCGCGGGACCCATTTATGGGTAACAAGTAACAGATGCATGGCTGGCAGGCCAATAAAAAGCGCACTTGTGCGCAGCCAGTAAAGTGTAGGGCTTTGCCCGAAAATGAAATATCCCCCGTTTCACGGGGGGATATTTATTGATGTGTTGATTTGGGATGCGAGCATGGCGCCGAAGCGCACTATATCTCTGCACCTTTTGAATATATGTATCTGCGTAAGTTTTATATGCCCTCTCGAATCAGGCTCAAAAACGCCTTCGCGGCAAGAGAAAGAGGGAGATCCTTCTGATATGCACAACCGATACTTCTTGCAGGGAGCGGTGTTTTCAGGTCCAGCTTTTTGATCGTGCCATTTTGGAGACTCTCTTTTGAAAATTCCTCCACCACGCAGGAAACGCCGAGGTGAATGGCGGCAAAGCGAAGAAGAAGGTCATGGGCCGCAATTTCAATTTGAGGATGCAGTGCAATGCCTTTTTCCGAAAATGCCGTGTCCAGAAAATGCCGGCTTGACGAATTCTTTTCCAGAAGAATCAGCGGCAACTTTGCAATTTCCTCGAAGGTATACTTCTTTTTTGCTTTAAAGTTTTTACCGCACACAAAAATGTCATGAATCGTAAGGCACGTCTCAATCGCGAGGGAATCATCCTCCGTGGGTAGGTTAATAAAGGCAAGGTCAGCCTTTCCCTCCTTCACAAGCTGGAGCATATGGGAGGAATAGGAGTTTGCCATCTCAATGCTGATATGGGGAAAGGACGCGTGGAATTTTTCGAGATATGGCAAAAGGAAGTGGGAGGTAATCGTATCCCCTGCCGCAATGCAAAGCGAGCCGCTTTCCAGATGGCGGAGTCGTTCCATTAGAAGCTCTCCCTGCTCGATTGCCTGCATTGCGCCGTCGACTTTTTCAAACAGCAGCTTGCCCTCTTTCGTGAGAGATACACCTCGGCTGGTTCGTGAAAAGAGCTTTACCTGCAAATCGCTTTCCAGCTGGTGTATGCATTGGGAGATGGCAGACTGGGAAATATATAAATGCTGTGCCGCGGAAGAAAAAGAGGAAAAACGTGCCGTTTCGTAGAAAATCCGGTAGTAGTCCAGTTTCGTTTTCATATAAGCACCTCTTATCATTGTGGTAAGTATTATCTATTTTACTTATGTGTATATTTGTATTATAATGGGAACAGAACAAAATGTCAATAGCCTAAAGGAGAATAAATATGAGAAAAACAGGAACGGTTTCAAGAGGGATTCGTTGCCCCATTATCCGTGAGGGGGACGATATTGCGAGCATGGTCGTAAATAGTGTTGTGGAGGCTGCGGAGGCAGAAGGCTTTGCGCTGCGCGACAGGGACGTTGTGGCGGTAACAGAATCCGTTGTTGCCCGTGCACAAGGGAATTATGCGAGCGTAGATGCGATTGCAAAGGATGTAAAAGAAAAGCTCGGCGGCGAAACGGTGGGCGTAATCTTCCCGATTCTCAGCCGGAACCGCTTTGCCATCTGTCTGCGCGGTATTGCAAAGGGTGCAAAGAAAATTGTACTCATGCTGAATTACCCCAGTGATGAGGTGGGCAATGCCCTCGTTTCTTTGGATAAGCTGGACGAAGCCGGAGTCAATCCCTATTCCGATGTTTTAAGCGAAGCAAAGTACAGAGAACTGTTTGGCGAAAATCTTCACCCCTTTACAGGTGTTGACTATGTAAAATACTACGGGGACCTCATTCGGGAATGCGGTGCAGAAGCAGAAATTGTTCTTGCCAATAATCCCAGAGTAATTTTAGACTACACGGAAAACGTAATTAACTGCGACATTCATACCCGTGCGCGCACGAAGCGCATTTTAAAGGCGGCAGGTGCAAAGCGCATATTTGGACTGGATGACCTGATGACTGCCTCGGTAGACGGTAGTGGCTTTAACGCACAGTACGGTCTTTTGGGCTCGAATAAGGCAACGGAAGAAACGATAAAGCTGTTCCCCCAGGAATGCTTTGACCTTGTGGAAGATATTCAGAAACAGCTTTTAGACCGCACCGGCAAGCATATGGAAGTTATGGTATACGGTGACGGCGCATTTAAAGACCCGGTGGGGAAAATCTGGGAGCTTGCGGACCCCATCGTTTCCCCGGCATACACGAAAGGCCTTGAAGGCACACCCAATGAGCTGAAGCTCAAGTACCTTGCTGATAACGATTTCGCCGCTCTTTCCGGCGAGGAACTCAAAAATGCAATTGAAAATGCAATCAAGCAGAAGGATGGCGACCTTGTAGGCAATATGGCATCCCAGGGTACAACACCCCGCCAGCTTACCGACCTTATCGGATCACTCTGTGACCTTACAAGCGGCTCGGGCGATAAAGGCACCCCTGTCGTTTTGGTACAGGGCTACTTTGATAATATGGCAGACTAATAAAAAGGGCAATGTTACGCTTAGTAATATTGCCCTTTTTGTATAACGAAAACCACGCGATAGTCACGTGGTTCCATAAAGGTTAACCGATAATGAAAAATCCTCCTAATGTAATATACTGAAAATGACCTGCCAGTCAACATTCAAAAACACATTAGGCTGAATCTTCTGTGTAATCGAAACACAGAATGGGGATGCCCAGCTTTTATATCGTAAACATGATAATGCCGCCCGCCGCATTGCAAAGAACGATAGAGAAAATAAGGTCGCGGCATTTATTGTTGTCAAAGGCATACATATAAACCGCTACGTGCGCACCTGCGGTTTCCGTTTGTTTTTTTCATTAAAACACCCTGTTTCCGTTGCAATCCGCCGGATTTGTTCAGCAGTTTCGGGAGTTACCTCCGCACGCCCTGAAAGCGCTTTTGAAACGGTGGGGATACGGAGGCGAGCTTTGTGATGAGCCGTGGGGTCATGTACTTTAACTCTTTTGACGCTTTATTATGCAAGATTTTTTACAAATACAATTGAAATAAATTCGAATAAAATTCGATGCATTCTACCTTGCATTTTTAGAAAGCGTATGCTATAATGAGTGCAAGTGAAACCTGTGTGTGATGATTTAAGAAGGATGGCCCTTATTGAGCTAAACAGGAAAAATCGAATACCTTCAAAAAACAATAATAAGGAGTAAAGAAAATGTTCTACGATATGAACATGGTACAAATCAATGATGGGTTGACAGAAACAGCGGCGTGCTCAAGTGCGACAGTCTATGATTTGGAAAACGGACTCGTGTTTGTGAGTTATATGACAGGTCTGCCGAAACGGTATGGAGAATCTACAGGTAAAATTTGTTTGTCTGTGTTTTCCCCGTCGCAGCCGGAAAATGCGCGCCGTCGAATTATTGATGAAGGCATCGGGCAGTCACGCGGCGTTATCTGTAACGCCCATTATCAGGTGGGAGACGCTAAAACCCGCATTCTTTTTACAACCTCGCGTGGGGAACTGGCAACCTATTATCGTGATTATGATTTTAAAACCGACACCGTTTCAGAACGGCAGGAGATGTTTTTGCGTACGGAAACGGGGGATGTGCGCCTTAATAATACGTCATATAAGTCCTATCTTGCCAAACACGGATTGGGTGTGGAAAGTGATATGGAACCCATTGTAAATAAGGTGACAAGATATAAAGGGGAACTGTACACAGCCATTTCAGAGGATGATTTGGGTTACCCCATCCTTTGTAAAATTGAGGATAATGTTTTGGTGCCCTTTGCCATTTGCCCTGAACCTATGACGTATGAGTTTCGTTATTTCATCAATGATGACGGTATATTTGCCATGTACCGTGTTCCACCGGATGACCACGGCACGGGACATGCGGCATTTACCGTCTCAAAAGACGGCGGTAAAACGTGGGAAACAAAAATTTTTGAAGACGGCGTTCAGTCCCGCCCTGATATTATTGAATATTACGGGAAACCCCTCGTCGTTTATAACTATAAAAGTGATAAAGCTATTGAAAACTTCCCTAAAATGCATAATAACCGTAACGCTATCAAAATTGTCTATGATGGAGAAGTTATTTTTGATTGGTTTACGAAATACGGCGTTGTGGAGCATGAACTTGTAAATATTGGAGGGGACCTTTATATGGCGTTTTCCAACTGTCCGCAGGCGCTTTCCACGGAAAACGGCGGGGCATGGATTGAGGACGGCCATCCCGTAGAGCAGGGGAAGGAAGCCATTCAGTGGACAAAACTTGGGTATTTACTCGGCAATAAATAGTACAAATTTAAATGCAGGTAAAGGAGAATGAAAATGGAAAACACGCAATTTAAGAACCGCGTTATGATTAACGATGGCCTCCGCGAAATGGCGGCAAATGCAGTTGAAATTTTTGTGGATAATGCTACAGGAAGGGTCTATGCCACCTATCTTTCAAGCGACAAATCCATTGGCGAGAGCAGTCAGCTGATAAAGCTTGCCAAGTTCCCTGTTTTGCAGCCTACAAACGTAGAGTGGGTCACAGTCTTCAGTGATGAGGATGATTTTTCCGGTCACTGTTTGTCAGAATGCAATCTAATTGAACTTAATACAGAAACGCTCCGTGTGTTTGCTGTTGATGTGGCGACATGGACGTATTACTATAAAGATGTTGATAAGAAAACCTTCAAGGTAGGGGATATCCATCCGGTGTATTTTAAGTTTCACGATGAGGCCGCACCCGTCGCCCTTAGTCTCGAAAATGTCAATACATTTTTAAAGGAGAAAGGCTTTGGCCTTTTTGAGTCGTTGAACATGACGTCGTCCATGACCAAAGTAGACGGGCATTACTACAGCGTGCTTTGCGGCGGGAACACGAATGGTCCCGTGTTTGTAAAAACGGAAGATGGGGATACATGGACGTGCAATTCCGTCATTCCCCATAGAGCAAATTACGAGGCTATGCTGTGTTATCATAACGGGAAGTTCTGGGTGTTTTGCCGTGATGCCTTTACGGAGGAGACGGAAGAAACCAGGCAAAACTTACTGTATTCAGAAGACGGCGTCAACTGGACACAGAGTACGCTCGCTCTTACGCCTTCCGATACAAGGCCCTATCTCTTTACTTATCAGGGAGATTTATATCTTGCCTATTCTTCCCCCAAAGCCAAAAGCTATTCCACTGTCCGCACGTGGAGATGTAATCTACACGTCGGCAAGATTGTTTCTGAAGGTGGAAAGGAAACCTTTGAAGAAATCATTTACAAGGAAAGTAAATTTGGTATTGTATATTATGCCCTCATGGATTGGAATGGGAAGATGATTATGCTCTATTCTTCCGGTGAGCTGCATCCGACAGAAGGTCTTATAGACGGTTGGTCCCAAGGAAAGGATTGCCTCAGTTACACGGTGTTACACACGCAGGAACCAGAACTTTCGTTTGAAAAATAAATAACGCACCCAAAAGCCCCCAATCAGGAGGGCTTTTTTGGTTTGAGTTGTAAAATCTTTCAAAAATACGTTGGAGTGGGAAAAAATGTTCTAAGGCCCCACTTCCAATATTGCAAGTGGGACAACTTACAAAAAGTTATGGATGAGGCTGTTGGTTATCTTAATTACATAAATCCTGTGCGAACGCTAAAAAGAAAATCGCCTATTCAATACAGACTTGAACAGATGGGTTCAATTCTTTTGTGGCTACAAAGTATGAATGACTGCAACAGGACCGTCTTTTTGTTGATTTTATTTCCTGAATATGATATACTTATTTTGTTAAAGATTGCATGTTGAAAACGGATATCTAAATCGGCCATTGTGTTTAAAGAAATTTCATATTATAGGGGCATCGGCTACTGCCGCGATTGCACCCGTCATGGATGCAAAAGATGTAGATGTTGCGTATGCTATGGCAGCGGCACATGACAATGATGGCACGATTTCCCATTCCGGGACGTGTATTGGGGCTTAGCGACATGGCTGCTTTGTGGCCGTTGTTGCCATAGGCGTTGCACGGTGTATAGGCGTAGTGTGATACGTTCGGGGCAACGCGTTACGGCTTTTATACGGTAAAAGTAACAATGTATAAGGAAGGAATGGCAAGAAGTATGAAAAACATTTCGGAAGCAACATTTATTACGGAGATGCGAAACATTTCGGCAGAACTGTATCGCCGCGGCTATTCTGTGCGAAACGGCGGAAGCATTAGCTTTATGCTGGAAGAAAAAGAGGCGGAAGCCGTCCTTGGTGGCAGCTGGATTAAACGCACCATTCCCATCGGCTTTACGGCAAAGACACTGGCAGGGAAATACTTTGTGGTAACGGGGAAGGGGACATATTTCCGGAACGCGCACGATAACCCTGCCAGAGAGTTGGGTATTATCCGAATTTTAGAGGATGGGGCGACGGCGGCACTTCTCTGGGGGTATGAGGATGGCGGCACCTTTACGTCGGAGCTGGCGGCACATCTCATAAGCCACGCGGCAAGACTTTCTGTAGACCCGAGGAATCGTGTTATCCTGCATTGTCACCCCACAAACACGATGGCGATGCATTTTGTGCACGCGCTGGACGACAAGAAATTTACCCGTTCGCTTTGGGGCATGTGTACGGAAGGGATTGCAGCGTTCCCGGAGGGTGTTGGCGTTCTGCCACAGATGCTTTGCGGCACGACGGAAATCGGCGAGGCAACGGCAGAAAAAATGAAGGAATTTCGGGCGGTCATTTTGGGCGTGCACGGCGTATATGCAGCGGGCAAAACAATAGACGAAACGTTTGGTCTGGTGGAAACGGTAGAAAAGGCGGCGCAGATTTATATGCTTACGGCACATCTTGACCGCATCAATACCATGCAGGATGCGGAGATGGCACGGATTGCGGAGCATTGCGGCGCAAACTACCGCAAGGACTTTTTAGATTTATAGGCTTTAAGAAAACAATCTCCATTTTTTGGGGGTTGTTTTTCCATTTGCGCATTACACTAAAAAACGAAAAAAACGAAAAAAATTTTTTTACTCTGTACAAATACAAATAGTTGTGCTATAATTATAAAGATGTACAGATATGATAAAAAGTCGGCGAAAACAGCGGCTTTGGCATAAATTATTCAGGAGAGGAAGAGACAAAATGTACAAGATTGTACGAAAAAAAGAACTGAATCCTACGGTCGTACAAATGGAAATTGCAGCACCCCTTGTGGCGGCAAAGGCAAAACCCGGGCAGTTTATCATTTTGCGCGTTTCGGCGGACGGCGAGAGAATCCCCTTAACCGTTGCAGGCACAAACCCCGAGGAGGGTACGGTTAAGATTATTTTTCAGCTTGTCGGCGGTACAACAAAGCGTCTCGGGGCTAAAAAAGAAGGGGAGAGCATAGAAGACTTTGTCGGCCCCTTAGGGCGCGCCACACATACGGAAGGCATTAAAAAGGTTTGTATTGTGGGCGGCGGCGTTGGCTGTGCCATTGCAATGCCCGTGGCGGAGGAATTCCATCGCCTCGGGGCAGAGGTTACAAGCATTATCGGCTTCCGCGACAAAAATCTGGTAATTTTAGAAGACGAATTCAAAGCCTGCTCGGACAGACTCGTTTTGATGACGGACGACGGCTCCTACGGTCGGCACGGCAACGTCACCGTTCCTTTGAAGGAATTTTTGGAGGGCGGCGAGCAGTTTGATATGATTATCACCATCGGGCCGCTTATTATGATGAAGTTTGTAACGCTTGCGGCAAAGCCCTTCGGTGTGCCCGTTACCGCTTCCATGAACCCGATTATGATTGACGGCACGGGGATGTGCGGCGGATGCCGTCTTACCTTAAACCGTGACGGCGAAAAGATTACGAAGTTTGCCTGTGTGGACGGGCCGGAGTTTAACGCATACGAAATTGATTTTGACGAGGCCATGAGTCGCGGCAGAATGTATGCGGACTTTGAACGCCATGCACACGATGCGGCATGTAACTTATTTAAAAACGCGTAAGGGAGGAGACAAAAATGGCAATAGAACCGAAGAAGCATGAAATGCCGACCCAAGCGCCCGAAGTGCGTGCCCATAACTTTGACGAGGTAGCGCTCGGGTATACGGCAGAGATGGCGGTGGGCGAGGCAAACCGCTGTTTAAACTGTAAAAACCAGCCCTGTGTAGCGGGCTGCCCTGTAAACATTGCAATTCCTGATTTTATTTCCCATATTAAAACGGGAGATTTTGAAAGCGCCTATCAGGTGATTACGAAATCTTCTTCCCTGCCGGCAGTTTGCGGCAGAGTATGTCCCCAGGAAACCCAGTGTGAATCCAAGTGCAGTCTGGGCATTAAATTTGAGCCTGTCGGCATTGGCAGACTGGAACGGTTTGTGGCGGACTGGCATAATGAAAATGCGAAAGAAAAGCCGGAAAAACCGGCATCAAACGGCAAAAAGGTTGCGATTGTAGGGTCGGGGCCCTCGGGCCTTACCTGCGCAGGTGACCTTGCCAAGAAAGGCTATGACGTTACGGTTTTTGAAGCGTTTCATACTGCCGGCGGCGTGCTTGTATACGGCATTCCGGAGTTTCGTTTGCCGAAGGCAATCGTTGCAAAGGAAGTAGAAACCCTTCGGGACCTTGGTGTCAAGGTGGAAACCAACGTGGTTATCGGCAAAACCTTAAGCGTAGACGAGCTTTTCGATATGGGCTTTGAAGCCGTGTTTATCGGCTCGGGAGCAGGGCTTCCGAACTTTATGAATATCCCCGGCGAATCCTTAAAAGGGGTATATTCCGCAAACGAATATTTAACGAGAAGCAATCTTATGAAGGCGTACCGTGCGGACAGCACTACCCCCATTATGAAGGGCGGGAAGGTGGCAGTCGTCGGCGGCGGTAACGTTGCCATGGACGCCGCGAGAACGGCACTTCGCCTAGGAGCAGAAAAGGTATACATTGTGTACCGCCGTTCCATGGAAGAGCTGCCTGCAAGAAAAGAAGAAGTGGAGCACGCGCAGGAAGAAGGCATCGACTTCCAGCTTCTCCGAAATCCCGTGGAAATTCTGGGCTATCAAAATCCCGATGACCCCAGAGACCCGAAAAACGGGTTTGTTACAGGGATACGCTGCATTAAGATGGAGCTTGGAGAGCCGGACGAAAAGGGCAGAAGAAGACCGGTGCCCGTACCGAATTCAGAATATGTGCTGGATGTGGATACAGTGGTTATGTCCATCGGTACCTCGCCTAATCCCCTCATAAAAGATACAACAAAGGGACTCGAAGTCAACAGCCGTGGCGGTATTATCGTTACGGAGGACGGGCTTACCTCCAAAGAAGGTGTATACGCCGGCGGCGATGCCGTAACGGGCGCCGCAACCGTAATCAGTGCTATGGGCGCAGGCAAGACGGCGGCACGTGCCATTGACGAGTACCTTATGAAAAAATAAAAAGAAGGAGTAAAGAAAAATGAACGGACAATTTGATTTCTCGGTTGTGGACAAAATTTTGGCAAACCACGAGAAAAAACAGCAGGCCATCATTGCCATTTTACAGGAAATCCAGGAAGAGTACCATTATCTTCCCCGGGAGATTTTCCCCTATCTTGCAAAAGAACTGGAAATGAGCGAAGCGCGCATTTTCAGCGTTGCAACCTTCTATGAAAATTTTTCTCTTTCCCCGAAAGGAAAGTACGTCATTAAGATTTGTGACGGCACGGCATGCCATGTTCGTAAGTCTATTCCGATTTTAGAAAGACTTCGTGCAGAGCTGGGTCTTAGCGAAAGCAAAAAGACCACGGATGATTTAAACTTTACGCTGGAAACGGTTTCCTGCCTCGGCGCATGCGGCCTTGCACCTGTTCTGACGGTAAATGACGTGGTTTACTCCGCCATGACGCCCGACAAGGCTTCCGAGCTTTTAAAAACACTGAAGGAGGAAATCGAGAATGCTTAAAAACAGACAGGATTTAATTGCATTTCGGGACGAAGCGAAAAAGGCGTACGAACTGCAGACGAAGAAAATCATTGTTTGCGCCGGCACAGGTTGTGTGGCAGGCGGTTCTTTAAAGATTTATGACAGACTGCGGGAACTGGCGGCAGAAAAAGGCGTCAATGTGGCCGTTGAACTGGAAGTAGACCCCCACGGCGAGAGCGTAGCTCTAAACAAAAGCGGCTGTCACGGCTTTTGCGAAATGGGTCCCCTTCTCCGCATTGACCCCCAGGGCTGGCTGTATACAAAGGTACGCCTTGAGGACTGCGAAGAAATCGTAGAAAAGACGATTGTAAACGGGGAACACATTGAGCGTCTTGCCTGCAAAAAGGACGGCGTTTCTTATGCAAAGCAGGACGAAATTCCCTTCTACAAACAGCAGACCCGCGTCGTTTTGGAGCACTGCGGTAAAATCGATGCAGAATCTATTCGTGCGTATGTGGCAATTGGCGGCTATTCGGCATTTGAAAAAGCATTATTTGATATGTCTCAGGACGATATTGTTTCTGAAATCACCAAGTCTAACCTTCGTGGCCGTGGGGGCGGCGGCTTCCCGGCAGGCAGAAAGTGGGACCAGGTAAAGCGCCAGAAGGAACTGATTAAATACGTTGTATGTAACGGTGACGAAGGTGACCCGGGTGCATTTATGGACAGAAGTATCATGGAAGGCGACCCCCACAGAATGCTGGAAGGCATGATGATTGCAGGTGTTGCCTGTGGCGCTTCCGAAGGGTACATATATGTGCGTGCAGAGTATCCGTTGGCAGTAGAAAGAATGCGTACAGCCATCAAGCAGGCAGAAGAAATCGGTCTTCTTGGTGACCATATTCTGGGCACAGACTTTTCTTTCCATATGCACATCAGCCGCGGCGCAGGCGCATTTGTTTGCGGCGAAGGCAGTGCGCTGACCGCTTCTATCGAAGGTAAACGCGGCTTCCCCCGTGTTAAGCCTCCGAGAACAACGGAGCATGGTCTTTTCGATAAGCCCACCGTTTTAAATAACGTAGAAACATATGCAAACGTTGCAGAAATTATCAACCGCGGTGCGGACTGGTACCTCGGTATCGGCACGGAAACAAGCCCCGGCACCAAAGCGTTTGCCTTAACCGGTAACATTGCAAACACGGGTCTTATTGAAGTGCCTATGGGTACAACTCTTCGCAAGATTATTTTCGATATCGGCGGCGGTATGCGCGGTGACGGCGAGTTTAAAGCCGTTCAGATTGGCGGCCCCTCCGGTGCATGTCTTACAAAAGAACACCTCGACCTGCCCCTTGACTTTGATACGCTCAAAAAGGTTGGCGCCATGATTGGCTCTGGCGGTCTTGTTGTTATGGATTCGCATACCTGTATGGTTGAGGTTGCACGCTTCTTCATGAACTTTACCCAGAACGAATCCTGTGGTAAATGCGTACCTTGCCGCGAAGGCACAAAGCGTATGCTGGGCATTTTGGAAAGAATCGTTGCAGGCGAAGGCGAGGACGGCGACATCGAGCTTCTCCTGGAGCTTGCCGACACGATTTCTGCAACCGCCCTTTGCGGTCTCGGGAAGAGTGCACCTTCTCCCGTTGTCAGCACCATTAAGAACTTCCGGGATGAATACGAAGCCCACATTTATGAAAAACGCTGCCCGGCAGGTGCATGCCAGAAGCTGAAGCAAATCGTGATTGACCCTGCCCTTTGTAAAGGCTGTTCTAAGTGTGCACGGCAGTGCCCCGTGGAGGCAATCAGCGGCAAAATCAAAGAGCCGTTTACGATTGACCTTTCCAAATGTATCCGTTGCGGCAGCTGCATTTCTGCTTGTGCATTCAAAGCGATAAAGGAGGTATAAAGAGATGACAGAAAAACAGTATGTAATCATAGACGGGATTCCTGTCGAAATAAACGGAGAAAAAAACCTTCTGGAGCTCATCAATAAAACCGGCGTAAAAATGCCTACCTTCTGCTATCATTCCGAGCTTTCTGTTTACGGTGCGTGCAGAATGTGTATGGTAGAAGATGAAAGAGGGGGCCTGAGTGCCGCGTGTTCCACACCGCCCCGTGCCGGTATGAAGATTAAAACAAATACAGAACGCCTTCGCAAATACAGAAAGAATATTCTGGAGCTACTCCTCGCAAACCATTGCCGCGATTGTACGACCTGCGAAAACAACACAAAATGTAAGCTGCAGGACCTTGCCATGCGCTTTAATATTGAAGGCGTTCGCTTCCCGAATACAGCCAAATCTACCGCCGAGGACGATACTTCCTCTGTTTGCATCACCCGTGATGCCGGCAAGTGTATTCTTTGCGGTGACTGTGTGCGTATGTGTAACGAAATCCAAAATGTCGGCGCCATTGACTTTGCTTACCGCGGCTCCAACATGATTATCAGCACTGCGTTCGGCAAGCCCTTGTCCGAAAGCCCCTGTGTAGGCTGTGGCCAGTGCGTAGCAGTTTGCCCGACAGGTGCTATTGTTGTTAAAAATAACATTGCCCCCGTATGGAAGGCAATTAGCGACCCGGCTGTCAAAACGTCCGTACAGGTTGCTCCTGCCGTTCGTGTTGCTCTCGGGCGTGAACTTGGCGTAAAAGACGGCGATGACGTTATGGGCAAAATCGTTGCTGCCCTTCACCGCATGGGCTTTGATGAAATTTATGATACTTCCCTCGGTGCAGACCTTACGGTACTCGAGGAAAGCGCAGAGTTTATGGAGAGACTGGAATCGGGCGAGAAGATGCCGCTGATTACGTCTTGCTGCCCGGGCTGGATTCAGTACTGCGAGAAAAAGCATCCCGAGCTTCTCCCCAACATTTCCACCTGCCGTTCTCCCATGCAGATGATGGCATCTGTGTTAAAGGACCAGGCAAAGGAAAAGGGAGAAAAGACGTTCCACGTCGCCGTTATGCCCTGTACGGCTAAAAAGTTTGAAGCGGCACGGGATGAATTTAAAATGGACGGCGCACCGAATGTGGACGCTGTTATTACCACCCAGGAGCTTGTGTCCATGATTAAAGAAGCCGGCATTATGTTTGATACGCTGGAGCCGGAAGCTGTTGATATGCCCTTTGGTACGATTTCCGGTGCAGGCGTTATCTTCGGTGTTACGGGCGGTGTTACGGAAGCAGTTCTCCGCCACGTGGTTGCCAATAAATCCCGTGCGGAAATTCTCACGGTGGCAAACTGCGGCCAGAGAGGGCTCGACGGCATTAAAGAATTTAAGCTTATGTATGGGGAAAGAGCACTCCACATCGTCGTTGTAAGCGGTCTTGCAAATGTTGAAGCCGTTATCCAGCGCGTAAAGGATGGCGAGCAGATTGACTTTATTGAAGTTATGGCTTGCCCCGGCGGCTGTATCAACGGCGGCGGTCAGCCCTTTGCCATGGAACAGGAAAAGGTGGCAAGAAGCGCAGGCCTTTATAAGTCGGACAGACTTTTAAGCATTCGCCGCGCAGAACAGAACCCCATCTTAAAGACCTTATACAGCGAGATTATAAAAGGCAGAGAACACGAAATGCTGCATGTGGACTATACGAAGAAAGCATAAAAGTGTGCTTGTAAATAAAAAGAGAACAGGAAAAACTGTTCTCTTTTTGCTTTTTCATACAAAAAAATACATTTTTTTTATTTTTTGCAAAAATATTTTCTTGAATTTGCTAGAAATATTGTATTTTAAACGGAAGCGTGCTATGATGAATCCATAAACCAAAAGGAGGAAGAAAATGGAAAAGCTTACAAAAAAGTATGGTTTGCCAACCGCCATTTGTATGGTCGTTGGTACAGTAATTGGCTCCGGTGTTTTCTTTAAAGCGCAAAACGTCCTTGCGGCAACCGGGGGAAACATGACCTTGGGAATTGCAGCCTGGGTCATCACAGGTCTTTTGATGATTATTTGTTCCGCACAGTTTGCAGTCATGGCAACAAAGTATGAAAAAGTCAGCGGCGTTGTTGACTACGCGGAGGCAACCTGCGGTAAAGGCTACGGCTACTACATCGCGTGGTTTATGGTAAACGTCTATTATCCCGGCATGACCTCCGTTTTAGCATGGGTTTCCGCAAGATACTTAGGCGTTCTTTTCGGCTGGAGTATGGTCGGCCCTGAAGTGCTTGCCCTTGCCGGATTTTTCCTCATTGCATCCTATACCATGAATGCACTGTCTCCGAAGCTTGCCGGCAAATTTCAGGTCAGCGCAACCATAATTAAGCTGATTCCCATTACGCTAATGGCCATTGTAGGAACAATAGTGGGTCTTGCAAACGGCACACTTACCGGCAATTTCACAAATGTTGTTACGGAAGCAGTTGGCGGCTCGGCAAGCAGTGGTCTGTTTGCGGCAGTAGTTGCCACAGTTTTCGCATATGAGGGCTGGATTGTAGCGACCTCTATCAATGCAGAACTGAAAAATCCGAAGAAAAATTTGCCGATTGCCCTAATTATTGGTGCAATTATAGTCGTTAGTGCATATGTTTTATACTTTATTGGCGTAGCCGGAGGCGCAACCAATGCAGTACTGATTAGCGAAGGTGCAACAACTGCATTTACAAATATTTTCGGCGCCATCGGCGGCACACTTTTGAATATTTGTATTGTTGTTTCCTGCCTTGGTACCTTAAACGGGCTTATGGTCGGGGCAACGCGCGGCATGTATGCCATTGCAGCGCGTGGGGAAGGCCCTTCGCCCAAAACATTCGGGCAAATTGACAAAGCTACCAACATGACCACGAATTCTGCTATATGGGGTCTCTTCGTTTGTGCTATATGGCTTGTATATTTTTATGGTGCCAATCTTACGGAAGGCTGGTTTGGTCTATTTAACTTTGATTCTTCCGAATTACCAATTGTTACAATTTACGCCATGTACATTCCCATCTTTATTGCATGGATGAAAAAGGAAAAAGAAATGAGCACATTTAAGCGGTTTATTCTGCCTGCCATTTCCATCGTTGCTTGCTTGTTCATGGTGTTTGCCGCAGTATATGCCCACGGCATTACGCCCTATCTTGCCGCAAAGGCAGAAGGTACATTCTCCTTCCCGGTGTTATTCTATCTCATAATTTTCACAGTAGTCATTCTTCTGGGTGCTGTATACAGAAAATCCAAGGATACAGATGCAGAATAAGCATTGACGGCAAATCCTCATACAAAAAGACCGCTTCCATATGGAAGCGGTCTTTTGACTTTAAAAGTTATTTTACGGTATCCTTCAGTGCCTTACCGGCCTTAAATACCGGTACCTTTGCTGCAGGAATCATAACTTCTGCGCCAGTCTGGGGGTTCTTACCCTTTCTGGCTGCACGCTGACGGGTTTCAAAGGTACCAAAGCCTACGAGCTGTACCTTGCCGCCGTCTGCGAGTGTATCCGTAATGGTGCTGATTGCAGCAGCGAGTGCCTTTTCAGCGTCCTTCTTGGAAAGTTCTGTGCTTTCTGCGATTGCGCAAACGAGTTCTGCCTTGTTCATGTTTTTCCCTCCTTCCGATATCACACTTAAACTGCTATTTCTGCTCCGTGCAGAAATAGCACAAAAGAATCGATGTCCGAAGAAAAACTATCTCTTCGAGAACTGCGGTGCACGACGTGCAGCCTTGAGACCGTATTTCTTTCTTTCCTTCATTCTCGGGTCACGTGTGAGGAAGCCGGCCTTCTTGAGAGCTGCGCGGTTATTTTCATCAACGATCAGCAGTGCTCTTGCAATACCGTGACGAATTGCACCTGCCTGACCGGTTACGCCGCCGCCTGCTACTTTACATACAACGTCCATCTTGCCAAGCTGGCCAACAACGTCCAGGGGCTGACGAACAATAGTCTTTAAGGTTTCGAGACCGAAATAATCGTCAATGTCACGACCGTTAATGGTCACATTGCCCGTACCGGGGAAAAGGCGTACCCTGGCAACGGATTTCTTTCTTCTTCCGGTTCCGTAGAATTCAGTTTTCTCTGCCATAATCTGTTACCTCCTTATTCCCAAACTTCGGGCTTCTGTGCCGCATGCTTATGTTCTGCATCCTTGTAGACACGAAGTCTCGTAAGTGCCTCTCTGCCGATTGTGGTGTCCGGTACCATGCCCTTTACTGCAAGGAACATTGCACGGTCGGCATTTGTGCGCATCATTGCGCGTGCGCTTGTTTCTTTTAAGCCTCCAACCCAGCCGCTGTGTCTGTAATAAGACTTCTGGTCCAGCTTCTTGCCGGTAAAGACAGCCTGGTCACAGTTGATTACGATAACGTGGTCACCGCAGTCAACGTGGGGTGTATAGGTGGGCTTATGCTTGCCACGCAGGAGCGTAGCGGCAATTGTTGCTACGCGGCCCACAGGTTTGCCTGCCGCGTCGATAACATACCAGCTTCTTTTTACATCAGACGGCTTTGCCATAAAACTACTCATGTGCTTTTACCTCCGTTTTTTTTCTAGTGCTTGCCTATTATACGTCACTTTTTTTATTTTGTCAATACTTTTTTGGAAATTTTTT
This sequence comes from Clostridia bacterium, assembly GCA_045577075.1. Classification (GTDB taxonomy): domain Bacteria; phylum Bacillota; class Clostridia; order UMGS1883; family UMGS1540; genus SIG447. The sequence continues at coordinate 570 of JAZNHR010000055.1, read as the reverse complement.
ATTTTTATTTTATATTGCTCTCGTTTTCTCTGTTTTTCTCTTTTTATCTCACGATATCTCACGCGCTATTTTTACTTTTTTGTGCACTTGACGGGGTAAAAAAGATATGGTACAATAGAAAAAAACGAAAAAACGGGAGAAAATTATGCCACTGGATGCCCTTGCCATTGCCTGTATGCAGGCGGAACTTCGCAGCCGTCTTTTATGCGGGCGAATTGATAAAGTTTATCAGCCGGAACGGGATGAAATTACCCTAGCCGTTCGCACACCCAGGGAAAACCTGCGTCTTCTCTTTAGCGCAGGGCACGCAAACCCGCGGGTGCATATTACCGAGGTGCGGAAAAAGAATCCGCCGGAGGCACCTCTTTTTTGTATGCTTCTCCGTAAGCACCTCGCAGGCGGTAAAATTATGGATATTACCCAGCCGGATTTTGAGAGAATGCTTTGCCTTTCTGTCAGTGTCTATAACGAAATGGGTGACAAAACCGAAAAAAAGCTGATTGCGGAATTTGCAGGTCGAAACCCGAATATTATACTTCTGGATGAAAACGGAAAAATTATAGATGCGGC
>JAZNHR010000054.1:0-4699 GCA_045577075.1 Clostridia bacterium | reverse complement strand
TGTGCCACCTGTGCTCTTGTGGCAGTAGCATCCATACAGAGGAGATTATCCCCCATGCCGTTTATAATGGATTTGCCGACGCACCACGTCGCAGCCGCCTGCACGTTAGAATCTAACACTCCATAGTCGGTGAATTTAGCGGTTTTTCTGCGGTCGAGTGTCATATCGGCTTTTGTCAGCTTGCCTAAATTATAGGCGGCAAGTGCCATTTCGCCACGGGTAACCGGTGCCGATGGGCTGAACATTGCCGTTTCTCCAAAGGGAAGAATACTCTTCTCATAGCCCCAGGCAACATAGGATGCATAGTAGGCAGATGGCTCGATATCAAGGTAGGGAAGGGCAGAAACGTCTGCGGTGGTACTTTTTCCCATGGCCTCATAAAGCCGCCCTAAAACGGTAATAAACATGGCGCGTGTCATGGACTCGTCCGGGGAGAAGGTGGTTTCTGTGGTGCCCTGAAACAGCTTCATGCTGACGGCAGATGCTACCACTGCTTTCGCCCAATGGTTTTCCATATCCGTAAAGTGAATAGGGGTAGCGGGGACATCGACCGGCGGGGTCTCCGGATCCTTCTCTTCCGGATTGTTTTCAGCCGGGTCCTTTTCATCCGTCGCGTCATCTTTTACAGTCACGCTCACGGCCGTCATGCCGCCGCCGGATAGAAAGGCATAAATTGTGGCGGTGCCGCTTTTCTTGGCGGCAAGGACGCCGCTATCGCTGACCGATACGACATTCCGGTTTGTATTCTCCCAGTAGATGGTACCGCCTTTTGCGGAGATTACAGGGGAAAGGTCTGCTGTTTCGCCCGGGCGGAGTGTCAATGACGGCTTTAGCGTTATGTATGAGGCGCTGACATAACCGGTTGTCCCTCCAACCTGTACTTTATACCAGTAGGGGTTTTCCAGCATGTGCATGCGCTCTGCGGAATCCGTACGTGCGCCGCCGATGATTTCGGCGGTTTCTCCGCTTCCCAGTCTGCCTACTGTATTATGCAGAACGGAAGGTCCTGAACGCACATTAACACCGCCCCCCGTGCAAGTGCCCTCGATGAAGGGGACGCCGGAGAAGGAAACGGTTGTATTCTCTTTTGGCATATCTTCAAAGGTGGGAATGTAAAAAACCTTGGAATCGGCAAGGGTACCTGCGGACTGATAGCCGGCATAGGTGGACTGCGCCTGCCCTGCCACGGCGTACACATTCGTCATGTACTGGTGCGTATAAAGTGCGTAGCCGGTGCCGGGGGCGACGTTAAAACGCTCAAAATACATGGTGTTCTGCCCTTTGGAAATATAAAGCTCGCCAATCCAGATGGCACCATTTATAATGGAAAGCTCCGGGCTGGTCCAGGGTCTGCCGTAGGATTTGCCAAGGCTTGCCCAGTTGAGACCGTTTGCAATCGGGTTTGCACCATCGTTTGCACCAATGTTATAAAAGTTATAAAGCCCCTCGTAGCCTGCATATGTACCGGTTACACTCCCCGAGGGTTTAATGCCAATTTCGGTTCGAATTTTGGAGGCGAGATAGTAGGGGCTTACCTCACTCTTTTCTGCCGCCTCCATAATCACCTCGGCGTATGTTTTCTCGGTGTCGACGCTAGTGCCGTCAGCGGTCACGTAGGAAATGAGGGCTTCGTGCATAAAGGTGCCCTTTAAAATCAGCTCTACGCCTTCAATGGTATGGTAATCCCGGTCATAGGACAGGGCTTCAAACTGGAAAATGTATGTTTCATTAAAAAAATTGGCAGGATTTAAAAAGTAGTCTACGACAGCTGCGGAGGCGGACACCCATGTAGAGGCATCGTGATATGTATAGGCACCTGTTTCAGGGTTATAATGTCCTTCGCCGGTATTTCGAAGAAGGGTGTTATAATATTTTTCGACAAGACTCTTTTTTCCTGTCTCCGCTTTTACAACCTCGTCCCAAGATAGCCCCGTGGGCACCGCAACAAACATCCATTCGGGATATTTTTCATGCAGCGCACGAAGACTTGCCTGCCACGTTTCGGGGAAGGCGGCAAGCTCCGAGTCAAAAGATGCAGAGGCCGGAATGGCAATAAATAAAAGGCATAAGCATAGCGCAAATATTCGTTTTATCATTGGTTTTCTCTCCGATATTTTAAAATTAAAACGGGTATACTAGTATACTCTATATCATACCTTTTCTCTGCTTTTTTGTCAAGACGCAAGGGTTTTTTGCTAAAGGAAATACACGGTTTGGTAATCTTTTTGTAATATTTGAAGTTGACAGACGACCCAGCTTGTGGTATGATATATGGAAGAAATAAGGAGGCGAAAGCTATGAGTGAAAATTGTTCACATGACTGCTCCAGTTGCAGCTCCAGCTGTAGTGAGCGCACGGCACCCCAGAGCTTTCTGGCGGACCCCCATCCCATGTCCAGTGTGCGAAAGGTTATCGGCATTGTCAGCGGAAAGGGTGGCGTCGGAAAATCGCTGGTGACGAGTCTTTTGGCAGTCGGTATGCAGAAGAAGGGATACAGTGCCGCGATTTTGGACGCCGATATTACCGGCCCTTCCATTCCGAAGGCGTTTGGCATTCAAGAACGTGCAAAGGCCATTGAATCGGGTCTTTTGCCTGTTGTTACCAAAACCGGCATTGAAATTATGTCATTAAATCTTCTCTTGGAAAACGATACAGACCCCGTTGTATGGCGCGGCCCTGTGATTGCAGGCACGGTAAAGCAGTTTTGGAGTGACGTAATTTGGGAAGACGTTGATTACATGTTTGTGGATATGCCCCCGGGAACGGGCGACGTACCGCTGACAGTTTACCAGTCCCTGCCCCTTGACGGCATTGTGGTTGTCACCTCGCCCCAGGAGCTTGTAGGGATGATTGTAGGAAAAGCCGTTCGTATGGCAGAAATGCTTTCCATTCCCATTTTGGGGATTGTGGAAAATATGTCCTATTTTGAATGCCCTGACTGCGGCGGCAAGCATAACATTTTCGGCGAAAGCCATGTGGAAGACTTTGCCAAGGAATACGGCATTGATTCGATTTCTCGTATTCCCATGAGCCCTGCACTTGCAGCCGCTTGTGATGCCGGCGAGATTGAAAATTACGAAGGTGCGTACCTCGATATGCTGGTAGACAAAATCGAGAAAACCGTTAAAATCGAAAAGTAAAAAATAGGCTGTCACGGTTGTGACGGCCTATCCTTTTGTTTCTCTATTAAATCGTAGAGGGTTTCTATGGCATCGTGAATACTGCCCACCCGGTCTATAAGACCGCATTCCACAGCGTCATTCCCTAAAAGCACGGTGCCAACATCCCCTAAAAGCTCGCCTGTTGTCAAAATCATGCGGCGAAAATCCTCTGCCTGCATTTTGGAATGTGCTGCCACAAAGCGAATAACGCGCTCTTGCATTCGCATTAAGTATTCGAAGGTTTGGGGTGCGCCTATAACGGTGCCGCTGTATCGAATAGGGTGGAGCGTCATAGAGGCGGTGGGAGCAATAAAGGAAACATCAGCAGACACCGCAAGGGGAACACCGATGCTGTGGCCGCCACCGAGGACTAAAGAAACCGTCGGCTTTTGCATGCCTGCCACCATTTCCGAAATCGCAAGCCCTGCCTCCACGTCACCGCCCATGGTATTTATAAGAAGTAAAAGGCCGTCTGTTTCCCGGCTTTCCTCAATAGCGACCAGCCGGGGCAGGATATGCTCGTATTTCGTGGATTTGTTCTGCGGCGGCAGAAGAATATGTCCTTCAATTTGCCCAATCACCGTAAGGCAATGGAGATTTCCCCGAGCGGTCTTTATACTTGCACTGCCGTCCGGAACGGCATCCGTCCCTTTTGCAACTGTTTCTTCTGCCATACGCCGCCTCCTTTCTTTTTATGTAGATGCACGGCGCAAAGCTGTGCTTGCCCGTGCAACCGAGATTATTCGGAGCGGTGTGCAGGAAGCTTTTCCTTAAACAGAAGCGTAATGCTCCAAAGCCCCGCAAGTCCCACAACGGAAAAGATAATCCGGGAAAGAACGGAGGCCTGTCCGCCGAAAAGCGTACCTAAAATGTCAACGCCGAACAAACCGATGGCACCCCAGTTGAGTGCCCCAAGGATTACAAGAACAAGTGCGGTGTTATCCAAAAAATCCAACTCCTTTATTTCGGCAACATGTAAAGTTTCTTTACGCTTGCCGTACTTGATTCCTTTCCCAGTTTGTGTAATTTGGGCGAAAATACACGAGGGAAAAATTGGAAAAACGGATTTTTTTTGAAAAAATAAAAAAAAGCCTTGCTTTTAGGAAAAAAATGTGTTATACTAGTTGACGTTACTGAAGACCGGGAGGTGAAATCATGCCTAACATTAAATCTGCAAAGAAAAGAGTTCTTGTAATCGAAAAGAAGACGCTGAGAAATCAGATGATTAAGTCTGCTTTGAAGACTGCAATTAAGCGTTTTGAAGTTGCTGCTGCAAGCAAAGACGCTGCTGCCGCTACTACTGCATACCGCTTCGCAGTGAAGAAACTGGACCAGGCTGTTGCAAAGGGCGTTCTGCATAAGAACACGGCTTCTCGTAAAAAGTCGCAGATGGCTCTGAAGCTCAAAGCAATCGCTGCCTAATTTTCTGAAACAAACAGCATTTCAATCAGCCATGGCCGTAGGCCTATGGTTGATTTGTTGTATTCGGATTTAGAAACACTGCGAGGTGAAAGCGTGAAAACAGTTGCGATTACCGG
>JAZNHR010000053.1:0-35119 GCA_045577075.1 Clostridia bacterium | reverse complement strand
CAAGGCCGAGTGCGCGAACGAGGAACATTGCATAGTCACCACGGGTAATGTTTTGACCCGGGCCGTACCAGTTATCGGAAACAGAGTTTACAATGCCCTTTTCATCGAGGGTTGCAACTGCGTTGTAAGCCCAAGCGTAGGAGAGCATGTCTCTGTACTTTGTTGTCTTGAGGTTAGAAGTGTCAATGGCGTTTGCCGGTGTAACCTTCCAAACTACGGCTTCCATGGGTGTAAGTTCCAGAGTCAGTGTGCCGTTTCCGGTCATGGTCTTTTCTTCGCCGGTCATACGAACTGCACTAAAGCCGTCAACCTTTACGGTGCCTGTGCCGTCTACAAGCGGAATTTGTGCAGTTGTTGCCTTATTCTTGTTACGGTTTAAGCAAATGGCGTAAATGTCTTTATCGTCTGCAAAGGTTGCCCACATTACGTCATCATTTTTAATGTAATTTAAGAACTTATATTTGCCGTTTACAAAACAGTCAAACATAAACTGTTGTTCCCAGGGTGCCCATTCGTTTACAACTTCCTGCCAGATGGGTCTGTCCACCATAAGTGAGGTGTTCGGGTCAGAGCCTTCCCAGCCGAGGCAATGGAAGAAGAAGCCGGATGCGCCGGAGAAGAATACCTGGTAGGTCTGGTGGCGCAGTTCGTCGAGCGTGGGCATATAGCCGAGGTATTCAAAGAACTGGAGTACGATGGAGAAGGGCTTGCGGCCTTTGGATGCTTTCATTGCAATATCAAAATATTCTGAAAACACTCTGCCAGCATCGTCGTCAGGACCTAGATATGTGTCGATATCGAAAATATCACAGTAGCGGAAGCACCATTCATAGCCGCCGGGAGGAGAATCGGGGAAGTAAATGGGATGATGGGGGTCAATGTTACGAATCGCTTCGTAAGCCGCAATCATTTCCTCGTCGGTGTTGCCTCTCTGGTAAGGCTCGTCCTGAATCTTCCAAGCAAAGAGTGCCGGGTGGTCCTTCCAAGTTTCAACGGTTTTCTTCACGCTTTCAATTCTGTCCGGATGACCTGCACTTTTTCCTTCGGAATAGAGATTAAAAAGAACGAACATACCCTGCTCTAAGGCTTGATTCATTCTTTCTTCGCGAGAGATACTTTCGTTACCAATAAGCTGAATTACGGTAACACCGCCATTTTCGGGGTGCTTATTTACGATTTCCGTTGTACCGTAGGAGCCGCCGACAAAGTTAATTTCCTTACCGTTTTTGCGGAACACGCCGTCTGCACCAAGGTATGTAGGTCTGTCAAAGCGGGATACGGGGAAGTCCTGATTCTGGAGTTCAGCACCGGGTTTATCATAGACCTTCAGGCGTACATGATACCGCTTGCCCTTTTCTTCCATCCATTCGGTGCGGAAAACATACTTTACGCCATTGGACAGGTCTTTAATCGTTTCCGTATGGGTTTCCTCGCCGGCAGGTGTTACAAGAGAAATCGTGGCGCTGGCATTTGCGGCGTCAGGCAGAAAACGGGGCTCGCCTTCGAGTACGCCCGTTTCCCATTCGGTGTAGTAGAAAGTTTCGTCCGTATTGGCACTAACGGGGTTCGGGGTTTTTACCATGCGAATTTCCACATCGTCTACGTAGAAATCGGTGGGGTGGGATCTGTTACGAAGGTCAATGAGTACGGATTTTGCATTGGCAGGGGGTGTGAATTCGCCGCTGTACCGTATCCATTTGTCGGTCTGCAGGATACCGCCGCGGATGGACTTGTCAAGACCAACCTGTGTGGTTGCATCTGCCCAGTCATAGTAGTCCAGGGAGGAATAATAGAGCCAGAAGCCAAAGTCAACCCCGGAATGGTTCGGCAGTAAAATCCAGGCGGAAATTTCATAGGTTGCACCTTTTTCAAGGTTGGTAATCGTCTGCAGAGCTTCCGAGTCTACTCCACTCTCGCCGTTACTAAGGTCAAGGGAATACTTGCCGCTGTGAGCAACCTTGTCGGTGATTTTAGCATTGCCAATGGGTTCCCAGCCGGATTCAATGGTTGGGGCCTCTCCGGGCGTGCCTTCTTCAAAGCCGGCATTTTTTACTTCTACAGAGAAGCCGGGAGCAGCGGTCGTTTCATCTGCACTTACGGCAAAGGGAGCCATAAGGCCGATTAAAAGAACCAAGGTGAGAAATAATGCGATTTTCTTCATAAAAACACTCCTTTTTTATTTTTTAAACGCTTCCCTTGCGTTTGTTTTTTTATTATAACATACAGAAAAAGTATTTGCAAGTTTTTTTTACTTTTTTTGAAAACTTGTATCCAATTTACTGACAGAACCTGTGCAAAATACACAGAATAAGAAGCAAACGCTCTCAGGCCTTGTCTATCCACATATAGATTTCCGGGTGGATATCGTATTTGCCGAGATAGGAGGCATCCTCACTCGGTACTCTCCAATATTCGTCGGGATTAAATTCGTCTATATTCGTGTGGATTGCCAGTTTCATCGGGCCGCCCGTATAGCCGAATTTTTTCTTATCCAGACGGATTTCAAAATGGGAGCCGGGGAAATCTTCCGACGATGGTAATACGTTTACGGTGTATTTTTCCAGTTCTTTCGGAATGTCCTCGGGTTTTACGGAGAAATATTGCCACACGCGCCATGGAATAAAGGCCGTGCTGTTCTCTCTTACATAGACGGGAACCTCAAAGTGGAAGAGATGAAATTCGGGAGAAATCGTAATGCCCTGCTCTTTTTTGGAGCGGAATTCGATAAAGAGAGCATCTTCGTCCTCCCAAAGGCGTACCTGTGAATTTCCCTCGGCAAAATCGGACCAGCCACTGCCTAAGGTATATCGGGGTGCACCCGGTTCAATGCCTTCGTAGTACTCTAGCGGTGCTTTGCCCTCTGCCACTCTCTTGCGGACTTCTGCAAATTCCGTTTCCAGAAGCGTTTCCAAATATTTGGCACGTGCCTCCAGTTTTTCAGGGAAGTAGCGGAAGCCTTCTGCTTCGGAATGGAAACCGAGCCTGCCATCGTGCTTGGAAATTAAGAAAAGGCGACGGCTGTTTTTGATTTCTTTCCGTACGATGGCTTCCATTTCGTCTAAAATGGCATTTGCATCCCCTTCCTTAAGGCCCAGCTTTTCACGAAGGAGGTAGAATTTTAGAATATTCTTTCCGCTTTCAAACTGACAGTCAAGGGCCTCTGCTACGAGACGCTGGTCGTTTTCCTCTTCTGTGTCCGGTCTCATAAATTCTTGCATAGTCGCAAGACCTTTTTTCCAGTTATCGGACAGAATGGTGGCAAGTTCTACGGCTTCTTCCAGCGTATGCCCGTTGAGGAGACATTCGTAAATTCTGTCCCCGTCCATGGGGTCGCCGTACTGCCAGGACTGGGGCAGCTGCCAGTTTTTCGGGAGTAGCTGGAGGAGCCACACGGGGCCGTCATGCATGGGGCCGTAGTAGCTGAACATGATATTGGTGGGGTAGTGGAGGTAGCCTTCTGCGAAGAATTCCCACGCCTTCACGATTTTCTCTGCTTTTGATTTGCCCCAGTAAATGCCGGCGAGGTCTTTCAGGAAAGCCTTTTTACTTTCATCAGAAAAATCGTGCAGAAATGCCATTTCCCCTGCAGCCTTATTCATCATGGAGGGGTAGTTGCCGAAATACCAGCACTGGATAACACCCTCGACCCCGTATTCGTGCATAGCCTTGTATTTTTCAAACAAAATACCGGGCACGGGTACGTACGGTACGGTTGCTACCTCGTGGGAACAGCAAACCTGGGTTTTCGTAAAGAGGGTTTTGCCGTATTTTTTGGCAGCCAGTGCCGTTCTTTTAAACATTTCGGATGGGCCGATGAAGGAGAGCCAATAGTCAATGGCCATTCTTTCTTTCCCAAGCTGCATGCAACGGCCGTTATCCTCAAGACCTTGCACCATACCCACATCGTCCGGGAGAAGGCGGACATATTCCTCAATTTCATCATAGTCCCAGCCCCGGTGGCCGTACGTCCAGGAAAAATACTCTGCATCCGTTCCTGCGGCGCGCATACCTTCGCGCATGGCATCCGTAGCCTGTGCGAGAACCTCGGCAAGGCGTTTGTCCTTACATCTCGGGCATTTGTGCATTTCTTTTTTGAGGTCATCGTAGATATAGGCGGATGAGCAGTTTGTGGTGCGCTCGCCGATTGTGCAGATGAGGGCACCTGCAAGCTCGGGACAGGCACGGAAAAGCGTTTCAAAGGCTTCCTTGCAGTATGCCTTGCCGCGCTCGGAGGCGGTACAGAAGGAAGGGCCGTCATGGGAGCCGGCACCTGCGATATCCGCGTATTTTTCCGCCATTTCGCCGCGAATGGCCATAGGCTCGATGCCAAAGGCATATACACGAATGCCGTATTTTTTGCACTTTGCGATTACGCGGTTTAATTTATCGAGGCGTCTTTCTGCGTCCTTGCCGTATTCGGGAATAATTTTGGAAGGCACCAGGTCACAGAACTTTGTATAAATCCAAACGCCGTTTATGCCGTCGTGCACCAAGCGGTTTAAGTATTCCTCGGGATAGTAGTCTATGTCATCTGCCAGCTCTTCGCCGTTATTCGGGGGGCGGTTAATGGGGGAAAAAAAGCAATGGGAAATGCGGGCGCGCATATGGGGCGTTCTCGTCGTTTCCCCTTTCTTTAAGAAGGGCCCTTCCAGGCGGCGCATCTCGTCCTCAAGATAGACAAGACCGCGGCGAATGCCCTCCGTATCGGCGGCAATGAGAATGGTTTTTTCCTCGTCCGTCATAATTTTATATTCTTCAAAAACAGAGGTTTCGCCCCTTCTCGTAATGACAGGGTAGTGGGTGCCACCCATTTTGTAAACGGTAAGAAAAACATTGAAATCAGCATAGGCTGTTTCTAAAAGCTCGTCTTCAAATTCGGGCATAAGGTACATGCCCGAAACATCTACTTCCCCTTCTTCTATAGAACGAGGACCGAAATACGGATGTTTTAAGCTATGTACGGGCTTTTTCAGTTCTTCAACAAATGTTTTTTCGGGTTGGCAATATAAAAACGGGTCAATGGGTTTTTCTCTAAGCATACGACATCCTCCTTTTTTAGTAACAGCGGCTGCCGTCACGCCATGCTTTTAAAATGGAAGAAACGGCTGTGTCTACAAGCTCGCGGCCCATTTCTACGCTCATTTCTTTCGAGTTTCGGGCAAACCAGTCATCCGCCGCATCGAGGCGTTCCAATTTGATGGAGCCGGGGAAGAGGGCTTCCAGCATGGAGCATTCGTATTTGCCGGCATGGTCAGCATTGTAATTCTGCGGCATACGGGCACCGTTAAAGACACGAATCCAATTCCACGGGTTATCTTCTGCAGCCATATTTTCATAAAATGCCGCGTTTTTATTGTCGCCCCACCAGCCGATGCCGCGCGTTTCTTCCATATAGGCAAAAATCAGCTTTTTAGCCGCCTTCATGCAGGCGAGGGCTGTGGGGAGAAATTCCTCGGTCTGATGAAATATTAAAATACTGATGTTACGGGTAAAGCCGCTTTTAAATAGGGAAGAAAGAATATTGTAAACATAGGCTTCCAGCACATCTGCATCCATGTTTATCGTATTCTTTTCAGGGCCGCCTACGGCATAGCTTGAAACGCCGTACCATACAGGCGGCAGAATCACACAGTCTGTCTTTTCTGCCAGTTCGTTTGCAATACCGAGGGACACAAGCCCGTCACAGCCGTAGGGGCAATGGGTGGAATGATATTCCAAAGTGCCTACCGGAAGCAGAATGGGCCAGCCCTCTTTCTTCGCTTTTTCAAGCTCTAAAGGGTAAGCAGTTTCATAGTTTATTCGCATACTAAAATCTCCTTTCATATAATTGACAAGCCCATTATATCATGATATAATGAAAAAAGCAATGGTGATTTGCACTGGATTGTTGTCAAAAACAAGCGCAGAAAAGGAAGGCTTTCATGCAGTTTTATGAGGCGTATTTTGCCAATTTAAATATCGTATGTAACCTCGGCGGCTATTTTGCGCCGGCCCGTGGCGTAGTTTGGGAACGCGCAACCCATACGTTTACCCAGAATAAATTTTACTGTATTACAAAAGGCACGTGCCGCCTGACGATTGCGGGACAGACGTATCTGGCAAAGCAGGGTGACTGGTTTTTTATTCCTGCCGATACGCCCCACGCCTATTCCAATTTTCCTGAGGAGCCGTTTGAAAAATACTGGATGCATTTTGATATTTATCCGGATACGGGACTTGCCGCCCTTTCCGGCCTTCCCTATGCGGTGCAAATGCCAGAGGAAGGAGAAACGGCGCGACTGTTTTCCCGTTACGCGGAAATTGCCGCTAGCAAAACCTTAACGGACCGTATCATGGTAAAATCCATTCTTTTGGCACTCTTGGCAGAATACATTCGCCTGTCCCATCCCGAAACGGAAATTCCCGTCCAAAACAATACCGATACGCGTATGGACGAAATTCTAAAATATATTCAAAAGCATATTGATACGCCCCTTTCCGTTGCTGAGCTTAGTGCGGCATTCCATTTGCACCCCAATCATTTTATTCGTTTTTTTAAAAGCCGCACGGGGCAGACGCCGGCGCGGTATATTAAAATGCTGAAAATGGAGACGGCAAAGCGGTATCTGGAGAAAACGGACTTGTATATCACGGAAATTATGAAAAAAATCGGGCAAACGGATGCCTGTAGCTTCTCAAAGCAATTTAAAAGCATGTATTCCATGTCTCCCCAGGAGTACAGACGCTATTTTCATACGAATTGACAAGAAAGGAAGGAAAACATGCGAAAGGGACTCATCTTGGAAGGTGGTGCCATGCGCGGTATGTTTACGGCAGGCGTTTTAGACGTGATGATGGAGCATACAATCACGTTTGATGGTATTGTCGGCGTTTCGGCAGGGGCGGTGTTTGGTTGTAACTATAAATCCGGGCAGGTGGGCAGAGTTATCCGATATAATACAAAATATTGCCGCGACAAGCGGTACTGCAGTATGTATTCCCTTCTCAAAACGGGGGATTTATACGGCGCGGATTTTTGTTATCGGGAGCTTCCCGAAACGCTGGACGTCTTTGACGAGGCAGCATACGAAAAAAATCCTGCGGTGTTTTACGTCGTTGCCACCGATATTGAAACAGGGATGCCCGTCTACAGGCGATGTGACACCGGGCGGGGCGAAGATTTACTCTGGATGCGTGCTTCTGCCTCTATGCCCCTTGTATCCCGCCCTGTAAAAATTGGCGACAGACTGTTTTTGGACGGCGGGATGTCTGACTCTGTGCCTCTTCGGTTTATGGAGGGCATCGGCTATGACAAAAACGTGGTGGTATTGACAAGACCCCTTACGTATACAAAGAAGAAAAAAGGCGCCGGGCTTTTGCGCCTGCTCCTTCGCAAATACCCGTATTTAGTGGACGCTATGGCGGAAAGACCCGACGTATATAACGAAACGTTGGCGTACATTCGGGAAAAAGAGGAGAAGGGCGAGGTGTTTGTCCTTCGTCCCGAAAAAGCACTGGAGATCGACAGAATTGAAAAAAATCCGGAAAAGCTTTGGAAGGCGTACCGGGAAGGACGGCGCGTTGCCGAAAACAACATGGAGGGACTGAAAGCATTTTTAGAAAAATAAGATGGGAAAGCGGTATTTCTTTTGGTTTTCGATTGCTTTTTTATCCGGCATCGCGTTTGCAGCAAAGGCCATACTGCTTTGTTTTATACTTGCAGTCGTCTTTGTCCTTTGTGCGCTTGCCTTTCGAAAATACGGAAAAACAAAACTTTTGCTTTGCCTCGCGGTCGGAATTTTGACGGGTGCCCTTTGCTTTTTCTGGCAGTTTGGCGCATACAAAAAATCGCTGGACACATTAGAGGGGAAAATGATTTCTGTCGAGGGCAGAGTGGAAGAAATCCGCATGGGCGAAAAGCTTCGTCTTCTCGTGCGCGGCGAGGTGCGGGACGAAAACGGTTTTATTGATTATACATCGGTATATGTGTATCCCGAAGGGGATACGCATTTTTCCTATGGGGACATCGTTTTTATTTCGGAAAAGGCGTATGTACCGCGCATGCCCCGAAACTTCGGGGAGAATGACTATCGAATTTACTGTATGGGAAAGGGTGTTACCGCATTTTTATACCCGGCAGACGGGGGAACGGAGGTGCGCGGTAATTCCTTTTCTCTCTTTCGGCCAAAGGATGCCGCCTATGCTCTTCGCACCATGGCACAAAACGCCATAGGGGGCAGGGTCAGCGAGGAAGCGGAAGGTTTTCTAACTGCGTATTTAACGGGTGATGTATCCCTCATGCACGCCGATTCCCATGAAAGTCTCCGCGTTTCAGGCCTTTCCCACGTTGTTGCCGTTTCAGGGATGCACCTGAGTGTCATTGTGGGTGCATGTATGCTGCTGTTTGGGATTTTCAAAATTCGAAAGCGGCTTTTCTCTGTGGCCTTCTATCTTCTTTTTACTTGGTTTTTCGTGCTGTTTACAGGTGCCGACACGTCTGTCCTTCGTGCCGCCCTTATGCTGACGGTCTTTTTCCTTGCCGACTTTTTCCGTAGGGATAACGATAGTCTTACTGCCCTTGCCTTTGCAGCGTTTGCCATGTGTGCCACAAGCCCCGGCATACTGTTTGATGTGGGCTTTCAGCTTTCTTGCGCGTCTACCCTTGGGATATTACTGTTTGGCGAGCATTTTCGCCGGATACTTATGTGCTTGCCCCGGTTTTTGCGTGATGAATTTTCCATGTTTTTATCGGCAAGTATAGGGTTTACGCCGCTGATGGCACTGCAGTTCGGCTCTCTTTGCACGGTGGGGATTTTGGCAAACGTTCTTGTTTCTCCCGTTTTGTCCCCGGTGCTGGTGGCAGGCTTTATTGGCATTTTCCTTTCCGGCGTGCCTGTTTTGTCCGATTTGATTTTTTGGCTTTTAGACAAAGCTGTTCGATATATTCTGCTTGTGGCGGACGGGTGTGCCGCGCTGCCTTTTGCAAATCTTACCCTGCAAAAGCCGGGACTTTTGGCGCTTTTAGGCTATATTCTTCTCGCAGTAGCCCTTTTTCTGCTTCTGGAAAAGAAACGCCGTAACGGGCTGGTTGTCTGTCTTTTGGCACTGTCTCTTTTGACAGGAGATGCCGCCGCCGTACTTTTCAGGAAAAATGTTACAACCGTTACGTTTCTGTCCGTTGGAAACGGTGACTGCGCGCTCATCACCGGCAAAAGCGGCACCCTTTTAATAGATAGCGGCGGCAGTGCATATACCGATGTTGCGGAAAACACGGTAATTCCTTATTTGCAAAGGGAAGGCATTACGAAAATTGATGCCGCCTTCCTGACCCATTATCATACCGACCACGGCGGTGCCATGATACGGCTTTTGGAGGCAGGGTTTATCGAGAAATTGTATCTGCCGTACCATGGGGGTAAAGAACTAAAGCCGGCACTTGCGGTGGCAGCTATGCGGGCAGGCACACCTGTCCGCTATCTTACAGACGGCGACACGGTGACGATGGGTGCGTACACGGTGGGAAGCTTTGATGCAAAAGCCGGCGGCGAAGAAAATAACGGGCTTATTTACAGGCTGGAGGCGGAAGGGTCTCGTATTCTTTTTACGGGCGACATAGACGAAAAGGGCGAACGAAGACTTCTTTATCGGGGCGCGGACCTTGCCTGCGACATTTTAAAAGTACCGCACCATGGTGCAAACACGTCTGCCCTGCCTGCATTTATTGACGCGGCAAACCCCGCTATGGCGATAGTTTCCTGCGGCGAGAACGGCTATGGCCATCCCCATGCCTCTGCCTTGAAACTGTACAAGGAAAGGGAGATTCCTACGTACAGAACGGATGAAAACGGCACCGTGCGAATCTATCTTTTTTCCGCCGGCAGAAGGTGGGTGCAAACAATATATGAATAAATACTTGACAAAACAAGAAAAAGTGTTATGATTGAAAACGGATGGTCTCCAAGGCAATACAGGCAGGAGACTAAAAAGAAAGGAGAAAAAATTATGAAAAAGCGTTATGTACAAGTCGGCGTAGGCGGACGTGCCAGATTCTTTTATCATGCCATTGCGGCAGGAGATTTTAAAGATACTTCCGAGCTCGTTGGGTTTTGCGATATAAACCAGACAAGAATGGACTATGCAAATTCCGTGCTGCAGAAGGAATTTGGTCTTGAGCCCGTTCCTACATATCCTGCAGAAAAGTTCGACGATATGATTCGTGACCTTAAGCCCGACATCGTTATTGTAACGACTGTTGACCGCACACACCATAAATATATTATTCGTGCAATGGAACTGGGCTGTGATGTTGTTACGGAAAAGCCCATGACCATGACGGCTGAAAAATGCCAGGAAATTCTCGATGCACAAAAGCGTACCGGCAAAAATATCCGCGTAAGCTTTAACTATCGCTATGCACCCTTTCATACAAAGTGCCGCGAAGTTATTAAGAGTGGTGTAATCGGCGATATTTTCTCCGTACACTTTGAATGGCTTCTTGATACGTACCATGGTGCGGACTATTTCCGTCGTTGGCACCGCGACAAGAGAAACAGCGGCGGTCTTCTCGTACACAAGGCAACCCACCACTTTGACCTCATTAACTTCTGGATGAACACACAGCCGAAAACTGTTTTTGCTTTCGGTGACCTGAAGTTCTACGGCAGAGAAAATGCGGAAAATCGCGGTATTACTAAGTTCTACAACCGTTCCACAGGCAACCCCATGGCTGAAGGCGATCCCTTTGCCATTGACATGAGAAACGACGGCGCACTTGCCGACCTTTACTTAAACGCTGAAAAGGATGACGGTTACATCCGTGACCAGAGCGTATTTGGTGACGGTATCAGCATTGAAGATACCATGGGTGTTATCGTTAAATACAAAAACGGTGCTATCATGACCTACTCCCTTAACGCATACATGCCTTACGAGGGCTATCGTATTGCTTTCAACGGCTCCAAGGGCAGAGTTGAAATGACCAGTCTTGAACTGCCGTACATCAACGGCGGTGGCACGGTTGACGGCTGCGTAGAAAAGCAGACGATTCGTGTTTTCCCCATGTTCGGCGAAGCCTATGATGTAAAAGTAGATGCTGTTGACGGCGGCCATGGCGGCGGTGACCCGATTCTTCTCAATGACCTCTTCGGCACACCGGAAGAAGACGAATTTAACCGCGCTGCAAATCACATTGACGGTGCTATGAGTATCCTTACGGGGATCGCAGCAAACAAATCCATTGCAACAGGCTTGCCGGTTGAAATTGATTCCCTGGTTAAATTCTAAATTCAAAACGCAAAACAGGCGCGGTATTCCGCGCCTGTTTTTATATACAGAAATTTCTTGCAAGGGACTGTATTTTATGATACAATGAAACAAGCAGTTTGAAAGGAAGTGGTGGCATGTATATTGAAAGAGAAAAACTGGCAAAAACGTTTGACGAGCTGGAAGAACGGCTTTCCCACTATTCTCTGCCTCTCTGGGACGCGCTGCCGGATTTGGAACTTTATATGGACCAGGTGCTTTCCCTTCTTGGGAAATACCTCGCGATTTATTATGAAACCATTGGCCGAGAGAAGTTTATTACCTCTGCCATGATAAACAATTATGTAAAGCTTGGCATTATGCCACCGCCCGTCAAAAAGAAATATTCCAAAATACATCTTGCCTATCTTCTGATTATCTGCACCTTAAAGCAAACCTTAGATATGGCAACCATTCAGAAACTGATTCCTGCGGATTTGAGCGCGGAAGAGGTACAGAAAACTTACGATTCCTTTGTACGAAACCAACGAAAGGCGTATTTATATGTGACGGAAAACGTCCGCACGGTGGCAGACCCTATTTTGAATCTGGAGACAGAAAATCGGGAGCGCATCAGCGACCTTGTGATGCAGGTTTCCGCCTCTGCAAATATTTTTAAAATTTTGACGGAGAAAATCACGAAACTTTCTGAAAACCTATAACTCGATTTTCTGTGGAACGGACTTTTCGTTAAAATCTCAAAGAGAAATTGAATTGTAAAGGCATTTTTATATGCATAATTGGTTGTGTTGCAAAGTTCCGCACATTATAAACAATATTAGAGGTTTTATAAAAACAGTCAAAAGTTTTATAAAATCTCTTTTGTTTTTTATAAAACCGATTATAAAAAATGTCTGCTCTTTTATAAAAGATTGCAGATAATTTATAAAAGATATTCGCCTTTTTATAAATCATTGACCGACTTTTTATAAAAGCAAATACGGATTTTTATAATTTCACTGCCGACTTTTTATAATTTCAGTATAAAGGTTTTATAATTCCTTCCGTAATCTTTTATAATTTCAGTTCCGGAGTTTTATAATTTCTGTCCTACCCTTTTATAAACAGTTGCCGATGTTTTATAAAAGATGTCCGTTCTTTTATAAAAACTGTTAGAAATGCCGATTTGGCAATATTTGCATACTTTTATATAATATAAGTATTGAAAAAGGGGGTGTATAGGTATGCACTTGAGCAAATTAATGGAAAAATATCCTAAAATAGATAAAAGACTAAAAGATTTAAAAAGAGAATTAAAATCCCTGTCAAAAGAGGACTTGGCGTGGGTGTTAAAGGGATTTTTACCACCCGAGAAAAAGGAAAAACCAACCCGACCACTAACAGATTATGAAATCTTTATTGACAAATATGGGTTAAAACCTGCTTGTCCTTACTGCACAAGTCGATTATATCAGCCACACGGGTTAGACGATTATGGAAAACCCCGATATAAGTGCAGAAATTGCGGGAAAACTTATACCATAATGACAGATACATTTGCAGATAAATCTACATTCCCCCTACCTGTGCAGATTGCAGTAATTAACTATACTTTAATGGGGTTATCCTTATCCGCTTGTCGGCGTAATTTAGAGGTTGACTACGGGTGGCATACCTCAGAAGGCACAATCTTGCTATACAGACATAAGTTCTTAAAAGCCCTTTTAGAACACTATGGAATGCCGAAATTGTCGGGAGTAGTTCAAATTGACGAGACCTATTTCAGGGAAAACCAAAAGGGTGCAATGGAACTTGTCAATGTAGTACCAACCGCAGTAAAAGAGAGAAAACCCCGACTTGAAAACACACATATCCCATCCGAGCTTGGGATTTTTGGACCAGAGTTTGCCTGTGTAGTTACGGGAATAGACAGTAATGGCTATGTTGTAGCAGTTTTGTCGGGTTTAGGAAAAAGCAGTTCTCAAATCCTTGAAGATTATTTTAGTGATTATTTAGGAGATATAACATTTCTTTGTAGTGACGATTATGACGCCTACACTCGGTATTGTGATAATAATGCTATTCCACATTACATACAACCTTCTGATATGAAGAATATAGTTAGAAAAGAGCAAAAGGACTGGGCAGAAAAGCATAATGGGAGAGAATTGGCAGAAGAAACAATCCGCAAGAGATATTATCAAACACAAGGACTTGACAGAGTAGAAAACTATGGAAGATTAAGTTTTACAGAGTTTGAGAGATTAAAAGCCGAAAAACACTTGACATTAGATAACATTGACAGTTTTCATATTCAATTAAAGCGACATATCAACAAAAACTTGACTGGTGTTGCTACGGTGTATTTGCCTTTATATCTTGCACTATATGTATTCAAGCATAATTGGAGTATCAGCCACAACAAACAACACCCCACCTCCCAACATGACGCTGAAAACATACTGATTGACTTACTGCAAAGCAAAGGGACAGCATACCGAAGTGAGGATATAAAGGGTGGGAATATCCTTGATTATGTAAAGCCTACCACCCATTATATAAACAATCTGCAAGAACTGACAGAAGAAATGAGAAAAAAGTCAAATGATATGGGCTTTACTTTTGACGAAAATGACAGGCTTTTAACATTTAACAAGAGAAAATATTTCAGGAATTGCGGAATAACAAAATTAAAGCAGATATGTAAGGAATACCATATAAAAGGCTATACTGCCATTGACAGTAAAGAGAGATTGGCAAAATTAATCTGTGAACTACCACAAGTCAATGAGATTTTTCTTGGACTTGTTGCCGCAGACCATTTACACTCTCAATTTATGGAAGATATACAACTTATGATACAACAAGCAAAAGAACTTGACTAGATCTCAAAAGTGTCATTTAAAAGTGTTGCTTTTTTCTGGAATATTTTTCTACCGCAATTTTTTTGTTTATTTTGCTACTTAAAAGCCATAGTTTTTAAAAGAATTAATAAGTGCAAAGGGGAAAAAGGTCAAAAGTGTTGTTTTTTCTTCTTTAGGGATATCCGACAAAGAGTATAACCAGAGAATAAAAAATATAAATCATTTGTATAAATAATTTTACAAAACAAGGCAAAGCAATTTACTGAATGGAAAAATATCTAAAAATACTTGCAATTTGAGGAAAGATGTGTTATAATAAAGCCAACAAATACAGAAAAGGGGGAGATACCAATGGTAAATCATTTTCAAAGAGGTCTGTCTTGTTTGAATTGCAGCTGTTGTTATGTTCCTCTATTGATTGAAATTAATATGTAAAACATATATAAATGTTGCGCTATAGCGAGCGAGGCATTCCTCTTTGATAGAAGGATGTTTGCGCTCGTTTTTTGTTTTCAGAAAGGTGTGATTAAGTGTTATGTGGTGGTTAAGAGATACATAATATCAAGTTTATTTTTAGAATAAGGAGGAATTAATTATGGCATAAACCAATCATGTTTACAATTCGGCTAATGATTCAAAAACTCATAATGACGCACCGTTTATGTATTTTGTAAAAGAAAGCGGAACCGATTCGAATCCTTTTCCTGGTGTTGGGATAACTATGTATAAAAGTTTCGCATATAATTACGGGGCAACAACGGGAAATATAGTTACTTTTGGTAATCATATTAGAGATGCCGTTGAACCTTATGCTGGTGCTCATTATTATTTAAGATCTCGCTATTCAGATACTTATAATTCTGTGAGTTGTAAGGTTAATTTGAATAATGTAATTTTGAATAGAGGTACCGGAAATAGAAATGCCTTTCTCTCTTTAGGCATTGTAAGTGATGGAACAGATATGAAACAGTGTGATTTTGGATTGGGACATTTTCACGATAGACTTCCTGAAGGGTGGAGAGCTTCAACATATTTGAAAAAATGGACAACAGGAGGAGACAATATATTTAATCGTGTTTCAGGAGATTTCGACAATACTGTTTTTAACGGTATTGTAACGATAACTGTAGCAAATGAAAGTACTTTGTCCCAAGATATTTTAAGATGTACTGTTTCAGATTCTTCAAATACTGTTGTGATTACATATACGGCGACAGCAGGAACGTATTTCGCAAGAAATGCTGCTGGAAAGGCTTGTTTAAGATTTGTGAGGTTCATGTCCCTTGTTCCGCAAAAAGACTACGAGGATGATGCAGATAATTCTGTACTTGAAGCAACCATGTATGATATAAAATTAAATAATTCAACATGGCAAGCAACAGATATAGAACATGCGTGGTCAGTTCAAGGTGCAAATATAACCAACTTACAACTTGGAAATGTGACAAGCAACGGAAGTTCCTATCATACCAATGATTATATAAGGATATATCATCAGTATCAGCTTGTGTAGAGTTTATATATCCCCCTCAAAAGAGGGGGATATATAATAGAAAGGAGAAAACATGTTGAAGAAAAGTATTATTTGTATGATTGTATTATCGTTACTTGTGACAACTTTGAGCAGCTATGCCGAGGAGGTAAATACAACATATGATTCACAGGGGTTTATATATGAAATTGTAGGCGAAGGAGAAGATGCGTATGCTAAAATTGTAAGTTATGATCCAGACATTGTAAGTGGAGAAAAACTTGTAATTCCAACAACGTTAGGTGGGTATGAAGTAAAGGAATTTAGCGATTACATTTTTCAAGGGACAAGTTTTAAGTATTGTGATCTCTCTTTATTTCCTAATTTGAGTGCAGGAATGTTTTGTGATTCTCAGATAGAAGAAGTTAATTTGTCTAAGGAAACAAAAAAAATTCCAGATATTATTTTTGCTAACTCTCAATTAACAAAAATAGAATTACCGGAAAGTACGGAAGTTATATGCCAGCGAGCCTTTTATAACACAAAATTAAAAGAGATAATGATACCATCAATGGTAAAAAATATAGAGTATAATGCATTTGAAGAATGTATTTTTGTAAAAAAAATTGTTATTGCTGAAGGGTTAGAAAAATTACCCGATAGAGAAAATGCATATTGCGGTGCAGCATTTGAAACTCCTAATTTAGAAAAATTGTATTTGCCAAAAAGCATGGTTTATATTAGTCCGAATGAATTTAAAGAATCAAATAATCAGAGATTCGTTGGATACACATATTCGGAGAAATATCCAACAATGACAATTTATGCTCCCGAAGGATCATATGCAGAGGAATATGCTGCAGAACATGAATTGAATTTCGTTACTGCTGAAAGTGAAAATAGTATATTTGAGGATGAGAAAGTAAATTTTGAAAGTAAATACGACATATCACAATTTATGGATTCATCCATATATAAAATTTATGATGTATTTGATACAGATTACGGTGCTGTTGTATATTACTCAATGGGTGGATTTATGGGAGCGCCAGGACCGGGGCTCAGCTTAGTGCGAGAAAATGGAGATGTTGTGAACCTTTCCATTGGCGTTTCAAAAGAAGACCTTTATAGAAGGCCTGAGCACAATGACATAAAACTTTCAGAGGATGGAAAATATGTTACCTTCAATGTCTCCTTTGGCGAAAGAGCAGAGGGAACCGAGGGGGTGCTGGGAGGCAATCTTGTTGTTTACCACGATGCAGGGACATACTACTATAAATCTAGTCTTGAAGATGGAACTTGTATAGAAACAAAATTTGAGCCTATTGATACTATAAGTGAAGAAATAATTTCTGCATGGGCAAAGACAGAGGTTGAGAATGCGATAGAAATGGGGTTTGTTCCGTTATCATTTCGTGATAATTATAAGAGAAATATCACACGCGGGGAATTTGCAAAAATGGCAATGTTTTTCCTTTCTATACAATATGGATATCCGGGAGTGCCGGCAGTTCAATTGTGGTCTCCAGTAGAGACATATGATAATAGTTTCTTTCCCCGTGAATTTATGAACGCATATTGTTATTCGAGAACGGATAGAAACGGCAATTCTTTCGCTGACATTAATGTCGGTGAAGCGTATGTTTATAATAACAACAGAGAAATACTATTAGATGTTACTCCGTTTTTAGATGTTAATGAAAATATGGATTTAAGATTTATAGAAAGAGCGTATCATTTAGGAATAGTGAATGGTATTAGCGAAACAGAGTTTAATCCTGATGGAGAGATAACAAGACAGGAAGCAGCTGCTATGCTTATGAGGGTATATAAAAATTATGCAGAGATGAAAAAAATAAGAGGTGAAGCCCAATTTCTCGATGACAAAGACATAGCAGAATGGGCAAAAGAAGATGTATATAGCATAAATTCACTTGGAATTATGCAAGGTGTTGGAGAAAATATTTTTGATCCTTTAAATGGATATACAGTAGAACAGGCTATAATAACATTTTGGCGTTTGTATGATTCTGCTCCGGTAAGTAGGAAAAATAAAAATATAGAACCGTTGCTTGAATATGAATATGAATTGGAAAATTACTTTAATAGAGCTGCAGCTACCTCTTATTTTCATGAACAAAGTAGAAAAGAATATGAAAATTTTATAGTTGTATGCGGATATTGGTCGAGACGCCACACAACAGCATTGGACTATAGTTTGTATGTATTTGACAAAAACGGTGGAGTTCCGTATGTATCGTCATTAACAGAAGATATGAAATGGGAGGTGAGTTCCGATGAGAAAGTAATTACTTGTTATTACAGTGTAGGAGATACTTTCCGGTTATACAATAAACTAAATGGTACAGAAAAAGTTTATGGTATAGGACTGTATAAAACAGATTACAGTGTTGAACAAGGAAAAATTTTGAATTTTGAAAGAGTAAAATAGAGAGAAGGGAGTTGAACTGCCTCAATTTGTGCTGTCCGCACAAATTGGGGCAGTTCAATATGCCGACCTCTTTTTTTGTGCGGTCATAACGGTTTACCCGTGCGCGATTTTGTGTACGGGTAAACCGTTATGTTATAGTTTTAGTGTAATATGTTGACAAATATTTTCGATAATTTTATAACAAATTAAAAATAAAGGTGTTTAAAAATTTGATTTAAGCATATGTGGTTAAAGTTGTAACTTTGACCATTTTTCATTATATAAAATCAAATTTCTATACGAGATATTAACAAAAAAATATTCCACAGAAAATAAAGTTATAGGTCTGAAAATTAAAACTTGCATAATATGGGGTTTTATGGTATAATTATGGAAATTATATAATAAACAGAGAAGAGGAGATAAATCATGGAAATTTCAGCATTACAAAAAGCCAGATATGAATACGCACCGAAGCTGCCCCAAATGCTGCGCGGCGGTATCGCCGAAATCAGCGTTTCGGAAGGTGCAGAAACAAAAAGCGTAGCGGACTGTGAAAAAATTCAGGCACTGTTCCCCAATACCTACGGCAAAAAGGAAATCGTTTTTAAGAAAGGCACAAACACCTCTGCGGCGAAAAAGCAGAACGTTGGTGTTATTCTTTCCGGCGGTCAGGCACCCGGCGGCCATAACGTTATCTGCGGCCTCTATGATGCCTTGAAGTCCACAAACCCGGAAAACCAGCTTTTCGGTTTTAAGGGCGGCCCCAGCGGTCTGATTGAAGACAGCTACATCATTTTCGATGATGCTTATATTGATGCATACAGAAACACCGGCGGCTTTGATATTATCGGCTCCGGCAGAACCAAGCTTGAAACAAAAGAACAGTTCGCCATTGTTGCAGATGTTTGTAAAAAGCACGATATTACCGCAGTTGTTATCATCGGTGGTGACGACTCTAACACCAACGCCGCAGTACTGGCAGAATACTTTGCCGCCAACAATACTGGCGTACAGGTCATCGGTTGCCCGAAAACCATTGACGGGGACCTGAAAAACGAAGATATTGAATGTTCCTTCGGCTTTGATACGGCTACAAAGACATACAGCGAGCTGATCGGCAACATCGAAAGAGACGCAAACTCCGCCAAGAAATACTGGCACTTTGTAAAGGTGATGGGCCGATCCGCTTCTCATGTTGCCCTTGAGTGCGCGCTGCAGACCCAGCCCAACATTTGCCTCGTTTCCGAAGAAGTTGCAGAAAAGAAGATGTCCCTTTCCCAAATTGCGGATTACATTGCCGATTCTGTTGCAGGCAGAGCAGCGAAAGGCATGAACTTCGGTGTTGCCATTATCCCCGAGGGCGTTGTGGAATTTGTTCCCGAATTTGCAGTCCTCATTGCGGAAATCAACGAGCTTTTGGCAGGTAGCCGTGCAGACGAATTTAATGCACTTCCCACCTGGGCTGATAAATATGCATTTATCGAAAAGGGTCTTACGAAGGAATCCATGGAAGTATTTGCAATTCTGCCCCAGGGTATTCAGCAGCAGCTGTTTTTAGAACGTGACCCCCACGGCAACGTACAGGTTTCCCTGATTGAATCGGAAAAGCTGTTCTCTGCACTTGTTGCGGATAACCTTGCCGCAAGAAAGGCCGCAGGCACCTATAAAGGCAAATTCTCGGCGCTCCATCACTTCCTTGGTTATGAAGGCAGATGTGCGTTCCCCTCGAACTTTGATGCTGACTACTGCTACAGCCTCGGCTACAACGCCTTTATGCTGATTCAGTACGGCTATAACGGCTATCTTTCCAAGATTTCCAACCTGTCCAAGCCCGCTACGGAATGGGTTGCAGGCGGTATGCCGATTACCAAAATGATGAACATCGAAAGAAGACATGGCGAAGACAAGCCGGTTATCAAGAAGGCACTTGTAGAACTCGACGGCAAGCCCTTTAAGTTCTTTGAAGCAAACAGAGAAAAATGGGCACAGGAAACATGCTATGTATATCCCGGTGCTATCCAGTACTACGGGCCTGCCGAGGTTTGTGACCTGACGACCAGAACGCTTGCTCTTGAAAAAGCTGAATAAACAATAAAAGAGCGACTGCCGCAAGGCAGTCGCTTTTCTCATGTTATTTTGTATACTTATATCCCGGCAAATACATTTTATCCTTTGCGCACTGGCCGTCCTGCACATGGCGAAGAGCTTCGCCAAAGCGCTGGAAGTGTACAACCTCACGGGCGCGGAGGAATTTAATGACGTCCGCAACATCCGGGTCGTCGCACATTCTGAGGATATTATCATAGGTGGCACGGGCTTTTTGCTCAGCCGCCAAGTCCTCGGTAAGATCCGCGATAACGTCTGCCTTGCTCTGCACATATGCGGCCGTAAAGGGTACGCCTGCGGCAGAGGCAGGGTATACGGCAAGGTTGTGGTCAACATAATAGTCGCCAAAGCCCTTCTTGTCTACCTCCTCAGGTGTTAAATCCCGTGTAAGCTGATGAATGATTGTCCCTACCATTTCGAGGTGGGCAAGCTCTTCTGTTCCAATGTCATTTAGGATGCCCTTTGTCACTTCATCGGGCATAGAGAAACGCTGGGATAGGTAGCGGATAGAAGCGGCGAGCTCGCCGTCCGGTCCACCGTACTGGCTCATGATATATTTTGCAAGCTTCGGATTTGTATTTTTAATCTTAATCGGATACTGTAATTTTTTTTGATAATTCCACATACAAACTCTCCTTTATTCCCAAGGCCACGGAGATTTAATCCATGTCCATTCCCGCGTGCCGCGGGCGGCGTCCGCAGTGATGGGCCCGTAAGCCTGCTCGTAGGCGCGTTTTGCGTCCTGTGCGCGGCGGACTACGTCGCTGTACATCGCCAGTGCCTTTTCGTCGCTGGGATGCGTGTCGAGATACAGCTGCAAATCATAGGCTGCAAAATCGGCTTCCATTACAGCACGCATCATTTCATTTCTGGTTTTGTTAGAAGATGTCACAGCAGGCTACCTCCCCGTCATCACATTTTTTGCAAAGGTCTCGTCCGTAAACCCCGAGGGGCTTGTCGAGCGATGGAAACATGGTGCCTCTCGTAAGACCTTCAGAAGGTGTATACAGTTCGCCCCATTTTTGCATGGGGACATAGGCATATGCCAGAATGGGATTTTCCGGCATGGTGCCGCATAAGTCACGATTTACCATAATTGACTCCTTTCTGTCAAAACCTTACAAGGTTCTACAGTTTCAGTATATGCGGCTCGTCCTTTTTGCGGAACAAAAAAGAACGGATACTTCTATCCGTTCTAGGTTTGTTATATGAGAGGCAACGCCGAATCCAGCCAATGCTTTGCGATAATGCTGTGGCCTTGGGGCGTAGGGTGTACGCCTTCCAGCGTCAGAGAAAGGGGCGGAAATGCCTCTGCGGCTTTTGCAAGGGGTGCATCCAAGGGTACAAAGGTAGCATCAAACTTTTCCGCAAGACGGCGAACAATTTCGCGGATGGGCTCTGCATCCTCTTTTTTCATCGAGGTACTATTGTCGGGGGTGAGAAAAGGCTCTAAAAGCAAAATGGGAATGTCCCCGAGGGTGTTTCGCGTGCGGGTTAGGAGCGCGGCATAGTTTTTTTCCATTTCCGCATCCGTATTTCCGCCATCATCGTATCTGTGCCACACGTCGTTAATGCCGACAAGAATAGATAAAAATGCCGGCCGCAGGGCAAGGCAATCTTCTTCCCAGCGTGCTAACAGGTCAGACGTTTTGTGGCCGCTAATGCCTCGGTTTAAAAAGCGTAGGTTTTTCTCCGGCCGCAAAGCAGAGAGGGCGGCGGCAACCATGCGGGGATAGCCTGTGCCGAGGTCAAAAGCGTCCTCCCGGCTTCGGCTGCAGTCTGTAATGCTGTCACCTTGGAATAAAATTAAATCTCCGTTTTTAAGAGACATGAAAATCACTTCCTTTAAAATTTATTTCATTATAGGACGGGTGAAAAAAATTGTCAAGGGTTTTCAAAAAGATTTCTTTACAAATCAGGAAAAAAAGGGTATAATAAAGTAGAATATTTCCGGAAAGGAAGAGAAGTATGGAAAAATTTTATATTACCACTCCCATTTACTATCCCAGCTCCAATCTCCATATCGGCCATACATATACAACCGTGGCAGCAGACGCCGTGGCACGATATAAGAGACTTCGGGGCTATGACGTTATGTTTCTGACCGGCACGGACGAGCACGGTCAGAAGATACAGCGTGCCGCAGAAGCGGTAGGCAAAACGCCGAAAGCATATGTGGACGAAATTGTGGCAGGCGTAAAAGACCTTTGGAAGCTCATGAATATTTCCAATGACCGCTTTATCCGCACAACGGACGAGCAGCACGTAAAAGCCGTCCAAAAGATTTTTAAGACTCTTTACGACAAAGGCGATATTTATAAGAGTGAATATGAAGGCCTTTACTGTACACCCTGCGAGTCCTTCTGGACGGAGCATCAGCTTGTGGACGGCAAGTGTCCCGACTGCGGCCGACCGGTAGAGAAAACACGTGAAGAAAGCTACTTTTTCCGCCTTTCCAAGTATCAGGACAGGCTCATTGATTTGATTGAAAATACCGAATTTTTAGAGCCGGCAACAAGACGGAACGAAATGCTGAATAACTTCCTGCGCCCGGGTCTTTCTGACCTGTGCGTATCCCGTACAAGCTTTACCTGGGGCGTGCCGGTGGAATTTGACAAGGGGCATATTGTTTACGTTTGGCTCGATGCGCTGTCAAACTATATTACCGCCATGGGCGCGTTTTCTGACGATGATGCGGACTTCCAAAAATACTGGCCGGCCGACATTCACCTCATGGCCAAGGAAATCGTGCGCTTCCACACCATCATCTGGCCCGCCATCTTAATGGCGCTGGATTTGCCCCTGCCGAAAAAGGTACTGGGCCATGGCTGGATGCTTCTCGATGGCGGCAAAATCTCCAAATCCAAGGGCAACGTCATTGACCCCGTTATCCTCTCCGCAAAATACGGCGTGGATGCTCTCCGGTACTATGTTCTTCGCGAAATGCCCTATGGCGCAGACAGCGAATTTTCTAACGAATCCTTAATTTCTCGCATCAATGCTGACCTTGCCAATGACCTTGGTAACCTTGTCAGCCGCACGGCGGCCATGCTGGATAAATATTTCGGCGGCACATTGCCGGAAGCTAGGGAAGAAGGCGAAGTGGACGAAAGCCTTGTTTCCTGCGCCCTGGCTGCGGCGGAAAAGACAGAAAAGGCTCTGGAAAGCTATAACTTTGCTTCCGCACTTTCGGAAATTTGGACGCTTGTTTCGAGAACGAATAAATATATTGACGAAACGATGCCCTGGGCGCTTGCAAAGGATGAGGACAAGCGTGCCCGTCTTTCTGCGGTGTTATATAACCTTGCGGAAAGCGTTCGCATAATCGCAGTTCTCCTTATGCCCTTTATGCCCGAAACGGCAGAAAAGATTTTCGCCCAGCTTGGTATTGCAGTAGGCGACGTCAAATGGGAAAGCGCAAAGGCATGGGGCACACTTGCAAAGACTGCGACCATGACGAAGGCAGACGCCCTCTTCCCCCGTATTGACATGGAGAAGGAACTGGAAGAGTTAGCGGCACTGCGTCCGCAAAAAGAAGAAAAGAAAGCCCCCGAAAGAGAGGCAAAGCCGGAAATCGGGATTGAAGATTTTGCAAAATGCAGCTTCTGTGTGGCCGAGGTACTCGCCGCAGAAGAGGTGAAAGGCTCGGATAAACTCCTAAAGCTGACCGTTTCTACAGGGGATGGGGAACGCACCGTCGTTTCCGGCATTCGTTCTGCCTATGCAGCTGACGAAATGGTGGGCAAAAAGGTGGTACTTTTGAAGAACTTAAAGCCTGCAAAGCTCAGGGGCGTGATGAGCGAAGGCATGCTCCTTTGCGCCGAGCATGAAGGCAAACTCTCTCTCCTTACCGTGGAAAGCGATATGCCGGCAGGGGCGGAAATCAGCTAATGTTTATCGATTCACACGCCCATTATAACGCGTCCGCCTTTGACGAGGATAGGGACGCCCTACTCTCCGCACTCCCCCAAAACGGCGTTGACCTGGTTGTCAACATCGGAGACGATATTCCTGCAAGCGAAGAAAGCCTTCGTATGGCGGAAAAGTACTCCTTTATCTATGCCGCTGTGGGCGTACATCCCGAAAATGCGCCGTCTTTAAATGACGAGGCTATGGAAACACTCACAGAGCTTGCAAAGCACGAAAAGGCGGTGGCAATCGGGGAGATTGGGCTGGACTATTATTATGACGATGTGCCGAAAGAAATCCAAAAGGATGCCTTTCGCCGTCAGCTTCGTCTTGCGAAAAAGCTTTCCATGCCCGTAGTCATTCATGATAGGGACGCCCATGGGGACTGCTTGCAGATTTTGAAGGAAGAAGAAATCACAAACGGCGTGATGCATTGCTTTTCGGGCAGCGTCGAATTTATGCGCGAGGTTGTGCGCCTTGGGCTGTACATCGCCCTCGGAGGCGTTGTAACGTATAAAAACGCAAGGCATACGGTGGATGTAGCGAGAGAAGTGCCGATAGAAAAGCTCCTTCTTGAAACCGACTGCCCGTATCTCTCTCCCGTACCCCATCGCGGCAAGCGAAATTCCTCGCTAAATCTCGTCTATACTGCTGAGAAAATTGCGGAAATTCGTGGCATTACGACCGAGGAAGTGGCGCGCATTACGGGTGAAAACACAAAAAGATTGTTTGGAATTTAAAAAGCTTTGGGAAAGTGATTTCCCAAAGCTTTTTTGCTTGTCAGTCTTTATACGGTACTTTAAAATACTCTAAATACTTTTTGAATTTATCCTGTGCCGAAAGGCAGGTATCAATCAGATAGCCTTTTTCGTTCTTCCATTCTGACAGACCTCTGTAATAGAACATTTTAAGACTGTCATTAATTATAAATGGAACGATATTATTTTTTAAACATTCCTTAAACATTATCAGCCTGCCCACGCGCCCGTTTCCATCTTGAAACGCATGTATAGTTTCAAAATGACAATGGAATTCTATGATTTCTTCCAAAGTGTGCGTATCCTTTTTGTTATAAGCTTTCAGTAAATCCTTCATTTTCTCTGCCACGGTTTCTGGGCTTGCCGTTTCCTTGCCGCCTACTTCATTGGGGAGCTTTTTATAGTCTCCCACGCGAAACCAACCTTTTCTTGCGTCACTTGTGCCGGATTTTAATGTAAAATGAAGCTCCTTTATAAACTTTTCTGTAAGTTTATAGGTGGCATTTTCAATAATCATATCGATGCACTTAAAATGATTGGCGGTTTCCACGATGTCGTCCACATTCAAAGCATCATTTTCTATCCCGATTGTATTTGTTTCATAAATATATCTTGTCTGGTCGTGGGTAAGCGTACTGCCTTCCATGTGATTGGAATTATAAGTAAGCTCAATTTGTATTTTGTGATAAATGCCGCCTTTCATTGCGCTTTCTTTTTCGACCTTTAATCTTTCCAGGAGCGTTCGGGGCATATCACTTTTTCGATTGATACGAGTAGGCTTTTCGGCTGTAGCCGGAATGTTCCAGGTTTTGCCGGTTAGAAATGCCCCAGGAATTTTGTTTTGCGCGCAGTAATTACGAACAGACCGTTCGGAAATATTCCATTTTTCTGCGACTTGCAAGACGGATAGATATTGCATATATATCACCTCTCCTAAATAGTATACTCTTTTATCGGCAAAAAGTCAAGAAAAATAAATATTATTTTTCAAGTGTTTTTGCCGATAGCGGCAAAAAAAGCGGATATCTTATTTTTGGTAAGATATCCGTTTTCTTATTCTCGAAAGTCAAATAATTTTTTAAGTGGAATCCCGAGGGCATCGGCGATGTCACTCAAAACTTCCACGGAACAGCCGGCAACCGCAGTTTCTATTCTTTGAATATGATTTTTGCTGACATTGCACTTTTCTGCAAGCTGCATTTGTGTCATGCCTTGCTCTTTTCTGTAATACAGAATATTCAGGCC
Organism: Clostridia bacterium; assembly: GCA_045577075.1. Taxonomy (GTDB): domain Bacteria; phylum Bacillota; class Clostridia; order UMGS1883; family UMGS1540; genus SIG447. The sequence continues at coordinate 9,112 of JAZNHR010000053.1, read as the reverse complement.
AATGCCGAGCCAAATATCAAAATATCTCCCGTTCAATGTCCGTCACCTCTTTATACTATTATATGCCCAATCGTATAAATTATCGACAGACCAAAAATAAGAAAAAACAACTTAAAGGATTGCTTTATCAACATTATTATGGTATAATGCATACAAATTGTTTGCATTTAGGAGGCCGACATGAAAAAAATCTGTTGTTTTGCCGGGCACGGCGATATGCGTTATTCGGAAAAATTCTATCAGGAGCTGAAAGCCACCATAGACATGGTGATTCGGGAGGAAAACATCACCGAATTTTGGGTGGGCAATAACGGCACCTTTGACCAACTTGTGGCGCGGGCAATGCGGAAAGTTAAAAAAGAGCATCCCCACATTAAAAGATACCTTGTACAGCGACATTTCACAAGGGAAGTTATGGGAAACTTAGGATACTATTTGCGCACGTACAATGCGGTTTGCCGCACATTCATCCCCGCGGCAATGGCAAACGAGCCACACCCTACGCCGCATCACGAGTGTGTCATTAACGATTCCGCAGTCCTAATCTGCTTTGTTTCCCATCCCGGGGACGATGCCGCCGAAATGCTTGCATATGCCAAAACAAAGGATATTAGAATTTTGAATCTGGCCGAGTAACACTTAAAAGAGCTACTCTGCGCCGATGCTTTTTCGACCATCTTCGATGGTGCCCGCAAAATCCTACTGTACTCGAGAGTCCGCAGGCCGTCACGAATTATGTGGGACTCTTGGCGAGCGGAGAGATACGGTGCGCTCCCCCCGTCTTACCGACCGCCCTCGGCGGTACCCGGCAGACGTGGGTGCTCCCGACTCCGCAGTCCGCCCGCTTCGCGCCCGGCTGCTCCGACGAACTCTCACGAGTTCTCATCTCTATCTCTCCTTCTCCGCAGCAAGGTATTTCTTGGCGTATGGAGAGATACTCTGCGCCGATGCTTTTTCGACCATCTTCGATGGTGCCCGAAAAAGCTTATCGTGCTCGAGACTCCGCAGTCCGCAAGGTCCCTTGCGGCTACTTCGACGAACTCTTCGAGTTCGATTCTTTTTATTCTATCAAAAACAAAGAGATACCAAAATGGTATCTCTTTGTTTTTGGCGGAGAAGGAGAGATTCGAACTCTCGCACCAGTTTCCCAGCCTACTCCCTTAGCAGGGGAGCCCCTTCGACCTACTTGGGTACTTCTCCGTATTCTATTCAGTTATGCCGCCCTTCCTGCAAGGCAGGAGCCAAAGGCGATGCTTTGCAGGAGGCGGAATTTGGCGGAGAAGGTGGGATTCGAACCCACGGCTCTTTCGAGTCACTGGTTTTCAAGACCAGCTCCTTAAACCGCTCGGACACCTCTCCCTGCATGAACAGGATTATTATAGCAAAAAAAATCATGGATGTCAACTGTTTTTTTATTTTTTTCTCTAAAGCAAGAAAGCACCCGCAAAAAAACGGGTGCTTTTGACAAGAGCTTTATGAGATTTGGAAGTCGGCGGAGACAGTCATGCTGTCATAATCTCCGGGGGCACGGTAGTCCATTATGTCTTTGGTGATTTTGTACTGCCCTGGAGGGAGCGTGCCGTAAAGCCAGGCCCATTCAATGTTTTGTGTGATTTCGCCGTTTGCCGGAATGAGATACGCAAGGGAATTGAAAATCGGCTCATTCTGCGCGGGGATTGGCATCCATGCACTGCCCTCAAGGCGTTGAAGACTAAAAGAGTCTCCCGTTTGCAAGGTGCCCGTCGCCTCGCCGCCGCTTTGCCGCAGCGTCAGGGTAAGGCCTGTGGGCGTCACGTTCGAAGCTTCGGCGGCGATGCTCCAGCTATAATAAGGCACAATGGGAAGAATGTATGCATCGGGGATATCTTCTGTATTAGAGCTAAATAGCGCTTTTGCCGCTTCTGCAAATGTAATCGTATCATCTGCGGCAAGAACGAGAAACGTACTTTCCGCGGCGGCATTCGGCATTGTGCCGGAAACGGAATAGGCGTGTGTATAATGCGTTATATCCCTGTTTGTGTCGATTTTCTTAAAGATATACCACCCGTCCTCTGTCGAAACTGTTTTGGCATCTTCGGCAAAATTTTGGTAGCCGTGTGCGCCATCGAAATTCACAGTGCCGTCCTCGGTGGGAACGGAAAACGGCTCGGCGCCCTTTTTTAGGATACGTTCCATGGTGCCACAGCTAATTCTGGTGTTTTCCTCGCCACAGTCATAATAAAGTGCGCCGTCAATACGTGCAAGGCGAAGGGGCTTTTTTTCGCTCCCCGACGAAAGGGACGCAGGATTCTTCGGCGTGGGGGCACAGCCTGTAAAGAGTAAACATGCAAACAACATACAAAACAGTTTTTTCATGGTAAAACCTCCTTTTGTATGTAAGACGAACAGAAAAGGCAAGAAGTTCCAACTTGCGGCATATAATTTTATATACAAGGGTTGACGGGGACTCAAAAATCCTGTATAATTATAATATACTATGCATAAAAAGGAACGGCTTATGAAAATTGGAATTATTGCAAACACACAGCGCGATATTGAACTTGCGGTCACAAAAGCCGTAATTGAAAAGGTTTCCAGGACGGAAGAAGTGGTTGTGGCGGCAAAGCATCGGGGAGACCTTACAAACGTCACTTTTGCGGATGGCGAGGCACTGTATAGGGCGCAAGACCTCTTACTGGTACTCGGCGGTGACGGGACGCTCCTGGAGGCGGCGCGCCATGCTGCACCCTTTTCCACGCCCGTGCTCGGTATTAACCTCGGGCACGTGGGCTTTTTAAGCGGTGTTGAGAAAGAAGAGTTTTTAAACGGAGATACAGAAAATATGTTGCAAAGTCTCCGCATCGAAAACCGCATGATGCTCCAGGCAAGCGTGGAACGAGACGGCAAGACGCTGGCAAGCTTTTGCGGCCTCAATGACGCGGTTATCCGCGGCGTGGTGACGGAATCGCTCCTTCGCATGGAGGTCACCGCTGACGGCGACAGGCTGGAAACGTATGTTTGCGACGGCATTGTGTTCGCAACCCCCACGGGCTCCACGGCGTATTCCTTCGCCGCAGGGGGCGCGGTGGTGCATCCCGGGATGGAGGCACTGCTTGTAACGCCCATCTGCCCACATATGCTCCATGCAAGACCTGTGGTTTTGCCCGGAGATTCCGTCCTCAGGGCGACGTTTTCTGCCGACAGCGCATCGGCATACCTCAATGTAGACGGAGAGGACTGCCTGGCACTGGAAAAGGAAGATGCGGTAAAAATTTGCCGCGCACCGTTTTCCGCAAAAATTGCAACACTCCACAAAAATGCGTTTTTAGAAATTATGAAAGAGAAACTGAAGGGATAAACAGATGAAACAGAGAAGGCAAAATACAATTTTACAGATTATAGACGAAATGTGTATCCGCACCCAGGATGAGCTTTCTGACCAGTTGCAAAAACGGGGCTTTGATGTAACCCAGGCCACCGTTTCCCGTGATATTAAAGAGCTGTGCCTTGTGAAAAAGCAGACCGCAGGTGGCAGCCGCTACACCGCCCCTTCCAAAGAGGGTTTTCGGGAAAGTGTGGGCAAGGTCCATTCCATTTTCCAAAGCGCGGTAAAAACCGTGGACTATGCCATGCACACCATTGTAATTCACACCCTTGCCGGTATGGCAGATGCAGCGGCAATCACCCTTGAATCTATGGAATGGCCGGAAATTCTCGGTACTATTGCAGGGGACGATACCGTGCTTGTGATTTTACGGGATACGGAAACGGCAAAAATGATTGCCGACAGACTTTTGGCAATGCTACGGTAAAAGGAGGGAATGCCATGCTTTGCAGATTGGCTATATCCAATATTGCGGTAATTGACAAAGCAGAAATCACCCTCGGGGAAGGCTTTACGGTACTGACGGGGGAAACGGGTGCAGGGAAATCCCTGATTATTGATGCCATTACTATGGTACTCGGCGGCAGAACGCCTCGGGATATTATCCGTGCAGGGGAGAAGTGTGCCGTGGCTGAAGCGGCGTTTTTTTGTAAGCACCCCATGGCGGACGAAACAGATATGCTGATTCTACGCCGCGAGCTGTATCAGGATGGGCGAAACCTTTGCAGTATTAACGGCAAAATGGTTACCGTGGCAGGACTGCGCGAGGTGGGGGATACCCTGTTAGCACTCCATGGCCAGCACGATACAGAAAAGCTTATGCATAAAGCCAGCCACCTGCCTCTTTTGGACGCCTTTGCAAAAAGTGAGGACGAAAGGGAATCGTACAGGGAAAGCTACGGCGAAAGAAAGCGCCTACTGGCCGAAATTGAGGCACTTGAAAGTGATGATGGCGAAAAACTAAAGCGGCTGGACATGCTTTCCTTCTGGATTGATGAAATTGAAGCTGCCGCGCCCGTCGAAGGCGAGGACGAAGCGCTGGAGGAAAAACGGGAATATCTTCGCCACAGCGAGAAAATCCGCACGGCGGCAATGCAGGGCTACAACGCCCTTTGCGGTGAAGAAGGCTCGGCACGGGACTATCTTTCTGCGGCGGCAAAGGCACTTGACGGGGCGAGTGGCTTTGACCCAAGACTCTCCGCGGCGGCAGAAAGCATTCGGGACGCCTTGTATCAGGCAGAGGAAACGGCAGGCGTTCTGATGGACATTAGCGAAGAGGAAACGGACGGACAGGCACTGGAAGAAACGGAAAGCCGCCTTGATGTTTTAAATAAACTGAAAAGTAAATACGGCGGCACGATATCGGGCGTACTTGCCTATTTGGAGGAAGCCAAAACGGAAAGAGCGCAAATCGAAACGGCGGACGAGCGCTTAGCCCTTTGCCGCGAAAGCCTTGCAAAAGCGGAAAAGAAGCTTGAAAAAGCGGCGGAAGCCCTTTCCAAAAAACGGCAAAAGGCGGCAAAAGTCCTTTCCGAACAAGTGGAGCAGGAGCTTGCGGCGCTGGATATGGCAAAGGTGCGCTTTTCTGTACACACGGAGAAGAAGGAATACGGGGAGACGGGGGCGGACAGCGTGGAGTTTTTTATTTCCACAAATCCTGCGGAGGACTTAAAACCCCTTTCCAAAATCGCTTCGGGGGGCGAACTGTCCCGCATTTGTTTGGCTCTCCAAACGGTACTGGCAGAAGGGGCGGACTTTGTCCCCGGCACCATGATTTTTGACGAAATTGACACGGGCATCAGTGGCCGTGCAGCAGGAAAGACAGGGGAAAAGCTGCGCGCCCTTGCGAAAAAACGGCAGATTTTGTGCGTGACACATCTGCCGCAAATTGCCGCAAAGGCGGATGCCCACTTTAAAATAGACAAGAATGAAACAGGGAAGCATTTTTCCACCACGGTGACGCCTCTTGCCAGAGAAGGACGGGCTATGGAAATTGCCCGGATGATTAGCGGCGACAACGTGACGGAAAAAACCTTGGAAACAGCGGAGGAAATGCTGAAATAATGGCGATTTTACAATTGCAGAATTTAGCCGTCGGCTTCGGGGAGCGCACGCTTTTTTCCGGCGGCAGCTTCGGAATAGAAGCACAGGATAAGCTTGGAATAATCGGGGGAAACGGCGTCGGTAAAACGACGCTTTTTCGCGTTATAACCGGCGAGGTCCGCGAGACGGAGGGACAGGTGGCAATCGCCAATGACTGCCGCATCGGCTATCTCGAGCAGCACACGCTTTCGGATAGCGATGAGACCCTTTATGAGGCAGTGGAATCGGTTTTCGAGCCTCTTCGCAAAATGGAACGGGAGCTTTTGGAGATTGGTGCGGCAATCGACCGCGGCGAAGGCGATGCGGCGCGCCTTGCAGAAAGACAGCATGCTCTTTCCGAAGCCCACAGAGAGGGTGGGGGGCTTACCTACAAAAGCCGCACAAAGGCGGCGCTTTTAGGCGTCGGGTTTACAGAGGAAATGCTTTCGCGGCCCGTTAAAGTCCTTTCCGGCGGCGAGCGCACCATGGCAAGCCTTACACGCCTTCTTTTAAGCGAGGCAAACCTGATTTTACTGGACGAGCCGACAAACCACCTCGATATGGAAGCCTGCGCGTGGCTGGAGGACTATTTGCGCACATGGCGCGGCGCGGCGCTGATTATTTCCCATGACCGGTATTTTCTCGACCGCGTCACAAATAAAACTGTGCTCCTTTCCGGCGGCAGGTTTACCCTTTATGACGGTGCTTATACAGAATTTATGAAAAAACGGGAAGCGGAGTATGCCTTTGAAAAGCGGCAGTATCAAAAGCAACAGCAGGAAATCCGCCGCATCGAAGGAATTATTGAAACCCAGCGCCGTTTTAATCGGGAACGAAATATCCGCATGGCGGAAAGTAAGCAAAAGCAGATTGACCGCATTGCGGCGCACATGGAAAAACCGCCGGAGGAAGAAAAGGGTGTGCGAATCGCGCTTTCACCTGCCCGAGAAAGTGCCTACGAGGTACTAAAAGGCGAGAATTTATCGAAAAGCTTTGACGGCGAGAAACTGTTTTCCGGCGTGGACTTGCAAATTTTAAAAAATGAGCGCGTATTCTTATTGGGAAGAAACGGGTGCGGCAAAACCACCCTCTTTTCCATTCTCCGCGGCGAAAAACAGCCGGACAGCGGCTCGGTTTTAGTCGGCCCGCGGGTAGATATTGGCTATTATGACCAGACGCAAGGGGACTTGCCGCCGAGAAAGACGGCGCTGGAGGTCGTGCGTGACGCTTTTCCCGAAAAGACGGAAACGGTGCTTCGCTCTGCCCTTGCCGCCCTCGGCCTTCGGGGCGAGGCAGTGCACGCGGAAGTGGGAACGCTTTCAGGCGGCGAGCGCGCAAAGGTGGCGCTTACACGCCTTCTCCTCGGTGCGCCGAATTTTCTACTTCTCGACGAGCCGACAAACCATCTCGACATTGGCGCGAAGGAAGCGCTGGAAGACGCTCTTCTTGCCTATGGCGGCACGGTGCTGGCTATTTCCCATGACCGCTATTTTATCAATAAGCTGGCTACAAAAATTGTAACCCTTGCACCCGAGGGACTTCGGAACTATTCCGGCAATTACGCCTATTATCTCGAAAAACGGGCAGAGCATGGGGAAATTAAGACGGAGAGTGCACCGAAGAAGGAAAATAACTATAAGGAAGAAAAGGCACAAAAGGCAGAGGAACGGAAAAAGAAAAACCGCTACCTGAAAGTGGAAGCGGAAATCGAAGAAACGGAAGCTGCCATTCGGGACAAAAATGAGGCACTGGCGGCTGTGGGTGCGGATTATCAAAAGGCTATGGAGCTTTCGGGGGAAATTGAAAAGCTGGAGGAGGAACTTTCGGCACTCTACGAGGAATGGGAAACGCTTTCCGAAGAACTGTAATAAGGAGAGGACGGCATGTATAAATTCTTTGACGCCCATTGCGATACGCTTTACGAACTTTTAAAACACGGCGAAACGCTGGCAAACAGCGGTGGAATGGTTACAAAGAAAATGCTTTTTTCCTACGGGGCATTTGTGCAGGTGTTTGCGGCGTGGATGAACACGGAAAAGGGGAATCCCCTTGTGCAGGCGCTGGAGCTTGCCGATGTATTACATGCGGAAACGAAGCGGAACGGGCTTATCCCGATTTATGATGGTGAAACCCTCTCCCGCGTTTTTGAAAACGGGCAAGTGGGCGCCATTTTGGCACTCGAGGACGGCAGAGCGCTTTGCGGCAGTCTCCATGTTCTTCGTATGCTTTATAGGCTTGGCTTTCGCCTCATTACCCTTACCTGGAACGGCGAAAACGAACTGGGGCAGGGGGCAATCGGGAGCGAGCGGAAGGGGCTTACAGCGTTTGGAAAAGCAGTCGTTTCGGAAATGAACCGCCTCGGCATGGTAGTAGATGTATCGCACCTATCTGAAAAAGGCTTCTGGGACGTTTTGGAGAGGGCGGAAAAACCCATTGTTGCCTCTCACTCTAACGCCAAAGCCGTATGTGACCACCCCAGGAATCTCACCGACGCACAAATTCGGGCACTGATACAAAACGGGGGCGTTATCGGCATCAATTTCTTCACGGAATTTTTAACCGGCACGGGCAAGGCGGGCATAATGGATGTGGTACGCCATATGGAGCACATCTTATCCCTCGGCGGCGAAAATCATCTCGGGCTGGGAACAGATTTTGACGGCATTACCACGGCGCCCAAAGGCCTTGAAAATACAGGGAAACTGCACACGCTTTTTGATACACTTTCCCGTATCGGCTACAGCGATGCCCTCCTCGAAAAAATCGCATATAAAAATTTTGTAAATGTTTTTAAAAGCTGCCTTTAAGGAAGGATAAAAAAGCATGGGAAATCTTAAGGACAAAAAGCTGTTCCTCTTAGATATGGACGGCACCATTTATCTCGACAATCATTTATTCCCCGGCGTCCCCGAATTTTTGGAAACGGTAAAAAGGCGCGGGGGACGCTATATTTTTATGACCAACAATTCCTCCAAGGGCGTAGAAAGCTATATTGAAAAAATGCGCCGCCTCGGCGTGGAGACAGCAGCAGAGGATTATGTAACGAGCGTACATGTTACGGCGCTGCATTTACAAAAGAAGGGATACCGAAAAATTTATGTATTTGGTACATCTTCCTTTAAAAACCAACTGCAATCGGCAAATCTGTCTGTCTGCGACACCCTTTCCGAGGATATTGACTGTCTGTGCGTCGGCTTTGACACGGAGCTTACCTTTCAGAAGCTGGAGGACGCTTGTGTTCTCCTTGGCCGCGGCATAGACTTTGTGGCAAGCCACCCGGACCTTGTTTGTCCTACAGCCTACGGCGCCGTGCCGGACTGCGGTAGCGTGTGCCAGATGCTTTATAACGCCACGGGGCGGCGTCCCTTGGTGCTCGGAAAGCCCGAGCCTGCCATGCCGCAGCTTGCTATGGAGAAAACAGGCTTTTCAAAGGGAGAAACCATTGTGCTGGGCGACCGGCTCTATACGGATATTGCCTGCGGCATACGGGCAGGCGTAGATGCGGTGTTGGTGCTTTCCGGAGAAGGGACGAGAGAAGATGCAGAAAAAGCAGAAGAAAAACCCACCTATATTTATGAAGATATTGCGGCATTTTTAAAAGACCTATAATAAAAGCCCCGATTTTTTCGGGGCTTACATATTTTGTTGTATTTTTCGAAGTTTTGT
>JAZNHR010000052.1:0-30477 GCA_045577075.1 Clostridia bacterium | reverse complement strand
ATATAGTTTTTAGAAATTGGAATTGCATCAAAGTTCTCATGGATAATATTAAGAGCATCTCTGTATCCCGCAATTTCTTGTTCATCACGGGTTCTGGGAGTCGTTTTTTCTGCTACAAGTTGTTTAATACGTGTATTTGTTGCAACGATACCTTCGATTGCATTGGAAGACTCTGTGCTTTGTACCTTTGCGATTTCCACAAGTTTTTCAAGCTCTTCCGGGCGCATCTTTAAATAGAAGTCCTGTTTTCCAGCTTCTTTATATATGCCAGCTACGAGACCGAGAATTTCAGAATCCCATTTATGTTCTTTTATTATCGAATAATTAAACATTCTCATGCCCTTAACCTCCTTTCTTTCCCTTAAATATTATCACATATTAAGGGAATTGTCAATGCTTTAAGTAGGTTTTCCCTTTTTTATTATTTGTTTTTAAGGTATAGTTATTCTGTTAAACTGTTTTATTCTTTCATATATTTTTTCTAACATTTTTCTAGCACTTTTCTAGCGAAAACCCAAAAAAGCTATCTAAAAGTGGCAATACGAAAGATGCCAGAACAGCAAAGGCTTTGAAGGATTTTAAGCCCTCAAAGCCTTGATTTTATGCGGTTTTTATCGCTTTTTAAGTTCCTTTAACTTCCGCTAATTTACTCTATCTAAAAAGAGTGTCTAGGAGCTCGAAATGCGGTAGGTCGGCAATACCGGCGCCAGAGTTCAAATCTCTGCATCTCCGCCACGTCACGGCAAGCCTTATGGTTTGCCGTCTTTTATTTATTAAAACACGGCTTCACTTTATCGGCTGCCGCTCCTCTTTCGCAAAAAGTCACGCTCGGCTCACCGTATGATGACATAAATCTCACCTCCATCAGTAAAAAGATTATTATAATACTTACCAATTAATTAAATTAATCTATTCATCGTGATTATCTTTCATAAATTTCTGTTATATCTCTTGCAAGTTGATACATTTCCTCAACAACGCAATCAGGAGATATAATCTTTGCCTGTTTGCCAAAACTCATAATCCAGGATAAAAAATGTGGGCTAACTGCAACTTTAATATGGCAGATAAAATGGTTTTCGTCCTTCTTGATGATTGGAATATCTGTTCCGAACCGGTCAAACACAACTCCTACCAGGTCATTATCAAATTCGATAGAAACGTCGGTTTCTTCGCCTCCAAACATCTGGAACATTGTCTTTGAGTAGCTTGACAAATCAAATGGTCTGTCTGAAAGAATTCTGTCATCTTCTGTCAGGACAATCCGCTCCATTTTATCTACACGGTAGTGGGTATAATTATCATACTTTTCTTTATATGTAATGAGATAATAATTTTCATCGTCCCAGGTCAGGGAAACGGGAGATTCCGTATACAAGCCCCCGTTTTTACGGTATACCTTTTGTTTATTCACGTCTAGGTTAAAGTACTGAAAAGTAATTTGCTTGTTTGCCGCAATTGCCTCGTGAATTTTATCTACGTTATAATAAATTTGTTCGTTCAAGGCCTTTACACGGTTGGTAATAAAAACCTGCCTTTGTAGCTTTTGTGCATTGGCACGGCTTGTCAGCTTTTCTATTTTGGAGATAAGCTCCATGCTCTTTTTTTGCGTGATAAACTTGGACGCCTGCACGCTGTCTACCAGCAGTTTCAGCTCCGGCAGCTCAAAGTCGCGGCTCGCAATATAATAATCGGTGGTTCTGGATTTTCTCGAACAGATGTCAAGCCCGAACAGCTGCAGATATTCCAGGTCATCATAAATGCTTTTTCGCTCAGCGGATATGCCGACCTTGGAAAGGGCGGCAATCATTTCGGGAACGGTGATGGTATGCTCTTCATCCGTCTGCTCCATTATAATTTTTGCAAGATACAATAGTCTTAATTTTTGATTGGACTGTTTCATCATACGTCCCCCTCGGGTACAGTATACCATATTTGTTTTTTGCAGGCAATATGTTTTGCAAAAGTCGTGTTACAATGTTTTTTCATTTTTTGCTAACTTTTTTGGGGTTTAAATCGTCTAATAGATGTAAAGGCTTTACAAAGGCGAAAGGAGGTTACCGCTTGGAATTGTTCGAACAAAAATATAAAGAATGTGAAAAGGCGTTATTTTTGGTGGCAATCGGCTACTTACACAATACGGAAGACGCAAAAGATTGTGTACAAGAAGCCGTTTTATCAGCACTCAAAGCATATAGTGGGCTGAAAAACAAGGCGTATTTCAAAACATGGCTTACCCGTATTGTAATCAACAAGTGCAAAGACTACCTAAAAAAGCAGCGGTACACCGAGGAACTGACGGACACCCTGCCTATATTTTACGATTTGCCACTTGCGGAAACGGAAATTGTAGACTGCATTTGTAAACTAGACCCGGGGCTTTCCGTTTACATAACACTCCGCTTTTATAACGAAATGACCTATGCGGAAGTGGCGCAGGCATTAAAACAGCCCGTTTCAACCGTAAAATACAAAACAAAGAAAGCACTCATGGAACTACAAAAACATTTGGAGGGAGATGCAAAAAATGACCCTACAGGCACTTGAAAACAGATTAAAAACGCATGCGGAAACTGTCAAGGATACCATTGCAGCTCCTTTCGAGCTGAAACAAATCCACAAGGAGGTACTGTATATGCAAAGAAAACACGTAAAAAGAATGATCGTCGCCGCGGCAATATGTACAGTTTGTATTTCCGCCGTTGCACTCACCCCGTTTGCAAGCACCATCAAAGGCTATTTTAGGGATATTACCCGCTGGGACAGCGCCATAACCGGCACGGAATATGTAAATGCCACACATGAAGTAAAAATGGCTATATCGGGCGTCTCGGAAAAAGACGGTACGTTTCTGATGCCGCTTACCATCTCTTTTGTAAACAAAGCAGAAGCCCCGTTTGCGTACATACAGGAAATCGCAATTACGGAATATACCATACTTGACAAAGACAAAAACGAGGTTTTAAACGGTACATTTGCCATACCCGATGCACCGAAGGGTACCATTAGCGACGGCAAGGCGGAAGTCTTACTTTCGGCCGAAGGGGATTTTCAAGCCGGTACCGAATATACCGTCCTTTTTGAAACCCTGCACGGCCTTTCCAAAGCGGATGCACCCCTCGTGATTTCCGGCTCTTGGAGCTGCAATTTCATCCCTTAATTCCAAAGGGGATGTAAAAAAAGTCCAGACCGCAAAAAGTCTGATTTTTCTGCTGAAAAGAAATAATAAATTTGAATATTTCAATAAAAACGAAGAAAAACTTCAAAAATTTGAAGTTTTTCTTTTTGTACATGCCTTTTTGCTATGGAACAAACTTCGCCGCTCGCTGTACCCATGTACAGCCTCGGGTAACCCCTTCGGGCTCAGTTTGCTCATTCTGAACATTTTTTCCTATTCCCCTTTTAAAATCCATATGTGCCTGTGACGGGGTCCATAAAAAGCGGGATGTGGGGCGGCAAAAAGGTCAGCAAGACAAACACCGCCGCCAAAAGCCAAAGTGTGGCAAGTGCCGCCGAGGGCGATTGGCTATTTGTACTATCTTCCCCGAAAAGGCTTGTTTCCACCCAATACGAAGTGGCAGCTACTACAAAAAAAATAGCTATATTGACAAAATCGGGCATGACGCCAAAAATTCCGCGAAGGGTGTAATACAGCGTAGGAATCAGCACAATGCCAAGTAAAATTCCGACGAGCTTTATTTGCCAAAACCCTTTATATGCTTTGCCGATACATCGACTTTCCGCCAGCGCAAAGACAAACATAGGAACAAACAAAAGCTTCATGTGCTCCCAAATCGATTCATTGACCGCCGCGAAGGGGGCTACCAAAGGGTTTTGTCCTGTCCAGTCAAAAAGGAAGTGGAGAATGACCCCGCATATCCCCGTAAACACAAAACCTGCCGTTTGCCATGCCGTTACCGCTTTTTTCATTTTTACCTCCCAAAAGTAAAGTTTTACAGTAAAGCTTATGCAAGCCGCGGTAACCATTTGACCGAAATCTTTCAGCAATGCAACTTTTTCCTTCTCTAAATCGTCTATAGTATAGATTTTTCAATGCGGAGGTGTTTTAATGAAAAAGCAGACTGTTTTTCTTTTATCCTTGGTTTTTCTGGTGGCACTTGTATTCGGTGGTGCGTATGCCGTTGACAGATACCGGATGCAAAAAAATCTTCCCGTGCTTTTTTCTACCTGGGGCTACAGTTATGCACCGCCGGCAGAAAGTGTGCCTGCCGAAACGGAGCAGAGCTTTCTCGGCACGATTTTAGAGGAAACACTCGACTATATGCTGATAGAGCCTGCCGAAGGGGAATCGGAACGGAAAATGGCAGACAAAATCAAAATCGAGTATGTGTCAGACCACATCGATTTTATCTACGGCTTAGGTCGAAAGGTCGTAATTTATTATGACGGCAACATCACGCCGGGCAGTCCCCCCACAATCCGCACCGATGACATTTCCACCGAAGGCTTTCGGGACTTTTCTCTTTCGGTTTCCCCGAGCGACACCGCAGGGAAAAAGCTGATGATTCGAAAAAGTGCGCCCCATGACAGCGACTTCGGGTACTATCGGCCGCATAATTTATACTACGCAGGTCTCGCAGATGTTTTTGTTTTCACAGACGGGCAAACCCTGCCCCTTGCCGATGCCATAGAAGTAGGAAAAATTACTACATCTGCCATTCTCGCAAAAGCAAACTGTGACGTTAAAAACGGCATAGTAGAGGAACTGCGGTATAGGGACGGTGGAAGCGTCATTTTTCAATATCCCACGTATACAATAATAAAATACCATACCTTGAACGGCAATGATGATATGTACATCGGTGCACCCGGCATAGATATTCACATGCAAAATAAATAAATTTTAATCCGCCTCTTCCTCCAGCGCTTCTATGTAGAAGCTGACAGGCCGAAACCCGTCATTGCAGGAAATCATGGCGGATTTTTTGTTTTTCATCCAGCCGTCATATAAATTCTCGCCGCCATGAGAAAGGGTCATGACAAAAGCGGACATACTTTCCCACGCGCTATCGCACATTCCTGCCGGCTTTTCCCAGCCGTTTGCAATAAAGACTTGTCCCTCCTGCATGTCGCAGGCGTGCTCGATAGGGTTTTCGTATTCTGCAATTAAATCCGCATAGCGTGCGGTTTTCATAACAGTAATTCTGCATTTTTTCATCGAATTTGTATCTCCTTCAACCGTTTTCTTCTTTCTTTCCAGTCGGGGCACACCTTTTCCAGTTCTTCGTAAAAGGCGGCGGAATGATTCGCCTGCAAAAAGTGGGTAAACTCATGCCATACCACATATTCAACGCATTCTGGCGGCGCATACATAAGGCATAGGCTGAACGTCAGGACGCCGCGCACAGGCTGACAGCTTCCCCACCGGGAAACCATTTTGCGAAAGCGGATTTCCGGGCAAGGAAAACCCTGCCTTTCATAATGGGGATACGATGCCTTGCAAAGCGACAGAACAGTTTCTTTGAGTTCTTCTTCCGTATAATACTGTATTTTTGGCGTTTCGGCTTTTTCCAGATACATCGACTGCGCCCGAAGAATAAAATCAGCCTTTTCCCTTAAAAAGTCTTCAATCTGTAAGCGCGAGATATGCGTGGGGGCTGATACGTAAATGGTGCTGTCCGATTTTACGCGCACGTTTATGTTTTTGACTTTCTTATATTGCAAATGATATTTAAGTCTCTTACCACCAAGTTCTATGTCCATGTGTACCTCTTTTTTATGCATACGCGTCTCATTGCGACTGGTTTTTTGGGGTGCGTTTTGCAAACAGACATTTTATTTTTTGGCTACTTTTATACCGTAAATTACGCCAATTCCTGTATACGGAATAAGCAAAAAGACGCACGCCACGGTAAATGTGGGCGGCAGGAAAATACTGACAAGAAAAAGAATGCCCATAACCACCATTTCAAAGCCGATAAAGCGGTTAATTTTTCGGGCTTTTTCGGCGGCTATATCATAGTTTTTAATATAGTCAACCTTCGGCAGGTAGTTCCCGATGACAAGGAAAATCAGCCCCACCAAAATTGCCGCCACTTTGCGGACATCCACGTCCCACCCGAGTGCATACCCAAAGATTGCCATTTGTACAGTGACGCACAGGACAGGAATAATCCACTTTGCTGCCCGTTCAAATTTTTTGCATTCCCCGTGCTTTGCCGCATTGATGTCGTTTACAAAACAGCCAAAGGTCTGCATGAGTACCATAAGAAGCGGCAGCCCGAACACCGCAAAGCCCTTTGACGCAAAGTTATCCGGCGTATTGTGCATATCAAAATGAATAGCAATGCTTTCAGGCAGCCGATTCCAAAGCGCAAGCCCTAACAAAATGGGCAAAAGACAAACAAGGCAAGTAACCAACAGAATTTTCCATTTCATAAATTTCATGACTTATTCCCTCCCAGCGCATAAATCCAGGTTAAAACCTCTTCAAAAACCGACGTATTCAGCTCATAATAAATAAAATTCTTATACTTTTCTTCCGCAATCAGGTCCGCACTTTTCAGTTTTGCCAAATGGTAGGACACCGTAGCCCCCGTAAGCTGAAACTGCTCTGCAATTTCCCCGGCAGACTTCCTGCCGCCACCCAGCATTTGCAAAATATCCCGTCTTACAGGGTCAGAAATTGCTTTTAAGGTCTCGTTTATCCCCAATTGTATCACCTCTAATACTATTTAGAAATATTTCTAAATATAATATACCAAAAGGCAATCTTTTTGTCAAGAGGTATTTAGAAAAAAATCTAAATAGAAAAACAGCCCCAAAGGGCTGTTTGTTTTCTGTATTACACGTTTACGCGTTCTATAAGCCTGTCCTCGACGATGTACCATTCCCCCTCGTGCTCCACATACACAAATTTATACACCAGTTTCTTCACAACATTGGAGCCTGTATGGGTTTCAAAATCGTATTCCCCTTCTGCCTCGCAAAGGACATAGTTACATTCTGCCACTCTGTATCCATCAGCAAGGAGCGCCTTAGCAATTGCCGTGGTACACGCCTCGCCTTCTACGGCGGAAGCATTATCCAAATATCTATCTGTGTATACATGGCTGTATGGGCTATCCTCGTAGGCAGGGTCAACGTCCAGCATATGCATCGTGATAGGATTTGCAATCATCTCGTGCACACCGCCATACGAGAACCCGTCTATGTTATTTTCAGCATACATTTCATCGGCAGAATTATAATATCGCACGTCCTGTGCCCAGTAGGGCTCGGAAGCACGGAGCCCGTCCGTAAAAGCATCGTAATTGCCGGCAAGATGGTAAAAGTCATATAAATCATCCGCGGTTATAGGCGTCTGCGGCTGCACTTCTTCCTGTACGGGCAGCGCCGTCTGTATCCTTTTCATTTCGGTCACTTTTTTCACGTGGGGCTGTGCCGCGTACACGGTGGACGCCGCCGCCGCAATCACGGTCACGGACAGGGCAACCCCATACACATGGGAAAGCAAAAATTGCTTGAGGCAGGAAAAGAGCGTGTCTGTCACAGAGCCGGACAATTCTTCTTTTGTATGCTTTTTCAAAAAATCGTAAAAGGGCTTGTATTCGCCGCGTATTTTTTTGCCGCATTCCGTGCACTCGACAGCAGATTTTTTATTGATGGTGCCGCAATAGGTGCAATACTGCATTTCTTCATTTGTAAACTTATTCATTTTGTCACCTCAATTTTTTCTGCAACGACAATTTTGACCGTATCCGCCGTCTTCCCCTTGCGCAAAGCCGTAATTTCCACAAAGTCATATTCCCCTGCGCTGACGGCATAACCCTCCGCCTTATACTGCTCGGGTGAAAATTCCTTTTTCTCGGCCATGATCTCGTCCTTCATAGCCGTAAACAAAATGGTGTCCGTCCCGACAGGTACGAAAAGCTCCAGATTCGCTTCTGCCTGCGTAGGGTAAATATAATATTCGTCCGTCGTTTTGTTTTGTGTAATGGTATAGGCATCATTTTCCTTGAGGCGTATCCCCGTGAGATTCCCGTACATGGAAAAAAAGAAATACACAAGCACCGCCAACAGGGACACGATTTTAAATGCCACGCTTCCCGTAATTTTTTTTAAGAAAAACGTATCATAGCCATCCTTTACTTTATCCAGCTTTGCCCATACGGTTTTTCCGTAGGCGGCATCAAATACACCGTGCGGTACCTTTTCGCCGCAGGTGTTACAATATTTAGCACCATATGCAAGTGGTGACTGACAGTTTTCACAATACATTTTCATTCTCCTTCCCGGCTTAGATGCCGTTTTGCACGATAACGTCCTCTACTGCTTTTGCCATGGAAGCAAAGCCGAATCCTTGGGGTGGCAATTATCTTCCGTGCCTTCCGCGCCGCAAAGGGCAATGTGGGCTTTGCCGTCGATAAAATAGGTGTCCGCAGCATTGCGTGCATTTCCTATTCACTCCTATTCTCTACCTTGTGTTCTCCTGGTTTTTGTAGACCACAAGTTTACAAAACAGGAATTCCAATATGAAATTACAAAGTAAGGTAATTGCCAAAATAATATAATCGTTTACGCCCACACCCT
Source organism: Clostridia bacterium (assembly GCA_045577075.1). Lineage (GTDB taxonomy): Bacteria > Bacillota > Clostridia > UMGS1883 > UMGS1540 > SIG447. The sequence continues at coordinate 21,924 of JAZNHR010000052.1, read as the reverse complement.
CGGCAAGATGCCCAAGGTACGTGGAGACCGGTGTAAAGACTGCGTAAAATCCGAAAAGCTTCGCCATGGCCACAGGCACATTTGCCGCCGATTTAAAAGTATAGCGGCGGTTAAAGGTAAAGTTCCAAACAACAGACAGAATTAAAGACAAAAGATATGCCGGCCAGTACATCCAGCGAAATACTTCATTAAAGACGGTAAACGTGCCGACTTGTATGATGCCTGCCGAAATGGAAAAGAGCGTAAATTTTACCATCTGTAAAACAGAATTTTTCTTCATATTCTCACCCGTTACTTTATAATTTCAAGCGTCGTTTCGCCGCTTGTAAGGTCTGTGGTATATTGATAGGTGCCTGCCTCGTGAATCAGTCTCTCCGAAGGCAGACCGGGGTCAAGCACCATATCGCTTTCAAAGTAAAAAGAATAGGTGGCGGTTTTGCCGTCCGCGGAAACAGTTAGATTTTCCGGTGTTTCTGTGCCGCCCCAGGCATTGACCGAAGGCAGCGGCAAGCTTACCATCTTGCCTTCGCCCATGGAAGAGCCGGCTTTATATAAAAGTCGCACCCAGCCGTGGGGCCCGTGCATGGCACCGCCATGCGCACCGATTAAAATGGTGCACTCGTCCGTTTCTATGGTATTTTTGATAACGTTTGCTTTCGTAAGCTCCGCCATAGCTTCCTCGTAGGTAGGCTGCCGCCAGGCAAGCACGCCTTCCGAAATTGCCTTGTTGACCTTTTCCCCGAGAACGGTATTCATGCCTTTCCAGAGTAGGTTGCTCGTTTCCGTCCCAACGGCACTTACAGGAAACAGGTCTTTTTGGATGCTGTCCTGTGAAACAGAAAGAGGTGCGTACGTTTCTTTGTTGAGAACATACAGCTTCGCTGTTATTCCGCTGCCGCTGGATGGAATTTCGTTCCTTTCATTGACAGTATAGTGTGCGTTGGCAATCAGCACATAGGCATAAATCCCATCCTCTTTTTCTTCTGTTTTCAAAAGCATGTAATTTTGGAAGGTATGTCTGTTGTACGCTGCCTCGTGAAAAGGAATACCTTCTCCAATTGCGCGGTTTATCGCTTTATACGCTGAGAGCGGGTCTTCGGGGAATGCAGATTGCCAATCTTCTGCCGTAAATACGCCCTCTGCCATGAGCCTATCGGAGAGGGTTGTTTCTTTCCCCTTTTCTTTCGCAAACAGTGCGGACACAGTTAAAAGGACGGCGTCGTTTCTAGTAAAATGCACAAGGTCCGCCGAAGGTGGCAGCATTTCACAATCTGCCGCCAAGGCGTAGGGCATTTGCCAGATGAAATCTTTATTTTCACTGTCCGTAAATCCAAGGGCACGGAGCAGAAATGTAAGATACATGTTGGACTCCACGGTATCCTCCGCGCCAAAGTGCGTTTCGGACACGCCGTTTGTAAGCCCCTTCTCAAAGGCATAGGAAACGTAGCCGTCTGCCCAGGGCGCAACGTCTAAGAAGGGATGCGTTTTGCCGCAATTCTCGGCTTCTTCGGCTTTGCCGAGCATGCGTACCAGAAGGGCAATTGCCTCCGCACGGGTAAGACGCTTTTCAAGCTCGTAGCCGTTTTCCGTTCCTTTGAAAACACCTAACGTGTTCAGGCTGGTCGCAAGCTCTGCGGAAGCAGACAGAGCAAAGCTGCATAGCAGAATAAAAGTCATAAAAATTGTTAAAAGTTTTTTCATATGAAGTCTCCTTTCGTAAAACAGATGATGTCATTTTTATTGTATCATGAGCGATTTGGTTTGACAATAGATAACAATAAAATTCCTCATTTTTTAAAGCGCACTCCCAAATTTACTGTTTATAGACCCCCTTTCCTTTTTATTTGCAAATTAAAAAATGCGCCAACCGAAGCTGACGCATCAAAAACGCAAACTCCGATTGTCGCCAAACAAACTTTATACAGCATGAGATAAAAGCACACTTATAAATGGAATTTGCATTTTTATCGAATACAAAATAAGTGTACGCAAAAAACAGTATATCATGCAAAAACATACCGCCCGGCTGTATATTCAGTTTGTTTGGCAAATATAGTATATCACAGTTTTTTTCTGACCGCAACATTTTTTTACTTATCCAAAAGGAAAGGCTCTCACACAGCTTGTATGAGAGCCCTTTCTTCTTTCTTCTACTTTATATCCGCGCCGCCGAAGATGCAAAAGCCCCGGATGTACAGCGTCTTTGTGAGTTCGACCGTTTCTGTTTGCTTTCTTTTATCCGATATACCGCCGAAAAGGCAAAACGCATGCATCTCTATGCGCACATCTTCAGGAACGAGGATATCGGCGCCGCCGAACATACAAAACACGCGAAGATGCGCGCCGTCTTTAAATTTTGCATCCCGAAGATTCGTTGTCACACCGCCGAATACCGCGCCTATCTTCCCCAGGCATTTTCCTTCTTGATTTACGGCAAACAAATCGTCCTCGTTTCGTTTTCTCCCAAACAAAGTGACGCCCCCTTTTCATGCCTTAAGCGAATGGATTCTCTGTCGCTTCAAAAGGATGCCGAATATCCCTATATGGCAATAAAACTTCTGTATGGATATCCACGCCGTTTTCATAGCGTTTCTCTTTCCGGATTAAATTCCGAAGGTCAGTTCTCCTTCGGGATTATCTTGATAAATTTCTTCGAGGGTTACGTTTTCTACTTCCGCATCTACCATGACGGCATAGTCTGCGCTTTTGGAACGAACATTTTTAATGCGGATGTCATGTAGGTCACCCTTTGTATAGCCAGTGCCGTAGCCGGTATACACTTTAACGGTGGACTGTCTTGCGCCGTCAACGTCCTCAATAATATCTTGAATGTCAATATTATATACCTTATTCCCGTTTGCCGCAAGGCAAATAACACCGTGCATTCTGCCGCCGGTGGTAATATTGCGGATCGTGATGTCATGGATATCACGGTCATCGCAAGGGACAAGGCGGTGATACGGTTCACCTGGGTACATACCCTTTCCCGGCGGCATATCCGCAGGGTATTCCTTCTTAGCAAGGGCTGAGCAGGCAACCGTGTCATCAGAAGTTGTACCGCTGATGTTTTCTACAAGACAGTGGTGACAGCCGCTGCGGAAGTCAATACCGTCCCCGTTCTTTACATGAGAATGGATTTCCAAATCGTGTATATGTACATTACAAGAGCTTTCAAAATTTAATGCCCAGCCCATGGTCTGGCGGAGTAAAAAGCCGCCAATCTCCATCGTGTCGACAAGGGCAAAGTTGAACATATGTGTTCTCCAGCCCCAGAAGTCACCAACCATCAGCTGGTCTTCTTTAAAGAAAGTGTGATAGCCTGCGCGCGGCCATGCGGTGCCATAGAGAGAAGCGCCGTTTTTACCGATAATTTTCACATTCTTGGTCGGTTTTACATCGAGGGGAATACCGTAGGGATCCTCGGGGTTTACGATAAAGTTGGCACTGCGAAAAAAATTGTCGAAGACGTTCTTCTTTTGTTTGAGCATACAGCCGTCCACAATAATTTCCATGTCATCAGACACACAGATAGCACGGTCAAGATAATAATCCGCACCATCTAAAATAATTGTTTTTTCACCTTCCTGTTTTGCGGCCTCCGCAAGGCACTTGTCGATAGCGTCACTATCTGTAATGCCTTCTCCCCGATACTCTTTCACATACAGTTTCATAAAGACACTCCTTCTTTGTAATGATATACTTTTTCATACAGTTCTTTTTTTATATTCGCAAAGGTTTTCGCATCCGTTTCTCCACCCGCCGTCATAAGCTTTAGGTGGACAGGATGCTTTCCTTTCGAAAGCGGTGGTTGCAGGTACGGATAGGGTTGTAAAGAAAACCCGTTCCGTACGTAAAAGTCAATTCGCCGTTTTGTAAGTGCCGTCTCCTCAGGTTCTACCTCCAGACAAATACGTTTTTGACACCTTTTTGAAAGCGCCCTGAGAAGCTTTGCACCAAGGCCGCGGTTCCTGTATTTTGGAAAAACGGCAAAGTGCTCAATAAAAATAAAATTTTGTAAATCCCATGTTGCTATAGCGGCAAGGATTTCGCCTTCTTCTTCATAGGTAAATACGGTATACCGTTCATCTTTTAAAAGTGCCTTTTGTCCTTCATATGTCCGCCGTTCATCCGGCGGAAAGCTTTCTTTCAAAAGTGCATATACAGTATCAAATTTTGTCTCATCCAACTTTTGCAGCATGCTGTTTTCCTTTCTTGCCCGGTTGGACAACGCAGATGATGGAACCGCCCGCAAGCGTAGGTCCTACTAAAGTGACACGCCCGACACCAAACAGCGGCTCTGCATACTCCACGCATTCCGGAGAAAACGCCACTAATATGTTCTTTTCCTTCCGCATATAGGCATATCTCACGCGAAAGGATTCTGCCTCACCTTCTGCCCCAGGGGCTTTACATGCTTATGCTCCGTCACATCTGACCGGGGAACGACCCTTCTTTTGCACAGACTTTCTCTATATGTATGTGCAATGTTGTAAGCCGATGTTTTCCACCATGTTCTTTCCAAAATCCACTGCTGCAATCTCTTCATCTTCCCGGACGACAATGCACACTAATTTAAAGTAATCTCTCCCCGCATTTGCCCTTTTTTCGTATACTTCTTTCTCTTCCTTCATGAGAATCTTTCAGTCTTATCTTTTAAAGTGAACTTATTATACCATACAAAAAGAAAAAAAACAATGTATATATGAAAAAAAGAAAAAAATTCGTTCCGTTTATATTGAAAAATAAGCTATTTTGCAGTATAATACAGTCATGGAGGAAGTAGATGTCATGAATCACAAGAAAATTGCAGAGCTTGCAAATGTATCTGTTTCTACCGTATCCAAGGCTCTTTCCGGTAGTTCTGAAATCAGCCGAGAGACAGCAGACAAAATTCGTCGTATCGCCATAGAAATCGGCTATTTTAAAGAAAAAAGCAAACGAAAGCGAGAATATACGAATAACAATTCTATACTCATTGCCCTGCTTGTGCCGGAAGTAATGGGATTTCATTATGCAAATCTCATTACGTGCATCAAAAACGAGGCAGAAGCCAGAGGCAGTCAAGTGGCAGTCTATATTTTCGATTTTGACAAAAACAAACGTGATGAAATTTTAGACTCCATCATCTTGCGCGGCAAGACGGACGGCATTATTATGTTTTCACATCCAAATCCCGAGACCAAGTACAATATTCCCATTGTCTGCTGCGAAAGCTTGGGCGCACCCCATTATGATTCCGTAGGCTACAGTATGGGTGCTGTTATGGAGGATTCTTTAAATTTTCTTTCTAAGCTTGGGCATAAAAAAATCGGGTTTGTGGGGGAACTAAACACCGCATCTTCCGCAGAGGCTTTTAGGACATCCATGAAACAAAGCAGGCTTCCCGTCCGAGATGACTTTATGTATATTATAGATGATAGATTTGAAGCCATTGGCGTAAAAGCCGCAAAAAAAATTGTCTCCCAGTCCGACCGCCCCACCGCCATTATTACAGCATATGACGAGGTCGCACTGGCACTCATTCACGAACTTTCGAAAAACGGGATCCGTGTACCGGAAGACATCTCTGTCATGGGCAAAAATAATATCCCTGCCGCCGCCTATGCACAAATACCCCTTACCACGGTGGACATTTTTTCAGATGAACAGTACAAAACGGCCGTAGAACTTTTGCTGGAGAAAATTAAAAATGAGGCATCCTACGTCAAACGCATAACCATTCAGCATAAAGTCATTCCACGGGCAACTACAAGAGAAATTCGGGAGGAAACGACGTAAATTATCTTCCGTATTAAAAAACCGCAAGGGAAATGCCTTGCGGTTTTTTTGTTAGTCATCAATACTATTGTCGGTTGCAGCCGCGTAAATAGCTTCCACTTCTTCGGAAGGTTTCTTGTCAAGAAGTGTAACCAATATGGCTGCAACGCCACCTATAATAAAGCCGGGAATAATCTCGTAAATACCCGTGATTGCCGTAAGAGTAGTACCATCTGCCACAGGCAGCCACAACCAGAGCATATCTACAAGCGCACCTACAATAATACCGGCAACAGCACCTTTATATGTAAATCTCTTCCAGAACAGAGATAAAAGCACGGCAGGCCCAAACGCCGCACCGAAAATGCCCCAAGCATTTGAAACCAAATCCATGATTGCCTGTGCGGCTTTGCCCTTACTGCTTGCAATAAAGAATGCAATCACCGCAATACAAAGAACGACAATGCGGCTAACCCAGAGCATTTCTTTATTAGAAGCATTTTTTCTAATAATAGGTTTATAAAGGTCACTGGAGAAAGAGGATGCCGCAACTAAAAGCTGTGAGTCCGCCGTGGACATGGATGCTGCGATAATCGCCGCAAGCAAAAGCCCTGCAATAAATGCCGGGAAAACATCACGGGCAAGTTCTACGAAGATAAGGGATTGCTTGCCTTCCGCCAGGAGCTTTGCCGAAAGGTCAACACCATCGGCATATACAAACATTCTGCCGAGATATGCAATCGCAATAGTAGCTGCCAAAGAAAGTACAACCCAGATGATGGCAACGGTTGCAGACTTTTTCACCATGGACGGTTTTTTGATTGCCATAAATCGTACGATAATATGTGGCATACCGAAATAGCCGAGACCCCATCCAAGGCCAGAAAGGATATCCTTCCAGCTTGCGTTAAAGAAATTTGCAACAAACTTAAATTCTTCCCCCTTGGGCCCTATGTACACAGTAGACAGTGCGGCAGCATCCAAAGTTCTTGTAAAGAAAATTACAATTGGTACAATCAGCAGTGCTGCAAGCATCAAGAGGCCCTGAAAAAAGTCCGTCCAGCAAACAGCACTAAAACCGCCGAGGAACGTATAAAGCACAACAATAGCTGCAAAAATAAGCATTGCATTGGTTCTTGTCAGCGTGGGGACAAGCGTTGTAAACACATCAGCCCCTGCCACGAATGCAGACGCCACATAAATGGTGAAGCATACAAGGAAAACAACCGCACAAATAATACTTACAGCATGGCTTTTCGATGCGAAACGATTGGAAAGGTACTGGGGCAGTGTGATAGAATCCCCGGCAGCTCTTGAAAATTTACGAAGTCTTTTTGCAACAAAAATCCAGTTTGCGGCTGTACCGATTGCAAGCCCTATTCCAATCCATGCCTGCCCGAAACCAAAGGCAAGAATACTGCCCGGCAGCCCCATTAATAGCCACGCGCTCATATCCGATGCCTGTGCGCTCATAGCTGTAACATAGGGCCCCATGGCACGACCGCCGAGAAAATAATCCTTTTCATTTACAGCCTTTGCCTTCACGAAAAAGAATACGCCGATGGCAATCATCGCTACAAAATATAGTGCAAATGCCAAAATATCCATTTGTTTACATCTCCCTTATCCATTAAATTTTTTCCATTATATCACAAAACATAATAAAAAGCAACATAAATTTTACAGCAATTCCTTCCAAAAGCATTTGTTTTCAAGTTTTCTTCGCATTATCCGTTGCCTGTGTTATGAGAGCATCCTATTTTGCCGTTTATAAAAAGTAACAATGAAGAAAACGGCGCAGTCATTCGCCTGCGGCATTTTGCTTTTACAAAATCTGCGTTGGTTTATTCCGCCTGTACCTTTGCATCTAAAGTCATCACAAATGTACGGAGTCTTCCTTTTGCCGCAAAATCATCCTCAAAGCTGCCGCCCATTCGGCTTGTAAAGGGATATAGGATTCCCACGGCAAGTTGGTCACACGAAAGCGTTTGGACGTTCACCGTCCACAAAGATTCATTTATACTTTTAAAAATCTCCGAGAACACTATGCGGCGCTTATCCCGAAAGAACATTTCGATTGTCTTATAAGTAAATTCGTCTTCGTTTTTAAAAATCTCCGTCCAATGGCAAGGAATAGGCGCGGCTATCTCTGCTAAAAACAGGGAATCCACAGTTTTTTTAAACTGTAAGAACATCTCATCATACTTTCGTTTTCCCCCGTCTTCTTCATAGTACAGCGTGTTTTCATCTGCAAAATAGTTTACATATTTTTTTGTTATCAAAGGCGAAAACCAGTAGTCTTTCATATTCTTATCCCTTCTCCGAAATGCAGAATTTTGTCAATTTGCAGTCCAAAACCTCACACATTCCGTCCATATCGTAATAGATTGCTTTCCACAGTACCATTTTAACAAATATTTCAATTAAACACAACACCTAAACAATTTTTTCTGAAAAAGTATTCCTTTTTTCCGCGCAAACTGATATAATAACATATAATTTTGAGGAGGGATTTATATGTTCTATATCGGTTGTCATCTTTCTGCGTCCCAGGGCTTTCTGGCCATGGGAAAAGCAGCGCTTTCCATACATGCAAATACATTTCAGTTTTTCACGCGCAATCCTCGCGGCGGTAGCGCAAAGCCCATGGATGCGGCGGATGCGGCAGCACTCATGGCGCTATGCCGTGAAAACAACTTTGGTCCGCTCCTCGCCCATGCACCCTATACCTTAAACGCCTGCTCAAAGGACGAAAAAATCCGCGACTTTGCCTATCGAACGTTTTGTGACGATTTGGAACGGCTGGAGCACCTTGCGGGGAGTTTTTATAACTTCCACCCGGGGAGCCACGTAGGGCAGGGCATGGAAGTGGGCATTGCGCAAATTACGGATACGCTAAACCGCGTTCTCTCTCCCACGCAGAAAACCACGGTGCTTCTTGAAACCATGGCAGGGAAAGGGTCCGAGGTGGGAAGCCACTTTGAAGAACTGCGGCAAATTATTGACGGCACCACCCTTTCAGATAAGCTGGGGGTTTGCCTGGACACCTGCCACGTACACGATGCAGGGTATGATATCGTTGGAAATCTGGACGGTGTGCTGGACGAATTTGACAGGGTCATCGGTCTTGACCGCCTTCGTACCATTCACTTAAATGACAGCATGAACCCCTTTGAAAGCCACAAGGACAGACACCAGAAAATCGGTGAGGGGGCCTTAGGGCTTACTGCCATTACGAAAATCATCAACCATCCCCGTCTTCGCCATTTGCCCTTTTATCTGGAAACACCCAATGATGAAGCCGGATACGGCAGGGAAATCGCGCTACTAAGAAGTTTGTATCAGGAAGCCTGACAATAATATTTTTCTTGCTTTTTCCCCTGAAATCGTGTATACTGATAGGAAAGGAGGTAGGGTATGGCATTCGACAAAATCGTTTTCGGGAATCGCCTTCGTGCCTTGATGCATGAAGGTGGCGATACAATTTATACCCTTGCGGAATATTTAAATCTCCGGCCCAGTACTGTTTCCCGGTACACCGGCGGTCATTACGTTCCCAAGGCACCCACGCTTGCCATGATGGCCCGGCGTTACAATGTAAACCCGGCGTGGCTCATGGGTGAGGATGCTCCAAAATCCCAACCTCTGCATGCTTCTGTTGATATTCCGGTTTTGGGTGATGTTGCCGCCGGTGTTCCAATCTGGGCAGAAGAAAACTACGCCGGGAGGACGGCTGTAGATGCGGATGAACATGTTGACTTTGCGCTTCGTGTTCGGGGTGACAGTATGATAGGTGCCCGCATCTATAGTGGTGACCTTGTATACGTCCGCCGGCAACCTTCTGTGGAAAACGGAGAAATCGCCGTTGTGCTGGTGGATAATGAAGCGACAGTAAAGCGTGTTTTTTATTATCCCGATAAAGTTGTTCTAAAGCCTGAAAATGACGCATATACAGACATGGTATACCATAGTGGCGACGGCCACGAAGTTGCCGTTTTAGGCAAAGTCATTTTTGTGCGGGGGCGCGTAGAATAAATCGCCCTGTTTTTGAGGTAAAAATCAATGAAAATTGAAAGAATCAGTTTGAATAAATTGAAGGTCACCGTTTCTGCCGAGGACCTTTTTATGCACGGCATAAGCCTGGAAAGCTTCGTAGCAGATTCTCCACGAGTACAGGATTTTTTCTGGAATTTAATCCAAAAAGCGGAAGACGAAACGAATTTTTCCATTGAAGATGGAAGAGTCATGATTGAGGCGATGCCGCTAAAAAATGACGGTATTGTGATTTTCCTGACAAAGCCGGACGAGCAAGTGCCACCAGACAGTCCTAAGATTCGCCGCGTACGATACCGCGTAAAACGGCATGACAAAAAACAAAAGAAAAACGCGCTTTTTCTGTACCGTTTTGAAACTTTTGAGGATTTATGCGCGTTTGCAAAGGAATGGCGATATATGGGCGAACGCAGTAGTTTATACGCCCTTGAGGACACATATTTTCTCGCGCTTTCCTTCGACGGCGTTTCCTATGACAAAGCCTATATGGAGGCGCAAATTCTGGAATTTGCATATCCCGAAAGAAAACTTACGGAAAGCTACCTGGAGGAGCATGCGAAAAAAATCTGCGACAAAGACGCAATTGCCTCCCTCCTGCGATACTTTTAGAGATTGAGGAAGAAGTTATGTTAAAACAACCTGAAACACTTGATGCGCTATATTCTGCCCTTGTTTCCCTACAAACAACAGACGACTGCAAAAAATTTTTAGAGGACCTTTGTACAATCCCAGAGCTACATTCTCTCGCGCAACGCTGGAGTGTGGCACGGCTTCTGCATGAGGGAAAAACCTTCAATGAAATTATGGCAGAGGTCGGTGCGTCTTCTGCGACCATTTCCCGTGTGAATCGCTGTCTCCATTACGGGAGCGGCGGTTATAGAGAAATGCTGGAAAAGCAAGTCGAATAGTACAAAAGGGCGTTTTTGCATACAGGCAGATGCGAAGACGCCTGTCATATTTTGGAGGAACTAAGAACCATGGGAAATTTTTGGAATCATTTTTCGACGATTACGCGACACCGGCATATGGTCATTCGCCACTGCAGTCGTGCCGGCATTTTATGGCGAGGGCTTATGCATGACCTAACGAAATATAGCCCTACGGAGTTTTGTGCAGGCGTAAAGTTTTACAAAGGCACAAAAAGCCCCAACGAAGGAGAACGGGAAGCCTACGGCTACTCAAGGGCCTGGATTCATCATAAGGGCAGAAATCGTCACCACTTTGAATATTGGACGGATTATGACAGAGTGACCCATGTGATGTCACCGGTAAAAATGCCCCTTGTCTTCGTAAAAGAAATGTTTTGTGACCGGGTTGCCGCCAGTAAAATATATCAAGGCGCAAACTATGCCTCGTCCCATCCCCTCGCCTACTTTCACCGCGGCACCGCAAACCGCTCCATTCATCCGGAAACGGCCGTGCTTTTGGAAAAGTGGCTCACTATTTTGGCAGAAGATGGAGAGGAAGCCGCTTTTCGGGAAATTCGAAGTTGTAAATCCTACTAACTAAAAAAAGAGCGAGACCGTAAGATATTTTGGTCTCGCTCTTTGTATAACAGCAAAGAGGGTGTAACAAGTTACACCCTCTTTTTGTGTTTACATTATACGAGTTCGATAATCGCCATCGGTGCAGCGTCACCGCGTCTTACACCAGCCTTAATAATTCTGGTATAACCACCGTTTCTTTCTGCATACTTCGGTGCGATTTCTGCAAATACTTTATAAGATACGTCTTTCTTGGTAACGTAGCTCATGACCTGACGTCTTGCATGCAGCGTGTTCTGCTTGCCAAGCGTAATCATTTTTTCGACAATGGGACGAATTTCCTTCGCACGGGTTTCCGTTGTCATCATTTTGCCGTTTTCCAGGAAAGCCGTTACCATACCTCTCAGCATTGCTCTACGCTGATCGGTCGGTCTTCCTAACTTTCTCATAGTGAAACTCTCCTTTCGCAAAACTTGGGCGCTGTCAAAATTGACAGGCTGCGGATTAGTCTTCTACCGGCGCCAAGGTAAGACCCAGGCTCAGCAGTTTGTTAATGACCTCTTCCAGTGACTTGCGGCCGAGGTTTCTGACGTTCATCATATCCTCTTCCGTCTTCTGAATCAGGTCTTCTACGTTGTTAATACCTGCGCGCTTTAAGCAGTTGTAAGAACGAACCGAAAGGTCCAGTTCTTCAATTGTCATTTCAAGCACTTTTTCCTTCTTGGTTTCTTCCTTTTCAACCATGATTTCGACATCTTTCGTGCCGGCAGCAAGGTCGATAAAGAGGTTTAAGTGCTCATTGAAAATCTTAGCGCCAAGGCTTACTGCTTCATTCGGCGAAAGCGTTCCGTTTGTCCAAATTTCCAGTGTAAGCTTATCGAAATCTGTCACCTGACCGACACGGGTATTCTCCACTTCGAAGTTTACCTTCGGTACAGGTGTATAAATCGAGTCTACCGGGATAAGTCCAATCACCGGCTGGCTGATTTGTTTATTGCGCTCTGCAGATACATAGCCTCTGCCCTTGTTAATGGTAATTTCCATGTACAGCTTTGCATCTTCATTCAAGGTTGCAATATGCAGGTCGGGATTGAAAATCTCAACATTGGCATCGCCCTTGATATCCCCTGCAGTAATTTCGCAGGGACCCTTTGCATCGATGTAAACCGTTTCCGGACCATCGGAGTGAAGCTTTACAATCAGCTGTTTAATGTTCAGTACAATTTCTGTTACATCTTCTTTTACGCCGGGAATGCTTGAAAATTCATGAAGTACTCCGTCGATTTTAATGGAAGTAACAGCCGCACCGGGCAGTGAGGATAACATAATCCTGCGCAGAGAGTTTCCGAGGGTTGTACCGTAACCTCTTTCCAGCGGCTCGAGTACGAACTTGCCGTAACATTTGTCCTCTGCGGATCCGATACATTCTACTCTCGGCTTCTCGATTTCTATCATGATAATATACCCCCTTCTGAATTTTTATTAAATTGCGAGGGTCAGGCTTATTTCGAGTACAACTCGACGATAAGCGTTTCCTGAATGGGCAGGTCGATGTCTTCACGTGCTGCTAAGGTCACAACCTTTGCAACATAGTTTTCACGATCGAGTTCCAGCCACTTCGGAATCACCTTCGTTGCTGTGTTTTCTAAAACAGCCTTCATTTTCGGAGAGCTCTTGCTCTTATCGCAAACTGCAATAACATCGCCTTCCTTAACGAGGAAAGAAGGAATGTTTACACGACGGCCGTTTACGGTAAAATGACCGTGAGAAACGAGCTGACGAGCTTCCGGACGGGAAAGTGCAAAGCCAAGACGGTATGCAACGTTGTCCAGACGGCTTTCCAGAATCTGTAAAAGGTTTTCACCTGTTACGCCGTGCTTTTTGCTTGCCATTTCATAGTACTTTGCGAACTGGCTTTCCAAAACGCCGTAGTATCTCTTTGCTTTCTGTTTTTCACGAAGCTGCAAGCCGTATTCGGACTGCTTTTTGCGTCCCTGGCCGTGCTGACCGGGTGCATAGCTTCTTCTTCCAACTGCACATTTATCTGTGTAGCAGCGATCGCCCTTGAGGAAAAGCTTCATGCCTTCTCTGCGGCACATTCTGCATACAGAACCTGTATATCTGGCCATATTATTTCACCTCCAAATCAAACTCTTCTACGCTTCGGCGGACGGCAACCGTTATGGGGAATCGGGGTTACGTCCTTAATCATGCTGACTTCAAGTCCTGCAGCCTGCAGGGCACGAATGGCAGCTTCACGACCCGCACCGGGGCCTTTTACGTAGACTTCAACGGTCTTGAGTCCATGTTCCATAGCAGCCTTTGCAGCAGTTTCTGCAGCGGTCTGTGCGGCAAACGGTGTGCTTTTTCTGGAACCACGGAATCCGAGACCGCCGGCGCTTGCCCAAGAAAGTGCGTTTCCTGCAGTATCTGTAATGGTTACAATTGTATTGTTAAAAGAAGAACGAATATGTGCTGCGCCACGTTCAATATTTTTACGTTCACGCTTTTTTCTGGTCGTTCTCTTTACAGCTGTTTTCGCCATTTGACCTTACCTCCTACTTCTTCTTATTTGCAATTGTGCGCTTGGGTCCTTTGCGTGTGCGCGCGTTTGTCTTTGTTCTCTGTCCGCGAACGGGCAAACCTTTTCTATGTCTTGTACCCCGATAGCATCCGATTTCTACCAAACGCTTAATGTCAAGCGCTACGCTGCGACGGAGGTCACCCTCAACCTTATAGTCTTTATCTATAATGTCTCTGAGCTTTGCAACCTCATCTTCGGTCAGGTCTTTAACGCGTGTATCAGGATTGATGCCTGTTTCCTCCAGGATTTTTGCTGCACTTGTTCTGCCTATGCCGAAAATGTATGTGAGTCCGATTTCAACTCTTTTTTCTCTCGGCAAGTCAACGCCGGCAATTCTGGCCATACTTACACCTCCTATTTCTTAACCTTGTTTTTGCTTATGCTTCGGATTTTCGCAGATTACCATAACTTTACCTTTTCTCTTGATAATCTTGCATTTTTCACAAATCTGTTTTACTGAGGGTCTGACCTTCATATCGATACCTCCTCTATTACTTTGCTCTCCATGTTATCCGACCCTTCGTTAAATCGTAGGGGGATAATTCCACTGTCACCTTATCGCCGGGAAGAATTCTGATGAAATTCATCCGCAGCTTTCCCGATATATGTGCGAGTATTTGATGACCGTTTTGTAGCTCCACCTGAAACATCGCGTTAGGTAACGATTCTAAAACCGTACCCTCCATTTCCAGTACATCGTCCTTTGCCAAGTTAGTAACCTCCTTCTCAGCTCGACTGATTGGTTTCCTCAAGATACGCTCTAATCGCTTTCCGTACTTCGGAATTCGTAGGGCGTTCCCCGAGTGCAATTTTCTCTTTCAAGGCTTGTGCCAAAACCCCTGTGGGTTTGACGTGTTTAAGCTTCTTCATTTTCGGGGCATCCGTTTTCCGGCTTTTCCCGTTTGCAAGATAGCAGTATGGCCCTGAAAGATGCATAACCACAAACACTCCGCCTTTATCTCTGCCGGCAATCGCATAGACTAAACTGCCCGCGTCAATATCCAAAATAAATCACCTCTGCAATTTTCTCGGACTGATTGTCAGAATCTCAGCCTCGTTATCGGTTATGGCCACAGTGTTTTCGTAATGTGCGGCGAGTGAGCCGTCACATGTTTTAATAGTCCAGCCGTCATCCATAACTTCTACTCTATGGGAACCGGCACATATCATGGGTTCAATGGCAAGTGTCATGCCCTTACGCAATCGGACGCCGCGTCCGGCTGTTCCGAAATTCGGAACGTCCGGATCCTCATGCAAGGCACGGCCCACGCCATGACCGACAAGCTCCCGTACAATGCCGTAATTCTCTGCCTCTGCAACGCTCTGAACGGCGGCGGAAATGTCGCCAACACGATTTCCGTCTAAAGCTTTGCTAAGACCTGCAAAGAAGCACGCCTTCGCGGTGTCAATCAGCTTTTGGGCTTCGTCGCTGATTTTACCGACCGGGAAGGTACGGGCAGCATCGCTGTAGTATCCGTCGAGACAAATGCCTACATCGATGCTGATAATGTCTCCCTCATGCAATGTTTGGTTTCCCGGTATTCCATGAACGACGACAGAATTAACTGAAGTACAAATCGATTTGGGGAATCCTCGATAGTTTTTAAAGGCAGCCTTTCCACCGTTTTTGTTGATATACAGCTCTGCCATTTCGTCAAGCTCCAATGTGGAGATGCCGGGCTGAATCTGTTTTTCCAAATACGTTAGAAGTGCATCTGTAAGGCGTCCGCTTTGTCGCATGGCCTCAATTTCATGACTGTCCTTTACCCAAATCATTTATTTCACCTCAAGTGCTGTCTGTATCGCCATTGTGGTGTCTTCGACACTACCTTCGCTCAAAATGTTAATGAGCTTTCCGGCTTTCTCATAGTAGGCAATCAGCGGCTCTGTCTGTGTATGGTACACATCCAGGCGCTTCTTTATCGTTTCCTGCGCGTCATCCGGGCGGATCATCAAGGCATCGCCACATGCGTTGCACTTGCCTTCCACCGCCGGCGGATTAAAGGTAACATGATAGGTTGCGCCACATTTGCCGCAAACCCGTCTGCCGCCGAGACGACTGAGGATTTCTTCATCACCTACCGAGATGTTTAAAACAATATAGTCGCCAAGGTCCATTTCATCCAGCGCCTGTGCCTGGGGAATCGTTCTCGGAATACCATCCAGAATGAAACCCTTTTCGCAGTCCGGCTTTGCCAGTCGCGATTCAACAATCGCCATGATGATTTCGTCAGGAACGAGCTGACCTTCGTCAATATACTGTTTTGTTTTCTGTCCAAGCGGTGTGCCTTCCCGGATTTCTGCACGAATCATGTTTCCTGTAGAAATCGTGGGAATATCATACCGCGTGGCAAGGATTTCCGCCTGTGTGCCTTTGCCGGCTCCCGGCGGTCCCAATAAAATTATTTTCATCGCAACCACTTCCTACTCTTATTCTAAAAATCCTTTGTAGTGACGCATCAGCATCTGGGATTCCATCTGCTTTACTGTTTCCAGTGCAACACCAACAACGATCAGAATAGAGGTACCGCCGATACTGATGCTGGACAGCTTCGAGTCAATAATTGCAAGCACGATAGGCAGAATTGCAATAAAGCCCAGGAAGAATGCACCAACAAGAGTAATGCGGGAAGATACCTTGGAAATAAAGTCGCTGGTCGGCTTGCCGGGACGAATACCCGGAATGAAGCCGCCGTTCTTCTTCATATTGTTCGCAATTTCAATGGGGCTGAAGGAAATCGCCGTATAGAAATATGTGAACGCTACGATAAGAACGAAATAAATTACAGCATACCACGGATTGGACTGGTTAAAGAACTTCAATACCCAAAGTCCAAAACCGCCGGTGGGGTTGGGGTTAATCAGGGACACGATTGTGCTCGGGAAAGCCAGAAGGCTCATCGCGAAGATAATCGGCATAACCCCTGCCATGGTAACTTTAATCGGAATGTGTGTGCTCTGGCCGCCGTACATCTTTCTGCCGACGACACGCTTTGCATACTGTACCGGAATTCTTCTCTCACCGTTATTGAAGAGAACAACAAGACCGATAACCAGAATCGCAAAGACTAAAATCAGGAGCACTGCCAGGTAGTTTTTCGAATCGCCGCCTGTAAAAGTCTGCCATACGCTCATTGCCATATGGGGGATACGAGAAACGATACCGGCGAAAATAATCATCGAAATGCCGTTTCCAATACCTTTTTCCGTGATTTCTTCACCCAGCCACATGAGGAATGCGGTACCTGCGGTAAAGCTCAGCACGATTACGAAGAATGTAAATGTGCCGGGATTGGTAACTGCACCTGCGCTACTAAGGCCGATATAAAGACCTGCAGCCTGTACAAATGCCAAAACGACAGTTACATATCTTGTGATTTTGGAAATCTTCTTTCTGCCTTCTTCCCCTTCCTTGCTCAGTCTTTCCAGTGCCGGGATGGCAACGGTTAAGAGCTGCATAATAATGGAAGCGTTAATGTAGGGCGAAATACCCATGGCAAAAATGGTTGCCTGGCTGAAAGCGCCGCCGGAGAACATATCCATAATATTGAAGATTGTGTTCCCGCCTGCCTGCACCCAAGATGCCAGTGCATCGGCACGAAGCCACGGTACCGGAATAACGGAACCGAAACGGAATACGACCAGAAGTAATAACGTGTAAAGCATTTTCTTGCGGAGCTCAGGAATCCCCCAAGCGTTCTTCAGAATCTTAAACACTTAAATCACCTCTGCCTTCCCGCCTGCTGCTTCGATTTTTTCAGCAGCGGTCTTAGAGAACCGTGCTGCCTTTACAGTGAGCTTCTTTGTAAGCTCGCCACGGCCCAGGATAACAACGCCATCCTTTGCCTTGCTGATGATTTTCTTTTCGCACAGTGCTGCGGCCGTAACCTCTGCACCATCCTCGAACTTATTCAGTTCAGCAACATTTATTGAAACATACTGCTTTGCAAATATGTTTGTAAAGCCTCTTTTCGGCAAACGTCTGTACAAAGGCATCTGGCCGCCTTCAAAACCGGGACGTACGCCGCCGCCGCTTCTGGCATTCTGGCCCTTATGACCTCTGCCTGCTGTTTTACCGTTACCGGTACAGGCACCTCTGCCTTTACGCTTACCTTCCGTTTTGCTTCCCGGTGCGGGACTCAGTTCGTACAGCTTCATATTACTACACCTCCTTCTTTTTATGCTTCTTCAACCATCAATAAGTGAGAAACTTTATTGATCATTCCTCGAATCTGAGGCGTATCCGCATGTTCTTTCACATCGCGAATTTTTTTAAGACCAAGTGCTTCTACTGTTGCAATCTGATCCTTCTTGCAACCGATAACACTCTTTTTCAGGGTAACCTTGAGTTTAGCCAATGCAAACCCTCCTTTACTTACAGTTCTTCCACTGTCTTGCCACGAAGACGTGCCACGTCAGCGGCATTCTTTAAATTTTTAAGACCCGCAATCGTTGCATCTACAACATTCTTCGGATTGTTGCTGCGAAGGGATTTGGTACGTACGTTCTTAACACCTGCAAGTTCCATAACTGCACGAACGCCGCCGCCTGCGATAACACCAGTACCTTCTACGGCAGGCTTAATGAGAACTCGACCTGCGCCACATTCACCAACGATTTCGTGGGGAACAGTGCCATCAACCAGCGGAACCGAAATCATGTTCTTCTTCGCATCTTCAATACCCTTGCGGATTGCATCCGGGATTTCAGCTGCTTTGCCAAGACCGCTGCCAACGTGACCATTTTCATCGCCGACAACTACCAAAGCTGTAAAGCGGAAATTTCTACCGCCCTTAACAACCTTTGCAACACGGTTAAGGCAAACTACTTTTTCTTTAATATCTAATTCTGTGGGATCGATTCTGTTTGCCATGATATCCCTCCTTCTTAAAATTCCAGACCGCCTTCGCGAGCGCCTTCTGCAAGCGCTGCGACACGTCCATGGTAAATATAACCGCCACGGTCAAATACAACCGTCTTAATGCCCTTATCCAGTGCTGCTTTTGCTACCATTTTACCAACTTCGCGTGCAGCATCGGCGTTACCACCGTAACCCTGGAAATCCTTGTCCAAGGAAGAGGCAGCGGCCAGCGTTACGCCCTTTTCATCGTCGATGATCTGTGCGTAGATGTTATTTGCGCTGCGAAAAACGTTCAAACGGGGACGTTCGCATGTGCCGACAATGTTCTTGCGGATGCGGCCGTGGCGTTTGATTCTCGCCTTATTGCTAGATGCTTTATTAATCATCTCTTACTGCTCCTCTCATCAACCTTTGCCTTTACCGGCCTTACCCTCCTTGCGGCGGATATGTTCGGTTACATACTTGATACCCTTGCCCTTATAGGGTTCCGGCAATCTCTTTTCGCGGATAATCGCCGCTACATGACCTACCAGCTGATTATCAGCACCCTTAACAATAATCTTGTTGGGGGCAGGTACTTCAATTTCAATGCCCGGAATCTCGTCGAATTCTACCGGGTGAGAATAACCCAGGTTCAGAACGAGTTTCTTGCCCTGCATCTGTGCTCTGTAACCAACACCATTGATTTCCAGTTCCTTCTGGAAACCTTCAGAAACGCCGGTTACCATGTTTGCAAGAAGCGAACGTGTGAGGCCGTGCAGTGCTTTATGTTTCTTTTGCTCAGAGGGACGAATGATTTCAATCACGCCATCCTTCATCTCAATTTTCATTTCCGGATGAAGCTGCTGGTTGAGTGTCCCTTTAGGGCCTTTTACTGTAACGTCATTGTTAGCACCGATTTTTACATCAACGCCTGCCGGTACAGCAATAGGCATTCTACCTATTCTTGACATTGCGTCTCACCACCATTTCTTAAAATTACCAAATAAATGCCAGAACTTCGCCGCCAACGTGCATTGCGCGTGCCTTCTTATCGGTCATGATGCCTTTAGAAGTGGAAACAATCGCAATACCGAGACCCTTCAGTACACGGGGAATCTCGTCGTGACCTGCGTATACACGCAGACCGGGCTTGGAAATTCTGATAAGACCGGACAGAACACGCTCCTTGTTTGCACCGTACTTCAGTGTGATGCGGATAATGCCCTGCTTTTCATCATCTATAATCTGATATCCTTTGATATACCCTTCTTCGTTTAAGATAGCTGCAATAGCCTTCTTCATGTTGGAAGCAGGAATATCAACTGTTTCATGCCGTGCGGAATTTGCATTTCTGATACGAGTAAGCATATCAGCAATGGGATCTGTCAACTGCATGGTACTACCTCCTTTTCCGTAGCTTTAAATTACCAACTTGCCTTCTTTACACCGGGAATCTGCCCTTTGTATGCCAATTCCCTGAAGCAAATACGGCAAATGCCGAACTTTCTCAGGTATGCGTGGGGTCTGCCGCAGATTTTGCACCGAGAATATGCTCTTGTGCTGTATTTCGGTGTACGCTGCTGCTTTAAAATCATGGATTTCTTTGCCATTTTTCAGTTCCCTCCCCTCAGTTTTTGGCAAACGGAGCGCCCATAAGTGTTAAGAACTCACGTGCTTCTTCGTCGGTTTTGGCAGTGGTAACAAAAATGATATCCATGCCTCTTACCTTATCTATTTTATCATATTCGATTTCCGGGAAAATCAACTGTTCCTTAACGCCCATGGTGTAATTGCCGCGGCCGTCAAAGGAATTGGGGTTGATACCACGGAAGTCGCGAACGCGGGGAAGCGCTACATTGAAGAGTCTATCTACAAACTCGTACATTTTTTCGCTTCTGAGCGTTACTTTGCAACCAATGTTCATGCCCTGTCTGAGCTTGAAGTTTGCAACGGACTTCTTAGCCTTTGTAACAACGGGCTTCTGGCCGGTAATCTTTGCAAGATCGCCGCATGCCGCTTCGATTGCTTTCGGATTTTCCTTTGCCTCACCAAGACCTATATTGATAACGACTTTTTCAAGGCGCGGGATTTGCATCGGGCTCTTGTAAGAGAACTTGCTCATCAGTGCCGGTGCTACTTCTTCTTTATACTTTACCTGCATTCTGGACATTTGCATTCCCTCCTTTCACTAGTCGTTAAAGGTTTCATTGCAATGTTTGCAAATTCTTACCTTCTTACCGTCTTCTAAAACTTTTCTGCCGATTCTGGTCGGCTTCTGGCACTTTGTGCAGATGTGCATTACCTTCGAAGCATCGATTGCAGCCTCTTTCTTAATGAGACCGCCAACTTCGCCCTGCTTGCGGGGTTTGGTATGCTTTGTTACCATACCAACGCCTTCCACAATAACCTTGCCCTCAGAAGGAAGCACTTCTAAAACTTTACCGGTCTTATTCTTGTCTACGCCGGCAATGACTTTAACCATGTCATCTTTCTTGATATGCATTTTCATGCTGCTACCTCCTTACAGTACTTCCGGTGCCAAGGATATAATCTTCATATAGTCCTTGTCACGGAGCTCACGGGCAACCGGCCCAAAGATACGGGTACCTCTCGGGTTTTTATCGTCTTTAATGATAACAGCCGCATTTTCATCAAAGCGGATATAGCTACCATCGGGTCTGCGGAGACCTTTTACACTGCGAACAACAACGGCCTTAACAACATCACCCTTCTTTACAACTCCGCCGGGCGTTGCTTTTTTAACCGAAGCTACGATAACGTCTCCAACGTTTGCATATCTTTTCAGTGAGCCGCCCAAACAACGGATGCACATGAGTTCTTTCGCGCCCGTATTGTCGGCTACCTTGAGCAGCGTTTGCTGTTGAATCATTTGCGCTCACTCCTTCCGTGCGATTATCTCGCCTTTTCTACAATCTCAACTAATCTCCAACGTTTATCACGGCTTAAGGGTCTGGTTTCCATAACCTTTACCTTATCCCCTACGCCACATATATTCTCAGCATCATGTGCCTTGAGTTTATATGTTCTTTTTACAATTTTCCCATAAAGCGGATGCTTTACATGGTTTTCGATTGCAACAACAATGGTCTTATCCATCTTGTCGCTGACAACCATACCAATTCTGACCTTACGTGTGTTTCTTTCAGCCATTTCGCTTCCTCCTTTCATTAAACGGTTTCGCT
>JAZNHR010000051.1:0-15007 GCA_045577075.1 Clostridia bacterium | reverse complement strand
ATGAAGTTTAACACCGCCATTGCGGCTATGATGAGCCTTATCAATGACGTATATAAACTGGGCAGAATCAATCGTGCAGAACTTCGCACATTCCTTCTTCTCTTAAATCCCACAGCACCCCATATTACGGAAGAAATGTGGCTTTTGGCAGGCTTTGAAGGCTACTTGCATGACGCCGCCTGGCCCGCATATGATGAAGCCAAAACCAAGGACGAATCCATCGAAATTGTTCTGCAGGCAAACGGCAAGATTCGTGGTAAGATGGTAGTGCCTGCAGGTCTTTCCCGTGAAGAACTGGAAAAGATTGCAATGGAAAGCCCGGAAGCAAAAGAAATCGTTGAAGGGAAACAGGTTTTGAAGATTATTGCCGTTCCCGATAAGCTGATTAACATTGTAGTGAGGTAGTCTTATGATTAAGAGTATGACAGGGTACGGCAGCGGAGAGCGCATTGGCTGTGACAAAAAGTTTACCGTGGAAATCCGAAGCGTGAACCACCGATACAGTGATATTAACGTAAAAACGCCTCGTAGCTTTACCTTTGCAGAGGACACCATGCGGAAAACTCTTTCCCGGCATATTAGCCGCGGCAAGGTAGATGTATTCCTTTCTGTGGAAGGGATAAACGGTGAAACCGGAGAGGTTTTCGTCAATATGGAAATTGCCAAAGGGTATTATGCGGCACTTACACAGCTTCGTGAAACATTTGGCATGGCGGACGCTGTTTCCCTTCGGGATGTGGCACGTTTTTCCGATGTGTTTACCCTCCAGCGCGCCGAAGAAGATACGGAGCAAATGACGGAGCTTATAAGAGAAGCAACAGAAGAAGCAGCCCTTGCATTTTCTGCCATGCGCGAAAAGGAAGGCCAGCAGCTTTTTAATGATCTTTCCGAAAATACGAATACCATGGAAGCCCTTGTCGATGAGGTGGAAAAACGTACGCCGAAAATTGTTTCGGAATATAAAGCACGCCTTGAAGGCCGTATGCGCGAAATCCTCGATGGTGTTCCCGTGGACGAAGGCCGTCTTTTAAACGAAGTAGCCATTTTTGCCGACAAGGTGAACGTCAACGAAGAACTGATTCGCCTTCGCAGTCACATTCTGCAGATGCGCCAGTTCCTTCTGGCGAGTGAGCCTATCGGCCGCAAAATGGACTTTTTGATTCAGGAAATGAATCGAGAAATCAATACGGTCGGGTCAAAATCCAATGACCTGGAGGTTGCCCGTCTCGTCATTGACATTAAGGCTGTGATTGAGAAACTGCGCGAGCAGGTCCAGAATGTAGAATAGGAGTTTTCTATGAAGCTTTTTAATATCGGATTTGGGAACGTTGTTTCATCCGCCCGCGTTATTGCCATTGTAAGCCCGGAATCGGCGCCCATAAAGCGTATTGTACAGGAGGCGAAGGAAAAGGGCATGGCAATCGATGCTACATACGGAAGACGAACCAGGGCAGTCCTCATTATGGACAGCGGCCATGTTGTCCTGTCTGCCATTTTGCCGGATACCGCGGCAGGCAGACTGGGAAGCCTTGACGATACAGAGGAGACAGAAAATGAATAAAGGCGTTTTATTTCTTGTTTCCGGGCCATCCGGTGCCGGGAAGGGAACGGTGCTAAAAAGCTTTTTGCCAAAGCACCCCGACATGTTTTATTCCATTTCGGCGACGACAAGAACGCCCCGTCCCGGTGAAGAGGACGGCGTGCACTACTTTTTTATGACGGACGAGGCATTTTCTAAGCTTCGCGCCGAAGGCGGCTTTTTGGAGTCCGCAACCTTCTGCGGAAATTCTTACGGAACGCCCCGCGCCGCCGTCATGGAAAAGCTGGAAAAGGGCATTGATGTGCTTTTGGAAATTGAAGTCCAGGGGGCACAGCAGGTTATGGAAAGCTACCCGGAAGGTGTTTTTGTTTTCATTGCACCGCCTTCTATGGATGAGCTTCGCGCACGCCTTATCGGGCGGCAGACGGAAGATGCGGATGCCCTGGCGCGTAGACTTGCCCGTGCCGAGGAAGAAATGGAGCTTGCAAAAAAATACACATACATTGTTATAAACGATATAGCCGAACGCGCTGCAGCGGATTTAGATGCAATTCTCATTGCGGAAAAGCTTCGTACAGCACGCTTAGAGCGTTAGAAAAGGAGAATGCGATTATGATGATTAAACCTGGAATCAGTGAACTGATGGAGAACCTTGACAGCCGCTACACACTTGCCATGATTGTCGCAAAGCGTGCAAGAGAGCTGGCACTGGATACGACGACGCCTCTTGTAAAAGTAAAATCCGATAAGCCTGTTACTATTGCGGTAAACGAAGTTGCAGCCGGCATGATTGAGTATACAACAGACGGGGAACTGGGTACGGAAGCATAAATTATATATGTGGAATATGGACGTTTGCGTTTGTATTTCGGTTTCATAGTCTAGAAAAAGAGTCGGTGACAGGGATTGAAAATTGCCAAAATCATTATTGACGGTAAAACCAGACAAGTGGATAAAGGATTTTCCTACCGTATCCCCGAAGCGCTGGAAAAAGCAGTTTGCGTTGGGGTGCGGGTTCGTGTTCCCTTTGGAGGCGGAGACCGTCATGAAATAGGCTTTGTCATTAAGGTGGAGAATCAAGAAAATGCCGAGAATTTAAAAGAAATTGCGGCGGTTTTAGACGATTCTCCCCTGTTTGACCGTGAAAAATTAGTGGAAGCCTATTGGATTAAAAATCGGTATTTTTCTACTTTTGCCGATGCCATTAAGTTGTTTTTGCCGCCGGGCTCCGGGGCACACCTTACGGAATGGGTGCGCCTTACGGGGGGGAAACAGCCCATGGACAATATGGAAAGAAAAGTAGCGGATATTTTAGCCGAAAACGGTGAAATATGCGCTTTTGATGTTTTAAAGGAACAGCTTGGGGATAAAACGCGCCATGCCGTAAACAGCCTTCTTAAAAAAGGCGTTGTTTCGGTTTCTCATACAGCCGAAAAGCAGATTGGCGTTCGCCGGATGCGTGTGCTTCGGTTCTTAGCAGAGCCTCAGAAAAAGCTTTCCGAAGCAGGGGAGAGGGCTGTTCGCATTATGCGCGAAAGCGGCTGCCTTTCCATGGCGGATTTGTGTCTTTTTGCGTCTTGCAGTACGTCCACGGTGCGAACACTTCTGAAAAACGGCGTATTGGAAGCTGATGAAGTAGAGGTTTCTCGTTCGCCTTACCAAAACCAAAGGGCAGAAAATGCCATCCATAGCGTTCTAAACGAAGAACAGGCGGCGGTAGCACGAGAGATAGACGCCCATTCTCCCGTACCCTTCTGTCCCATGCTTCTCCACGGCGTTACGGGAAGCGGAAAAACGGAAGTGTACCTGGAAGCAATTGAAAAAGTACTGGAGGGTGGCGGCAGTGCCATCGTTTTAGTGCCGGAAATTGCCCTGACGCACCAGATGGTCGGTCGGTTTTTAAGCCGATTCGGAAGAAAAACGGCGGTTTTGCACAGCGGTCTTTCTTTAGGGGAACGCCATGACGAATGGCTTCGCATTTTCCGTGGCGAGGCGAGGGTGGTCGTGGGCGCCAGAAGTGCTGTGTTTGCCCCTTGCCAAAATTTAAAGCTTATTATTATTGACGAAGAACATGAGGATACGTATAAATCCGAAACAGGCGTAAGATACCATGCGCGTGAAGTGGCAATGTGCCGTGCAAAGACGGAAGGTGCAAAGCTCCTTTTAGCTTCCGCAACCCCGTCCGTTGAAAGCTTTTATCATGCACAAAACGGCACGTATCGCATGCTTTCGCTCAAAAACAGATATAATGATGCCAAACTCCCCCGGGCGATTATCGTTGATATGCGTGAGGAAATGGCGCGAGGAAACAGCTCTCTTTTGAGCCTGACACTACAAAACGAACTTGAAAAAAATGTGCAGAATAAACAGCAAAGCATTTTATTTTTAAACCGCAGAGGATATGCAACGTTTGTAAGCTGCAGAAGCTGTGGCTATGTGGAGGAGTGTCCAAACTGCAGTATAACCCTTACGTATCATAGTTTTTCAGATACCCTAAACTGCCACTATTGCGGCTACCGCAAAAAGCATATTAAAAAATGTCCCAAATGCCAAAGCGAGCATATTGTAGAATTTGGCGCAGGCACGCAGAAAATCGAAGCCTTGACGGAGGACCTACTGCCGTCTTGCGGCATTATTCGTATGGATGTGGATACAACGCGAAAAAAAGAGGCACACGAGAAAATTCTGTCCCGTTTTCGCGATGAAAATATTGATATTTTACTGGGCACCCAGATGATTGCAAAGGGGCTGGACTTTCCGAATGTCACCCTCGTCGGCGTTTTAAATGCGGACCAGATTTTAAACATGGGAGACTATAAAGCGGCGGAAAGAACATTTAACCTCATTACCCAGGTGTCGGGAAGAGCCGGTAGAGGAGACAAAGAAGGGCGTACGGTGATTCAAACCCATTCGCCGGACAGTTCCGTGATTTTGGCGGCCGCCCGGCATGACTATAAGGCGTTTTATGACGAGGAAATAATTATCAGAAAAGCTTTGAATTATCCGCCGTTTTGTGATATAATAAATATAATTGTATCCGCAAAGGATGATGTGGCTGCGAAAAGATGCGCCGAGAGGATATATCAGGATGCCCAAAAAACGTTTGGGAATGCGGTGCAGCTCTTCCGTGCCATGCCTTGCGGCATTCAAAAAATCAACAATTCGTATCGGTGGCACGTCTGGATGAAGTGTAGGCTTACAAAGGCGCTTGCCGACAAAATCCGTACGATTATAGAACAGGAAAAAAAGCTGTCAGTTATCGTGGATGTTAATCCCACTTCCATGTAACGGCGGCCAAAAAGGGGAATACTATGTCTACAAGAAACATTCGTATTATAGGAGATGATCTTCTCCGTAAAACATCAAGACCCGTCGAGGATTTTGGAGAGCGCTTGCACGCACTCCTTGACGACATGGCGGAAACTATGTATGCGTCTGACGGTGTGGGCCTTGCGGCACCCCAGGTGGGAATTTTGCGCCGCGTGGTTGTGATTGACGTACGGGAGGGCGACGGGATTATCGAAATGATAAACCCTGAAATTATTGAGCAAAGCGGTAGCCAGACCGATAATGAAGGGTGCCTGAGTGTGCCGGAATATATTGGTACGGTAACGCGTCCCGATACGCTCAAAGTACGCGCTTATGACCGTCATGGCAACGAATTTACGAAAACGGCAACCGGCTTTTTTGCCCGTGCCGTATGCCATGAACTGGACCATTTGGACGGCATTTTGTTCGTGGATAAAGCGGCAGAACTGCAAAAACGGGACGTAGAGTAGAAAGGATTTTTTATGCGACTTTTATATATGGGAACGCCCCACTTTGCGGCGACGGTTTTAGAAGGATTATACAAAGCAGGGCATGAAATTGTCGGCGTCATTTCCCAGCCGGATAAGCCTAAAAACCGCGGTATGCGCCTCGAACCCACGCCGGTAAAGGCATGTGCCGAGGCACTTGGCCTTTCCGTGTACCAGCCTGAAACTTTGCGTGGAGGCGCAATCCTTTCGTATTTAGAGGAGAAAGCGCCGGAGATTATCGTGGTGGTCGCATACGGAAAGCTGCTTCCGGAATATGTTCTTTCGTTTCCAAAGTACGGATGCGTGAATATGCATGCGTCCCTTCTCCCGAAGTACCGGGGCGCCGCGCCCATTCAGTGGAGCATCTTAAATGGTGAGAGGGAAACGGGCGTTACCAGTATGCACATGGATAAGGGGCTTGACACGGGAGATATGATTTTACGCTCCCGTGTGGAAATTACGGAGAGCGACACCGCGGAGTCCCTTCACGATAAGCTTGCAGCGTCTGCGGCTGGCCTTGCCGTAGAAACCCTTCGTCAAATCGAAAACGGCACAGCACCTAGGGAAAAGCAGGACGATGCCAAATCCACGTATGCACCCCTTTTAACAAAAGACCTTGGGAATGTGGACTGGACGAAAACAAGCCGTGAAATCCTTAATACAATACGCGGATTATTTCCCTGGCCGGGTGCATATTCCTATAAAGACGGGGAACGCTTTAAAATAATAGAAGCCCTTCCGGCGGAAGGGAAAGGAAAACCCGGCGAAGTTCTGGAAAACCGCGGCAAGCTTGTGGTAGCAACCGGGGACGGCGCTGTTGAAATTCTTACGCTGCAGCTTGCGGGTAAGAAGAAAATGGCTGCGAGTGCCCTCCTTGCCGGCAATCCTATTGAAAAGCATACAATTTTTGGAGGCTAAAACATGTTTTTTCCTTTTTATGACCCGACGTATATTATTCTCCTGCCTGCGATTTTGCTTGCACTTTATGCGCAGACCCGCGTAAAGAGCACCTATGCAAAATACGCGAAGGTGGGCAATCATCGCGGTATGACGGGGGCAGACGCCGCCCGTATGATTTTAAACCGAAATGGTCTTAGTGATGTCAGGATTGAACGTACACCCGGCAATCTTACGGACCATTATGACCCGAGAACAAACGTAGTGCGCCTTTCTGAGGGCGTATACGACAGCGCATCTATTGCCGCCGTCGGCATTGCCGCCCATGAAGTGGGGCACGCTATTCAGCATAACAAAGGGTATGTACCCATTAAATTGCGAAATACTGTACTGCCTGTGGCGCAAATCGGTTCCACCCTTGCGCTTCCGCTGATTATTTTAGGTATTATCATTTCTTCTTTTCAAATGCTTATTCCTATTGGAATTTTGATGTATACGGCTGTGGTCGCGTTTCAGCTGATTACCCTGCCCGTGGAATTTAACGCAAGCCGCCGTGCAGTGAATACCGTTTATGAACTGGGGTGTCTTTCTGAAGAAGAAACAAAAGGCGCCAAAAAAGTACTTTCTGCGGCGGCACTTACCTATGTGGCAGCTGCGGCGAGTGCTATTTTGCAGCTTTTGCGCCTTGTTTTAATTGCAGGTGGCAGTAGGAGGGACGACTGATGCCCCGGGAGCTGGCATTGCGGATTCTTCGGGAGATTACGGAAAATGACGCTTTTGCCGACCTTGCGGTCAAAAATGGACTTGCCGCTTCAAAGCTTATGCCGAGAGATAAGGCGCTTTCCACCGCCCTTGTTTATGGCACAGTGCAGCATCTTCGCTTTATCGATTTTCAGCTTGAGTCCGTATCTGCAAGACCTCTTGCGAGCCTGACGCCCGACATCCGTAATATTTTGCGCCTTGCTGTTTATCAAATTCGGTTTATGGACCGTATTCCCAATCGGGCAGCGGTAGACGAAGCCGTAAAAATGGCAAAAAGACATGCTTTTAGCGCCTCGTCCTTTGTCAACGGCGTACTGCGAAACCTTCTGCGAAAAGGTTGGTCGTATCCGAAAAAATTGCGGGCAAGGCTGGGGGTTACATATTCATTTCCCGATTGGCTCGTAAAGCTGTGGATGGAGCAGTTTGGGGCAGAGGAATGCGAAAAACTCCTTGCTGCATGTAACGAAGTACCGCCCATATCTGTTCGCGTCAATCCCTTAATGTCTTCCTCTGCGGCGATTTTAGGACTTTGCAAGGGACAGAAAACACCAATCGAGAACGGGCTTTTGATAGAAGAGCCTTCTAATATTGCTGAAACGCCCATGTTTTCTGATGGGTGGCTCACAGTACAGGATATCGGTGCCCAGATGGCAAGCCTTACCCTTAGTCCGCTGCCCGGAGATCGGGTGCTGGATGTTTGCGCCGCACCGGGCGGTAAAACCACCCATATGGCAGAGCTTATGGAAAACGAAGGGGAAATCGTTGCTTGGGACATGCATCCCCACAGAGTAGAACTGATTCGTAAAAACGCCGCGCGGCTCGGGCTTTCCATTATCAAAGCCGAGACCCACGATGCACGCGTCCTTGACGCAAATCATATGTGGAAGTATGATAAGGTCATGGTGGATGTGCCCTGCTCAGGCCTTGGTATTTTGCGAAAGAAGCCGGATATTAAGTGGCGCCGTGTGTTGGAAGACCTAGAGAACCTTACCATCGAACAGGCATCCATTTTGGAAACTGCTTCCTACTATGTAAAGCGTGGTGGCACACTCTTATACTGCACCTGCACCTTAAACCGCAGGGAAAACGAAGAAATTGTAGATGCGTTTCTGCGTTTGCATAACGAATATGAAAAAGCGGCGGAATACAAGACGCTTCTTCCACATATAGACAATACGGACGGCTTCTTTATTGCGAAGCTGAGAAAGAGATGGAATTGAACATATACGATTTTACCCCCGAAACCCTTCGGGAATATCTTGGAGACGTACCGGCATTTCGTACAAAGCAAATCTATAAATGGATTTTCAGCGGCAGGACGCCGGACGAAATGACTAACGTACCGAAAGACCTTCGGGAAAAACTGAAAAACGAGCTTTATACCGAACTTCCGAAAATCGATGTAAAGCTTGTGTCAAAAATCGATAAAACAGTAAAATATCTGTTTCGCATGGAGGACGACGCCGGGATTGAAAGTGTTGTCATGCCCTATCATCATGGGCTTACGATTTGTGTTTCCTCCCAGGCAGGCTGCCGCATGGGCTGTGCTTTTTGCGCATCTACCATTGACGGGCTTGACAGAAATCTCACGTCCGGCGAAATCATCGGGCAAATTTTAGCGGCAGAGCGTGATTTGGAGCAGAAAATTTCCCATGTTGTTATTATGGGAAGTGGGGAGCCCCTGGATAATTATGACCATGTGCTTACGTTTATTCGAAATGCCATAAATCCTGACGGGCTTGGGATAAGTGCCCGGCACATTACCCTTTCCACCTGCGGCCTTATCGATAACATGCGCCGCCTTTCGGAAGAAAATCTTCCTATAAACCTCGCCGTTTCTCTCCATGCACCGAATGATGAAATTCGGCGAAAACTCATGCCAATTGCAAAAAGCGTACCTATGGAAACGCTTCTATCAGAAGCCTATGCGTACTTTGAAAAAACCCACAGAAGGGTAACGTTTGAATACGCTTTAATAGATGGCGTAAATGACAGCCGTGAAAATGCAGAAGAACTCAGCCTGCGCCTTCGCGGGAAAAGCGGATTTCATGTCAATTTAATTCCCGTAAACCCGGTAGAGGAACGGGACTTTCGCCGAAGCGGCAAGGAAAGAGCAGAAATGTTCGTAAAAACCCTTGAAAAGGCAGGCGTACAGGTTACGGTGCGCCGCAAGATGGGTGCGGATATTGATGCGGCGTGCGGCCAGCTTCGCCGGGCGAAGAAAAGAAAGGAAAATACCTTATGATTGCGTTCGCTGCAAAAACCGACGTAGGAAAAGAACGAAAGATGAATCAGGATTTTTATTTGGTTTCCGAGGAACAGCCTGCACTCTTTGTTTTATGTGACGGCATGGGCGGACACCAAAGCGGAGACGTTGCAAGCCGCACGGCGGCAGAAAGTATGGAAACGTATATTCGCTTGCAAAGCACGCTGGATTTAAGCGAAGAAAAAGCCGCGACCATGCTGCGTAATGCGGTCAGCTATGCCAATAATATCGTGTATAATCGCGCCTTGGAATGTGAAGCCTTTGCCGGTATGGGCACAACCACGGATGTGTGTCTTTTAGATTTTGATATGCTCTATATTGCCCATGTGGGGGATAGCCGCGTGTATCTTATGCGCGACGGCATGCTCTCCCAGCTCACGACCGACCACTCCCTCGTGGAGGAAATGGTGCAAAAGGGACTCATCTCAAAAGAGGAGGCGACCAGTCACCCTAAGAAGCATATTATTACCCGTGCCGTCGGGACAAACGCCTCTGTGGAAAGCGACTGCATTTCCCTTCCCCTTCGGCAGGATGATTTAATTCTAATGTGTTCGGACGGGCTTTCCAATATGCTTTCGGATACAGAAATTAAGCATTTGCTGATTTCTGACCAAAGCCTTGACAACGTGGTTTCCAATTTGATTACTAAAGCAAATGAAAACGGCGGTCATGATAATATTACGGCGATCGTCTTTAAGAAGATGAAAAAGGAGGAAGCGTAAATGGTAGGTTCTGTTTTAAGTAACCGCTATGAGCTTTTGGAAAATATAGGGGCAGGTGGCATGGCGATTGTGTATAAGGCGCGCTGCAGGTTGCTCAACCGAAACGTTGCCGTCAAGATTCTGCGTCCCGAATTTCAGGGGGATGAAGAGTTTTTAAAACGCTTTACCATTGAGGCGCAGGCGGCAGCAAGCCTTTCCCACCCCAATGTCGTTTCCGTGTATGACGTAGGCCGTCACGGCAAGCTCAACTACATCGTTATGGAATGTATTGAAGGGATTACCCTCAAGGAATACATGCAGCGAAAAGGTGCCCTGTCGGTCAATGAAGCGGTGGATTTTACGGGCCAGATTGCCTCAGCCCTCGAACATGCCCATTCAAAAGGCATTATTCACAGGGATATAAAGCCCCATAATATCATCATTACAAATGACGGCGTTTTGAAGGTGACGGACTTTGGTCTTGCCCGCGCTGTCAGCGCCTCAACCAATATTGCAGGCAGTAGCTCTGCCATAGGCTCTGTACACTACGCCTCGCCCGAGCAGGCAAGAGGTGGCTTCACCGATGAGAGGAGCGATATTTATTCCCTTGGTGTTGTGATGTATGAAATGTTTTGTGGCACTCTTCCGTTTGACGGCGAAACGCCTGTGGCAGTTGCCATGAAGCATATCGGGGAAGCACCTGTGCCGCCCACACAAAAAAACAATCAGTTATCCCCGGCAATTGAACATATGATTCTCCGCGCCATGGCGAAGGACACAAAAGAACGGTATCCTTCCGTAGAATCCCTTCTTACGGACCTGCGCATGCTTTTTGAAACGGAGGCCCCTGTTTCCCATTCGGATAAGTTTTCCACACGGAAACTTCCGTCTCTTTCGGCAGAAGAAGCACAAATCAAAAAGGTGCATACCGAAAAGAAGAAGAAACGGCGCAAGGAGGATACCGTAGCAATTGTTGCAGCGGTTTTGACGGCGATTGTTATTATTGCAGGGCTTGGAGTCATTGCGGCAAAGATGATGCTGCCCTCCGGTGGAAAAGATATTTCGGTGCCATCCCTTCTCAATATGTCTCTTGCCGATGCAAGACAGCGTCATAAAAACATCGAAATTGTAGAAAAAGGCACAGGATACAGTAGTACCATTCCGGAAGGATTTATCATGGAACAGGATACGGCGGAAGGCACAAAGGTGTCAGAAGGCACGAAGGTATTTGTCATGATTAGCCGCGGTGCGCAGCGGATAGAGCTTAGCGATTATGTAAAAAAGGAAAGCGGTGCGGCAGAAAAAGAACTGAAACAGCTCGGGCTTGTGCCACAGATTTCGGAAGAACATTCTGATGATATTGAAAAAGGCCATATCATTCGCACAAACCCCAACGCCGGCTATTCCCTCCGCACGGGAGATACCGTAATGCTCGTTGTCAGTCTCGGCAAAAGTGAAGTGGAAGTGGCAGTGCCGTCTCTTTATGGCCATACAGAGGAAGAAGCACGCAAGCTTTTAGAGGACAGCGATTTAAAACCCGTTGTTCTGCCGCCAAGAACGAGTACCCATAAAAAAGGCACGGTCATTTACCAGTCCGTTCCGGCTGGGGAAATGGCGTCTGCCGGTGCGGCGGTAGAATTTTCTGTCAGCACAGGTGAGCTGGAAATTACAGAGCCCGGAAAAACATATTCTCTCCTCCTGCCTTTGCCGGAGGATAAGGAAGAAGTGAAGGTTACGGTTATGGAAGGCTCCAAAACCATTTTTGAAGGCACCTATGAAACCGCCCTTTCTCCTATTACGATAAACTTTACCGAGGAAGTGGAAAGCGGCGTTGTACACATTTATTTAGATGATGAATATTACATGGAAAAGCGTCTTGGATAAGACGGCGGCTGTAAGGAGAAATCTATGAGGCAGGGCATCATAACAAAAGGCATCGGCGGATTTTACTATGTTTGTGATGATGAAGGCACCGTGCACGAAACTCGTGCGTGTGGCAGATTTCGCAAGGAGAATATCATTCCTCGGGTAGGGGATAGGGTTGTCCTTTCGGAAGACTGCGACTCCGTCATTGAAATTTTGCCGCGAAAAAACACACTTGTGCGTCCGCCGGTTTCTAATATAGACCGCATTATGGTGGTGGCATCTATCATAAGTCCGGCGGTAGATATGTACATGATAGATGCGTTTTTGCTTTCTGCCGCCCATGCCGGTATTGACGCTATGCTTTGCATCAATAAAAGCGACCTTTGCGACGAGGCAAAATGCCGGGATTTTTGCGCTGTATACGAGATGGCAGGTTATGAAACTGTGATAACAAGCGCAAAAGAGGAAAAGGGCATTGAAGTCCTTCGGCCATATCTGCAAAACCGTGTGACAGCTTTTGCAGGCAACTCCGGTGTCGGAAAATCTAGCCTTTTAAACCTTATCGGCGATAATTTGTGTCTTGAGACAGGCCGCGTCAGTGAAAAACTTGCGCGTGGCAAGCACACCACAAGACACGTGGAGCTTTTCCCTTTGTCCGGTGGCGGCTATATTTTAGATACCCCCGGCTTTAGCCGCGTGGAGCTGCCTGATATTACAGCGGACAGGCTCGGGGATTTGTACCCCGAGATTGCACGCATTAAAGCGCCTTGCAAATTTACAGGCTGCAAACATTTAAAGGAGCCGGGCTGCGCCGTAAAAGACGCGGTGGCGCGCGGTGAAATCCATGAAAAACGGTACGAAAGCTATCAGTATTTTTACGATAAGCTTAAGGAAAATAAATTTTGGAAAGTAGGAAAGGAAGAATAATCATGATTAAAATTTCCCCATCTATTCTGGCATGCGACATGGCAGACCTAAAAAACGAAGCAAAACTCGTTGAAGACGGCGGTGCAGAATACCTGCACATAGACGTTATGGACGGCCACTTTGTCCCGAACCTCTCTTTCGGCATCGGTACGGTTGCTTCTCTTCGTCCCCATACAGGTATGGTGCTTGATGTCCATCTAATGATTGAAAACCCTGAAAAGTACATAGCCGATTTTGCAAAAGCAGGGGCAGACATTATCACCATTCACGTCGAAGCTACGAACCACATTCACCGTGCCCTCCAGCAGATTCGTGACAATGGCTGCAGGGTCGGTCTTGCCCTCAATCCCGGCACACCTGCTTCCGCCATTAAGGAAGTGGCACACCTTGCCGATATGATTCTCGTTATGAGCGTAAACCCGGGCTTTACCGCACAGAAGTTTATTCCGGACGTTCTTGGAAAAGTGCGCGAAATCCGCGCCCAGTACCCCGATAAGGACATCCAGATTGATGGCGGTATTGGTGCAGGTAATATTTACACCGTAACGGAGGCCGGTGCAAATGTTATAGTTGCCGGCGCTGCAGTATTTTATGAGGAAGATAAGGCGGCCGCAATTCAGAATCTCAAAGATAAGGCATATAAAGGCTAATGCATAGCGGAGAAAGACGTGCCGTCATCATGGCAGGCGCCGATATTTCGGATTATTCGTTTTATAAGCCCCTCGGCACAGATTTTGTCATCTGCGCCGATAGGGGCTATCTCCATGCCCTGGCTTTAGGTGTAACACCCCATATTCTGATTGGGGATTTCGATAGCCTGGGCATCCCACTTCCCGAAGGCATCAAGCGAATGACCTTTCCTGCCGAAAAGGACGAAACGGATTTGCAGCTTGCCATTGACTATGCCTTGTCAAGTGGATATCGGGACATTTACGTCATTGGCGCATTTGGCGGCAGAACAGATCACTTTTTGGGGAATATCGGTCTTATGAAGTGGGCAAAAGACCGCGGCGCAAATCTCACTTTAGAGGATAGCGACACCTATATGTTCCTTCTAAACGGGGACATCACACTCCCCAAAAAGGAAAACCATTACCTGTCCCTGATTCCCTTTTTCGAGGACGCTGTCGTTTCTCTTTCGGGCACAAAGTACCCGGCAGAAAACGCGCAACTCCGCGTCGGTGACACCCTCGGCCTAAGTAACGAAATCAAAGAAGAAACCGCCCGCATCACCGTTCATTGTGGAAGCGTGCTCGTGATGCAATGTAGAGCAGATAAAACTTTATAACTTAAAAGCAAAAAGCGATGTAACACGATAATTACATCGCTTTTTAGTATAAAGACGTGCAATTCTCTTATACAAATGATTCTGCCGTCTTTTCTAAATTTATTGAAAAAATACATAAAGCATGGTATAATATATATAAAATTACCTTATTCCAATTTTGAACAAGGTTGGTAGTAACGGCAGATGCAGGTTTTGACAACAAGGAAAGGACAAAAAGATGAGAGTGGCTATATGTGATGATAATATAAATTACATAAATGAAATTGAAAATTATATCGATAAATTTAAGCAAACTGTAGTAGTATGTGACGCTTATCAAAATGGAGAAGAATTAATTTACGCCTATCGGGATAAGGGTGAACGGTATGATGTGATTTTTCTTGATATGGAACTGGAACGGCTTAACGGTATTGAAACGGCAAGTCTTATCCGTGAAATTGACGAGCATGTAATCATAGTGTTCGTAACGAGTTACACGGAGTATATGCGGGAGAGTTTTAAATGTGCTCCATTTAGGTTTTTAGTAAAACCTGTTGATAGTGAAGAGTTTAAAACGGTGTTTTATGATGTAACTAAAAAATTATCAAAACAGCGTAAAGTATTTGCGTTTGCCGAGAATAAAGCAAAGATCAGGCTATATTGTGATGATATAATATATTTTGAAAGCCAAGACCATTGGATATGGATTCATACTAAAGAAAGAGTATATAAAATCTGCAAATCCTTGACCGAGCTTTACGGACAGCTTGACAAGGAAATGTTTTGCAGAGTACATAAATCATTTATAATAAATTTTCTGTATGTAAAAAGCATAAAAGAGAATGATGCCGAACTCTACCATTGTGATAAACCTGTTTCGATTAGTCGCTCATACAAAAAGGAAGTGCTTAAAGAATATACAAATTTTCTTGAAAGGGATTTTAGGGTATGACGATATATAATGTTGCGGATATATTGACAGGA
>JAZNHR010000050.1:0-11241 GCA_045577075.1 Clostridia bacterium | reverse complement strand
GTAACGGAAATTTCAGATTCGACGTACTCCGAAATTCTTTCAAAGAACTGGCCTGCAAGGCTTACCTTTTTCTCGGGCACAAGGCTTTCTTCTGCCCAGCCGATTAAAATACTCATTTTTTTGCCTCCATAATTTTATTCGAGGGTACTTTCCCTGGTTATAAACATTGTCCAAATCTTTGTCATACAAAGCGAAAGAAGAATTGCCGCCATAGATGTGCCGAACCAGATTGCCGCTATCACATTCCACGGCATGGTCTCTGCCATTTTCGGAAACACATAAGACGCAAAGACGCAACCCACGCTTGCGACGGAGTTTAAAAGCCCTGCCACCGTTCCGTTTCTGCCATAGGTGGTAAACCGTGCCGCCGAATAGGAATTTATAAACGGCTTTGCGCCCTCTAAAAACGTAATGGCTACTGCGAGAAACACAAGTATCAGGGCGTAATGGAGCTTTCCTACAAAGTACGCAAGCCCTAAAACCGGTAGTGCCCCCAAAAGTAGAATCGCCGTTGCCTTCAGTTCATTCGTTGTCACCTTTGTCCGTATAATGTTTGCCAGAAATGTACCGACAGCCGCAAAGGCAATGAGAAGTATGCTCATTCTGGTTGCAACCGCCGCCGGCAAATTGGGGTACGATTCCATAAGCATAACCGGCGTAACCAGTTTTATACCGTTGGACATCGCAGAAAGCAGCAGCGCCACTGTAAGCAAAATTGGAAGTGCTGAAAGCCTTGATAAACGCCCCATCCCCTCTTTGGGCACGACGCGCCGAGGCGCAGGGCATACACTGTCTGTCTTCTCCTGCACCATCTTTTTTTCAAGCCTGCCGTACACGAAAATCCATGCAACAAGACTGCCGGCAAGTGCGATTGCCGAAATTAAAAAGTTTTGCTGCCACGCCGGTACAATAGAAGCAACAAGCATACTTGCTGCCTGCCCGGCACTCGCGGAAAGCAACACCCAGAATATCGCCGTTGCGCGAAATTCGGGAGCAATCTGCGTGGATACAATTTTAAAAACACCCGGCCACAGCCCAAACTGAAATGCTGCGTTAATGCACCACACGGCCATCACAACACCGTAGCTTTGGTTTACGTATATAATGGCATTGGAAATAATACCGCTGACAAGACCAATCACAATAAGTTTTGACGGCGAATATTTATCTGCCGCAAACCCGCCTATGCTTTGGGAAACAGCATAAACGGCCCAAAAACCTGCGCTTATGGCGCCGGTCTGCGACTTTGTCATAACGCCACATTCTACAATGGATGCCATTGCCGCCGAAAACATCGTTTTGGTCATGAATACAACCACGTGTAATACAAACAGCGACACAAACAGCAAAGCGCTGTCTTTATGTCCTCTAAGATACTTTTCATTCATAGCCGTCCCCACTCACTGTATCTTTCGCGCTTTATCCTCAAACATGGCATTGATTTCTGTAATGGTTTCCCGCACAAGGATATCGCCGCCCTCACTTCCTGTGTCACCGCTTGCAATGTATGCGCTGAAGTGACCATGCTTTTCCGCCTTTTTTGTAGGCAGATATGCATGAGACCCGCAAGAAAGCTGCACAACAAACGTTTGCGCGGCATAGCTTCTTGCCTTCATAACATTGGCATAATCCTGGAAGAGCTCGTAAGGGTTCGTGGCAAAGGCAACATCGCCAAAGCGGACAACATGGTACTCAATGGGCACAACCTCTTCCGTCTGCTGGCGGCGGAATCTCGCAATAGTGCCGATATGAATATACATCCTTGCATTGTCCTCATAGTTAAACGCTTTATCGCGGTTCTTTGCAATATAGTATTCAAGCTCACGTACCGCCTGGTCATATTCTGCCATGGTTGCCTTTCGAAGAGGCAAATTCAAATCGATGACCTTGTGCTTGAAAACTGCCTCGGACTTATATTCCGTAATTTCCTCATATACAGAAATAATTTCATTGGAAATACGCTTGCCAACTCTATTGCAGCCACTAACATCATACATCGAGGGGTCTGCTTTGCGTTCAATGTAGTTCGGGCGTTTTACGTTGGGATCATCAATGGGCGTTTCGGGATTTACCCATCTTACAAGGTCACGGGGGCACTGGTCACCGGCAGCACCGCAAAGGGCGAGAAGATAAATGTCATCACCGAATTTCTCTCTGAGATTTGCTTTTGCTCTGCCCCAGAAGTCTGCAGAAATAAAGCTTCTCTGTTCCAGAATCTGTGCCGGGCACGCAATATTTGCCACGATACCCGTCAGTTTTTTATTCAAATCAAAGGTATAAATAAGCTCAATGCCCGAATCGTTTCCGCCTTCAAGAGAAACAAAGTTTGCCGTGTTTGTATCGCCCCACATCTGTGCCGAACCGTCATCGTAACAAACTCTGCGGTTCATGCCAACTGCGGCACGGCCAAATTCGTTTGCGTAAAGGGCTTCTTTTCTGCCTTCCCATGCCCGTTTTGCCGCCAGGGCAATTTTATCGGTTACAAGCTCAAAGCCCTCTTCCGGTGTCAAAACGCTATCGTCAGGTGTTACAGCCTCGTTGTATTTCTTGCCCTCCGGCAAGAATTCTTCCAGAATCCTTGCCGTTGCCGATACGGAAAACTGCGCCCCTTCTCCGATTTCCAGCGACGTATGGGTATGCGTGGCAGAAATAATGATTTTGCGAGGGTCAACTTCCTTCGTAAGCTTTGCAAACTTTTCGCGTGCCTTGCGAACAACCACCTCTTTTGCCTCGCCCGTGTCGCAAGATACCATAATCATCTGGTCTCCATCTGCCTCCACCGCCATGGCCGTTACGGAAATTTCCGATTCCACATATTCTGAAATTCTTTCAAAGAACTGCCCTGCAAGGCTTACCTTTTTTTCAGGCACAAGACTTTCTTCTGCCCAGCCGATTAAAATACTCATTTCATTTTCCTCTCTTTTTATCTGATAATCTCAATCCCAAGCATATCGCAAAGGTTTTCAATCAGTTCCGTATTGTCTCCATAGGAGATAATATAGTGCTGACACATAACGTTTTCTGCAAAGGTTTCCACGTCATCGAGAAGAATTTCAAGGCCCGGCAGCTGGGGTGCGGGCTGGGTCCAGCCGGCTTCTTCCCACTTCCTGGGGGTAATGCCTTCGCCTGTAACCATGTGCATATAGTACTGCCCGTCGTCATAGGTAAGACGGCACATGGTAAGCGGGCCGGGTTTTACTTTGCTTACATTGAGGATACCTTCCGAAAGCTCGCCGAAGGCTGCCGGCATTACGGTCACATCGCCGTCGGTGGCCTCTGCCGGAATATAGTCGGGCACACCGGCGAGGACGCGGTCCTCAAAGAATTCGTAAAATTCAAGATAAAACGCACACTGTCCCGTGAGATATTTTACCATAAGCTGTGTAATGGAGCCCAAGGCGTCGTTTTCGGGCACGGTGCAAAGTCCCTCTTCATTGGCAAGGAGCATAAAGATGGGTGCTGGCGGAAAACCGAGAAGCTTCTTCATGCCGTCCACGTCCTTTAAGGAAATGGCATCATAGCCGCGCTCGTCACAAATGGACTTGACCGCCAGATAGTACCCTGCTGCCTTTTTCATGCTTTCCGGGTTTGCCGGCTTTACAAAGTTCCACTTTGCCATGCACTCGTCAATGACGGCCTGCTTTTCTTCGTCCGTAATCTTCTGATAGCGCTGCTCCATTTCCAGCATTTCAAAGGTCTCGATTTCCGGCCCAATGACGCGCTTTAAGGAGCCGCCGTCAAACTGTGTGCCGTAGAGATTCATGTCCCGATACCCTGCCATGCCGGCTTTTGCGTGGCGCAGCTTTGCCGCCGCTGCGGCAGCTACCGCGTAGTTATAAACCTTCTTCGTCTTAGACGGCAGGCCGATAATATCATATATGTACTTAAAGTCATACCCCAGGTCATAGAACGTCTTTCGAATGGCGGTAGTACCGGCCTGGTCTGCGGTGGTAACAAGGCGGTCACCCTCCGTCCAACCGCAAAGCCCCCACAGTACCATGGGTTTATGGCGGAAATGCTCCGTCACCTTCACAACCGCGTGGGTGGGAATCCAGCCTGCAATGCAAACAATCAGCACATCAAAGCTCTGGTTTTCCAGCGCCGCGATTGCTTTCTTGATATCCTTTTCTTCATAATCGTCCGTTACAGGGTACACGCTGATAAGGTCCAGCCCCTCTTTTTTTAGCGCATTTTCTGCGTCCGTGCACTTTTTCAAAATAATTTCTGCCGGTGTGTTGACCTCACCAAATCCTACAAAAGCCGCTTTAATCATTTTATATTCCTCCTTTTATATTCAGTATGTTATCATACTTTACAAACCGCGTATAAGCCGCACTATAATCCTTGCCGCTCGGCATATATGCCTTGTCCGTTTCAATGCCGCGGCACGCTTCCGCCACAGATGCAAACGCCCCTGCGCCTACCCCTGCCAAAATGGCCGCACCAAGGCACGCTGTTTCCTTATTTTTCAAGGTAGTGAGCCGCTTGCCCGTAATATCCGCCTTCATGCCGCACCAAAGGCTGCTTTTCGCGCCGCCGCCCATAATGCGGATTTCGTCCACGTCCTCCCCAAGATAATCGAGATTGCTTTTTAAGGTGCATGCCACCGATTCCATAATGCTCCTTACAAAATGACCTCTCGTGTGCTCGGGGGTAAGCCCCGTAAAGCTACCGCGGGCGTCCGGGTTATACTTCGGCATCGTAGAGCCGCAAAGATAAGGCAAAAACGTAAGCCCGTCG
The DNA here is from genome assembly GCA_045577075.1 of Clostridia bacterium. Lineage (GTDB taxonomy): Bacteria > Bacillota > Clostridia > UMGS1883 > UMGS1540 > SIG447. The sequence goes on along the minus strand of JAZNHR010000050.1, from coordinate 6,501 downwards.
CACCCCACCGGCACTTCTTCGGCCAAGCCGTCCAGGTCCTTAAAGGAAACATCCTGCAAAAACGTGTCCCTAAACCATTTCAGCGCCATACCTGCCGTAGCACTCCAGGAAAGGAGACAGTAGCTTCCGTCAAAGCTATAGTGGCAGGGCACAAAGCTGTCTTCATCAAAGGCGGGCACCCGGTCTGTGGGTACATAAATCGCCATGGTGGTACCGGTCATAACGCTAATCGTGCCTTTTTTTATGACCCCTGCCCCGATTGCCCCTGCAACCTGGTCCATGGCAGAGGTTACAACGCGGATGCCATTATAGTCTCCCACATACTTGCCGCTGTCCAGAATTTTCGGCAGCTGCTCTCTCGAAACACCGATGAAATCCAGCATTTCCGTCCACCAGTCAGCCGTATGAATATCAAAATACAGGCTGGAGGACTGGAGGGTCTTTTCTGTTACGAATTCCCCCGTCAGCTTATATAAAAGATAATCCTCGAGGAGAAAAATCTTCTTTGTCTTTTCCCAGACCTCGGGCTCGTTGCGCTTTACCCAAAGGAGCTTTGCGGCAGGCCATGTGGCAGTAATTTCCGGCTGGCCGGTTCTCTCGTACACTTTTTTGCGCCCAAACTGCGCGTTTATCATTTCCGCTTCTTCCGTGGCACGGTTATCCAGCCACACAATGGCATCACGCACCGCATTCCCGTTCTCGTCCGTCAAAATCAAGGTTTCGCACTGCGTATCCATGGCAAGGCAGTCCACCCTTGCCTCTTTTTGAATGGACGAAAGTGCGTTTTGCAAAAGCTCCCAGTATTTCTCCGGTTTAAGCTCCACAATATTGCCGCTCGTCTTTACGGTATATGCCTCCGAAAAGGAAGCAATTTCCTGAAGTTTTTCGTCAAATAACGCCGCCTTTACGGAGGTCGTTCCAAAATCAATCCCTAAACAGTTCATACTTTTCCCCTTATATCTTTTTCTTATTTTAATTATATATCGCCTTTATCGCAAAGTCAAGCTTTGCTTCGTTTTATCTACGAATTATTTTCGTACACACATCAAACTTTTGCGCCCCCTTGACACCCGTTTGGGAAAAGGATATAATAAATGCAAAAGAAAAGGAGAACGCCTATGGTTTCGGTAAAACCCATCGCCTATATTGAAACAGATTTTAAAGAAAAATTCGGAATTCCCCGGCAGGCGGGCAGAGTGCCGTCCCTTTTGGGCCGCATTGTATTTTTGCCCGAATACCGCTCCCCCGAATCCCTTCGGGGCATCGAGGCGTTTTCCCACCTTTGGCTGCTGTTCGATTTTTCAAAAGCCCATCGGGAAAGCTGGTCGCCCACGGTGCGGCCGCCGCGCCTAGGCGGAAACTGCCGCGTGGGGGTATTTGCCAGCCGTTCCCCCTATCGTCCCAATCCCATCGGGCTCTCTTCTGTACGGCTTTTATCGGTGGAAAAGACGGAAGAGGAAGGACACGTTCTCCATGTAGGCGGTGTGGACCTTCTTTGCGGCACACCCATTTTTGACATAAAGCCCTACCTTCCCGGTGTCGACTGCCATCCCGATGCCCTGGGTAGCTACGCGGACGAGGCGCATGCTTACCGCCTTTCGGTAGACTTTCCGCCCCCACTCCTCTCTAAAATCGACCCCGAAAAACAGGAGGCGGTTATTGCCTGCCTTGCCGAGGACCCACGTCCCTCCTATCAGGATGACCCTGCGCGCGTTTATGCCATGCAGTACGCAAGCTGGGATATTCATTTTACCGTAGAAAACGGCACAGTGCATGTTTGCCAAGTGGATACACTATAAAATCAGGCAGAACGAAAAGTTTCGTTCTGCCTATTTTTATAGTAATGTCGCCCGAAGTGTTTCACCATCCTGCATGGAAAGATATGCAGGGGGAATATCAAGAACAGTTTTACACCCCTTCGCGCCTTCCTTTTCCAGTCTCGCCGCCGCCCTTGCATACGCACAAAGGACGGAGGAGGTAAACGCAGGGTTTGATTCCAGCTTTAAAGCGTATTCAATCGTGTGCTTTGCGCCGTCCCCGGTTTTTCCCGTGCGAATCACAACGCCGCCGTGGGGCAGCCCGCTGTGCTTTTCCTGCAGTTCTTCCATGGAAATAAAGTGTACAGTCGTATCGTAATCGGCAAAGTAGTTCGGCATTTCCTTGATTTCTTTTTCAATTCTTGCCTTGTCAGCCCCGTCTGCCGCTACCACAAAGCATTCCCGTGTGTGCTTTTCCCGCGTGGTAAGCGTGGGGTTTTCTCCGCTTCGCACGGCAGAGAGTGCCTTTTCCACCGGCACAGTATACTGTCTTGCATCCAAAACGCCTTCGATTCTTCGAATTGCGTCGGAATGGCCCTGGCTTACGCCCTTGCCCCAGAAGGTGTAATCCTTTCCCTCAGGTAAAACGGCACCTGCATAAAGGCGGTTTAAGGAAAAGAGCCCCGGGTCCCAGCCCACAGAAATAATCCCTACTTTTCCGCCCTTTTTCGCCTGTTCGTCTACATTTGCAAAATGGGCAGGAATTTTCGCATGGGTGTCAAAGCTGTCTACAACGTTAAAATATTCCGCAAGACGAGGCGTTTGCACCGGTAAATCCGTGGCACTGCCGCCGCAGAGAATCATAACGTCAATTTTATCCTGCATGGAAAGGGCGTCCTCCGCGCGATACACGGGGGCTTTTGCCTTTACCTTGTCAGGGTCGCGGCGTGTAAATACGCCCACAAGCTCCATGTCGGGATTTTGGCTGACGGCGCTTTCCACGCCACGGCCTAAATTCCCGTACCCGTAAATACCAATTCGAATCATGTGTATCAAACCTTTCTATATTGAAATATGGGCAATTGGGATAAAAGGATTGCGCCAAACGTCAGCGCGCACCCCCAAAGCTCTCTGCCTGAAAACCCTTCGCCCATGAGAAGCCAGCCGCCAATCAGGGCAAAGACGGACTCCAAACTGCAAATCAGCGCCGCACTCGTGGGGTCCGTATCCTTTTGTGCCACAATCTGCAGGGTATAGGCAACGCCGCTGGAAAGGATACCGGTGTATAAAATCGGCACCGCGGCATCTAAAACAAAGCCTATTTGTATGTCTTCTGTAAAAAAAGCGGTAATAAGAGATAAAATCCCTGCCACAAAAAACTGTATGCACGCCATACGCACGCAGTCCACCTTTGGGGCAAACCGGTCAATGACCATGATATGCACCGCAAACACCGCCGCGCATCCAAGCAGCAGTAAATCGCTCGTTTGCACGGAAAGGGATGCCCCGTCCATACAAAGAAGGTACATGCCGAAAACAGCAATTCCTGTGCTCAGCCACGTCACAAGTGTGGCTCTTTTCCCCAAAACGAGGCTAAAGACCGGCACCAGCACCACATATAATGCCGTAATAAATCCTGCCTTGCCTGCACCGGAATCTATAATCCCGATTTGCTGGAGAGAGGACGCGATAAACAGTACCGCACCGCAGCACAGCCCGCCAAGGAAAGGCCATTTTGTCTGTCGCATCTCTGCCGTCATTTTACTATCAAGAAGGGCAATCACCGGCAGGAGCACTGCCCCGCCGAGAAGGCTCCGTACCCCGTTAAAAAGGAAGGGACCGCAGCTTTCCATGCCACGGCTTTGTGCTACAAACGCCATGCCCCATATAAATGCCGTCAGCACCAGGAGCAAGTTTGCCCGTAATTTCCTACCGCGCATACGCGTCCATCACTTCCTTAATAATGTCCATCGCCTCGTCCAGAAGTGCTTCCGTATGGGTTGCCATAAGGCTCGTGCGCAGGAGGCATTCTCCCGGCGGTGTTGCCGGGGGCAAAACGGGATTTACAAATACGCCCTTGTCGTAAATTAAATTATTGATAATAAGCGTGTCTTCCATATCATATGTATAAATCGGCACGATGGGCGTTTCCGCCTCTTTAATTTTAAGACCGCGCGCTTTGAGGCCTGCGCGCATATACGCGCCGAGATTTTGGAGTTTTTCCACTCTCTCCGGCTCTTTTTCGATAACGGAAAGCGCCGCCTTCGCCGCCGCACACTGGGCAGGGGGAATGGACGCACTAAAAATAAAGGGACGGGAATTATGGCGCGTATAGTCCACCACACGCTCGCTTGCCACCATGTAGCCGCCAAGGCTTGCAAGGGACTTTGAGAACGTTCCCATAATAATATCCACTTCATCGGTAAGGCCAAAATGGTCTGCCGTACCTCTGCCGCCTCTTCCTAAAACGCCAAAACCGTGGGCATCGTCTACCATGGTAGCGGCGTCGTATTGTTTCGCAAGGCGTACAATTTCCGGCAGGTTACAGATTTCACCACTCATGCTGAAAACGCCATCGGTAACAATCAGCTTGCCTGCATCCTTCGGAATTTCGCGCAGATGCTTTTCAAGGTCCTCCATATCGTTATGCTTATAGCGCACCAGCGTCGCATAGCTTAGACGGCAAGCGTCATAAATACTGGCGTGGTTTTCCCTGTCGCAGAGAATATAGTCATTTCTGCCGGCAATGGCGCTAATAATCCCGAGATTAGACTGAAATCCCGTGGAAAACGTCATCGCCGCTTCCTTGCCAATATACTTAGCCAATGCTTCTTCCAGCTCCAGATGCATTTTCAGCGTCCCGTTTAAAAAGCGGGAGCCGGAGCAGCCCGTGCCGTACGCCTTTGCAGCTTCCACGGCGGCTGCCTGTACCTCAGGGTGCACGGTAAGACCCAGATAGTTATTGGAGCCCAGCATAATCCGCCGCTTGCCTTCCATAACAACCTCTGTGTCCTGTCTGGATTCTAAATAATGAAAATAGGGGTAGATGCCTTTTTCGCGAAAATCTCGTGCGAGGGTAAATGCGTCGCACTTATCGAATAATGACATATTTTATCACTCCTTAAGGTATTATTATACCATTTTCTGCCGTGCCCCGTCAAATTTATTTCAAAAAATGTATAATTTATACCAATTTTTTTAAAGCAGGCGCGACCTTTGTTCATTTTATTCTCGCAAAATCGCCGTTTTTTCGCACTTTTTGAAAAAAATAAAAATTTTTTTATAAAATGCTTGACAATTCTTGTTTTCTATCGTATACTAATAATAGTAATAGTTATCATTTTTATTTAGGAGGTGGACAGATGCAAAAACGAAGTCGCCAACGGGAGCTTTTGCTGGAAATTCTTCGTGGCACCACCTGCCACCCGGATGCGGACTGGGTGTATGCCCGGATGCGGGAGAAGATGCCGAATGTAAGCCTCGGCACCGTGTACCGAAACCTTGCCCGCCTTGCAGAGGAAGGTGTGATTTTAAAGCTGGACGTCGGGCAAAGTAAGGACCGGTTTGACGGCTTTAGTGCCCCCCACTATCATCTCGCTTGCCACACATGCGGCGCCGTGGTGGATATGCCCCTTCCCTATGCGCCCGATTTAAATGCCGATGCCGGCAGGGAAAGCGGCTGTGAAATTGAAAGCCACTCTCTTTTATTCTATGGCAAATGCCCGTCCTGTACGGGAACAAAATAAAAAGAATTTAGAATTTTTGGAGGAATGAATTTATGAAAAAGTTTGTATGCGCAATCTGTGGTTATGTACATGAAGGAAACGAAGCCCCTGCCGCTTGCCCCCAGTGCAAGGCTCCGGCCTCTAAGTTTTCAGAGCAGGCAGGGGAAAAGACCTGGGCTGCAGAACATATTGTCGGCGTAGCGAAAGGCGTAGACCCGGAAATCATTGAAGGGCTTCGCATGAACTTTACGGGCGAATGCACAGAAGTCGGTATGTATCTCGCCATGGCAAGAGTTGCCCACCGCGAAGGCTATCCGGAAATCGGTCTTTACTGGGAAAAGGCGGCGTATGAAGAAGCAGAACACGCGGCAAAGTTTGCAGAACTTCTCGGCGAAGTCGTAACCGACAGCACTAAGAAAAATCTCGAACTTCGCATTGACGCCGAAAACGGCGCAACCCAGGGCAAATTTGACCTTGCAAAGCGTGCAAAGGAACTGAACCTTGACGCTATTCATGACACTGTCCATGAAATGGCGAGGGACGAGGCAAGACATGGAAAAGCATTTGAAGGACTTCTCAAGAGATACTTCGGTTAATCAGAAATGGAAAGGGCCCGATTTTCCGGGCTCTTTTTTGTGCGGCGCTGCGAGAAGGGCCCTTTTTCCCTGAAATTTTTGTATGTTTATTTATGTAAAAGAAATATTTCAATAAAGTAACAAAAACCGTTGACAACCAGATGTATTTATGATATATTTAGTATGCATACTAGATGCGTTTGGAGGTGGTGGTTTGATAAATAGCATTGTGCGTAGGCACGGCCGATTGGCGCCCTATACGGAAACAGAAATCAGTATTATCCGTTCCGCAACAAAACTTTTTCTTGAAAATGGATATACAAAAACAACTTTCAAAATGATTGAGGCGGATTCCGGCGTTAAGATAGGTAATATAACGTATTATTTTCACTCAAAAGAAGATTTGTTTAAAGTTCTTGTCGAAGAGCTTATGGACTATCACGT
>JAZNHR010000049.1:0-21225 GCA_045577075.1 Clostridia bacterium | reverse complement strand
CGAATAAAATTATGGAGGCAAAAAAATGAGTATTTTAATCGGCTGGGCAGAAGAAAGCCTTGTGCCCGAGAAAAAGGTAAGCCTTGCAGGCCAGTTCTTTGAAAGAATTTCGGAGTACGTCGAATCTGAAATTTCCGTTACCGCTATGGCAGTGGAAGCAGACGGCGAACAGATGATTATGGTGTCTTGCGACGTAGAAGGTGTGAAGGACCATGTGATTCAGCTTGCAAGAGAAAAGTTTGCCAAGCTTGTAAAGGAAGTAGACCCGAGAAAGCTGATTATTTGCGCCACCCACACCCACACCTCCTTAAGCATAGGTACAGGCTCGGCACGTAGTTTTTCCGTGCAGACACAGATTTTGGAGGAATTTTTACCCCAAGGCAAGAAATACAAGGAGCTGGTAACGCCGGATGCGGGCGTTCAAACGCCGATGGAAGGTCTAGAGTTTTTGACGGATAAGATTGCCCTTGCCGCGAAAAAAGCGTGGGAAAACAGGAAAGAAGCCCTTTACGCAAACGAATTCGGTCGTGCTGCAGTCGGCATGAACCGCAGAGTGTGCTATGATGACGGCAGTGCCCAGATGTGGGGCGATACGAACACGGCAAATTTTGTTTCTCTTGAAGGGGGCAATGACTCGGGCGTTGAGCTTATTTATACCTTTGATTTGAATAAAAAACTGACGGGTATTGTGGCAAACATTGCGTGCCCGGCACAGATTTTAGAGCAGAGAAGCTTTATTTCTGCAGATTTCTGGGGCAGAGCGAAAGCAAACCTCAGAGAGAAATTCGGTGATGACATTTTTCTTCTCGCTCTTTGTGGTGCGGGTGGCGACCAGTGCCCGAGAGATCTTGTACGCTGGGTAAACCCCGAAACGCCCATTGATGACCCCAACGTAAAACGCCCGAACTACATTGAACGCAAAGCAGACCCGTCCATGTACGATGTAAGCGGCTGCAATAGAGTCGGCAAGCGTATTTCCAATGAAATTATTTCTGTATATGAGGAAATTACGGAATATAAGTCCGAAGCAGTCTTTAAACACAAGGTTATTGATTTGGACGTACCGCTAAGAAAGGCTACCATTGCTGAGCATGACCATGCGGTGCGTGAGCTCGAATACTACATTGCAAAGAATAAGGACAAAGAATTTAACTTTGAGGATAACGCAAAAATGCACGTGCATACCGGCACTATTGCAAGATTCCGCCGTCAGCAGAATGAAGAGGTTGTGCCCATTGAGTACCACGTGATTCGCTTCGGTGACGTTGCCTTTGCCACAAACCCCTATGAACTCTTCCAGGATTTTGCGAACGTGATGAAGGCAAGAAGCTACGCCAAGCAGACGTTTATTGTGCAGCTCTGTTGTGGGCAACACGGCTATCTGCCCACGGAGAAGGCGGAAAAGGGCGGTCATTACAGCGCGTATATTTCCAGCGGTGAGACGGGCCACGAAGGCGGCGATTTGCTGACGCGTGAAACCATTACGGAAATCAATAAGATGTTTACAGAATAACAAAAAACGCTTTCGGGCTGGGCTCGAAAGCGTTTTTTTCTATGCAGGCGTTTACTTAAAAATCTTTTGCAAAAAGAATCTTGCGGCGAAGGCGGCAAGGGACGTAATGAGAAGCTCAAAGAGCATATAACTGCCGTTATAGAGGAAGGAATAGGCAGCGGCGCCGTAGCCCTCCCAGGCGTATGCGCTCCAGATGAGAATCCCTGAGGCAAAATGGCAGAGAAACCGAAGAAAAATAACGGTGGCAGTTGCAAACGGGACAGAAAGCGGCTTTTTCCCGTAGAGCCGATAAAAGAGGGGCGCAAGACCCAAAACACCAAAGGCAAGCATATAGTCGAGGAAAAGCACCAGAAGATAGGAGGCGGCGTTTCCCACGGGCGGCGCGGGAAAGCCCGTAAACAGCATGGAAAGTAGAGCGAAAACTACCCCTGACAAAACACCCCATTTTGTGCCGTACAAAAGGGAAAGGAGAATAATCGGCAGCATGGAGGCGGGGGTTACGCTACCGCCGTAAGGCGCGTCAAAAATCCGAAGCATGGATAAAATTAAGGCAAGGGCGAGAAGAACGCCTGTGGTGGTGAGCTTACGCGTCATCATAATTCCTCCTTAAAATAAAAAACGCTCCCACGAAGGAAGCAACAAAAACCATATACTTCCTACGTTGGCATTACCCAAATCAGGTTTGCGGGTCGAAGCAATAGCTTCCTCTCAGCCCCAAAGAGCTCCCCGGGTTTATGGAAGTATTTTACCATAACGGCATGGATTTGTCAACCATTTTCTATGAAGGCACAAAAAAGCTTGCAAAATCGGGCGGCGTTTGATATAATAGAAAAAAAGGTTGTTTCCGGAAAGGCAGGTATGAAAATGGAAGAAAACAAAATGCTTACAAATGACAGTGTAAAAATTTCCGATGATGTTGTGCAGATTATTGCCGGCATTGCCGCAGGAGAAATTGAAGGCGTTTACGGCATGAGCAACTCCTTTGCAGGGGGTATTGCAGAGCTGCTTGGTGGCAAGAAATCCGTTTCCCGCGGCGTTAAAGTAGAAATTGCGGACAATGTGGCTACGATTGACATGCACGTTATTGTACGCTACGGTGCACGGATTCCGGATGTGGCGTGGAATATTCAGGAGAAAGTGAAGGACGAAGTGGAATCCCTTACAGGGCTTTCTGTAGAGAAAGTCAATATTCACATTGACGGCATTCACATCGAAAAGGATACGGCCGCCCCGGTTGAGGAAGAAACAGAGGAATAAGGAGTAGAAACAAATGAAAAAGTTTTTAAAGGAATTTAAAGAGTTTGCCATGCGTGGAAACGTCATGGACCTAGCCATTGGTGTTATCATCGGCGGTGCGTTTAAGGGAATCGTGGATTCTCTTGTAAAAGACGTGATTTCGCCGGTCATTGGTCTTATTGCAAAAGAGGATTTTTCGAGGCTTGCGGTAAAGGTATTCGGCGTGGATATTCGCTACGGTGCATTCATCACTGCCGTGATTAACTTTATCATTATGGCGTTCGTGATTTTTCTTCTTGTGAAGGGCCTGAACGCGATTTCGCGCCTTGGCAAAAAGAAGGAAGAGGCAGTGGAAGAAGTTACAACGAAGAAGTGCCCGTTTTGCTGCAGCGAAGTGGCAATCGAGGCAAAGCGTTGCCCCCACTGTACTTCTTCTCTCGAGGAATAAAAGCAACAAGAAAGGGTGGTTTTTATGCTACCGCTTGTAAATTGCATGGAGATGCGCGCGGCTGACCGTGCGGCTATTGCGGCCGGGATTCCCGGCCGCATTCTTATGGAAAACGCGGCAACGGCGGCGCTAGGGGTCGTTTTGGCAGAAAAGCCGGCGTTTGTCCCTGTGTTTTGCGGCAAGGGCAATAACGCGGGGGACGGCTTTGCCCTTGCACGCCGTCTTTTTATCAAAAACGTCAAAACAGAAATTGTTTTAACAGAAAATCCCGATACGTTTTCCGGCGACGCGGCGGAAAATTTTGGGGCGGCAGAGACGTTAGGGGTACCCGTTTCGTCCTTTGCGGACTTTGCGAAACGGGGGGATATGCCCTATGGCACGGTGGCGGTGGATGCACTCCTCGGCACCGGCATTCGAGGCGAGGTTTCGGGCAGTATTGGTGCTTGTATTGATTTTTTAAATGCAAGCGGAAAAAAGGTTATATCTCTTGATTTGCCGAGCGGCATTTCGGGGGACACGGGGCGTATCCATGGCAGAGCCGTCAAGGCATATAAAACCGTGACGTTTGGCTACAGGAAGCTGGGGCTTTTTTCGCCCCTTTCCATAGAATACGTGGGAGAAGTGGTTTGTGACGATGTTTCCATTCCGGCGCCGCACGTTACCCGATTTTTAATCGAGAAAGAAGATGTGCGCCTTGCACCGCTCGGAAGAGCTACCCATAAAGGCACAAGGGGACACGCGGCACTCCTTTGCGGCAGCGTAGGCATGGCAGGCGCCGCTGTTTTGGCGGCAACGGCGGCGGAAAAGATGGGTGCAGGCCTTGTGACTTGCATGGTGCCCGACGCGCTCCTTCCCGTTATGATGGCGCGCCTTACCGGGGCGATGTGTAAAAGCCGCACGGACGAAGTGCCTGAAAAGGCAAATGCGGTTTTGGTCGGGTGCGGTATCGGCCGCGGCGAAGAAGGAGAAACGGCATTTTATAAGGCTCTCTCTGCAAAACGGGAAACGCTGGTGATTGACGCGGACGGGCTGTACCATCTCTCGAAAGATTTAAAGGTGCTACAGGGTGCGGCAAAACATATTATTTTGACGCCCCACATGGGTGAAATGCACGCCCTTTGCGGTCTGCCTATATCGGAAATTACGGAAAATCGGGTACTTATCACCGAGGAATTTGCCATAAGGCACGGCGTGACGGTAGTGCTTAAAGGCGCGTACACGGTGGTGGCAAAGCCGGACGGGACGTCATATACTAATACGACGGGCAATCCCGGCATGGCAAAAGGCGGCTCCGGCGATGTGCTGGCGGGCATGATTGCAGCCTTGGCGGCGCAAAACGTCGAAAACCCGGCCGTAAGTGGCGTTTTTCTCCATGGCTTATGTGGAGACATGGCGGCGGCAGAAGTGGGAGAACACGGCATGACCGCCGAAACGCTGGTAAATTTTATTCCCAAAGCAAGTAAATGTATGTAAATCGCTTTTTTTGTACAAAATAGTACCGTAGCCGATTACCAAGGCCTCTCGGTGGCAGAAATTACATTTGACTTTTGCCTTTGGGAGGATTTATAATGTGTATAGATACACGTTACGAATGGAGGCTTGGTAAAATGGCAGAGCAGAAAAAAATATTGGTCAGCCTGCCCACAGCATTCCTGGCGGAAGTAGATGCATTTTTGCGTCCCATGGAAATTACGAGAAGTGAATTTGTACGCCGGGCCATGCGGTTCTATATGGATGAAGTTCGGCGAGAGAAGATTCGCCTCCAGATGGAACAGGGCTATCGGGAGATGGGCGAGATAAACCTGGAGATTGCCTGTGCCTGTTTCCACGCTGATACCGAAACCATGCTGAGGTATGAGGAGAATCTAGGGTGATTGTAAAAAGAGGCGATATTTATTACGCAGATTTAAGTCCCGTGATAGGGTCGGAGCAGGGCGGCGTGCGGCCTGTGTTGGTGGTGCAAAACGACGTTGGGAACCGATACAGCCCCACTGTGATTGCCGCGGCGATTACAAGCCAGATTAACAAGGCAAAGCTCCCCACGCATATTGAAATTGACGCCCGTGACTACGGACTTTCCAGAGATTCCGTAGTGCTACTTGAGCAGGTGCGGACAATTGACAAAAAGCGGCTAAAGGAGAAAATCGGACATTTAGACGAACGAATGATGGCGCATGTAAACGAGGCGCTGGAAATTAGCTTTGGCCTTTCGGGATTTTAAAGGAGTGCACAAATGACACTGTTCGGATATACACAGCGTGATTTAAGAAGAAGAAAAAACGTAAGCCTGGAGGCGCTTGGGGAAGCAGTGGGCCTCGGCGTGGCAACGCTTGAAAATATAGAAAGCGGTTACATACTGCCGAGTGAGGCGGCGGCAAAGAAAATTGCTGCATATTTCGGTGTAACCGTGGGATATATGCGTGGCAGCGTGGAGATTAGCCTGGAAATGGCGGACGGCGAGATGCCGGCAGCAGGCTCGCCCGAGCGATTTGTAAAGCTTCGCCCTGTTTCTGTAGATATATTTGGAGACGGTGCCCCGATGCAGGAGCCGGAGGCTGTGCGAGACATTATATTGCCCCTGCCGGCTACGGACCGCAGCACCTATATGGCAGTGCGCTGGGGTGACAATTCCATGACCCGCTACCGCATAGAGGCAGGCGATATTCTGGTGGTACGGGAGGACGCGTTTTCCGTCCGAAACGGTGACCTTGTACTTGTAAAGACCGAGGATGCTAGGACGGTACTCCGCCGTTATTTTCGGGAAGGCGGCGAAATTACGCTTCGAAGCGATGATGACGATTTGCTTTTGCCTATATCCCTTCGGGTATGTGACGCTAATTATCGCCTTTTAGGTGTGGTGACGGAGATACTTGTGGAGGTAGACAGCGCATTTTTGCAGCGGCGCGCGAAAAACCCACCCCTGCCGGCAGAAGAACTTCACGGCGGGGCACGGCCTTTGGGCGAGAAAACAAAGCTGTACCAATATCCGAGGGAAGGGAACTAAAGTATTAAAAAAGGGTTGCAACCTTACGAAAGGTTGCAACCCTTTTTGGTTTTATTTATTTTGTTGCTTTTTTAATCTGAATCCCGTAGTAGATGTAGGATGCTACAAGATAAATCGCAAGGCAGATAAACAAGGTGCTAAAGCGCTGTGCAGTTGTAGCATAGCCGCCTGCCATTTTGAGAAACGGAATTTTTGCCAGGAGTCTCACAAAAAATGTGGAAACGGTACCCTTTAAAATTTCCATCATAAAGAGGGAACCTGCGGCGCAGTAGGGGAGACAAAACAGAAATTTCTTATCTTTTTTAACAAAGTAAAGCACTAAGAATACAACAATACCTGCAACGCCAACCCACCGGAGTGCACCAATCAGTCTAATGGTTTGCAAAGCGTATGCGGACTGGCTCCAGTTCATTAAAAAGAGAAGAACCATGCAGGATACGAGCGCGATGGCGGTAGCCAGAACAATTTTGTTATCAATTTTTTCGCGGGCTTCTTTGGAAAGCTTCTTTTTTGTTTTTTGCTGTTTCATAAATGACCTCCTAAAAGTTTGTACAACCTTTATTATACAGTTTTTAAGGCGTAAAGTCAATTCTTTTCGGAAAAAATTTTACGCCTTTTCTCCATGCCCGAAAAATGCACGCCTGCTATGCCGAAATATTGCCATGGCGAAGTGGGGACAAAAGCGGTAAACTTTACTTTGTCAGGCAGAGGGCGATGCCTATCTGTCGGCAGAAAGGAGGTGACAGCATGCAAAACAAACGGAAAATGCGGGAAGGGCTGATGACGGAGGAAAAGCGCGCACTGGCTGCAAAATACAGGCGGTACTATCTCGATGCATGGGAGGACAAAAAAAGACGCGGCATACCGGAACGTTTCGCGCTGTGCGATGCGTACTGGGAAGGAGATGTAAACCTGCCACAGTCAGAAAACGATCCGGGCAGCAGTACCAACATTGTGCATGCCAATGTGGAAGGGCAGGTGGCGCTACTTCTGGAGCAGAGCATCGGGATTATGCCGGTACCGGTAACGCCCGATGATGCACCCTTTGCCGCAAACGTACAAAAGGTGCTGGAATTTATCAAGGAGAAGAACAGGCTCACGCGAAAGCTGGACCTGCACGAGCGAAGAAGGGAGAAGTACGGCACAGGCATATTTCGGGTTTCTTTTGACCCCGGTGCCCTCTCGGGGGCAGGTATGCCGGTCATTGAAGCTGTAAATCCCCAGAACATTTTCGTAGACCCGGGCATTACGGACGTATACCGCATAGGAGAGGCATCCTTTATTATTGAAACGGTATGCAAAACGGTGCACTGGGCGCGGCAACAGTACGGGGACTTGGTTGCAGATGCCATTGTGTCGGGGTACAGACCGCAATATGAAGGCGACGACGGGGGAGACGATACGTACCTGCATATGCTGGTCTGGACGCGGGACGGCGGCGTTTTGCGCCTTGTGGAAATGACGGGCTGCGGCCTAATTCTTTCCGATAGCTTTGATAGCGGCAGGGAAAGCTTTTATCCCGATAGTCGCTACCCCTATTTCTTCACACCGCTGTACTACCGAGAAGGGTCTATCTGGGGAAAGGGCGATGTGGAGCTTTTAATACCGGTGCAGGACCTTATCAACGACCTGGATGACCAAATTCGCATCAATGCCCGTCTTACCGGCAATCCACAGCGACTGGTGGAAACGGGAAGCGGCATAGACCTAGATGCGATGACGAACGAGGCGGGGCTGAATATTCCCACCACGAGCGTCTCGGCTGTGCGAAACTTGGAAGCACCGCCACTCCCGTCCTACATTCTGCAAAGGCGCGATGCGGCACTTCGGTATGAAAGTCAGCGCATCACCCGTTTTTCGGACCAGATGACGGGGGCAAAGCAGGCAGGCGTGGCGACGGCGGCGGAGGCTACCGTACTCCAGCAGGGGGGACAAATGTCCATTCAGCACAAAAAACTGCTCCTGCAGGAAACGCTTTCCGAGGTATTTTCCTATTGTCTTTCCATGGTACGGGCGTACTGGACAGAAGAGGTTGCCGTTCGGGTTGCAGACCGAAGGGGAGAATTTATTTTCTTCCGCGGCAGTGACCTTCGCTATCGAACGGCAAAGGACGGCAGGGAAAAGGACGCGGCGTTTGACCTTATTGTCACCGTAGGCGCAGGGCTTCCGGCGAACAAGACCGCGGCATACCAGATGATGAGTGATTTATATGGGAAGGGTCTTGTCACGGCCGAGGAAGTCCGCGCGTTTCTTGCCGATTACTTAGGCATGCCCCTGGGGGCAGAAAGTCCCCAAAAGGCGGCAGAAAGCACCGCGCAGGCCAACATTGAGAGTGCGGATGCGGAAGGACTGACAGAAAGCGGCCGCGTGCAGCAAAAGGCGACGGCGTAAAAGTTTGAACTTACAAAAAGAGATTTTGAAAAAAGAGGAAAGAAAAATGCAAATTTATTTACCCACGGCTGTTGCGCGCAGAATGCGGCGGCACGCATACCTTCAAAGCATCGACATTGAAAAGCTCCGGGACAATCCGGTTTGCCCCCGATGCGAGCGGGCGGCCCTTCGGGACCGCGGCTGGGCAGAGGAGAAAATCGGCCATTGTCCCTACTGCGGTCACCGCGGGCCTATGCCGGTGACCGTAGGCGAGTATGCCGAGAAACAACTTTATAAATAGGTGAAAGGATGAAGAATATGGCAAAAAGTAAGAAGCGTTCCGCTATGGCGGACGTAAAACACAAGACGGGACTTTCCGCCGCTTCCGCCCATGCACATATGGAAGAAGTGACGAAAGAGGAAGTTCTGCCGAAACAAGAAGAAGAAAAGGAAATACAAAAACCCGAAAAGGACGAAGAAAAGGAACGCCTTTTGAGTCTTGTAAAGCGGCTGATGGACGATATGGGAGCAGAAAGCCTTTTCGCCTTATCTGCCATGATTGACAAGGCGGAAGAAAGAAAGCTTATCCATGCCCATGGGCTTTCGGAGGAAGCGGCAAAGCTGTTTTTATCCCAGCAGGAAAAGGTGCGCGCTCTTCGCCAGGCGGAGGCCGCGGCGGCAAGAGAAGCCGTGTATGCGAGTATGCGTACGGAGCCGCTTTTTGACGATGTGGACGCCAGAAAGGACATGATAGAAGCATTGATTCTCAGAACGGGCCTTTCCCCGAAGGAAGCCTATCTTGCCCTCTTTGCAGAGGAACGCCTCAGAAAGCTCCAAAAGGAAATGGAAGAAAGAGATGCTACGGCAGAGAAGAAGGCAAAGAAAATTCCTGCCCTCTCCGGCGGTGACGCCCCCGATTCCCAAAGAAGCATACAGCTTTCCGAAGCGGAAAACCGCATGGCAAAAAAAGCAGGCATGACGCCTGAGGAGTATGCAAAATACAAATATGCATACTAATTTAAAACAGAAAGGATGATAACTAGTGGCAACAAAAATGGACAGAAGTAATTTTGCGGCGCTCTTAACGCCGGTACACAGAAAAATTTTCTTTGAAACATACAATAAGAAAAAGAAGCAGTACACCGATATTTTTAAGGTGGACGAAATGCATGCCAAGGAAGAAACCTTCCCCCATCTCGGCGCATTCGGCAAGTGGGAGGAAAATACAGAGGGCAATGACTTTAATCAGGCAGACATTGCTATGGGCGATATTGCGACCTTTACCGCGCGCCGGTTTGACAAAGCCTACGAAGTGACCTGGGAGCTTGTACAGGACGACCTGTATAACGTGTTAAAGGGCTTCGGCCGCGGCGGCAGCGCCTCCAAGCTCGGTAACGGCCTCCAGGCAACAGAAGAATCCCAGGCGGCAGACGTTATTTTAAAGGGCTTTACGGAAAATGGCTACGACGGCGTACCCCTGTTTTCTAAAAATCACCCCTTAGCAAACAGCACAGAAAGTTGCTCCAACATGGTAAGCGGCGCACTTTCCGATGAAACCTTAAAGGAAGCCCTTACCATGATGCGCCTTGAAAAGGACGAAGCAGGCGTGCTTGTGGCGGCACATGCCGATAAGCTCGTGGTACACCCCGACTGGGAATTTACCGCTCGCGCCCTCATCGGCTCGACGCTCCAGGCAGGTACTGCGAATAATGACAAAAACACCTTGCCGCACCTTGACGTGGTGGTCTGGGATTACCTTTACGAGGCAGACGGCACCATAAAGCCCTGGTTTGTGCAGGATAGCTCCATGGATAACCTTATGTTCCTGTGGCGCGAAAAGCCCATCTTCGACAGCGAAAAGATTGATAACAAGATGGACCACCGCTTCTACGGCTACTGCCGCTTTGACACCGGCTATGTAGATTGGCGCGGCCTTGTGGGTTCTAACGGCATCACGGCTTAAGGCAAAGGAAAGGAAGTGAAGCTATGCGCGTATCAGAAGTGCTTTCGGGGAGTGTGGAGCAGTTTTTGACCCTCTCTCCCCAAATCCAGGACCATCTTGACAGGGAGGATAATCCCCATAAGGTATCAAAAAGTCAGGTGGGGCTTGGTAACGTAACAAACGACAAACAGGCTACGGACGCAGACTTTCGCTCCCACCTTTCGGCACCTGTACTGGCGCACCCGGATGGCTCGGTCACCGCAGAAAAGCTGGCTGACGGGGCTGTGACCGCCCAAAAAATCGCCGACGGCGCCGTGGGCGATGCGGCAATCGGCAGGGACAGCATCACGGCAAACTGCCTGGAGCCTTCCCTGCGTAACCTTATCAAAAATAAGGTAGATCAGGAAGAAGGCATGGGGCTTTCCCAAAACAGCTTTACCGATGCAGAAAAAGCAAAACTGGGTGCCATATCTGTTTCGGACGGGGAAGGGCTTTCTCTGGATACTTCTTCCCTCGTTTTAAAGAGCGAGCCGCTTACGATTCGGAAAACAGGCTTTCAGCTTTTGAAAACCGGCGAGAAACGGTATGGGAAAACAGACGGTTTTACGGAAATTCTCTCTGTCTGGGAGGAGCCGCGATACGGCAGAATCATGGTGGCAGGGCGAAATTACACCGGAGCCTATCAGGTGGTTTGCGCGTATCCCGACCAAACGCAAATGCGGTATTATGGTACTGCCAATACAGTATGTCATTGCTTTTACGAGGGTGTACCTTACTTCGGGGAAATGGCGGATGACCAGGTGACCATTACGACGTTCCAAAATGGTGTTTCCTCTGTATGGAAAACCTTGTCAGCAGGATGCGAGAATTTCACCACCCTGCAGCACATCTTTGTGTTAGAGGACAGAATTTTGGTGGTGTATACAAGCGACGACAGTTCCGGCAGTCTATATGTCGAGTCGTTTAATCTTAGCGGCGTAAGACAGTGGCAGTTTGTAACAGGCTCCAGACTCAGAGAATACTATACGGATTCTACCATCTACAATCGGCGATTCCGCATGGCCGTGATGGATGGAGATGATTTATATATTGCACCGGTGCTTGACCGAACAAATACACATGCCGCCCTGCGCATCAATAAAGACGGTGAAATTACGGGACGGTACATGCCCATTACAGACAGTAAGTTCACGAAGGAAGAACAAGTCCTACAGGACATTTCCGTTTCAAACGGCTATTTGTACGGCTTTTTTTCCAATGGATATATTGCAAAATTTCATACAGAAACAGGCAATATGTACAAAATCTATTTCGACGGGGCAGCCTTTGGGACTTTGAAAGGCTTAAACGTCGGTCGCGGCGGCCAAGTAAGCCTTTTGGCAGATAACAGCAGCGGCAGCGTGACGCGGTTTAGTACAATTGATGGTATAAAAATAGATGCGCCTGCGGAACGGGTGCCGATACTGGATTTCACATCGGATATGGACGGCACCTATCAGCTATGCAGAGTTACAAGAGACGGGTATGAATTTTTCTACCTGGACGACACAAAGCTGCAAAGCCACGTGTATACTCTGGCGGATACCTATACCGTCTTATAGGAGGAAACATGCAGGAAATCACGGTGGCGGCACTTTCCTTTATGGGGACGTGCGTGGGCACACTGGGCGGTATTTTGGCGGCAAGTCGCCTTACCAATTATCGCCTAAGACAGCTGGAGGAAAAGGTCGCAAAACACAATAATTTGGTGGAACGCATGGCAAAAGCGGAGCAGAGCGTAAAAAGCGCGCACCACCGCATTGACGAACTCAAGGAGGAGGGATTCCATGGCTGAGAGACTCAAAAGCCCGGTGCTCTGGCTTTCCTGCCTTGCACTTGTGGCGTTTGTTTGTAAAGCGTGGCTGGGGCTTGAAATTCCGCAGTTTGATACATTTGCGGAGCTGGTTTTAGCCGTTTTGGTTGCATTTGGCGTTGTCAACAATCCCACAGATAAACGCCATTTTTAACATAGATTGTTCGGCGGCTCCCTTAGGGGAGCTGGCCGGGCACCCGGGAGGAAAAATGAGACAAATTGCATATAACAGAACAACCAGGAAAGAGAAGGCGAAATACATTGTCATACATACGACGGGAAACCCAAGGCGCGGCGCGGATGCCGAGGCGCATTTTGCGTACTGGAACGGGGGAAACGTCGGCCAAAGTGCAGACTTTGTGGTAGATGACAAGGGTGCCCTTCAAATCAATGATTATCATAAATATTACACATGGCACTGCGGCGACGGCAAAGGCAAATACGGGATTACCAATGCAAACTCAATTGGCATTGAAATCTGCGTAAACGAGGATGGCGACTTTGAGAAGGCGCTGGACAACGCCGTGGTGCTTGTAAAACGGCTGAAGGCGGAAACGGGCATTGTAAACGTGGTGCGGCATTATGACGCATCGAGGAAAAATTGCCCTAGGGAGCTATCGGCAAACAATTGGGAAAAATGGAAGGAATTTAAAAGGAGGGTTGCAGAAATGCGAGAGCTTGACAATATAAACGATATCGTCTGGGAGCTTTCGGACAGAGGCATTGTATCTGACGTTGCCCTTTGGCTCGGGAAGCTGGAGGACGATGAGAATGTGTACTGGCTGGCGAGGAAATGCGTCGCATATCTGAGGAGGCAAGGCGTATGAGGCTTGGCGAAATTTTAGAGGATATACAAGCAAGAATGCCGCACAGCTTTGAAGAAAGCAGACTTGTGGCGTGGCTGAATGGGGCAATACGCGAAATCTATAAAGTGATTTCTGTGCGCGAAGGCGTCCAGTTTCCCGGGACGGGACAAATGCTGTATCCCCTGCCGCTTTCGGTGCGGTGTGACCTTATCAGTGCCGTTTTGGTGGGGAATAAAGAGCTTACGGCAAAGCGCATGGGGGAGGATGCCGCGAAGAATTGCTGGTTTAAAGTGACGGAAGGCTTTATCGGGATTTACCCTGCACCAAAGCGCGGGGAAACCATTTCCATATGGTATTTTAAAAGACCGGAGCCGCTGCTTTCGGAGGAAGAAGCCGCGGCGGCAGGCGTTTCCTACTTAGACCAGGAGATTGACCTTGACGAAGATTACGGCGAGATGCTCCGTCTTGCCCTTTGCATTATGATTGCAGAGGCGAGAGAAGACGTAAATTTAGCCAATAACTATAAGCTGAGCTACAATATGCTCCTGTCCCGCGCCAAACAGGAGCGATACGAAAAAGACGGCAAATATCCCGTTACAAAAGACGTAAGAGGAGGAAGAAGATGAAAAGCTTCTGGAAGGATACCGCCGAAAAAAAGCGGATATTAGAAACAAAAACGGGCGGCGGCATTCATACGGGACTGCCCGAGGCGGAAATTCCGCAAGGGTTGGCGGCGGACATGGGGAATCTCCATTCCTGTCACTATCCGCACTTAAGCCCAAGACCCCCCAGAAATAAGGCGGCGGTGCCGCCCCTTCCCGAAGGGGAAGTGCGCTACTTTGGGGTTATATTTGGCACGACCCTTGCGGCGGTCATCGGCACAAAGCTATACACCCTTTCGGATGGTGCCTGGCAAGATAGGGGCGACATTTTTACGAAGGACACGGGGCGCGTATATGCGGCGGACTTTATGGACTATGCCGTCTTTGCTGACGGCGACGCGTGCAAAAAGTTTGACGGCACCGCCATTTCCAAGGTGGGCACAAAGGGAACGCCGGAAAACGCCCTGTACCTTGCCACCCACGCTTGGCATTTATTCACCGCTTCCGATAATGACAAGTTTCTCCGCTACTCGGCGGTGGAAACCATTGATGACTGGTCCGCCCCGGGAGACGCCGGGCAGGAGCTTGTGGAAACGACGAAGGAGGCCTACGCCGGCGGCCTTGTGGCCTATGGCGGCCATATTATTTACTTTAAGAAAAATGCCATGTTTGAGCTTTATGGTACAGACCCTGTAAACTTTTCGCTTTTGTGCCTTAGCCGTGATATCGGCTGTGTGGCGCAGGAAAGTATTCAGGAAATCGGGGGCATCTTATATTTTCTGGGAGCGGACGGCCTCTATCGCTACAGCGGTGGCGCGCTCCCGAAGAAAATCAGCTTTCCCATTCGCAGGTTTATCGAAAATATGGACCTTTCTGCGGCAGAGAAAATTGCGGCAGGGAGTGACGGGGAGCGGTACTATCTCGCTTTGCCCCAAAAGAACGGCGAAAGAAAGGTGCTCGCCTATGACACGCGCATTGGCGAATGGTTTGTAGAGGACAATGCCGAAATTTTCGCTTTTGCGAGTTTCGACGGCAAAGTATACGCTGCAGAGACGGACGGCACCGTCTCCGTTTTCGGAGATGGGGACGAGATGGTGGAATGGTACAGGATTTCCGGCCCGCTTATCTTTGAAAATTCCCTTTTTCAAAACTGGCACCGCATTTATCTGCGTGCCGAGGTGGAAAACGGGGCGTCCTTTACGGTTTCCCTTTCGCCCTGGCTTGACATGGAGTATTTCCGCACGGTGGCAACGGTCTCAAAAAGCGGACTTACAGTCATTGAAATTCCCCCCGCCCTTTCCGATGCGCCCCAAATGCGCATAAAGCTTGCAGGGCGTGGGGCGGTGAAAATATCCGCAATCGAATTTGAATTGCGGGCAAGAAAACGCAGCTACTGCTGAGAAAGGAGAACAGTATGGAGTATAATGTAGAACAGTGGCTTTCGGACAGAGGATACAAAACGAAAAAAACAGACAGCGGCATTTCCATAACCGACGGCAAGGGCGCATCCTATGCACTGGATACTGCCGGCTTTACCATGGGTGATGCAGGGTATATCGCAGGTGGTGATTCCATTCGCGCCGCTCTTTCTAAAAGCGGCGCAGGGGCCCCGGCAGGGTATACCCCCCTTCGAAACACATTAGCCGGCAAAGGGGCATATGTGGGCTACGATAAAAATGCGGACGCCCCCATTGTAAACGGACAGATGCTCAATAAAAACGACAGCCGTCTTATCAAAATCGGCGACGATTACTGGATTGAGGAAAACTATGCCAAAAACTTTGTGCCAAAAAAGCACGAAAATCCATATGAAAAAGAAACCCGTACGCTTTTGTCAGAGCTTGCGGATATGGAGTTTTCCTATGACCCGAAGAAGGATGCCTCTTTAAAGGCGGCACAGGAGGAAGCAATGCTTGCGGCAAAGCAGTCGGCAAATTCCCGCGGTCTTTTAGGGGGCTCCACGGCAGAGATTATGCGCCAGCGTGCGGCACAGGACCTCGTGCCCGTGTATGAGCAAATGGCGTATTCCAGATTTCAGGATGCGCGCGAGGCGAAAATTGACAGGCTTTCTATTTTAGAGAGTCTTGCGGAAGGTGCCTTTTCGGAATATGAAGGCGAGGCAAGCCTTAGGCTAAAAAATCAGGAAATAGCGCAGGCGGCACAGGATGCAGCAAATACGGAAGCCTTTAATAAAGAAAAGCTTGCGGCACAAACCTTTGCAAATCAGCTTGACAAGGTCATTGCCCTGGGCGAGGTGGACGAGGAAGCGGCAAGCGTGCTAGGGATTCCCGTCGGGACGCTTACGGCTGACCAGAGGCAGTTTATTGTTTCGATGCAGCAGGCGGCGAGTTTGCAAGCGGAGAAATTGGCGCAGGAGCTTTTGCAGCAGGATAAGGCGCATCAGCAAAACCTCGAGCGCGACCAAAAGAAAATTGAACAGGAAACAGAATCAAAAATCCGCGTAAATCAGGCGAAATAAGACTGTCCTAAAGAAACGGAGAAGAGCTACCCCTAGGCGAGCTCTTTCTCCGTTTCTTCATATTTTATTGCCCTTTTTACGTACAGGTTACATTTTTATATAAAAACAAGTCTTTGGTTTGATATTTGGTTAAAATTGGTCGTTTAATTGACTTTATAAAAATTATGTGTTATAATAATTATGCTACACTCTAAAATTAAAATAGTGGTAGTCTATTTTCTTATATTACCTTACATAAAAATACATTAGAGAAGTATGCTAATGGTAAAAGCGTACTATCTGGTAAAACTTCTCTATGTAAGATGTAAGTGATATATAAGAGTGTAGCAACCTTATACCAGACTTGTGCGTTTTTCGGTGCATAACTCTGGAACATGGGTTATGCATTTTTTTATTAGTAGAATAATTCTAATTAAAAATCTGCAAGGATAAAAATTATAACTTTTGGAGGGGAATTTTTAATGAAAAAGTATAGCAAAAAAATAGTATTTTTTGTATTAGTAGTTATGATATCTATAACTATGATTGTTCCAGTTATTGCCAGTGGTGAAATAAGCGTATATCTGGATAACGAAAAAATTCAATTTGACGTTGCGCCATTATTGGTTAATGGTCGTACAATGGTTCCTATGAGAGCAATTTTTGAGAAATTGGGAGCCATTGTGTATTGGGATAATACTACAAGGACTGCAATAGCACAAAAAGGGAATACCAATGTGAGTATCGCTATTGATGATACAACACTATACAAAAACGGAGATCCTATAATATTAGATGTTCCTGCTCGATTAAATGGTGGTAGAACATTAGTTCCTTTGAGAGCGGTTTCAGAGGCTTTTGAATGTGATGTACAATGGAATGGAGATACACAAACAGTAAATATTTATTCAAAAGATAAATACATACCTTCTACCATAGAATTATCTAATGCGGTTATTGGTGTTCACTCTGGAACTTTGGCTGATAGTTATATTTCTATGGATTATGGAGAAACAAATGCTGTAATAAAAAAATATGATGATTATAATGCCTTGTTTAATGCATTAAATCAAGGTGTGATTGATTGTGTTGTTTCTGATAAAGAAATATCAAATGCAATGGTAGAAAAAAATGACAACTTTGTTATATTAGATAAAGAATATGTCATTGAAGAATATACTATATATACATCAAAAGAAAACAAGCAATTAACAGAACAACTAAACACTGCTATACGAAAACTTAAAGATAATGGAACTTTAAAACAAATAATAAATGATGGTTTAAATGGAAAATATTCTTATGTTTCAAAAGGAAATAACTATTCTAATGGAGTTTTAACTGTTGCCACATGCCCTGATTTTCCGCCTTTTGAATTTGAGGAAAATGGAAAATTTAAAGGAATCGATATTGATGTGATTACTGCAATAGCAGATGTTCTTGGTTATAAATTAGAAATAAAATCAATGGATTTTGATGAACTTTTGAATAGTCTATCATCTGGAAAGGTTAATGCAGTTATATCTGGTATGACTGTAATAGAGGAACGATTGGAATTTTTTGATTGCACCACTCCATATATGGCTAATTCACAAACTATAGTAGTGAACAAAAATGCAAACATTTCAAGCGAAGGAGAAGAAAGCATATATATTGAACCGCCTAAAAACATTAGAGTTGTAAGGCAGCAAAATGGTTCAGCACACATTCAGTGGGATAAAGTAGAAGGAGCAGAATATTATCATTTTTATTATCAAGAAGCCGGGGAAGAGAATTTTTGGTTTACTGAAGATGATAATGGTGAAAAAATAAAATTTGAATATTGTAATGACTATACCGTTTCATATAATGGACTAGAGAACGGGAAGAGATATAATGTAATAGTAACTGCCGTTAAGAATGGTGTTGAATCCAAAGATAGTGAGATATTGACATTTGTATTTAATAGTTTATCAGCATCACAACAAAATGCTTTTAACCAACTGAAAAGTTTTATTGTTACTAATTCTAATGATTCAGTAAATGGAAAACCAATGTATAGAGAGCGATACGAAAGCGGTAATGCTCTTAAACAATATTCGTTGGACTATGATGCAGAAGGAGATTGGATTACTCTAAAAGTCATTTATAGAGGGAACTATACATCTTATACCTATGTTGGTTTAACACCAGATGAGACATCTTTTTATTCAATGATATCATATTACAGTAATTCAAACCAAACAAACACTTCAGATTTTACTGGAACATTTTACATAACCCCCCAAAATTATGATATAAATTCCAAAATATCTTTTATTAAAAATGAAGGAGATACATCTAACACAGAAACTTATAAGGTAATAGCATTGATGAACAGCTTGGAAGCATTGGACTTTGCTGATTATATATTCAAAACATATTTAAGTAATAAAAATGTATCACTGGTAGATTTTGGATTTAATGTTCCGACTTCTGGCTATACACCTGTTGAGTTTGGGAATTTAATAAAAGAAGATGCCAATAATTATCAAGGTGGCGGAGGATATTCAACCAACACAAAGATAACTCTTTCATCTTTTCCGTTATATTTGTATGCCGATGATGGAACAGGAACCTTTTTGGGTGAAATAAATTCAAATAAGTATGATACTGATAGTATTGCTAATGAATATGGCAATTATGGTAGCAAATATCAAACAAAGAGTATTTTTAATCAATACGGCAATTATGGCAGCAAATATAGTCAGTATAGTGTATTTAATGAATATGCCACAAAGCCACCTAAAATTTTAGACAAGAATGGAAAAGTGGTTGGCTATTTAACTGCTAATCAATACATTAAAGACGCTATATCTTATGAAGAAATAATGGTATTATTGAAGAAATTCAATAAATAGAATCACATAACAGCAAAGCCCCAGTGACCGCTGGGGCTTTAACATTGAAAAAATCGAATTCAAAATCTTTGCAAAATGGGAGTGGCGCAGTTTTTTTGCAGTTTATTTACTTTTTCAGAAGCGGCGAAAGTGGTTTATAGAGAAGCATGGTAAGGACGGTAATAATTACGGCTTTTAAAGCATTAAAGGGGAGGATGGCACCGATTAGGGCCTGAAAATGAGCAGAACTTCTAATTTTATAGAAAATTATTGCGTCTATACGCATAAATTTTTTGCAATTATATTGACTTTTTTCTGTGTATCGTGGTATACTAATTGCGAGAGAAAATAAAAAAGCGGTTATCCGCAATAATTTTTCGCGCAGATTGGAGAAATCCTTATGATTATAGAAAGAAAAAAGTATCTTGACAAGCTTATTTCAAAGAAAGACAACGGGCTTATTAAGGTTATAACCGGAATAAGAAGATGCGGAAAATCGTTTTTGCTTTTTGAACTTTACCACGAATATCTGAATGCTGTGGGCGTTACGGATGATTGTATTATTGAAATTGCGCTTGACGAAGTAAGCAATGCAAAATATAAAAATCCCTTTGAGCTTGATAAGTATGTTCGAGAAGTGACTTGTGACAAAACAAAACGCTATTATGTTTTCATTGATGAAGTGCAGTTAGTCCTGGAAATGCAGAATCCTTATGTGGAAGGCATTGAAGATAAAATAGGATTTGTGCCGGTTCTTCTCGGCCTTATGAAATTAAAAAATGTTGATTTGTATGTTACCGGAAGTAATTCAAAAATGCTTTCAACCGATATTCTGACCGAATTTAAAGACCGTGGGGACGAGGTGAAGGTTAATCCTTTGACATATAAGGAATTTTATGATGCATATGAGGGGGATAAGCATAATGCATGGAAGGAATATTTTACCTACGGCGGCATGCCTTTTGTATTATCAAAGAGCACGCCGGAGGAAAAAAGTAAATATTTAAAAGGACTGTTTACCAAAACGTATATTACTGATGTTATTGAAAGAAATAAAATCAATAATGATAAGGATGTGCTTGAAGATTTATTGAACATTCTTTCTTCGGCAATAGGTTCACTTACCAATCCAAGCAAGCTTTCTAAAACCTTTAAAAGCACCAAGAATGTTGGCATCAGTTCTTCAACCATATCAAAATACATTGATTATTTTGCCGAGGCATATATTGTTGGTAAAGCGGAACGATATGATATTAAAGGCAAAAAATATATGAAAACGCCGCTTAAATATTATTACACGGATGTAGGTCTTCGTAATGCAAGGCTTAATTTCAGGCAGATGGAAGAAAATCATATCATGGAAAACATCATATACAATGAGCTTTGCGCCCGCGAGTTCAATGTTGATGTTGGTGTGGTGGAATATAACCATAAGAACGATAAGGGGAAAAACGTTCGCTCGCAGCTTGAAATTGATTTCGTTGTAAACAGCGGAAGCAACCGCTATTATATTCAGTCCGCACTTTCTGTTGCAGATGAAGAAAAAAGACAACAGGAAATAAATTCTCTGAAACGTGTTCCTGATTCATTTAAGAAAATCGTTGTCGTAAAAGATGACATCATTCCATGGCACGATGAAGACGGCATCTATTATGTCGGCATAGAACATTTTTTACTTGATGAAAATTGTATCAATATGTAAACAGAGCCTCCGAGGATTGTCCTCGGAGGCTCATGTTCTATTTTCGGTCACGCCTTTGCAGTATTTACTTCTTTAAAAGCGGCGAGAGGGGTTTATAGAGAAGCATGGTAAGTACGGTGATAATAACTGCCTTCAGGGCGTTAAAGGGAAGGATGGCACCGAGAAGCGTGGGCAGAATTTGGGTCTCGGGGATGCCATAGAGGGGAAGGTTTATAAAGCGGTTTGCAAGAAGTGCCGCAAGGAGCATACAAACGCTGCCGAGGACAAGGGCTAAAAGTGCACCAGCTTTCGTATGTTTTTTGCGGTAAACAAAGCCTGCCACGAGCACAAAGGTGCCGCTAATGAGTACATTGGCAAGCTCCCCGACGCCGCCGGAAAAGGTTTGGAAGAGGTGCAGGGCGTTTTCAAGGACAACTACCGCAAGCCCTGCAAAA
>JAZNHR010000048.1:0-13118 GCA_045577075.1 Clostridia bacterium | reverse complement strand
ATGTTCCCGATATAAAAGTAACACCGGCGATTGTTCCGCCCATTACATAAGAGAAGAAACGTTACAAAAGATTGTGTTAAGTCAGATTTTTGAGGTTACTGCAATGATGTATGATAATGCAGATAAGTTTTTCAATCTTGTTGCCAAACAACAGTTAGACGAGCAGTCAAAAGAAATACAGAATAAGAAAAAACAGATTACAAAATTTCAAAAACGCATAGCAGAGCTTGACAAGATTTTCAAGAGAATTTATGAGGATGATATAACAGGAGCAATCTCTCATGAACGTTTTTTGAAACTGTCTGCGGAATACGAAAATGAACAGGCAGAATTACAGAAACAGATTAAAGTCTTTGAGGAAGAAACAAACAATTTTGACAGGCAGCAAATTGACTTTAAGCAATTTCACGAAATCGTCAAAAAATATGTCGGCATTAAAGAATTAACACCGACAATCATAAATGAGTTTATTAAAAAAATTATTGTTCACGCTCCCGACAAATCAAGCGGACACAGAGTACAAAAGATACAAATTGTTTTTAATTTCATCGGTGAGTTTACTCCGCAAAAAGAGTTTATCCCCGATAAAAAGGAAATTCCGCAAGACTATTTCTAATCTTGCGGAAAATATTTCCTTATTAACCCCGTACTTTTCTGCGGATTCTTTTTTTACTGTGTTGCAACGCCCAGTTTTTCGTACAGCGTTTCCAACCCCATCACGGTCTTAGGTGCAGGCACCGTTTCCATATGCTGATTGATAATGCCGATTGCCACCTCTCGCCCGACTTCGTCCGTATATGCCGGAAGGGGTAATTTCTTAATAATATGATAGCCGTACTCGCTTTCTACCGGCTTTGTAATCTCGCCCACAGCCGCGGCAAAGGTTGCCTTTTCAAACGATTCTACCATTTCCCCGGTGGTAAAGAGATAGCCGTCCGGATTTTCTAAGGCGCCGGGGTCAGTGCCGTATTGGGCGATGAGTGCATCAAAATCTTCGCCTGCCACGGCTTTTGCATATACTTCTTCTGCCGTTTTCTCATCAGAAACCAAAATGTGCTTTGCCATAACATACTTTTCCGCATACCGCGCCTTTATATCTTCCGTTTCTAAAACGGTGCGGATAACCGGCTCACCGGCGGCAATATAGTTTTTTTCAAACAAAATTGCGGCAAGGCCTTTTAATCCCGGCAATATTGGGAGGGATTCGCCGTAGGAACGCATCACTTCCGCCTTTTCGTCCTGCGTAAGTACAACGGACGGGTACGCGCTCATAATATGCAAAGTAGCGTTTGCAGCTTCCAGCGTAATCTGTGCCACCAGCTGGCCGTAGGAAATTTCGTCCAGCCCATACGTGGTAATAGCCTCTAAATTGCCTAAATAGAAAATGTCATACAGGGCCTTAAATTCCGCAAAGGAAACAATCGCATCGCCGCAAGATACGACAGGCTCAGTGTCATCAATCAAAATCTGATTGGTCAGCGCGGCATACCCCACATTACATCCCAGGGATTCCCCAATGAAGCGAAGGGGAACCATTGTTCTGTCTGCCACGATGGTGGGGGCGCAGTCCAGCTTTTTCGTTTCGCCGTTTACCGTGGCTTCATCCTTTTCTACAACGAGCTTGATTTCTGTTTCGTTCTTCTTAATGGTTACGGTTCGCGTGGCTTCTTCCCAACCGACTTCTGCGCCAAACGCTTCGGAAATCGCGCGTGCCGGCACCATGGTGCGGCCTGCATCATTGATAAAAGGCGGGGCTTCCACCGTCTTTTGTTCTATGGTGCCATCCTTTTCCAGATTAAAAGCCATATCCCCTACCGTAAATTCAATGGTCGCAGCACTTGCCGAGGATAAAAGCAAAATGCCTGCAAGAAAACCGGGTAAAATTCGTTTCAACATCGTATTTCTCCTTTTGCAGTTCTTGCTTATGATTATACTATGGAATGTATTTTCTGTCAATCCTAAAAAAATTAAAAAAATATCCAAAAAATCCTTGACAAATAGATTTTACGGGAGTATACTGGGTTTATCATATGAATCGAAAGGGACCTATCCATGCATAAGAATACGTTTGCATATGAATATTTCTTTTACTTTTACTTTAGAAATTGCGAAGTAAAGGATTTTTGTGTTGCAAACAATTCGGTGCAGTTTTAAGCAAAGTCGTACATTCGGCTACACAGAAATCCTCTGTGTAGCCTTTTATTTTATAGAGGAATGGGAGGAACAAACCATGATTGCTGTTATTAAAAAAAATACCTCGCAGGAACAAATTGACCATTTGACCCGTTGGCTTATGGAGCAGGGTGTGGAGGTACACCCGTCTTATGGGGTGGATTATACCGTTTTGGGTCTTGTGGGCGACACATCGAAAATTGACATGGAGCTTCTCGACAGCCTTGCCATTGTGGAAACGGTAAAGCGGGTATCTGACCCCTTTAAGCAGTGTAACCGCAATTTTCATCCCGAAGATACCGTCATTGATATCGGCGGCGTAAAAATCGGCGGCGGCCATTTTGCCATTATTGCCGGCCCCTGCTCAGTAGAATCAAGAGAGCAGATGATTTCTGTTGCCAAAAGCGTTAAGGCGGCGGGGGCGACGCTCCTTCGCGGCGGTGCTTTCAAGCCCCGTACTTCGCCCTATGATTTCCAGGGTCTTAAGGCACACGGCATTGAGTATTTATTGGAAGCGAAAAAAGAAACGGGTATGCCCATCGTCACGGAAATTATGAACGCCAACCACCTGCCCCTTTTTGAGGACGTGGACGTCATTCAGGTCGGCGCACGGAATATGCAGAACTTCGAGCTTTTAAAGGAGCTCGGCAAAACAAATAAGACCATTCTTTTAAAACGCGGCCTTGCCAATACCTTAAAGGAGTTTTTAATGAGTGCGGAATACATTATGAGCGAGGGCAACGGCAACATTATTCTCTGCGAACGCGGCATCCGCACCTACGAAACCTACACGAGAAACACTATGGACATTTCCGCAATCCCCCTTCTCCATGAGCTTTCTCACCTACCGGTCATAGCAGACCCCAGCCACGCCACAGGTAAATCCCGTCTTGTGGAGCCCATGGCGATGGCATCCGTCGCAGCAGGGGCGGACGGACTGATGATTGAAGTGCATAACGACCCTGCCCATGCTCTTTGTGACGGCGCACAGTCCCTGACGCCCGAAAACTTTGCACATCTTACCGACAAAATTCAAAAAGTACGCGAAATTATATGAGGAGCGATGACTATGCAAGTTGGTATTGTAGGTCTGGGGCTTATTGGCGGCAGCGCCGCGAGAGCCTATAAAGAAGCAGGCTATTCGGTTTTAGCCTATGATAAAGATAAAGTTATGCTGGACTATGCCATGCTTTGCGGCGCGGCAGACGGGGTGCTTTCACCTTCAGATTTGGCAAGTTGTGACCTTGTGCTCCTTTGCCTCTATCCCAAAGCCTCCATCGCCTATCTAAGCGAGCATGCCGCCCTGTTTCCGAAGGGAAAGTTCGTCATCGACTTTTGCGGCACAAAAGCAGACATTTGCGAAGTGGGCTTTGCTCTTGCCAAAGAACACGGATTTATTTTCGTAGGCGGCCACCCCATGGCAGGCACCCATAATTCCGGCTTTAAATACAGCCGTAGTGATATGTTCGCGGGGGCGCCCATGGTCATCGTCCCCCCTGTTTATGACGACATGGCACTATTAGACCAAATTAAACGTGCCCTCTCCCCCTTATCCTTTGGCTCGATTTCCGTCACGGATGCAGGACAGCATGACAAAATGATTGCCTTCACCTCACAGCTTGCCCACATCGTTTCCAATGCATATATTAAATCCCCCGGCGCGAAGAACCATAAGGGACTTTCTGCCGGAAGCTATAAGGATTTGACCCGTGTTGCGTGGCTCAATCCCGATATGTGGACGGAGCTGTTTTTAGAAAACAAGACGTTCCTTCTCGAGGAGCTAAACGGCATCATTGACCGTCTTTGCGAGTACCGGGACGCCATGGAGAAGGACGACGCAAAAACGCTCTGGCAGCTACTTGAGGACGGCCGCCGCATGAAAGGAGAAATTGACGGATGAAAAAAATTCATGTTGCCGCGTCCCGTCCGTATGACGTGATTTTGGAAAACGGCTGTCTCGGGCTTGCTGGCGAATACATTCTTCCCTACTGCAAAAACGGCTATGCCGCCATTGTAACAGACGATATTGTGGATGGCCTTTACGGCGCAGTTTTGGAAAAAGCCCTTTTGGAAAAAGGAATTCGCACGGTAAAATTCGTCTTTCCAAACGGGGAGGCCTCCAAAAATGTGGAAACCTATAGCAATCTTTTAGAGTTCTTGGCAGAAAATCACCTGACGCGAAGTGACCTTGTGATTGCCCTTGGAGGCGGCGTTGTAGGAGATTTGGCGGGCTTTGCGGCGGCAACGTTTTTGCGCGGCATTGCCTTTATCCAAATTCCCACCACCCTCCTCGCCATGGTGGATTCCTCCGTTGGCGGCAAAACTGCCATTGACCTTCGCGCCGGGAAAAATCTTGCCGGTGCCTTCTATCAGCCGAAAACGGTGCTTTGTGACCCCCTTGTTTTGGATACGCTGCCCGAAAGTATATTTGCGGACGGGTGCGCGGAAGTCATTAAATACGGTGTTTTAGGAAGCCGGGACCTTTTTGCACATTTAAAAGCATACAAAACAGAATTTGACAGAGAAAAGGTCTTATGTGCATGTATCGCCATGAAAAGCCGCATCGTAAACGAAGACGAATTTGATACAGGGCTTCGTCAGCTTTTAAACTTCGGCCACACCTTTGGCCATGCGATTGAAAAAACAAGTCAGTTTGGTATTTCCCATGGCAGAGCCGTCTCAATCGGTATGGTGATTATGGCAAAAAGTGCCGCGGCGCACGGCCTTTGCACCCCGAGCGTACCTGAAGAAATTGCCGAAGTTTGCGAGGCGTTTGCTCTGCCAACCAAAACAGACTACGACCCAGACGTTTTATATGCCGCCATGCTTTCCGATAAAAAGCGAAGCGGCGATGCGCTCACCCTCGTTATCCCCTCGGAAATCGGAAACTGTACCCTTCTTAAAAAGCCCACAAGCGAGCTAAATGCCTTTTTAAAATCCGGCATAGAATAAGGAGACCCCCATGGAAATTGCCATTACGCCCCGCTCGCTTCGGGGCACCATAAAAATTATAGCCTCTAAATCCCGGGCACACCGGCTTTTGATTTGCGCGGCACTTTCAAAAAACCCAAGCCGTCTTGTAATCGGCGAATCCTCACAGGATATTGACGCGACCGTCCGGTGTTTAAACGCCCTCGGGGCAGACATACAAAAAACAGATGAGGGCTTTTCAGTTTTGCCCATTACGAAAGTGCCTTGCGATGCCGTTCTTGACTGCGGCGAAAGCGGCTCCACCCTTCGGTTTCTGCTTCCCGTTATTGGTGCCCTCGGGTGCCGGGCAAAGCTAAAACTTTCGGGGAGACTGCCTTCCCGTCCTCTCTCACCCCTTTGGGAAGAGCTGGAAAAGGGCGGTATGACCCTTGCCTGGGCGGACGAAACAACTCTTTCCTGCGGCGGCAAGCTAAAAAGCGGTGCCTATACGCTTCCCGGAAACATTTCCTCCCAGTATATCAGCGGCATGCTGTTTGCCCTGCCCCTTCTTTCCGGTGACAGCACCCTCTATCTTACGGAAGAGCTGGAATCGGCACAGTATATTGCCATGACGGAGGATGCCATTCGCACGTTTGGTATTTCCTTTACCTTCCAAAACAGTACATACAAGATTCCCGGCCTTCAGCGCCCATCTCTTTCGGAAAACGCACCCCTCGAGGTCGAAGGAGATTGGTCGAACGCCGCCTTTTGGCTCGTTGCCGGCAGTATGGGAGAAGGCATTACCTGCGAAGGCCTAAATCCCCTTTCCTTACAGGGAGATAAAGAAATCGTACATCTTCTCCGCACCTTTGGTGCAAAGGTGGAAGAAAGCGAGACTGCAGTTTCCGTCTCAAAAAATAAAATGGGCGGCATCGAAATTGATGCTTCCCAAATCCCCGACCTTGTGCCCATCCTTGCGGTCGCGGCGTGTGCAGCCGAAGGCAAAACGCGAATTTATGGCGCAAAACGGCTGAAAATCAAAGAAAGCGACCGCCTGCAAACGGTTTTTGAAATGCTTTCCGCCCTCGGGGCAAACATTACAAAGCACGAGGATGGTCTCACAATAATTGGCGGCACGCCCCTTTCCGGCGGCACAGTAGATAGCGCAGGCGACCATAGAATTGCCATGTCTGCCGCCGTCGCATCCACGCTTTGCACGTCCTCGGTTTTCGTAAAGGGTGCCGAAGCCGTAAATAAATCCTACCCAAAATTCTGGGAGCACTTTTCCGCACTCGGCGGTGCGATTGAAAGGAGAGAAGCAAAATGAGCAGTATCTTTGGAAAAAACATCAAAGTGTCTATAGCAGGGCAGTCCCATGGAGATGCCATCGGCGTAATCATTGACGGACTGCCGGCAGGATTCTCCATTGATATGGAGGCGCTTTCCGCCTTTTTAAAGCGGCGCGCCCCGGGGCAAAACCGATTTTCCACGCCCCGAAAAGAGGCGGACGCCCCCGAATTTTTGTCGGGTCTACTCGAAAATGTAACCACGGGCGCACCCATTATGGCAATCATTCGAAACACAAATACAAAAAGCGGTGACTATGATGCCCTTTATGACGTGCCCCGTCCCGGCCATGCCGACTATGCCGCAGCCGTAAAATACGGCGGCTTTCAGGATGTGCGCGGCGGTGGCCATTTTTCGGGGAGACTTACCGCCCCTCTCACCATTGCAGGGGGCATTGCCCTGCAAATGCTAAAGGAAAAAGGCATTGAGGTCTTTGCCCACATTCACTCTATTCGTAATACGGAAGGCGAAAGCCCGGACTATTCTAAGGCGGAACTTTCTGCTCTTCGCGCCATCAGCCAAAAGGAATTCCCTGTGTGGGATGACAGCGCAGCAGAAAAGATGCAGGCAGAAATTGACACAGCAAGGCAGGCCGCTGATTCTGTAGGCGGCACGATTGAAATAGCCGCCATAGGGCTCCCTGCAGGGCTTGGCGCACCCATGTTTTCACGGCTTGAAGGAAAAATGGCATTTGCCGCCTTTGGGGTGCCGGCAGTCCGCGGCATTGAATTTGGAAACGGCTTTGCCGCAACGCACCTATACGGAAGCGAAAATAACGACGCCTTCTGCTTTGAAAACGGCGAGGTAAAAACTGCCACCAACCGCTCAGGCGGCATTTTAGGCGGTATCACCACGGGCATGCCCTTTGTGTATAGAGTGGCGATAAAGCCCACACCTTCTATCGGCAAAGTGCAACAAAGCATCAGCCTTTCGAAAAAAGAGGAAACAACCCTTTCCGTCCATGGCAGGCACGACCCCTGCATCGTCCCCCGTGCCGTACCCGTTTTAGAAGCGGTAACGGCGCTGGTACTTTTAGATACGCTTTTTGACCACGAAATGATTTGGAAAAAAGGAGAATCAGAAAATGGAAAATAATCTTACCACCTACCGCGACGAAATCAACCGCATTGATGACGAGCTTGTACGCCTTTTTGGCGAAAGAATGGAGGTTGCCGGAAAGATTGCGTCGTTTAAAAAGGAAAACGGGCTCCCTGTGCTGGACGCGGGGCGTGAGCGAGAAAAGCTTGCGGACGTGCAGGCAAAATCCGAAGAAAAGTTTGCCTCTTATACAGGCGCGTTATATTCCCTTCTCTTTGAGCTGAGCCGTTCCTATCAGGAAAAGGTGCTGGACACGGAAAATGACCTTTATAAGACGATTGCGGAAGCCATTGAGGAAAACACTAACCGCGAATTTCCCCAAAGCGCCATGATTGCCTGCCAGGGCGTGGACGGCGCCTACTCCCAGATTGCCTGTGACAGAATGTTCTCGGGTGCCAGCATTATGTATTTTGATACCTTTGACAAGGTTTTCTCCGCCATTGAAAAGGGCCTTTGCCGCTACGGCGTTTTGCCCATTGAAAACAGCACGGCAGGCTCGGTAAATAAAGTGTACGACCTGATGCTGGAGCATAATTTCTATATTGTAAAAAGCACACGCATTAAGGTAGACCATAACCTTCTCGCAAAGGAAGGAGTGGAGCTTTCCGAAATTCGCGAAATTTTCACCCACGAGCAGGCCATCCGCCAGTGTGCGGACTTTATTTCCTCCCTTGGGCCTGACGTTAAGGTGACGGCGGTGGAAAATACGGCAATGGCGGCAAAAATGGTAGCAGAGTCCGACCGGCGCGACGTGGCGGCGCTCAGCTCGCGGTACTGTGCCTCTCTCTACGGCCTTCGCTGTCTCTCTGAGGCGGCGCAAAACTCGGAGAATAACTACACCCGATTTATCTGCATTTCGAGAAAGCTCGAAATCTATCCGGGGGCAGATAAGACGAGTATCATGATGATTCTTCCCCACAGGCCCGGTGCCCTCTACAAGGTGCTTGCCCGCCTTTATACCATTGGCATAAACCTGATTAAACTGGAAAGCCGTCCCATGCCAAACCGTAATTTTGAGTTTATGTTCTACTTCGATTTAGAAACAAGCGTATATTCCGAAGCCTTTGTACAGCTTGTTTGTGAGCTCGATAAAATTAGCGAAGAGTTCCGGTATCTCGGGAGCTATTCGGAAACGGTGTAAACATGAAAAAATGTGGACTTTTAGGAGAAAAGCTCTCCCATAGCTTTTCCCCCCAGATTCATTCCTATCTCGGTGACTACAGCTATGGTCTTTTTGAAAAAGAAAAGGACGAAGTCGAAGCATTTATGCGTGATATGCCCTTTGACGGCATAAACGTCACCATTCCCTACAAAAAAACCGTACTGCCCTTCATGCACGCGCTTTCCGATACTGCCGCGCGGCTCGGGAGCGTCAACACGGTGGTAAAACGGGAGGACGGCACCCTCTTTGGGCATAATACGGATTATTTTGGCTTTTCCTATATGCTCGAGAAAAGCGGCATTTCCCCCGAAGGAAAAAAAGTACTGGTCTTAGGAAGTGGCGGCGCGTCTGTTACCGTGTGCGCCGTTTTAAAGGATAGGGGCGCACGTGAGGTTATTGTCATTTCCAGAAGTGGCGAAAATAATTATGAAAATATTAGCCGCCACCACGATGCTGAGGTGATTGTAAATACGACTCCCGTAGGGATGTATCCGCATCCCGGCACGTCCCCCATTCGGCTTTCGGACTTTACGAAATGCGAAGGGGTGCTGGATTTAATTTATAATCCCGACAAAACGGCACTTTTACTAGAGGCGGAATCTTTAGGAATTCAGCATGCAAACGGGCTTTTGATGCTGGTGGCGCAAGCCAAGGAAAGTGCGGCGTATTTCGGCGGCAAGCCCCTTTCGGGTGCCGTCATTGACGAGATAACCTCTGCCCTTTCGAAAGAGCAGAAAAACATTATTCTAATCGGTATGCCGGGCTCGGGCAAATCGACCCTCGGGAAAAAGCTTGCCGAAAAAACGGGGCGGCAGTTTGTCGATGCGGACGATGCGATTTGCAAAAGGGAAGGCGTGTCCATTCCCGAAATTTTTGCAAAAAGCGGCGAGGAAGGCTTTCGCAAAATTGAAACAGAAGTGCTCGCCCACCTCGGGATGCAAAGCGGGCTTGTCATCGCCACAGGCGGCGGCTGCGTAACACGTGAAGAAAACTATGCCCACCTTCACCAAAACGGCGTGATTTTTTGGCTAAAACGGGATATTGCCTCGCTCCCCCGTGACGGCAGACCTCTCTCCCAAAATGCGGACCTTTTAAAGATGTACGAGGTGCGCCGTCCTCTATATGAAAGATTTGCCGATTTTAGCATAGAAAACCGTTTTGAAACGGAAGATATAGCAGAAAGGGTGCTTTCCATTTATGAAAATTCTTGTCATTAACGGCCCAAACCTCAATATGCTGGGCGTGCGCGAGCCCGCCATTTACGGAAAAGAAACGTATCAGGACCTTGTTGCCTTTATTGAGGATACCGCAAAAGAAATGGGTACAGAAGTAGAAGTGTATCAGTCCAATTCCGAAGGGGATATTGTAACGAAAATTCAGGAAGCCTTTGGCAAAAAGGACGGCATCGTCATAAACCCTGCCGCCTATACCCATACCTCCGTTGCAATTTTGGACGCACTGAAATCCGTGGCACTCCCTGCGGTGGAAGTCCACCTATCGGACGTTACAAAAAGAGAGGACTTTCGCCAAATTTCCTACGCCCGCCTCGCCTGTGAGAAAACCTATATGGGCCTCGGGTTTGAGGGGTATAAAAAGGCGATAGCGTATTTAGTGGAAAAGTACGGAGAATAATTTCACACAAAACGCCATAGAATATAAATGCATTTAATCTTGCAAAAAAGTCTGCCAATCTCATTTTTCTAGAGATTGGCAGACTTTTGTTTTATATAAACTTATATTTTCCAAATAATGTTTTTTTAAATCGACTCAACATATTGCTACAATCGTATCCAGCCGCATGCGCTTTTTGTAAATAGTATACTGCCATTTCGTAATTTTTTTCACAACCAATTCCATCCGTATACATAAGTCCTAAATAGGAAGCCGCCACGGCGGATACTTTTATTTCTTTAAAATAACTATCTACACATTTTTTGATAAGTGTATGGGCTAAAATTTCATCGTCTTTTGTCGCTTTATGGGCCAAATAATAATCTAGAAGTGCAAAACCTAAGTAAATCAAAACCTCTTTGTTGTTTGTCTTTTGATAACTTGCTTTTAAAAAACAAATTGCTTCTTCTATATTTTTTAACGTGACTGGACCCCATTCTTCTTTATCTGGCGCATCCAAGCTCAAAAAATAGTGTGCAATCCCCAAATTTCCTTGAATATCTATAAGTATACTTTCATCTTGTTCGGCGCTATATCCGATTCCTAACGCTTTTTTCTCCCAGGATAATGCGTCGTTTAATATATTAACTGTTCCTGTATAATCCGATGCATCTTTTAATGCATATGCTATCATAGCACCGGTTGTAGCCGACAAATGCATACAGAGAGCATCTCCTTTTTCAGCCCCAATCACAAACCATTTTCGCGCTTCAAAAACATTTGCTTTTTGATTTTCATCTCCATTTAAATAATGTATTCCGAGCGAACGAACTGCTTTTAAATCCCCGTCTTTTGCCAGTTCAATAGTCTTTTCTAAAGTCATTTTTTAATCCCCTTCATTTAGTATTTTTTATATATGTTTCCTTTAACTGCAAATAACAAGATTTATATATATCATATGCTTTTTGAAACTCCTTCTTTGAAATAGCATCAAGACAGGGTTTAATACAGTTTTTATATATTTTTAAATATATAGCCGCCCTTGAGGATGATTTGTCTATTTCTTCAACAATTAAAGGTGCGTATCGATAATATTCCTGAACATCCTTTTCCCCACCCGGACGCCTCTTTAGATATGTGTCCCTAAAATTTCGTAATGTGGTTAATTCTATTCCGTTGTCAGGGCATCCAAGGGCACAAACGCACGCAGTCGTTATATAACATCCGCCGCTAACACCTTCCGCCTTGTATACAGGGCAATCACCATAATCATAGTTACGACAATACTGATAGTAAGTGTCTGATGAAACATATTCCTCCCTTTTTAAACAATAGAAATCGCTGTTTTTAAAATAATAATGTGGACAAGACATACGAACCCTCCTTTAAAATAAGAGCTTTAACTCCTATGATTATACCATTAAAACTCCTACCTGTCAAGTGTTTTAGGAAGTATAATTCTTGTATATACTTATTATGGAGGAACTAAAATGCTTATTTCAGATTTGTGCACAATCGGAAACAATCTATATAAAGTGAGGAAAACCAAAGGCTTGACACAAGCGGAAGTCGCAGAGAAGGCCGATCTTTCAGATCGTACCTATGCAGATATTGAACGCGGAAGCGTTACAATGCGAGTAGATTCTTTACTAAAAATCTGTACTGCATTGCATATTACCCCAAACGATATATTGGTCATCGATAATCCTATCGTAATAACTGAACAAAGCATCGTTGAAACGATAAAAGATTGTACGAACAACGAAAAAGAAACAGCCCTCAAATTATTGAGCGTTTATGTTGATTCCTTGAAATAAAAAAAGGCAGAAACGATACTCGTTTCTGCCTTTTATCGTGCTTATCCATAATTAAAGCTGCTAGATTTCAAAATCAAGACAGGAGCGCGTGGCGGTAAAGGGACGTACCTTGCTGTCCGCTACGGCAACGTGGTTGGGGTGCTTTGCGTAAGTGGCGAGTGCCTCGGCACTTTCAAAACTGGAATCGAGCATTACATCTGCATTGGAGGTGGGCAGGCCTTCCGTATAAACCTTGATTTCTAAAAGACCCGGGATTTTCCCCATAAGCCCCTCCAGGCCTTCTTTGATGCCTTTCTTGATATTTTCCTTTTCTGCATCCGTATACTCTGCCTTAAGCGTCCATAAAATTACGTGTTTTACCATGATTTTTCCTCCTTACAAAGTTACAATCGTAACGCCGTCCTCCCCTTCGCCAAAGCGGCCGAGGCGGAAGGCTTTTACCGATTTATTGGATTTTAGCATTTTGTGAATACCGCTTCGCAGTACCCCTGTTCCCTTGCCGTGGATAATCGTCACGGTTTCAAGATGGGAAAGAACCGCATCGTCAATAAACTTTTCGGCTACAAGCTCCGCTTCGTCCAGCGTCATGCCGCGAAGGTCTACTTCCATTTTCGCGCCTTCCATAGAGCTTCTGCGGCTTGTAGCGACTGTTTTCACCTTCGGCTTTTTCTCTACCGGTGCGGCACTCACAGTGGAAAAATGGGTTTTAACCTTCATAAAGCCTACCTGCACCTCCACGTTGCCGTCCTTATCCGGGGCACGCAGGGCTATGCCGCGCTGCCCCATAGCGTCAAGATACAGCGGTGTGCCTTCCCGAATGTCCTCTTTAGAAAGGGCAACCTTTGCAGGGCGTACAGCGTCCCGAGATAGCTCGCCGGAAACATTGTCCAGCTTCTTTGTGACCTTCTGCCGCGCTTTTTCGAGGGCGGCTTTTTTATTTTCTGCCGCGAGAGCCTCTTTAATCTGTGCATCAATTTCGGCTTTTGCGTCTCTCAGCATCT
>JAZNHR010000047.1:0-11310 GCA_045577075.1 Clostridia bacterium | reverse complement strand
CTTCAAATTTTTGAAGTTTTTCTTTTTGTATGATGCCTTTTTGCTATGAAACAAACTTCGCCGCTCGGCGTACCCATGTACGCCGTCGGGCAACCCCTTCGGGCTCAGTTTGCCCATTCTGAACATTTTTTCCTATCCCCCCAAAAAGGGGGTGTAATTATTTTACACCCCCTTTTTTTATACGATGCGTCTAAACTGTTTCTCAATTTCCGTCTTTGTCAGGGACAAGATAATGGGTCTACCGTGGGGGCAGGTGGCAATGCCGTCGAGTGCGAGCGCTTTTTGTACCAAAACCTCCTGCTCGCGCACGCTCAGAAGTTTCCCTGCCTTTAGCGCCGCTTTACAGGCGATGCCGTAAAGAGCGTACGTTTCGGCAGTGGTTTTTGTATCCCGTTTTGCAGAAAGACGGTCAATGACTTCTATAAAAGCGGCACTGATATCACAGCCCGAAAGTGCGGTAGGCACCATGCTAATTTTCACAAGTCCCGTCCCGAATTCCTCGGCTTCAAATCCGCTTTTCTCGATGATTTCGGTATTTTCCGAAAACACCGCCATTTCCGAAGGAGAAAGCTTGACGGTTATGGGCATAAGAAGAAGCTGACTGTCTATCCCCTTTCCTTCCATGCCTTCCACAAGAGAATTATAAATAATCCGTTCATGGGCGGCGTGCTGGTCCACAAGAAGTAGCCTAGCGTCCGCCTCTGCCACGATATAGGTATCAAACGCCTGTCCCAGTATTTTTACAACGGGGACGGGCTTTTCTTCTGCCACTTCTTCCGGTTTCTTCTCCGGCGGAATCGGCTTTTCTACCGGCACATAGGCAGGAGATGCCGCGGCCGGGGGTGCCTCTTCTACCACTGCCTTTTCATATATTTCCTTTTTAATAAGCTTTTCAATCGCCGCCGCGACGCGTTTATCTTCCTTCTCGGGTGCTTTTTTCTCTTCTGGTATCGCCGGCGGCACAAAAACCGTTTGCTCCGCCTTTGGAATGGGCGCCGTTTGCGCGGGCGGTACTATGGCTTCCATTTGCAGCTTTCGCGTATCCCGAATAGCGTACAGAGAATTCTTTGCACCCCAATAAATTACGTCAAATACAGGCTTTTCATTGGCAAACTTGATTTCCGCTTTGGAAGGATGCACATTTACATCACAAAGCTGGGGGTCGATATTTAAATGCAGTACGCATACGGGGAAGCGCCCCTGCATAATCTGCCCCTTATATGCCTCCGAGAGGGCAACGTAGAAGCTTTTGTGCATTACACTTCTGCCGTTGACGAAGAAAATTTGGAACGTGCGATTGGGGCGATTGAGCTCGCTTTTACCGATAAGGCCTGTAATCTGTACCCCGTCCTGGGCGTATTCCACGGGCAACATGGCGTTTGCATACTCTCTGCCAAAAAGTGCCGCCACCACGTTCTCGAGGTTGCCGTCTCCGGGGGTGAAAAACACGTCTTTACCGCCGGAAATAAAGCGGAAGGAAATATCCGGCCGTGC
The DNA here is from genome assembly GCA_045577075.1 of Clostridia bacterium. GTDB lineage: Bacteria > Bacillota > Clostridia > UMGS1883 > UMGS1540 > SIG447. The sequence goes on along the minus strand of JAZNHR010000047.1, from coordinate 9,816 downwards.
CAAGGCGATTTTTCGCACAATCTCTTCAGCATAGCCTGCTTCCAAACTATCTTTTTTCAAAAACTTCATACGGGCAGGCGTATTAAAAAACAGATCCCGGATAATTACACTCGTCCCGTCAGGACATCCGGCAGGGGCAATTTCAGGCGTACTGCCGCCCGAAACACGGGCACTCGTTCCCCAAGGGTCTTCGCGCCGTTTTGTCAAAATTTCCACATTTGCCACGGCAGCAATGCTGTAAAGTGCCTCACCGCGGAAACCGAGCGTGACAATGCTGTCTAAATCCTCTCCCGTTTCAATCTTGCTGGTTGCATGGCGAAGAAACGCCGTAGGTACGTCTTCTTCCGCCATACCCTTGCCGTTATCCGTCACACGCATATATGTAATGCCGCCATGCCGCAGCTCCACCGTAATATGGGTAGCCAGCGCATCAATGGCGTTTTCCACCAGTTCTTTAATAACAGAAGCAGGTCTCTCCACCACTTCTCCTGCCGCAATCCGTGCCGCAACCGCTGGAGAAAGCTGTTTGATTTCTGCCATGCGTTCTTCCTCGCTTTACTTTCTTTTATCTTTCCAGTTCTCCTTCACCACCTGCCGTGCACGGGCGATGGCAAGGGTATTCCCGGGTACAAAGTCCGTAATGGTGGATCCGGCGGCAATGTATGCGCCCTCTCCCACCTCTACGGGAGAAACAAGATTGGTGTTACAGCCGATAAAGGCATTATCACCAATAATCGTTTTATGTTTAATTTTGCCGTCATAGTTTACCGTCACGGTGCCACAGCCAAAGTTTACTTTCTTGCCGACCTCAGCATCCCCCACATAGGTAAGATGGGATACTTTTGTGCCGTCTCCCAGCTTTGCGTTTTTAAGCTCTACAAAGTCACCAACCTTACAGCCCGTGCCAACGACGGAGCCGGGGCGAATATAGGTAAACGGCCCAACTTTTGCTTCCGCACCGATTTCCGCGCTGTCTGCCACCGTCTCGCGAACAGATGCGTTCTCTTTCACGGTACAGTTTTTCAGGCTTGTGCGCGGGCCGATTATACAGCCTTCTTCAATCACCGTTTCCCCTTCCAGGATACAGCCCGGTAAAATTTCTGCACCCGGTGCGATTTTAACAGTTTCTTCTATATATGTATCATCTATGTTCCAGATTTTTACGCCTGCTTCCAAAAATGCAATGCAGATTTTCCGCTGTGCTTCTCTTTTTTCGTTGTAGGCTTCCATTGTTGCCATTTTTTCTGCTCCTTTCTTTTTTAGAACAAAAAGGCAAATGAAAAATTCATTTGCCTTTTTGTCTTGCCGAGTTATTCCGCTTCATCCTGCTGCAGAAGCGTTTCTTCATACTTGCGAAGAATCGCGTTTTGCAACAGTTCACGCATCTCAGCATGAATTGGGTGCGCGATGTCCTTGAAAACGCCATCGGGCGTCTTCCGGCTGGGCATTGCGATAAACAGCTTGTCTTGACCTTCAATTACCTTGATGTCATGGATTACGATAGCGTTGTCGAAGGTCACAGAAACAACTGCCTTCATTTTGCCCTCTGCGGTCATCCGCCGAACGCGGATATCTGTGATGTCCATGAATGCATCTCCCTCCCATATATGTAGGTCCGAAGCGGTTAAACACCCTTCTATCATATATTGTACCAAAAAAAAATAAAAAATACAACAAAAATTACAAAAATATTGTAATTTTTTTATTTTTAGGTGTATAATATACCTAGCAACAGTATTTTTTAAGCGAAAGGACCGATTGAAAAATGACGTTTTCATTATCTTCTTTGCCCCCAAAAAGCCATATACATTTCATCGGCATCGGCGGCATCAGCATGAGCGGCCTTGCTGAAATTCTCATAAATCGCGGATTTTCTGTCAGCGGCTCGGACAGGCAGGAGACACATATTACAAAAAGACTGCAAAATAAAGGCGCGAAAATCTACATAGGACAACGTGCCTCTAATATTATAACCCCGGATGTGGTTGTTTATTCCGCTGCTATTGCGCCTGATAATCCGGAACTTTTAGCGGCAAAAGAGAGTGGCTGTATCGTATTTGACCGCGCAACGCTTATGGGTGCGATCATGAAGCTGTACGCCTATCCGGTGGCAGTCGCCGGCACCCACGGGAAGACGACAGCCACTTCCATGCTCACCCATATTGCCCTCTCGGCAGCGCTTGACCCTACCATTTCTTTAGGCGGCGAACTCCCTGCCATTAGCGGTAACATTCGCGTGGGGGAAGGCGAATATTTTATTTGCGAAGCCTGTGAATACCACCAAAGCTTTCTACGGTTTTCCCCCCTTGTAAGCATTATATTAAATGTAGAAGCAGATCATCTGGACTTTTTTAGGGATTTAGATCACATCAAAGAGACGTTTCGGGCCCTTGCAGATTTAACGCCCAAAGAGGGCGCCGTAGTCATAAACGCAGATGACGAAAACACGGTTTCCGCCGTAGAAGGCACCCCCTCCCGGGTAATTACCTGCTCCAGAGAAAAAGCGGCGGACTACGAAGCGCGGGATATTTCTCTTGCCGAAAACGGCTGCCCGTCCTTTACCGTGGTGGAAAAAGGAACAGTGCTCGGCAAAATCACCCTTTCCGTGCATGGCATGCATAATGTATCGAATGCCCTTTGTACCATTGCCGCCTCCCGCTTTCTGGGACTGGAGTTTCCCAAGATTGCAGAAGGCCTGCAAAGCTTTACAGGCGTAGGCCGCCGTTTTGAGAAAAAAGGAGAAAAGAATGGCGTCACGGTCATTGACGATTACGCCCACCACCCTACGGAAATTGCCGCGACTTTAAAGGTTGCCACGGAATCGACGGACGGCCGCGTCTTTTGCGTATTCCAGCCCCATACCTACACAAGAACGAAAACACTTTTCGACGAATTTGTATCTGTCCTTAGTGGCGTAAATCCACTGATTCTGGATATATACGCCGCAAGAGAAAAGGACACAGGGCTTGTCAGCGCCCGAGACCTTGCAAATGCCATTCCCGACGCCCTGTACATGCCGTCCTTTGCCGCATGTGTAGCTTACATTATGGAAAACGCAAAGCCTGGCGATATGGTGCTGACTATGGGCGCAGGGGACGTCTACCGCGTTGGGGAACTGTTTTTAAATCCATAAAATTTTGTATAGAACGAAAAAAAGACATCCGATGGATGTCTTTTTTTCTTGGTGCGAGTGACGGGACTTGAACCCGTACGCCATAAGCACACGCCCCTCAAACGTGCCTGTCTGCCAATTCCAGCACACTCGCATTTGTTCAACGCTGATTAGTATAGCATAAAGGCGAAATTTTGTCAACACTTTTTCGAAAAAAATAAAAATAAATTTTTCGTTTCCTTATTTATATATATAAGGCGTGAAAAAAATTTAAGAAAAAACACGCTTTCTATTGACATGTTAATTTTTTTCATGTATACTGTTACTGGATGTGAAAAAATATCATTTTTTCTGTTAGAATAAAACGGGAGGTGCGAAACGTTATGTGGGACAGACGTGAGAAAATTTTAGCACTTATCACTGCCAAGGGCGAAGCTTCCATTGCAGAACTTTCGGCGATTTTTCCCGATGTTTCCACCATGACCATACGCCGCGATTTGGAGTATCTCGAGTCCTGCGGCGATGTTGTGCGTACCAAAGGCGGTGCGAAAAGTATCCGCCATTTATCCCTCAGACGAGAAGCAGCGTATCATCATAGAGAATCGGAAAACGCCGATTTAAAGCACGAAATTGCCAAAAAGGCAGTTTCGCTTATTGATGATGACAGCTGCATTTATTTTGACGCAGGCAGCACCATGATGCATGTGGTGCAAAACTTAGGAGAAAAGCCCCTCTTTGCCATTACGAATGACCCATACCTTGCACTGGAGCTAATTAAAAACCCCAACTGCGAGGTCAGCATGACAAGCGGCAAATTAAGCCGCCGCAGTATTTCTCTTTCGGGGCTTGGGGCAACGTCCTTTCTCTCCGGCATCAACATTGGGACGGCGCTGATGGCATCCTCCGGCTATTCACCTGACCTTGGTTTTACCTGCGGTACATATGACGAAGCGCAGCTAAAACAAACCGTGATTGCGGCAGCAAACAAAGTCATTATGGTAATGGACAGCACAAAGCTTACCCACAATCACCCCTTTACCTTTGCAAAAGCACAAGATATCGACTATTTTGTAACGGACAGCCATACGGATAAGGCGGCACTTTCCCATCTTACCCGTGCAGGTGTTCGGTTAATCTAAATAGAAATCAATGCAGAAAGGAAGTTTTTATTATGAAAACGAAAGCAGTCAGACTCTATGGCAAAAACGACCTGAGACTGGAGGAATTCGAACTGCCGGCACTGCAGGATGATGAAATCCTTGCAAAGATAGTTTCCGACTCTCTCTGTATGTCCTCTTACAAAGCCGCCATTCAGGGTGCCGACCACAAGCGTGTGCCTGACGATGTAGCAGAAAATCCGATTATTATCGGCCATGAATTCTGCGGTGAAATCGTAGAAGTCGGTGCAAAATGGCAAAACGAATGGAAGGTTGGACAGAAATTCTCTATTCAGCCGGCTATCGGTTACAAGGGCACTTTAATGGCTCCCGGGTACTCCTTCCAGAATATCGGTGGTAATGCTACATATATTATTATCCCGAAGGAATGGATGGAACAGGGCGGTCTTCTCCCCTACGACGGCGAAGCTTTCTTCTATGGCTCACTCGCCGAACCCATGAGCTGTATCGTTGGCGGTTTCCATGCAAACTACCACACCACACCCGGCAGCTACGTTCATGACATGGGCATTGTGGAAGGCGGTAACATGGCACTACTCGCCGGCGCAGGCCCCATGGGTCTTGGCGCGGTGGACTATGCAATTCACTGCGACAGAAAGCCCGCACTTTTAGTTGTTACTGATATTGATGACGCACGCCTCGCACGCGCTGCCAGTATTCTTTCTCCGGAAGAGGCTGCTAAATGCGGCGTAAAGCTGATGTACATTAACACGGCTGATAAAACAGCGGAAGACCTTCTCGCCCTGACAGATGGCAAAGGCTTTGACGACGTATTCTGCTATGCACCCGTAAAGCCGGTTGTTGAAATGTCTGATGCTATCTTAGGCAAGGACGGCTGCCTCAACTTCTTCGCAGGCCCGACAAATCCTGCCTTCAGCGCAGAATTTAACTTCTATAATGTTCACTACGCTTCCACACACGTTGTCGGCACAAGCGGCGGTAACACAGACGACATGAAGGAATCCCTCAAGATGATGGAAAAGGGTCTTATCAATCCTGCGGCTATGATTACCCATATCGGCGGTCTCAATGCTGCAGTGCCCACAACCCTGAACCTGCCGAATATCAAAGGCGGTAAGAAACTGATCTACACCGGCATCGAAATGGATCTTGTAGCGATTGACGACTTTGCAAAGCTCGGCGAAACTGACCCCATGTTCAAAAAGCTGGACGAAATCTGCAAGCGTCACAACAGCCTCTGGAACGCAGAAGCGGAAAAATATCTTCTTGCAAACGCAAAGGCTATCTAATTAAACGCTTTTAAAGCCGTGGCGGTCGGCTTATTCTCCGCCCCGTGTTTCGCAATCGCTCACAGCGAAAGGACGGCTACTATGTGAGCAGAAAGGATTACATTTTATGGCAACACCAGTTATTATGCCTAAGCAGGGTCAGAGCGTTGAAAGCTGTATCATTGCAAAATGGCACAAGCAAAAAGGCGACGCTGTAGCCGAGGGTGACATCTTATTCACCTATGAAACCGACAAGGCAACATTCGATGAAGAAGCAAAGACCAGCGGTATCCTTCTCGATGTATTTTACGAAGAAGGCGATGACGTTCCTTGCCTTCTCAATGTATGTGTAATCGGAGGTGCCGGTGAAAGCACAGCTGAATTCAATCCCAATGGTGCCGCAGAAGCCGCACCTGCACCTGCCCCCGAAGCACCTGCTGCCCCTGCTGCCGCACCTACGGCTGCAGCGCCGGTAGCTAAGGTCATTACAGAAAACACCGCAACCCCCGTGATTATGCCGAAGCAGGGGCAGAGCGTTGAAAGCTGTATCATTGCAAAATGGCACAAGCAAAAGGGCGATACCGTTTCCGAAGGCGACGTATTATTTACATACGAAACCGACAAAGCAACCTTCGATGAAGAAGCAAAGGTTTCCGGTATCCTCCTCGATGTATTCTTTGAAGAAGGTGACGACGTTCCCTGTCTTACAAACGTTTGTGCAATTGGCAAGGAAGGTAACACCACCGCAGAGCTTCGCCCCGACGGCGCTGCAGAAGCCGCTGCACCCGTGCAGGAAGCACCGAAGGCTGCTGCACCGGCAGTTGCTGCAGTAGCTACCGCACAGGCAGGCTCCACTGCAAAAATTTCTCCCCGTGCACGCGGTCTTGCCGCACGCCGTGGCGTAGACCCGTCCATGGCAACACCCACAGGCCCGAACGGCCGTATTATTGAACGTGACGTGCAGGCACTTGTTGACAGTGGACAGGGCTTCCTGTCTGCCGCAGCGGATGGCTTTAAGCCCGGCATGGTAGGCACAGGCATTGGCGGCAGAGTACGCGTGGAAGACCTCACAGTTGCACCCGAAGCTCCCAAAGCCGAAGCACCGGCGCAAGCTGCTGTAGCCGCTCCCGTACCGGAAGTGGAAGAAGTCAAGATTCCCAATATCCGCAAGGTTATTGCTCGTTCTATGCACGCTTCCCTCTCCGAAATGGCACAGCTTACCTTAAACAGCTCCTTTGATGCTGCTGAAATTATGGCATACCGCTCCAAGGTTAAGAACAACATGGAAACACTCGGTCTTGCCAATATTACACTCAACGACATTATCCTCTACGCTGTTTCCCGCGTGCTGAAAAATCATAGAGATTTAAATGCACACTTTACGGGCGACACCATGCGTTACTTTAACGTTGTAAACCTGGGTATGGCAGTTGACACCCCCAGAGGTCTTATGGTTCCCACCCTCTTTGGTGCAGATTCCATGAGCCTTAACGAAATCTCTGTAAAGAGTAAAGAGCTTGCAAAGGCTTGTCAGGCAGGTACCATCAGCCCTGACCTTCTCCAAGGCGGTAGCTTTACCGTTACAAACCTCGGCTCCATGGGCATTGAATCCTTCACCCCGGTTATCAACCCCCCGCAGACGGGTATCCTCGGTGTTGACACCATTACCACAGGTGTTCGCGAGGTGGCCGGCGAGCTCAAGCCCTACAAGAAGATGGGTCTCTCCCTTACCTTCGACCACCGCGCAGTTGACGGCGCACCTGCTGCCCGCTTCCTGCAAGAACTGACAAAGGTACTGGAAAACTTCAGCATTTTGCTTGCAAAATAGGAGGATTTAAAAATGGTTTATGATTTAATCGTTCTCGGCGGCGGCCCTGCAGGGTATCTTGCAGGTGAACGTGCAGGCCAGGCAGGTCTCAAGGCACTGGTTATAGAAAAAAGAGCATTTGGCGGCGTATGCCTCAACGAAGGCTGCGTACCCTCCAAGTCTCTCCTCTACTCCGCCAAGGTTTTTGATTATGCAAACCACGGCGAAAAGTACGGCGTAACGACCACGGGCGCATCTATTGACCAGAAAAAGGTTATCGAAAGAAAGAACAAGGTTGTAAACACCCTCGTTTCCGGTATTGAAATGACCCTCAAATCTCACAAGGTTGAAATGGTGAAGGCTATCGGCAAAATCACCGGTAAAACTGCAGAAGGCTACACCGTTGAAGCTGACGGCAAGGTATACACCGCAAAGAATCTCATCATTGCCACAGGCTCTTCCGCCGTTGTACCCCCGATTCCGGGCGTAAAAGAAGGCGTGGAAAGCGGCATGGTAATGACAAACCGTGAAGTATTAGACCTTACGGAAATTCCGAAAAACCTCGTTGTGATCGGCGGCGGCGTAATTGGTCTCGAGATGGCTTCCTACTATAATTCCGTAGGCGCAAACGTCACAGTAGTAGAAATGCTCCCGAAGATTGCAGGCCCCACCGACGAAGATATCAGCGATATTCTTCTGAAGAACTACAAGGCAAAGGGCATTACCTTCCACCTGGGCGCTAAAGTTACGGAAGTAACAAAGGATGCTGTTAAATTTGAAAAAGACGGCAAAATCGAAAGCGTTCCGGCTGACAAGGTTCTCCTTTCCATCGGCAGACGTGCTGTTTCTGCAGACATTGGTCTCGAAACGATTGGCGTGGAAGTAAACCGTGGCGCAATCGTTACCGACCGCCACATGAAAACAAACGTTCCCGGTGTATATGCCGCAGGTGACGTAAACGGAAAGTCCATGCTGGCACACACAGCTTACCGCGAAGCGGAAGTTGCCGTAAACAACATCATCGGCAAGAAGGACATTATGCGCTACGACGCAATCCCTGCCGTTATCTACACAAACCCCGAAGTTGGTAGCTGTGGCGAAACCGAGCGTACCGCCAAGGAAAAGGGCTATGACATCGAGGTTGTAAAGCTTCCCATGCAGTATAGCGGTCGCTACGTTGCAGAAAACGAAGGCGGCAACGGCATCATTAAGCTCATTGTTGATAAGAAGTATCGCCGCATCCTCGGCTGTCACGTTCTTTCGAACTATGCTTCTGAATTCATCATTGCGGCTGTTATGATGATTGAATCCCAGTGGAAAATTGATGATATTAAAGAGTTCGTATTCCCGCATCCTACTGTATGCGAAATTATTCGGGAAGCACTCTTTCAAGTAAAATGTTAAGGAGGAATTTACAATGACAAAGTCCCTGTTCATGGACCCGAACGAGCTGCGTAAGCCGGGTGCGGTAACCTTTACTGACATTCCGGTAAACCAGTACAACAAAACCATCAAGGAAGAAAAAGAAAACTACACAAAAGACGATTTTATGCGTATCTGGCGTGATATGCGCATTATCCGTGAGTTTGAAACGATGCTTTACCTCGTAAAAACCACCGGCGCATACAACGAAATCGCATACAACAACCCCGGTCCGGCTCACCTTTCCATGGGTCAGGAAGCTTCTGCAGTCGGTCAGGCTTACCTCTTAAACAAGGAAGACTGCATCTTCGGCTCCCACAGAAGCCACGGTGAAATTCTTGCCAAGGGTCTGTCCTCCATCAACAAGCTGGAAGATGCTGAAGTTTACGACATCATGAAGGAATTCCTGGATGGTACCATCCTGAATGTTGTTGAAAAGCATAACAACACCGGCAACATCAAGGATCTGGCCAAGGACTTCCTGCTGTACGGCGCACTGGCTGAAATCTTTGCTCGTACCACCGGTTTCAACAAGGGTCTGGGCGGCTCCATGCACGCTTTCTTCATTCCCTTCGGTATTCTGCCCAACAACGCTATCGTAGGCGGCGCTGCTCCCATCGCACTGGGTGCTGCTCTGTACAAGAGATCCTGCCACAAGGAGGGTATCGTTGTCGGCAACTCCGGCGACGGTGCTACCGGCCGCGGTCCCGTTCTGGAATCCCTGAACTTTGCTTCTATGGACCAGATCACCAAGCTGTGGGGCATGGACGGCAAGTACTCCGATGAAGGTATGCCGATCCTGTTCAACGTATTCAATAACTTCTACGGTATGGGCGGTCAGACTATGGGTGAAACCATGGGCTATACCAACCCCGCTCGTCTGGCAGCAGGCTTCAACCCCTCTCAGCTGCACGCTGAAAAGGTGAATGGCTACGATCCTCTGGCTGTAATCGACGCTACCACCCGCAAGAAGGAACTGCTGGTTACCGGTAAGGGCCCTGCTCTGCTGGAAGTTGCCACTTACCGTATCTCCGGTCACCCTCCTTCCGACTCCTCCACCTACCGTAC
>JAZNHR010000046.1:0-13616 GCA_045577075.1 Clostridia bacterium | reverse complement strand
CAGCGCTTGCAACTCTAATTCGGGAGACGTTGGCAAAAAAGCGAAAGAAGTACAAGGATTCATACAAAAGCAAGGATAGAAAAAAGCTCTACTATATGTCTATGGAATTTTTGGTGGGTACTTCCCTGCGAAACAACCTTTATAACCTGGGCGTAGAAGAGAAATTTGCAAAAGCAGTCGAAAAATGCGGTTTTAACATAGACGATTTATACGCTATGGAACCTGACGCCGGTCTCGGTAATGGCGGCCTTGGTCGCTTGGCATCCTGCTACCTGGATTCTATGACAAGCGTAGGTTTTCCCGGCACAGGCTTTTCTATCCGCTACGAATTTGGTATTTTCAAGCAGAAAATCGTTGACGGCTGGCAGATGGAATTTCCTGATAACTGGCTTTCTATGGGCGATGTATGGCTAAATCCCAGAGAGGACGAATCCTTTGAAGTAAAATTCGGCGGAGACGTTACAGGCTGGTATGATGACGGCAAATATAAGGTTTCGCACACAAATTATAATTCTGTTATTGCCGTGCCCTATGATATGTATATATCGGGATATGACACAGACGCAGTCAATAAATTGGTGCTCTGGAGCGCAAAATCAGCAAACAGACTGGATATGTCGGCTTTTTCAAGAGGCGACTATGCCAAGGCTTTAGAAGAGAATACAATGGCAGAAGTTATTACGAAAATTCTCTATCCCGCAGATGACCACATAGCAGGTAAAATTCTGCGTTTAAAGCAGCAATATCTGCTTGTTTCGGCATCGCTACAGAGTATTACATACAATCATATGAAACGCTATGGCACACTTGATAATCTGGGGGAAAAAGTAGCGATTCATATAAACGATACGCATCCTGCACTGTGTGTTCCCGAACTTATGAGAATACTCGTTGATGAGCATGATTATGGCTGGGACGAGGCTTGGAAGATCACTTGTGAAACATTAACCTATACGAATCATACAGTTATGAGCGAGGCTTTAGAACGCTGGAGCGAACACCTCTTTGCGGAACAGTTGCCGCGCGTATATCAGATTGTATGTGAAATTAACCGACGCCTCGTTGCACAGCTTAATATCATATATCCGGGAGATATTGCTAAAATCGACTATATGGCAGTTATCGCGCATGGTGAGGTTCGTATGGCAAACCTTTGTCTTGCAGCATGCCACAAAGTAAACGGCGTATCAAAACTCCATAGTGATATCCTAAAGAACGGAATATTCAGAGATTATTATAATATCGATAATGATAAATTTACAAATGTAACGAACGGTATAGCATACAGAAGATGGCTTTGTCAGTCTAACCCCGAGCTTACTGCATACTTAGAAGAATTGATCGGTGACGGCTTTAAGCACGACAGCACGGAACTTGAAAAACTGCTCCGCTATATAGACGATGAGAAGGTTTTAACACGCCTTGCTGAAATTAAATATAATAATAAGGTGAGACTTGCAAATTATATTGAAAAAGCAAACGGTATTAAGGTTAATCCCAACTCCATGTTTGATATTCAGGTTAAACGCTTACATGAGTATAAGCGTCAGCTTTTGAATGCTTTACATATTTTGTATCTCTATAACAAGATTAAGACAAATCCAGACGGTGATTATGTGCCGAGAACATTTATTTTTGCGGCCAAGGCTTCAAGTGGCTATGTTATGGCAAAACAAATCATCCGCCTTATTGTAGCGATATCTGATATGGTAAATTCAGACCCCGAGGTTCGTGATAAGATTAAAGTCGTATTTATCGAGGACTATAAAGTGTCTCTTGCCGAGATCATCATACCTGCCGCTGATCTTTCCGAGCAGATTTCAATTGCAGGAAAAGAAGCATCGGGCACAGGCAATATGAAGCTTATGATCAATGGGGCAGTAACAATTGGTACACTAGATGGTGCTAATGTTGAGATCAATGAACAGGTCGGCGACGAAAATATGTTCCTTTTCGGTCTTCGTGCCGATGAGGTTGAAGCGCTCTGGCAGAGAGGCTATCGTCCAACGGATTATTATAACAACAATCCTGACCTTAAGAGAGTTATTGAAATGCTCACATCAGGAGAGCTTGGTGTTAGGTTTGACGATATTGCACGCTCGCTCCTGACAAACGATTTCGGTGTAGCGGATGCGTATATGATTTTAGCTGACTTTGCCGATTATGTGCGTGCGCAGGAAGATGCAGCGAATGCATATAAATCAAAAATTGATTTTGCGCGTATGTCTCTTGTAAATATTGCAAAAGCAGGAATATTCTCATCAGACAGAGCGGTTAAGGAATATGCTGATAATATCTGGCGTATAAAATACTAAAATGTTTGGTAAAGGAGTCTCTCGTTTTATTGGGTGGTGAAAAATGCGAATTTTATATAACAGCAAGAGTGAATACTATAAATCCCCATTCGGTTGTCTGCGACAAAATGAAGAATGTAGCTTACGCATCAAAATTCCTGTTACTTGCCATACTGTATCTGTGCGCCTATGTATCAGGAACGAAGAAGGGTTTGAAATGCTTGTACCCTTCCGACTTGAAGTAATAGATGGGGATTATGAAGTCTACACCACTGCATTTTCTCTTTTTGCCAATGGCTTGTATTTTTATTATTTTAAAATCACTACACAAAATGAGGCGTTTGACCTTTTTAAACAAGGGGATGATACGAACATTGCTGTTGGTGATTTGTGGCAGTTAACCTGTTTTGATAAAGATTATGATACCCCGGCTGATTTTAAAGGCAGAGTGATGTATCAAATTTTTCCTGACCGATTTGCAAAATGCGGTTCGGTTGACCCGACAGGCAAGCTAGAGCCGTATCAATTGCATGAGAATACAACCGACACGCCGGTGTATCTGCCGAATGAAGAGGGACGAATCACCAATAGTGATTTTTTTGGAGGAAACCTCAAAGGCATTACCGAGAAACTTCCATACCTTAAGGATATGGGGATTGGTATTATCTATCTGAACCCTATTTTTATGGCGTACTCAAACCATCGCTATGACACGGCAGATTATAAGAGAATAGACCCTCTTCTTGGCACAGAACAGGATTTTGTTTCCTTGTGCCAAGAGGCGCACAAGCTGGATATAAAAATTATTCTGGATGGCGTTTTTTCTCACACGGGAAGTAATAGCGTTTATTTCGATGCAAAGGGCGTTTTTGGAAATGGTGCAGTAAGCAACCACAACTCTCCCTACAGAGATTGGTATCAGTTTGAGGATTATCCGACGAAATACACTTCTTGGTGGGGTATTGACACGCTGCCTTGTGTTGATGAACTAAATGAAAGCTATATGAATTATATAATTTATTCCCGGGACAGCGTTTTATCCCATTGGCTGCGGCTCGGTGCAGACGGCTTTCGTCTTGATGTTGCAGATGAACTTCCGGATTCATTTATTACAGCATTCCACAAAAGACTGAAAGAAATCAAACCGGATGCTCTTCTTTTGGGTGAGGTCTGGGAGGATGCATCCAACAAAATAAGTTATGGTAGGCGGAGAAAATATTTTTCTGACAGCAACCTGGATTCTGTAATGAATTATCCCTTCAAAGAAGCTATTTTAGGGTATGTAAAAAGGGAAATCACTGGCAAAGAATTTGCTGACCGGATTATGACGATTGTAGAAAATTATCCCCGTCCGGTTTTGGATTGTCTGATGAATTTACTCTCGACACATGATACACCACGAATCATTACAGCGCTTTCGGGGAAAGGTGAAGGAATGCGTAAGACTGAAAAGGCAAATTTCAGGCTAACCGGCGTAGACCTTGACAGAGCATTGGCGCTTACAAAAGTGGCCGCACTTTTGCAATTTACCCTTCCGGGAAATCCATCCATATATTATGGCGACGAGATTGGAATGGAAGGATTTGAAGATCCTTTAAACAGAGCCTTTTATGCGTGGGATAATCCAAATACTTCCTTGCAAGCCTTTTATCAAAAGCTGGCGCGCCTTAAAAATGAAAATAAAGCCGTTAAATGTGGTGATATCGTTTTTCAGGCAGCCGACGACAGGTTTGTACAATATGCTCGTATATATCAAAACGAAACGGTATATGTTGCGATATCATTTGGAGATAAAATAGAAAAGAAGGGCAATATCCTTTTAGAAATATCAACAGATGATATGCATGCCGTGCTCTATCAATAAAAGCGTAAGCATTTTTTTCTCTGCTTTACTGTCGCTGCTTATTGCAGAGTTAGTACAGGAAACAACGCACAGGCAATTTCTCTTTAAGCGCAAGTCAAACAGTATACGTTTGCGATCAGGCGTAATTCGGATTGGGACTTTGTGGGGGTGTATTGCGATGCCAAGTTAGAATCGAGAGTAGAAAACAAAAGAGCTTGATAAATTTTATTGACAACTATTAGGAGGGAATGGCATGCGAAATATTACATTAGATTATAGCAAAACTTTATCGACAATAACCAAAAATGAATTGGATTCTATGCAGAAAGAAATTTGTGAAGCGCATACCAAACTGATGAATCAAACCGGAGCGGGGAACGATTTTTTAGGCTGGGTCAATCTGCCGAATGACTATGATAGGGAAGAATATGCCAGAATTAAGCAGGCAGCAGAAAAAATTCAAAAAACAGCGGATGTCTTAATCGTTATTGGTATAGGCGGTTCTTATCTGGGTGCTAAAGCCGCAATTGATTTGTTTACAAACAGTTTTTATAATTTACAGGCAGACAATCAAAGAAAAACGCCACAAATCTTTTTTGCGGGTAACGCCTGCAGTTCTACCTATCTTTATGATTTGATCGAGCTCGTTAAAGATAAGGATATTTGCTTGAATGTTATTTCTAAATCTGGCACAACAACCGAGCCTGCCATCGCATTTCGTATTTTTAAGGAATTGATAGAGAAAAAGTATGGAAAAGCCGGTGCAAAGGAAAGGATTTTTGTAACGACAGATAAAGCCCGTGGAGCGCTCAAGCAGTTGTCTGACCGTGAAGGCTATGAAACATTTACCATTGCAGATAATATTGGCGGACGCTATTCTGTTTTGTCTGCTGTAGGGCTTCTTCCTATTGCGGTATGCGGTGCTGATCTTGACGCAATCCTGTGCGGTGCGCAGGATGCATATACAGAATATAACATTTGTGATTTAGAAAAAAATATTTGTTATCAGTACGCTGCCCTGCGGAACCTGCTTTACCAAAAAGGAAAGAAAATTGAAATCATGGTGAACTATGAGCCCAAACTGCATTATTTTGCAGAATGGTGGAAGCAGCTGTATGGGGAAAGTGAAGGGAAGAACCATAAAGGGATTTTTCCTGCAGCAGTTGATTTTTCCACGGACCTGCATTCAATGGGTCAGTACATTCAGGACGGAGAGAGGAGCCTGTTTGAGACTGTGCTTCATGTAGAAAAACCCCATGAAGACATTATGCTGCAACAGGATGCTGATAATGTTGACGGATTAAACTTTTTGGCAGGAAAGAGTGTTGGCTATGTCAACGAAAAGGCTTTTCTGGGTACAGTTATGGCTCACTATGATGGCGGAGTACCGAATCTAATTCTCAATATCCCAGAACTTACTGCGTATTATTTTGGGAAGTTGGTTTATTTCTTTGAAAAAGCATGTGGCATTAGTGGCTATTTGCTAGGCATAAACCCCTTTGACCAGCCGGGTGTTGAAGCGTATAAAAAGAACATGTTTGCCTTGCTGGGTAAGCCGGGCTACGAAGCAGAGAAAGAAGAACTTGAAGCACGAATTAAATCCTAATTGCTGCTTGAGGGTAAGTCTTTGCTTTTGATGATTTAACAATTTCCTTAAAAAATCCTTTTCTGCATGGATTTTTGAAGAGATAGGGAATAAGGTTGTTACGTGGCATTCTTGTGTAAGCTTTAAGTGCGCATGGGATGTATACTGAAAGCCTTGGTCACTGCGGAGTTGCAGCTCTGCAGTGACCTTTTCTTGGTATCTTTAGATATGGAAATACCCACCGGGTTTTTAAAGCTTTATGTTTACATTTTTGGAATTTTTAAGTGAAAGAGGAAAAATACATGGGTACATTCGAAAAAGATTTATCAAAAGGTAGTGTGGGGAAACAGCTCTGGCTTTTTGCGTTTCCCTTTATAATTTCAAATCTCATCCAGTCTTTATATAGCGTTGTGGATATGATTGTTGTGGGTCGATATTGCGGCGCGGAAAGCATGGTTGGTGTAAACGTAGGTGGACAGATAACGCTGCTCATCACAAACCTGGTTATCGGCCTTTGCGCCGGGGGGACGACGTTGATTGCCCAATATATGGGTAGCCGGCAGAGGAAAGAACTGAGAGAAACCATCGGCACGCTTTTGACCACACTGGTGCTTCTCGGCGTAGTGCTTACTGTGCTTATGGTTGTAGCAAGAGAACCAATGTTGCGCCTTGTGCAAACACCGGCCGATGCCTTTTCGGAGGGGAATGACTATTTGCTCATTACTGCCCTCGGCACGCTCTTTATTTTCGGGTATAACGCCTTAAGTGCCATTATGCGCGGCATGGGAGATAGCCGAAATCCCCTTGTTTTTGTGGGAATTGCCTGCGCAATTAACATTGTGCTTGATATCGTTTTGGTAAAGGAATTTCATATGGCGGCACGGGGAGCGGCGATTGCAACCATCATTTCCCAGGCTGTGAGCATGATTCTTTGCATCATTTACTTAAAGCGAAACGATTTTATTTTCGATTTTAATCTTCAATCCTTCGGTTTTCATAAGGAACGGCTGAAAATGCTTATGAAGGTCGGGATTCCCACCTCGGTGCAAAATGTGATCGTGGGGATGTCCTTTCTGTTTTTGACGGCACTTGTAAATACCATGGGCGTAAACGAGTCCGCGGCGTTGGCGGCTGTGGCGAAATTTAATTCCTTTGCCATTTTACCGGCCCTTGCCATGAGTGCGTCCATTGCCGCCATGAGTGGCCAAAACCTTGGCGCCGGGGAAGAGGAGAGAGCCGTCAAAACCATGCGAATCGGCACCCTGATCGGCTTTTTAATGAGCGCGGTAATTTTTGGAGTGGCACAGCTGTTCCCGGAAACGGTACTTCGCATTTTTGACGATAATGCTTCCATGATTACCGCCGGCAAAGCATATATGCGTTCCTTTACCTTTGATTATATGCTGGCTCCCATCATGTTTGGATTTAACGGCCTCTTTATTGGTAGCGGCCACACCACCTTTACGCTTTTCAACAGCGTCCTTTCCTCGGTACTGATTCGTGTGCCCATGGCATATCTCGGCGGTGTTCTGTTAGACCTTGGTATGTTTGGCGTAGGCCTTGCCGCGCCCTGTTCTTCCTTTGTTTCTCTAGTCCTTTGCGTCATATTCTATAAAACCGGCAAGTGGAAGAAAATGGTTATCTTAAGCGGAAAGGAAAAAGTTTCCGAAACCCCTTGACAAAAATAACGAATTTCTATATAATTATTCTCATAGTTTCTATACAGCGAAGGCGCTGCGAAGGGAACCCTTTGCAGCGCCGAATTGTTAGAAAGGAACGGTTTTGATGAGTAAAACGAGAATACCTGCAGGTTATACCGATACTTTGAGCCTGTTTGACACCCAGATTGCCATTGGAAAAATTAAGCGAAGCTTTGAGGATAAGCTGTCTGCATCTCTCAATCTCCGCCGTGTTTCCGCGCCCCTTTTCGTCGAGCCCTCCACGGGTCTTAACGATGATTTAAACGGCACGGAACGCGCCGTCCGCTTTGACGTTTTGGAAACGGGACGGGATGCGGTCGTGGTGCACTCTCTGGCAAAATGGAAGCGCATGGCACTGTATACATATGGCTTTGAGCCCGGCATGGGTCTTTATACGGACATGAATGCCATTCGTCGCGACGAAGAAATGGATAATCTCCATTCGATTTATGTTGACCAGTGGGACTGGGAAAAGGTGATTACACCGTTTCAGCGCACAGAGGCCTACTTAAAAGAAACGGTGGAAACGATTATCGGTGCTCTTTGTGATACCCTTGCGGAACTCAAAGAAGCCTACCCTGCCATTACTACCGAAATTCCCCGCAATGTGACGTTTATCACGAGCGAAGAATTACTGCAGCTTTACCCCGATAAAACGCCGAAGGAACGGGAAAACGCCTTCGTGAAAGAACATAAATGCGTATTCCTCATGCAAATCGGCGATGTGCTGTCAAACGGTGAAAAGCATGACGGCAGAGCACCCGATTATGATGACTGGACGCTAAACGGCGACATTTTGTGCTGGAATGACGTGCTTGGCTGCGCCTTTGAAATTTCCTCCATGGGGATTCGAGTTGATAAGGATGCGCTGGATGCTCAGCTAAAAAAAGCCGGCTGTGATGACCGGCGAAACTTCCTGTTCCATTCTCTGCTCCTTGCCGATAAACTGCCCCTTACTATGGGCGGCGGTATCGGGCAGTCCAGAGTGTGTATGCTGCTCCTTGGTAAAGCCCACGTGGGGCAGGTGCAGGTTTCCGTCTGGGATGATGAAACCGTTGAAAAATGCAAAGAAGCAGGCATTGTGCTTTTGTAGTAAAAAAAGTGGCTGTGACGAATTTCGTCACAGCCTTTTCTGTTACATACGCGCGCTTACTGCAAATGCTTCTTCAAAAAGGTCGAAAATGCTGCCGACTGCTGCACCGATAATAGCGAGAACAATAAGACCCAGAACAATACCGATAAGCATAACAACAAGCTGTGCCTTTGCCCAGTTGTTAAAGGTTTCTTCCTTACCCTTATCGCCGGCCCAGATAAACAGCATGATGAAGTAAATCAAGGGACCTACAAAGGGAATCATGGGAATGAGGGACCGCCCAATCCAGCCGCCGATGGAAACGGGGTATTTTGGTGCGGCATAAAAGTTATTATAGACCGGTGCCGCCTGGGGAGCCGCCTGTTACTGGGGCGGAGCCTGCTGATACTGGGGTGCCGCTTGATACTGCGGTGCTGCCTGGTAGGAGGGAGCCGCCTGGGGCTGGGGTGCAGCCTGCGGTGCTGCCTCGGGTGCCGGTACAGCTTCCACTACAGGTGCTGCCATTTCTACGGGCTTTCCGCACGTTGTGCAGAATTTTGCATTTTCTTTCAGTTCACTGTTGCAGTTTTTACAATACATTTCGGAACGCTCCTTTTTCATTTGCTTCTGCGGCAAAACCGTCCGTGCCGCAGCCTCTATAAAATAAGTATAGCACACGAAAATAAAATTTGCAACAGTTCCTTCCAAAAAAATCCCATTATTTTTACTGACGCAGCTGCAATAAACACTTTGCACATATAGGTTTGTTTTCCCAATACACGACATCTTTGTCGTAACTGCAGAATGAAATCTTTACAAAATAGAAGTAATTACGCCCTTTTCGACCGTCACGGTTTTGCCATCTGCGGTAAAGCTGCCGCTGGCACCGCTTTGAATGGAAACTGTACCCGATGCAGAGCCGATGGAAATTTTACTGCCGAAAATTTCAAAGCCGCCTGCGTCCAGTAGGCGCATACCGCCGATGCGCACGCCCCCGTAGTAAAGCCCTAAGGTGTCATGCACGCCGTCGTTTTCCAGGGCAATGTAGTCTCTGTAATCATTGGGAGCAACGCGGATGTTACTGCCCTCAATTTCCGCACCCGTAATGGTTGCACCTTCAATGTTTCCTGAAAAAACGGCATTCCCGTCCTCATCGAGATGAATGGCGGTGTTTCCCTTTTTATCGTAGATTTCAAAAATAAAATCGCCGCTTTTGTCTTTTCCAAGGCGTGCACGCAGTCGCCCCTTTGCATCGCGCATTTGTATGAGCGCGCCGTCGAGGGTTGTAGCGCCGTCCTCGCTTTTGACCTCGGTTAGATTTGTGTTAATCGACCGCACATTTTGGCTGTCCAGATGTGCCAGTAGCCACGAAAGGCTTTTTTGCAGTTTTATAACCGCTTCCCCAAGTGCTTCACTGTTTCCCGAAAAGCCTTCTAAATTATGCTCCAGTATAATTTCTGCCATAAAATCACCTCACTTTCTTTTTTTAATTTCAATGCTGTTTTCTTCCTGTAAGTCCAAACGCTCCCCCGGCGTAAGTCGCCCCTGCCGTTTTTGGGGGCGAATGGATAGGGGAGGACGGGACATCACCGCATACCGCACCGATTCCGGTGCGTGTGTAATTTCGTGTGGTCTGTCTGCTGCATCTTCAGGAGCGTGGGGATCATATATCAGGGCAGGCAGGGTGCGAATGAGATTCACGCAAGAATTAAAAATCTGTATTTTGCCGCCTCGTAAATATTCCCGAAGTACGCGCCAGCCTGCCACTCTTCGGTTGTCCGCGCGGATAAGACCGCACAGCCCTTCCGCCGCCATAATCTCCACGCCGCTTTTGCCCGTGTCCTGCCGCCTGTTCCATAAATCGGGGGACGCGACGGTGTACGTGATTTTTTCCTCGGGTGGCGTTGCGGCTATGATAGCCCTCGCCGCCTCCGAAAGGGTAAGGCCGCTTTGGTAAAGCTCTCGGTAGCAGGTAAGGCTTCCTTCGCCGTCCACCGCCCACCAGTAGCACGCCGTCATGTCAAGCCCGTAGTCCAGGGAACGAAACCGCTTGTGGTAGGGAGGGGGTTCCGTTGGGTGTATGACGTGCTTTTCTCTCGAAAATTCACTAAAAAACTGTCCCTCAAAAATATCCCAGTCCCCGTATAAGAGGGCTTTCTTTTCATTCTCGGGCAAAAGCTGAAGGCGAGTAAGGTACGCGGCATCCTTTTCCATCAGAAACTTGTTTTCCTCCACCTTTGCCGGGATAAAAATTCGGGTCTGGCTCTTTCCAAATGCCGTCATGGGCGGTGCAGGGTTTATAAACCGCTCTTTTACCCAGCCGTGGCCGCGGCTTCCCGGATTTGTGGTGCTTTTCATTTGTTTCGGGTAGCCGCTTGTGCCGCGCAGGCGGCTGAGCATGTATACGTATTGATACTCCGTAAAATGGGTCAGCTCGTCAAAGCGAATCACATCATATTCCGCCGATTGGTACATCACCACGTCCGCGTCCTGTGCCAAAAAGCCGAACTCCAAAATGGAGCCGTTAAAAAAACGCATTTTGTGCTTGGAGCTTTGGTACTTATAGAGGGATGCGGGGATAATTTCCAGAGCCGTCATAATAAGGGAACGCTCCAGCGCCGGAAACGAAGAACGCAAGAGAAGCTGCCGGCTTTTCGGGTACCTTGCGGCATATAAAAATGCGTCCACAACTTGCCCGAAGGATTTGCCGCCGCCTGCTGCGCCGCCGTAGAGCACCTCGTCCTCGCAGGCGCTTATAAAGGCGGCTTGCTTTTTTGTTACGGAAAAGGTGAGCTCCATCCTAGTCCACCATCCGGATTTTGACCTCCAGATTCCCCGTGTCCCTGTCCTCGTCCTCATCCGCAAGCTTTAAAAGACATTCAGAGACCTTGAGCCTGTCTTTTACGTCCGCCTCCTCGTCTCGAAGCACCGAAGTTAAAAACGCTTGGACTTCCTTCTTGTCAGCCACTTTTTTTCGCATGGTATTCACCTCCTTTCATCTAAATAGCATACCATAAAAGAAGTGAGGCGAACAGGGCAGGAAACAGGCATGAAAAAGGGGCATTTCGGGAAAAACCGAATATTTTGAAAAAAAATCGGGTTTTATGAAAATAGGGCTTGATTTATGGCATGGAAAATGGTAAAATAATCATAAATTCATTTGGAAGGAAGGATACTACTATGAAATTTTCCCACGAGGTGCAACAGATGCAGTGCGTGGCAAAAGGCGTTTGCCACGGTCCTGCTCCCATTCCTGAAGAAGGTAAATGGGTAAAGGTTAAGGAAATCAGCGATATTTCGGGTCTTACACACGGTATCGGCTGGTGCGCCCCGCAGCAGGGTATGTGTAAATTAACCCTTAACGTAAAAAAAGGCGTAATTGAAGAGGCTTTAATCGAAACTTGCGGCTGCTCCGGCATGACCCATTCTGCCGCTATGGCTTCCGAAATTCTCACCGGCAAAACACTTCTGGAAGCACTCAATAGCGACCTTGTTTGTGACGCGATTAACACCGCTATGCGTGAGCTGTTCCTGCAGATTGTTTACGGTAGAACGCAGACGGCTTTCTCTGAAGACGGACTCCCCATCGGCGCAGGCCTTGAGGACCTTGGTAAGGGTCTCCGCAGCCAGATTGGTACTGTTTTCTCCACAAAAGAAAAAGGCCCCCGCTACCTCGAACTTGCAGAGGGCTATATCACACAGATTGCACTCGACAGTGAAGACCACATCATCGGCTATAAGTTCGTACATCTTGGCAAAATGATGGATATGATTGCAAAGGGTACAGATGCAAACGAAGCCCTTGAAAAAGCTTCCGGCCAGTATGGCAGATTTGATGATGCTGCAAAGATCATCAATCCCCGTGAGCAGTAGAAAGGAGAAACAGACATGCCTTTATTTGAAAGCTATGAAAGAAGAATTGACCAGATCAATGCGGCACTCAATAAATACGGCATTGCTTCTATCGAAGACGCCAAGAAAATCTGTGACGAAAAGGGTCTGGACGTATACAACATCGTAAAGCAGATTCAGCCTATCTGTTTTGAAAACGCTTGCTGGGCATACATTGTAGGCGCGGCAATCGCAATTAAGAAAGGCTATAAGAATGCAAGCGAAGCTGCCGAAATCCTCGGCGAAGGCCTCCAGTCCTTCTGTATCCCCGGCTCTGTTGCCGATGACAGAAAGGTAGGTCTTGGCCATGGTAACCTCGGCGCTATGCTCCTTCGTGACGAAACGAAGTGCTTTGCATTCCTCGCAGGTCACGAATCCTTTGCCGCCGCAGAAGGTGCAATCGGTATTGCAAAATCTGCAAACAAGGTAAGAAAAGAGCCCCTGCAGGTAATCCTCAACGGTCTCGGCAAGGACGCAGCACAGATTATTTCCAGAATCAACGGCTTTACCTATGTAGAAACGGAATTTGACTACTACACAGGGGAACTTAAAATTGTTTACGAAAAGGCATATTCCGACGGCGAACGCGCAAAGGTACGCTGCTTCGGCGCAGACGATGTTCGCGAAGGCGTTGCCATCATGCATCATGAAAAGGTTGACGTTTCCATCACCGGTAACTCCACCAACCCCACACGCTTCCAGCACCCCGTTGCCGGTACACACAAGAAGGAATGTATCGAACAGGGCAAGAAGTATTTCTCCGTTGCTTCCGGCGGCGGTACAGGCAGAACGCTGCATCCCGATAACATGGCAGCCGGCCCTGCTTCCTACGGCATGACCGACACCATGGGCAGAATGCATTCCGATGCACAGTTCGCAGGTTCCTCCTCCGTTCCGGCACACGTTGAAATGATGGGTCTCATCGGCGCAGGTAACAACCCGATGGTTGGTATGACCGTAGCCGTAGCCGTTGCCCTCTCTGAACTTTTATAAGTTTTAAAACAAGTAAAGGAGTAGCGAAAAGCTACTCCTTTTTTGCTTAAAAAAAAGAAAGTCAAATTCGTATCGAAATTGCCGCTCTCTTCTGGTCGGAGTGGCGGGACTTGAACCCGCGGCCTCTTGGTCCCGAACCAAGCACTCATACCAAACTGAGCTACACCCCGATAAACAGCTTTTATAGTATACTACTTTTTTCTATTTTTGTCAAGGGTTTTTCACAAAATATTTAATT
>JAZNHR010000045.1:0-18455 GCA_045577075.1 Clostridia bacterium | reverse complement strand
GGTGCCTGCGCCGGCAGTACCGGCGGCGGTATCAAAGTGTCCAGAATACTGATTTTAATAAAAAGCATCATAAACAGATTCGTATTGCCGTTCATCCGCGAAACACAATTAAAATTACGCTTAGCGGGCGAGAGGTGGCACATGAAACGGTACGGGCTGTCAACGTTTTCATGGCGTCGTATCTCGTGGTTTTTGCACTTTCCGTGCTTTTTATCAGCCTTGATAATTTTGGCTTTACGACGAATTTCACAGCCGTTGCGGCGACGATTAACAACATCGGCCCCGGGCTTGGCGACGTGGGCCCTGCCCGAAATTTTGGCGGTTATTCCGCACTTTCAACCCTTGTCCTTACCTTTGATATGCTTGTGGGACGTCTTGAAATCTTTCCAATGCTCATTTTGTTTTCGCCGAGTACATGGAAAAAATAATAACTTGCCGGAGACGTTGTCTCCGGCTTTTTGTTTCCGCACAAAACCTTCCGAACGTGCATATACTTGTTTCGGGAGGTGATTTATGCGAATTTACCGAAAAAACAGATACAGGAAAAGGCGGCTTGGAATCTTTTTACTCCTCCTTTTTATGCTTTTTACATCGATTGCTGTTTTCGTTTTATATGAAACAAGAATTCGCCCCATAATCAGTCAGGTGGCGGCGGCTCGTGCGCAAAGTGTTGCCGTCAGTACAATCAATGATGAAGTAAATCGCATTATTGTTTCCGAAAGTGTAGACTATGGGGACCTTGCCATTTTACAAAAGGATGCGCACAGCCGTATTTCTGCGGTTACGGCAAACGTTGAGGAAATCAGCCGCTTGAAAGCAGAAATAGCGGTGCATGTACAGGAGAAAATGCGAAGAATTGATGAAATGGTACTGAAAATTCCACTCGGCACCCTGCTTTCGGACGGATTTCTCTCCGGATACGGCCCGAGAATACCGATAAAGCTTACAAGTGTGGGACGCGCAGTTGTAGACATGCAGGACAGCTTTCACGAGGCGGGTATTAACCAGACACGGCATGAAATTCATTTGACGGTAACGGCAAAAATCAGCGTACTCATACCGGGTGGGGCAAAGGAAACGGAAATACATACTACGATTCCCGTCGCTCAGGCGGTTATCGTTGGGGAAGTGCCCCAAAGCTTTACGAATGTAACGGGCGTAAGCGGTGCGCCACAAGATAATGTTCTCAATATGCTCAACTAAAAAAGCCCCCGTGAGGGGGCTTTTCACTATAAAATGATACAGATAAGACCGCCGCTGCCTTCGTTGATAATTCGCTCCAGCGTTTCCCGAAGCTTGCCTTGCGCCGCTTCCGGCATGCGGTAAAGCTTATTATGCAATCCTTCGTTAACAAGGGCGTGAAGAGATTTACCAAAGAGGTTCGATTCCCAGATTTTCTTAGGGTCCACTTCAAACTCGCTGAGGAGATACTGCACAAGCTCCTCAGACTGTTTTTCCGTTCCCACAATGGGGCTGACTTCCGTTTCCACGTCCGCCCGCAGCATGTGAATGGAGGGGGCGCTGGCACGCAGACGAATCCCAAACCTTCCGCCGTGTCGTACAATTTCCGGTTCTTCCAGTTGTAAATCGTCAATATCGGGCGTAACAATGCCGTAGCCTGTTTCCTCGACCTCATGCAAAGCAAATTCAAGCTTATCGTACTTCTTTTTCGCCTTTGCAAGCTCGCGCATGACCTGCATCAGCATTTCCTCGCCGTCAATGGTAAGACCGGTGGCGCGGCTTAAAACTTCATAGAAAAGACCTGTGGGTGCGGAAACGGAAAACCGCACATGGCCGTTGCCAAGATTGATTTCCTGCATTTTCGCGCTTTCCGCATAAGGACATGCCGCGATTTTATCCAGCATTTTGTCCATGTGACGCACACGGCTTACGCCGTCAAGACTTTCGGAGATGGTTTTTAAAAGGCTCATTTTGATTTCGTCCGTATCATCCAGCCCGTCAACCCACCCGGGCAGGTCAATGGCAATTTCCGAAAGGGGAAACTCAAACAGCACACGCTCAATAATGCTCGCGACATCCTCTTTGTCCAGCATTGCACAGTTTAAGGGAAGAACCGGCACGCCGTACTTTTCTTCCATTTCCTCCTTTAGCATCTGGCACGCCGCGGAATGGGGCTCGGTGCTGTTTAACACTACAATAAACGGCTTGCCGAGAGCGGAAAGCTCGCCGATGACTCTTTCTTCAGCCGGCACATAGTTTTCTCTTTCGATTTCCGTAATCGTGCCGTCAGTGGTAATGACAAGACCAATGGTAGAATGTTCTTTTATAACCTTTTGTGTTCCCAGCTCTGCCGCGCGGTCAAATGGAATTTCCTCTTGATACCACGGCGTTTTCACCATGCGTACCTCTCCATCCTCGGTGCTTCCAAGGGCACCATCTACCATGTAGCCCACGCAGTCGATAAGGCGCACCTTTAAGGCGGCGGCGTCTCCAAGATGAATTTCTACTGCCTCATTCGGAATAAACTTCGGTTCCGTTGTCATGATAGTACGGCCAGCCGCGCTTTGGGGCAGCTCGTCCTGTGCCCGTTCCCTTTTGTGCTCGCCTTCAATGTTGGGCAGAACAAGAAGATCCATGAATTTTTTAATAAAAGTGGATTTTCCGGTTCGAACGGGGCCGACAACACCTATGTAGATATCGCCGTCCGTCCGTTTTGCAATGTCCTCATATATATGCATTCCATTGCCTCCTTCTCGAAAATGTTTGTACAGTATATGGACGAAGTATGTGGATTATGCAAAAAAAGAAATTTTGTCTATATTGTAAATTTTCTCATAGAACGCTTGACAGAAGCATATAATTTCAGGTAAAATATATGGTATTATCACAGCAGTATGCCCAGTTGGCACTGCAAATGAAGGAAGGAATTCTTTATGGCAATTAAAGCACCGCGCGGCACGGCAGATATTTTACCGCAAGACGCGCATATATGGCGTTTTGTGGAAGGAACAGCGGCAGAAACCGCAAGGACGTTCGGATACGAAGAAATCCGCACGCCTGTTTTTGAGCATACAGAACTTTTCCAGCGCGGCGTCGGAGACACAACGGACGTTGTGCAAAAGGAAATGTATACATTTAACGATAAAGGGGATAGAAGCATCACCCTTCGCCCGGAAGGTACGGCTTCGGCGGCAAGAGCGTATATTGAACATTCCATGCATGCATTGCCCCAGCCGGTCAAGCTTTACTACTGCGGCGCCTGTTACCGCTATGAAAAGCCACAGGCGGGAAGACTCAGAGAGTTCCACCAGTTCGGCATTGAAGCCTACGGGAGTGAAGACCCTGCGCTTGATGCTGAAATCATTGCCGTGGCAGCAACCATTTTCAAAAATCTCGGGGCTACGGGTCTTACCCTGAACCTAAACAGTATCGGTTGTCCCGAATGCCGAAAAAAATATAATGAAGCACTCACGGCGTACCTTGCCGCCCACAGCGAAACGCTTTGTGAAACTTGTAACACACGGCTCTCTAAAAACCCAATGCGTGTTTTGGACTGCAAGAGCCCCGTCTGCAAGGAAATTGCTGCCGGTGCACCGCAGATTCTCGACTATATTTGTGACGATTGTCGCGCCCATTTTGAAGCGGTACAAGGGTACCTTAAAGCTATGGACATTCCCTTTTCCATTGACCCGTCCATCGTCCGCGGGCTTGACTATTATACCCGTACAGTTTTTGAATTTGTGTCTACACAGATTGGTGCACAGGGCACCGTTTGCGGTGGCGGCAGATATGATGGGCTTTTGAAAGAGCTTGGCGGCAATCCCGGCCCCGGCATGGGCTTTGCCATGGGAATTGAACGCATCATTCTGGTGCTGCGCGCCATGGGGATTGTGAAAGAAGAAAAAAAGGCACCCCGTTTATTTGTAGCGTCCATCGGGCAGACGGCCGCGGCACTTTCTCTTTGCCAGAAACTGCGCGAGGAAGGCGTATACGTTCTTTGCGATGTGGCAGGCAGGAGCCTCAAGGCCCAGATGAAAAATGCAGACCGCGACGGGGCAGCGTTTTCTCTGGTGCTTGGGGAAGACGAGGTAAAAAGCGGGGAAGCACAGCTGAAAAATATGGAAACAGGCGAAAAGCAGACGGTGTCCCTTTCGGACATTCCGGCGCTGATTGCTTTACTCTAAGGAGGAAGAACGATGCAGTTTAAAAGAACACACAGATGTACAGAGCTTTCTGCAAAACATGTAGGCGAAACCGTTATAGTTATGGGCTGGGTGCAGAAGGTGCGTGACCTTGGCCACCTGATTTTCGTGGACCTTCGTGACCGCAGCGGCATTTTACAGCTTGTCATGAATGCAGATAATGCAGAAATTTATAAAATCGGCCAAGGACTTCATCAGGAATATGTGATTGAGGCTAAGGGCACCGTTTGCCGCCGCGCGGAAGGCATGACAAATGGCAACATGAAAACCGGCGAAATTGAGATTGATGTTACTGCTTTAAATATTCTTTCCGAAGCAGATACGCCGCCCTTTGTCGTTTCCGACCAGACGAAGGTAAATGATGAAATGCGCCTTAAGTACCGTTATTTGGATTTGCGCCGCGGGTCTGTGATGCAGCCCTTGGAAGTACGCCATAAGGTTGCGTTTTTAACGCGGCAGTACTTTGCGGAAAACGGCTTTTGGGAAATTGAAACCCCCATGCTTACTAAAAGTACACCGGAAGGGGCGAGAGACTATCTCGTGCCCAGCCGCGTGCACCCCGGCAGTTTTTATGCGTTGCCCCAGTCTCCCCAGCAGTATAAACAGCTTTTGATGGTGTCGGGCATGGACCGGTACTTCCAGATTGTAAAATGCTTCCGTGATGAAGATTTGCGTGCAGACCGTCAGCCGGAATTTACACAGATTGACCTGGAAATGTCCTTTGTAGATGTGGATGATGTAATTGCCGTTAATGAAGGCTATATTGCCCGTCTTATGAAAGAAATCCGTGGCGTAGATATAAAGCTTCCGCTTCCGCGGCTTCCCTATAGCGAAGCGATGCGCCGCTATGGCTCGGACAAGCCGGATACCCGTTTTGGCATGGAACTTTGCGACCTTACCGATACGGTGCGCGGCTGTGGTTTTTCCGTATTTGCCTCTGCCATCGAGGCGGGGGGAAGCGTGCGTGCGATTACGGTTTCCGGTGGTGCGTCCTTCTCCAGAAAGGAAATTGATGCCCTTGGCGAATACGTAAAGACCTACCGTGCAAAGGGTCTTGCCTGGATTAGCCTTGGCGAAACAGTAAAGAGCCCCATTGCAAAATTCTTTAGTGAAGCAGAAATGGATGCCATCATAAAGGCAGCAGATGCAAAGAATGGGGATCTGATTCTCATAGTTGCAGATAAAAACAACGTTGTATTTGACGCCCTCGGCAATCTCCGTGTGCATGTTGCTAAAAAGCTGAACTTACTGGATGAAAATAAGTGGAATTTCCTGTGGGTTACCGATTTCCCGCTTCTTGAGTATAACGAAGAGGAAGGCAGATATACCGCGATGCATCACCCCTTCACCTGCCCCAGAGACGAGGATGCAGACCTTTTGGAAACAGCCCCCGAAAAGGTGCTTGCCAAGGCATATGACATCGTGTTAAACGGCGTTGAGGTTGGCGGCGGCAGTATCCGTATTCACAGAAGTGATATGCAGGCAAAGATGTTTCGAGCCATCGGCATGACGCGAGAAGAAGCAGAAGGACGTTTTGGGCATCTTCTGGAAGCCTTCCGCTACGGCACACCGCCCCATGGCGGTCTTGCCTACGGCCTTGATAGACTCGTTATGCTTCTTTGCGGCTGCAGTTCCATTCGTGACGTAATTGCGTTCCCGAAGGTGCAGAACGCTTCCGAACTTATGACGGCGGCACCCTCTCCTGTTGATAAAAAACAGCTGGACGAGCTTGGTATTGCCATCGCGGAAAAAACAGAGTAAGGACTGATTTTGATGATTAAAGTTTCGCATCTTTCCAAACATTACGGCACAAAAAAAGCGGTCGACGACATTAGCTTTTCCATTGCCCCCGGTGAAATCATCGGGTTTCTCGGTCCCAACGGGGCGGGAAAGTCTACCACTATGAATATGTTGACAGGCTATATTTCCTCCACAAGCGGTACGATCACCGTTGACGGGCATGATATTGTAAACGCCCCCATGGAGGCAAAAAAACGAATCGGGTACCTGCCTGAGCTGCCGCCCCTTTATCTCGACATGACCCTGGATGAATATCTGGACTTTGTGTATGACCTTAAAGGTGCCACACAGCCCCGGAAAAAGCATCTCGCGGAAATAAAGGAGCTGGCAAGCCTTTCCCACATGGGTGGTAGGCTTCTTCGCAATTTTTCAAAGGGGTATCGCCAGCGCGCAGGGCTTGCACAGGCACTTGTCGGTGACCCTTGCGTCCTCATTTTGGACGAGCCCACTATAGGGCTTGACCCGGCGCAAATTATCGAGTTTCGAAACGTCATTTCCGGTCTTGGAAAAACAACGATTTTAAGCACGCATATTCTTTCGGAGGCAAGCGCCATTTGTTCCCGTATGCTGATTATTAACCGCGGCAAGCTCATTGCAGAGGGAACAAGTGCCGAAATGAGTGGCGAAGGAGACTACCGCTATACGGTGCAGCTTCTTTCCGCGCCCCAGACGGCAAAAGCCGCGCTTTCCAATGTAGCACACATAAAAGGCGTAGAGATACGGGAAGAAAAGGCAGGAGAGGTAGAGTTTCTTTTAAACTGTGACATGGATGTCCGCCCGGAACTTTGCCGCGCACTTTATAGTGCTAACATTCCCATTTTAACGCTTAAAAAAGCCACGCCCACACTGGAGGAAATTTTCCTGCAGGCGGTTTCGGGCAGCAGAGAGGGGGAAAGCAAGTGAAAGCCATATTTCAGCGTGAACTCAGAGCGTATTTTCAAACGCCGGTAGGCTACATATTTATTGGCATGTTCCTTGCAGTATCCGGCTATTTCTTTGCCGTTTCCAACCTTTTGCCAAAGTCGCCCGACCTTGGTGAGGTGCTTTCCAATATGCTGATGATGTTTCTCTTCCTTATTCCGATTCTCACCATGCGTCTTTTAAGTGAAGAGAAGAATAGCCGTACAGACCAGCTTCTTTTAACGGCACCTGTATCGGTTAGGAGCATTGTCCTTGGAAAATTTGCCGCGGCATGCGCCATGTACCTTATCACCCTGGCGGTCACGCTTTTGTATCTCTTTGTAATCGGCATGCACGGCACACCTGACTATGCAAAGATTTTTTGCAATTATTTAGGTTTTGTTCTCCTGGGATTTGCATTTATTTCTGTAGGTCTCTTTGTGTCTTCGCTGACGCAAAACCAGTCCTCTGCCGCCATCGGTACATTTGCGGCACTTATGCTTTTATATGCCATGGATTGGTCACAAAGTGTAATACACAGCAAAGTTCTCCTTGCCATTTTGGATTGCATTAACGTGACGAAATGGTACGCAGAATTCGGCCTTGGCGTTTTGAGCATTCCTGCTATCGTATATTATATGAGTTTCACAGCAGTATTTTTGTTATTTACCATTCGCGTGGTAGACAGAAGACGCTGGAGCTAGAAAGGAGAGGGAAAGTATGCAGTGGAAATTGAAAACAAAACGTACCCTCTCGGCAGCGGCATTTCTTGCAGCTTCCATCGCGGCAATTGTACTTTTTAATGTTGTAATCGGTGCCGCAGCTGACAAAATTCAGCTTCGGTGGGATTTAACGGAAAGCAAGCTGTACGCCCTAACAAACGAAACAAAAGCCGTTTTATCGGCCCTTGATGAGGAAGTTACCCTATATTATTTTGCCTCGGCAGGGCATGAAAATGACCAGATTGTGCAGACGCTTGATATGTACCGCACAGCATCGAAATATTTAAAGATTGTGCAGAGCGACCCGAATACGGACCCGATTTCTGCACGCCGTTTTACCGATAAGGGCATTGCCATTCAGCAAAACACCATTGTTTTGGAACGTGGAACGCGCTACCGCGCTATTTTGCCTTCGGAGATTTACCAGAGCTATCAGACGCAGTCCGGCCAAACGCTGAACGCGGCTTTCTTCGGACTTGAACAGCTTTTGACCCGTGGGATCGCCTTTGTTGCAAGTGACGAAACAAAGCGTGTATATTTTACCTATGGGCATAATGAAGTGGATTATACGCCTGTGATGGGTGCGCTGAAAAACGAAAATATTGAAACGTACCAGATTGATTTAAAGACACAGGATATTCCCGAAGACGCGGATGCCGTTTATATTATGGCACCGAGCGATGATTTTACGGAGGATGAGCTACTGCGTCTGGATGCTTTTCTCTTAAAAGGCAAGGGTGCACATGTTGCCTTTACGTCCGGTAAAGCGTTACCGCGCCTGGAAGAGTATCTTCGTTCCTTCTGGGGGGTTGGAATGTATCAAGATTTAGTGTGCGAAGCGGATTCTTCTCGTACAATCAATTACCCCTATATGTTTATTCCCGATGCGGCTTCCCACGCTATAACGGAAGGGTTCATGGCGGGGAATGAACAGCTTGTATGTATGCATACACGTAGCATGGAGCTTTCAGAAGTACAGGAAGTCACCGTGCAGCCGCTTTTGACAACTACAAATGCCGCGTTTTCTGTGCATGGG
Organism: Clostridia bacterium; assembly: GCA_045577075.1. GTDB lineage: Bacteria > Bacillota > Clostridia > UMGS1883 > UMGS1540 > SIG447. Next base: position 9,834 of record JAZNHR010000045.1, on the reverse strand, counting down.
TCTGACCCGAGTGTCCAAGGCTACATAAGAGAAGGACAAATGCCTGTCGCCGCCGCGCTGACCCGTCAAATTATGGATAAAGCGGAATCGCGCCTTGTGGTTTCCGGCTCTTATAAAATGTATGATTCCTTTTTCCTTTCCGAGGGGGCTATTGCAAACCGTTCGTTCTTATATGGCATCACAAACTATGTCGTCAAGAATGAGGACGGTGTGCTTTCCGTGTCACCCAAGAGCCTTTTAATGCGCACGCTTATGATTTCCGACGGCCTTACGAAGTTTTATATCGCCGCCATCTGCGTTTTGCCTGCACTCCTTTGCTTTGCCGCCGGCGTATATGTATGGAGAAGGAGGCGGCATCTGTGAGTGAAAACAAAATAAAGGGAGGATGGCTGAAAAAATACTGGAAAGTCATAGCTTCCTTTGCCCTTATTTTTGCCCTGCTCGGCTCGGCGTATATTGTCATTGAAAATTATGATCCAACAGAAAAACCGGCAGAGGAAACGCCTACGCCCCAGATACCACTTTTATCCATGGATGCTTCCCTTGTAATGCAGGTGGAAATTCAAAACAGCACCGGTACATTTGCGTTTGTACGGGATGAGGCAAGTTGGCTTGTAAAAAATGCACCGTATATCCTACTCAATCAAAGCCGCGTGGAGAGCATGTGTTTTGCTGCCGCAACCCTTTCGGCAGAGCGCCTGATTGTGTCAAATGCTACAGATTTAAGTGCTTATGGCTTACAGAATCCACAGGCCACAGTAACCCTTACGAGCCAAAACGGAAATACGGCAGTATTTTCCGTCGGTAATCTTACACCTTCGGGGGACGGGTACTATGCCTGCCTTTTCGGTGAAAAAAATGTGTATATGTTACCAACTGCTACCGCCGGCTCTTTTTGCGGTAATTTAAACACGTTTCGCGTGATGACGATTACAGCCTTTAATCACTTGGCCATTCGCTCCGTTTCCATTACCCATGGCGGTGAAACGCTCCACATTCGGTATGAAGCACCGCCGGAGGGTGCATACCCCGGCGCTGTGTCCACATGGCGAATGGAAAGCCCCCTAAAGCGAAATGCGGATAATACGGCTGTACAGGAAAAAATTCTATCCCCAATCAGCATGCTGGTGGCCATAGATGTGGCGGCAGATAATCCGAAGGATTTGTCTCTCTATGGATTTCAAGGCGATACTGTCACAGTAAGTACCGATACGGAAACGGTGCGTTTTTCTGTGGGATACGCGAACGACAACTATTATATTATGGTAGACGGCAATTCTGCCGTGTACGCTATGGGTAAAACCCTGCCCTTTATGACCGTTACGCCCTTTGACGTTTTGGAAAAAGAAACGAATTTGATTCCGCTTGATACCGTGGAAACAATTGAAATGCATCTTCCCGGCGTTAGTGCCACGCTTCGCGTGGCCATGGAGGGGGAAATCATGCGATTCTTTGTAGACGATGTGCCTGCAAAGGAAGATGCATTTAAGTATTTGTATATGGAAATTGCAGGTCTTTCTGTTGACGGGCTTGTGCAAAGCCCTGTAAAAACGGAAGGAAAGACGCCGGAAGCGTCCATTGTATATACGCTGACGGACGGTAGTGCCACCACGCTTTCCTATTACCCCTACGACGGCTTTCATTACGCCCTGTATGAAAATGGGGAATGCAATTTCTTTATTAAGAAAACAAGAATTTCTGCCCTCGCAGATTCTCTTCGTAAATTTGTACAAAATCCGAATGGATAATCAAAAAACCATCCCGTTTGTCGGGATGGTTTTTTGTGCACGGTAAAGTTGTTTAACTGCGAAGCAATATAACTTGTCATAAGGCAAAAATAACGAAAAAAGACATCCATTGGATGTCTTTTTTCGTGGTGCCGGTGGTGGGACAAAGCCGCGTGGCGTCTTTACTGCTTGTCGACCGCACGACAAGTCGTGCAGTACCCGACTGCGCACCTGAAAGCTAAAAAACTTTCCACGGCAACTTTTTCTTAACGCTTTCAGCCCTCTCAGGGTTCGACCCCCTCTCAACATAAAAAAAGAAAACACCCAACAGGGTGTTTTCTTTTTCTGGTGCCGGTGGTGGGACTCGAACCCACACGGAGGATTAGTCCAACGGATTTTGAGTCCGTCACGTCTGCCAATTCCATCACACCGGCAAATATTTGCTTTAACAGAAATAAAGTATACCACACTCTTTCTGAAAAAGCAAGTGTTTTTTTTATTTTCAAATATTTTTTGTGTTGGCAAGGAATTCTTCCGTTAGAGAAGCCGCACATGCCACAAGTTCCCCACAGGAAACACGTCCTGTTTCGGGAGATTTTAACGTTCGGCATAAAAGACTGCCGTGCTTTTCTTCAAATTGTCTTGCAATTTCACGAATTCTGGCGTAATGTATCTGTTTTTCACTGGGGTCAGATGAAGAATCGTAGCCCGTCATAGCTCCCAGCACCAAAAACATTCCGCTGACAGCACCGCAAACTTCTCCAAGACCGCCCATGCCGCCGCCAAAAGAAGAGGAAAGGCGCAAAAGGGTGTCAAAATCCACGCCGATTTCATCCTGAAATGCAGCAACAACTGCCTGGCAGCAGTTATAGCCTTCTTCGTAATATTTTTTCGCTATGTTTTCTTTGTTCATCTCAAAAACTCCTTTATCTTTTTCGTCCTAAAATGCTGCAAAGCAGAAAGAAAAATAAATTCGTAAGTACAATGGTCGCTCCCGTGGGCAAGGAAAATCGGAAAGACAGAATAAGTCCGGCTATAAAAGAAAGCAGGGATATAACCGCGGCAAATATGGTTACGCCGCGAAAGCTTCGGAATACGCGCATAGCCGTCAGCGCGGGAAAAATAATGAGGCTGGATATAAGCATTGCCCCCATAATCCGCATACCCACTACGATAGTAATTGCCGTTAAAAGGGCAAGGAGTATGGTGTGGGAGGAAACACGTATGCCCGTAGTGCGCGCAAAGCTTTCGTCAAATGTAATAGAAAAAATCTTTCGGTAATAGAGAATAAAGACCAACAGAACAGACAGGGAAAGAATGACGCTAAGGAGAACGTCGCTTTTCGTCATAGCCAGAATACTGCCGAACATCAGGTCATTTACATCTGTGCTCATGCCCTTTGAAAGGGATGTAATTACAACCCCGGCGGCAATTGCTGAGGAGGAAATTAGTGCAATTGCCGAATCCCCCTGTAGACGGCTCCCGTCGCTAAGACGCAGAAGCAGAAACGCCGCCGCAATCACAATCGGGAGAGAAACCGCAAGGGGGGCGGCATCCAGAGCCAGGGCAAGAGATAGTGCACCAAAACCCACGTGGGAAAGTCCGTCCCCAATCATGGCGTAGCGACGAAGTACGAGAGAAACACCGAGAAGAGCAGCACAAGGGGCTACCAAAAGCCCGACAATGAGAGCACGCTGCATAAAGGAGTAGGAAAGAAGGGTCATAATATCAGGCATTTTTTTCACCCCCCATAAAACGTTTGCCGCATTCGCTGCAAATATAGTGTTCCGGCGCGCCAAAAAACTGGACGGTCTTATCCATGTGTAATATTTTTGTTGCGATTTGCATTGCTGCACGAATATCATGGGAGACCATCAAGATCGTGGTCTTTTCCTGCTCGTTTATTTTTTTAAGCAGTGCATATAAATCAGAAACTGCCTTGGGGTCAAGCCCTGTTACAGGCTCGTCCAGCACTAAAAATTCTTTGGATGCACAAAACGCACGGGCGAGAAGCACGCGTTGCTGTTGGCCGCCGGAAAGGGCGCGAAAGCTTTTGCGGCGAAGGCCGGTGATGTCAAAAAGCTCCATGGCATGAAGAGCCGTTTCCTTTTCTGCTCTGGACAGGAAGGGACGTTTTGTTACAATACCGCTTCGAACAATTTCCTCGACACACGCAGGGAAATCGCGGCTTATGGAAAGCTTTTGGGGAACGTAGCCTACGGGCACGTCCGCCTTTATCTGCACAGAGCCACTTTTTGTAGGCAGCAGTCCCAAAATGGCTTTAACCAGTGTGGTTTTACCGCTGCCGTTTTCACCGACAATACAGATGAAATCGCCTATTTTAGCTGTAAAGGTCACATCCTCGATGACTACACTGTCGTAGGAAAACGTGAGCTGGTTACAGGATAAAATCATAAAATCAATTCAGTCCTATCTTTAAATTTTCCAAATTCTTATACATAAGCGACAGATATGTTTCGCCACTCTCGTCTTTAGAAATGTTGTGACACGAATGGAGAAGGAGCATTTGCGCGCCTGTTTCTTCGGCAATCAGAGCCGCCGTTCGGGGCGTAGACAGCTCTTCGTAAAATACGGCCGGGATACATTCTGTACGCATGGATTCCACAAGGGAAATCAAGGTGGACGGGGAAGGCTCTGTCTCCCCGCTGCAGGCATCAAAGGCAGACGCATAGGATAAGCCGTATCGATGCACAAAATATCGCATGGCAAAGTGACCGCCGAACACAATGTGTTTCCGTTTTCCGTTTTGTACGCAAGTTTCAAATTCCCTGTCAAGCTGTAACAGCTTTGCCTTGTAGTTTTCTGTATTTTGGCGATAAAAGTCTGCATTCACCGGATCCTTTTTGCAGACGGCTGCGCATATGGTATCCACCATGGAAACTGCATTTTGCGGATTTGTCCAGACGTGGGGGTCTGTCGTTTCTTTCGCGTGGGTGTGGGTCTCGGAATGGTGAATATCGTCGCCGCTTAAAAGGGAAAGACCGTGGGAAACATCCACGCGCTCCCCCTTTACACTTTCGGAAAGCTTGTCCGCCCAAGGCTCCATAGCGCTCCCGGTGTAAAGAAACAGGTCCGCCTCGCTGATTTTTACCATATTAGAAGGCGTGGGTTCGTAGGAATGACTGTCCATGCCCGGGGGCAAGAGTAAAAATATATCTGCCTTATCGCCGCAAATTTCTCTGGCAAAATCATACTGGGGAAAAAGCGTTGCTACAATTTTGACACGCCCGTCATCCTGTGGTAAAAGTCCTGTGCAGCCACACAGCAGAAAACAAAATAGAAGAGGGAGTATCAGTTTTTTCATACGGTCTCCTTTCCGGCACAGCGCTCGCATCGGCCGCGAAATACAGTTTGAGATAAATCCACCGCAAACGCATGGTGCGCCGTGATATGCTCGTCCACTTTGTCGAGATGGTGGCAGTCCAAATGAAAGCATTTGCCGCAGTCGTTACAAACAAAATGATACAGACGGCAATCCATTTCGTGCCATTGGAAACACGTGCCGCCTTCTCTTGTGCCGCCGTGGGCATATTTACAAAGGAGACCTTCCTGCACGAGTTTATCTAAATATCGATACACCGTGGCCGTTCCAATCCCTTCCACTCTGGCAAAATCCAGAATTTCACGCATGGAAACGTGGGAATGGGTTTTTAGGAACGTATGTAATAGCGTACGCTGTCTTGTGGTATATGCCATAAAAAAATTCACCTGCTTTTGAATTTGAGAATCATTTTCAATTTTGTAGTATACAGGAATATGGAATTTTTGTCAAGGCTTTCTCGTATATTTTTTACTTATTATACGCATCCTAGACAAAAAGAAAGAAGGTGGGTTTTGCATGGAATATATAAATGCCTTTTGGGTTGGAGGACTCATTTGTGCAATCGGGCAAATTCTCATTGATAAAACGAAACTAACCCCGGCACGTATCCTGGTAACGTTTGTTTGCGTGGGGGTGTTTTTAACACTCATTGGTGTATACAGACCTCTTGTGGAGTTTGCCGGTGCAGGTGCCACAGTGCCCATTACCGGTTTTGGCTATACCCTTTATAACGGCGTGGTGAAGGCAATTGGGGAAAAAGGCCTCGTAGGTATTCTGACAGGGGGACTGACTTCTGTAGCCGGTGGCGTATCTGCGGCAATTTTATTTGCCTTTTTAGCGTCCTTAATCTTTAAACCCAAAATGAAATAAAAACGAGGCAAAGCTTCTGCTATGGCAGAACCCCTTTGCCTCGTTTGCTTTTTGTCTGCGTTTTCTCCATTATGTGAAAGCATCGGGGAGAAACAAAAGGGGGTCTTGCGGCACCTCGTCCTTTCGAATTTCAAAGTGAAGATGCGGCCCCGTGCTGTTACCTGTACTTCCCACCAGACCAATCACGTCCCCTTTTTGCGGCGTGTCACCCAAGGTTACATGCAGTGCACTGCAATGGGCGTAGTAGCTTTGGTAACCGTTTTGATGGTCAAGAATAATGAGATTGCCGTACCCTTGGCATTCGCCGCTAAAAATCACCGTGCCGTTGTCTGCGGCAAAAATTTGCGTATTTGCTTCCGCCGCCATGTCTACCCCTTCATGATTTCGGCCTTCCTCCGTGCCAAACGGCGAGGAAACGCAAAACGCCGAAAGGGGAGACCGAAAGATGCCACTCCCTACGCCCGGGGGGAGGAGAGGAGTTTCTTCTGGTTCTATTTGCGTGGCGGCAACTTCTTCGGCAACCGGCGTAGTACCGGTGACTCGTCTTGCGTTTTCTAAAAGCAATGCCGTATGCATACTGTCGGAAGATTTGAAAAATCGAAGATACAGGATGGGCGACAGGTTTTCGTTTTGTGTTTCATGCCGGATAATCTCCATAATATCCTCTGCTTGCGTTCTGTTTTTAACGGCGCCGACTTTTTGACCGCAGAGAAACATATCATATCCGGGGTGTGCTTTCGTATACAGTCCCCAAACGAGGAGACCGGCAATGAAAAAGATACGAAACAAAAGCACTCTATTTCTCAAATATTACCACCTCTTCCAATATTTTACAATAGGCTACTAAAAAAGTCAACACTTTTTTTGTATATGGGAAAAAGCGGTACCTTTTTTAGAAAAAATTGTAGACAAACCCGGAAAAGTGAGATATAATAATAAGATAAAAGACAGTATAGAGTGGAGGTACTTTTATTTGGAATCTCGAGAAACGGCAATACAGTATGCAAGGATTTTAAACGAAAAAAAAGCAAGTGATATTGAAATTCTGGATATTCGCGGTCTTACCATTGTGGCAGATTATTTTGTCATTGCCACGGGCGGTTCCAATTTGCAGGTACAGGCCCTTGCAAATGCGCTTATAGACAAGGCAGCGGAAGAAGGAGAACGTCCCCTTCGCGTGGAAGGCCTTCGGGAAGGTGCCTGGGTACTTCTGGATTTCGGCAGCGTGGTTGTACATGTGTTTAAAAAGGACATTCGCGAGTTCTACGGTCTGGAACGCCTTTGGGGCGATGCAGAGCGCGTGGACGCTTCGCTTACAGAGTAGAAAGGAATGGAAGAAATGAACTATAAGTTCGGAGAAATTGAAAAGAAATGGCAGGAATACTGGTATACGAACGAAACGTTCCGTGCGGAAAACAAATCCGATAAGCCTAAGTTTTACGGGCTTGTCGAGTTTCCTTATCCTTCGGGGCATGGACTCCATGTAGGCCATCCCAGAAGCTATACGGCAATGGATATTATTGCCCGTAAAAAACGGCTGGACGGCTATAACGTGCTTTACCCCATGGGCTGGGACGCATTCGGCCTCCCTACGGAAAACTTTGCAATTAAAAATAATATTCACCCGGCAGTTGTTACGGAAAATAACATTGGCAATTTCCGCCGTCAGCTCAAAAGCATCGGCTTTTCCTTTGACTGGGGCAGAGAAGTCAACACCACAGACCCCGCCTACTATAAGTGGACCCAGTGGATTTTCTTGAAGCTTTTTGAAAAGGGACTTGCCTACAAGCAGGAAATGCCCATTAACTGGTGTACCTCCTGTAAAGTGGGTCTTGCCAACGAAGAAGTCGTAAACGGCAAGTGCGAGCGTTGCGGCGGCGAAGTTGTGCAAAAGCGTAAAAGCCAGTGGATGCTGAAAATTACCGAATATGCACAGCGTCTTATCGATGACATCGAGGAGCTGGACTTTATCGATAAAGTAAAAATTCAGCAGGTCAATTGGATTGGTCGTTCGGAAGGGGCAGAGGTTGATTTTAAATTAAACCGCGGCGATAAAACTGTCCGCATTTTTACCACTCGCCCAGATACCCTCTACGGTGCTACCTATATGGTACTGTCGCCGGAGCACCCCTTTATTGACGAGCTGAAAGAATACATTACGAATTTCGATGCCATTGAAGCCTACCGAAAGGAAGCGGCACATAAATCGGAGCTGGAGCGCACGGAGCTTAATAAGGATAAGTCCGGCGTGCCCATTGAAGGCATTATGGCGATAAATCCTGTAAACGGAAAAGAAATTCCCGTTTGGATTTCCGACTATGTACTTATGACATACGGCACAGGTGCCATTATGGCAGTGCCTGCACATGACACCCGTGACTGGGAGTTTGCAAAGAAATTTAACCTGCCCATTATTGAGGTTGTGGCAGGCGGAGAAGATGTGCAAAAAGAAGCCTTCACCGATGTTGCCACCGGCACGATGGTCAATTCCGGCATGCTGGACGGCCTGCAGGTGAAAGACGCCATGGAGAAAATCATGGACTTTCTCACCGAAAAGGGCATCGGCCAGCGCCGTGTAAACTATAAACTGCGCGACTGGCTTTTCTCCCGTCAACGCTACTGGGGTGAGCCCATTCCTCTTGTATGGTGCGAGAAGTGCGGCTGGGTACCGGTTCCTGAGGACCAGCTTCCGCTTACGCTCCCTGAAATTGAAAACTTTGCACCGGGCCCTGAAGGTGAATCGCCCCTTTGCAAGGCAACGGACTGGATTGATACCACTTGCCCGAAATGCGGTGGCAAAGCCAGCCGCGAAACGGACACCATGCCCCAATGGGCAGGTTCATCCTGGTATTTCCTGCGGTATATTGACCCCCATAATGATGATATGCTGGCGGCCGCAGAGGCTCTTGATTACTGGCTCCCGGTAGACTGGTATAACGGCGGTATGGAGCATACCACCCTGCACCTCCTTTACTCGAGATTCTGGCATAAATTCCTCTACGATATCGGCGTAGTAAAAACGAAGGAGCCCTATGCAAAACGTACTTCCCACGGCATGATTCTGGGCGAAAACGGCGAAAAGATGTCTAAATCCCGCGGCAACGTTGTAAATCCGGACGAGGTTGTGGAAAACTTTGGTGCGGACACTCTTCGTACCTACGAAATGTTCATCGGTGCCTTTGACCAGACGACGCCCTGGAGCACCAACGGTGTAAAGGGTTGTCATAAGTTCCTGGAGCGTGTATGGAATCTTATGCCAATGCTAACGGACGGCGATGCCTACTCTAAGGAGCTGGAAGGGGCAATGCATAAGACCATCAAAAAGGTCACGGAAGATACAGAGAAGATGAAGTTTAACACCGCCATTGCAGCGATGATGAGCCTCATTAACGATATCTATAAGCTTGGAAGAATTAACCGTGCCGAAATGCGCACATTCCTCCTTCTCTTAAATCCCACAGCCCCGCATATCACGGAAGAAATGTGGCAAATGGCAGGCTTTGAAGGCTATCTACACGAAGCCAGCTGGCCCACATACGATGAAGCTAAAACGAAGGACGAGTCCATCGAAATCGTTTTGCAGGCAAACGGCAAAATCCGCGGTAAGATGACTGTTCCCACAGGCCTGAGCCGTGAAGAACTGGAGAAAATTGCAATGGAAAGCCCGGAAGCCAAAGAAATTATAGAAGGCAAGCAGGTCGTAAAAGTCATTGCGGTGCCGGATAAGCTTATCAATATTGTGGTGAGGTAGTCTTATGATTAAAAGTATGACAGGGTACGGCAGCGGAGAGCGTATTGGTTGTGACAAAAAGTTTACCGTGGAAATCCGAAGCGTGAACCACCGCTACAGTGATATTAACGTAAAAACGCCTCGTAGCTTTACCTTTGCAGAGG
>JAZNHR010000044.1:0-12692 GCA_045577075.1 Clostridia bacterium | reverse complement strand
ATGGCCGAGAATGACGGCAACGGGATTTTTCGCATTGACATTGATGTAAATTTTTCCGTCCTCATGGTTATAATACCCGAGGTCGTTTTTCACTTTGCCGTCCGTATTTCGATAGAAAACAACCTCTTTGCCGATAATTTTAGAAATCCGCTTTACCGTCTGAATTATTTTCTCTGGAACTCCCAAAAGAATACCCGTGCGCTCCGTTTCCGTCTCCGCATTTGCCGCCCGTCTCTGCCTGTCCAAATCCGCCGCTGTAGGCAACACGTTTTCCCCGGACGGATTTTGTGCAGAATTTTCTTGACTGAAAGAGGGCGTTTGTGGTATACTGTTATTGACACTAGTGGGCACCCCACTTTCAACGCGACCGCCGTCGTTTGTCGATGTGCGGTAGTGCGTAAGGGGCGGCGCTGGTGTTTTTTCATTATTATTTTGCAACGTAATAGAATATACATATTCACCATCCGCCTTTTCTCTTACATTGGCCAAAACATCAAATACCTTATTGTCAATTTGCACAGTTTTTACAAAGTAAGACCAAAGACCTACTTTGTTGTGCATCCTGCCTCCCTTTCCTTTTTCGGCTTGTTCTCGGTCAAATGTTGCATTCTCAACGAGTTCGAACACATCTCCGTCTGCTCCCGCGTTTATCTTTGCCTTCCAGCCTTCAGGGCTGGAAACTGTGTCACCGTAAATACTTTTCTTTACGTCTCCGGGTGAAAACTTTGCATAAAAATACCTTTCCATTTTTAACAAATTTTGCCGTTCTGCCTCTGTATTCCTCTGTTATAAGGCGTTTGAATTCATCCATCCTCTCTTTATAAGAGAGTTTTTTTGTTTTATCAGAAGTTTCGTAAACCTCTATTCCGTCTGCTGTTTTCCCCACAAGCATATACTACCGCCCATCATCATACAGCATACTTTGCCCTGCCATGCTTGCCTCTGCATCTAGTACATCCATCTGCGCGTTGTATTCTTCGTCCGTCATGGTGTCCATGGCCGTGGCATTTGTATTATTCTTGCTTTTCGGCACCGCCATCGTATCTTTGGCAGTAGGTAAAACATGCCCTTCGGCTGCATTCTGCGCCGTAACGGGCGTAATTTGTGCGCGCTGTATGGTGTTTTGTCTGGCCGCATCCTGCGCTGCTATTTGTTGCCTCATCTACGACCTCGTTTTTTTAATGCGCAAAAAAGGGGTGGCTTTGTGCCACCCTTACTTTTACCTGTTTACTCTTTATACATTTTATTCAGGAACGCTGTCATTAAGATAATTGCACCAATAACGGCAACAATTGTAAGCATTCCAACACCCATATATTTCAGGTTTTCTATAAAAGCCATCGGTGAAAAATTCATTATAACTTCCTCCTACATAAAGAAATTCAGAATAAGACCACCAGCGATAACAGATGCAATCTGCCCGGAAACGTTGACGCCAATGGAATGCATAAGCAAAAAGTTTGAGGAATCCGCTTCAAGACCTAACTTATGGACAACTCTGCCGGACATCGGGAATGCAGAAATACCTGCCGCACCAATCATAGGGTTTATTTTCTTTTTCAAAAAGATATTTAAAAGCTTTGCAAACAGTACGCCACCGGCTGTATCAAAAATAAATGCAACCAGGCCAAGACCCAAAATCAAAAGCGTTTCCATCTGTAAGAAATTCTCAGCCTGCATCTGGGATGCAATTGTAATGCCGAGGAAAATTGTAACAAGATTTGCCAAAACCTTTTGTGCGGTTTCCGAAAGGGAATTCAACACACCACACTCACGAATCAAATTACCAAACATCAAAAAGCCGATAAGAGCTACAGACTCTGGTGCGACAACACCGGCAATAATGGTGATAACAATCGGGAAAAGAATACGAGTGGTTCTAGAAACATTCTTTTGTTCGTAAGGCATACGAATGAGACGTTCTTTTTTTGTTGTAAGCAATTTGATTACCGGCGGCTGAATCATCGGTACCAGGGCCATATAAGAATATGCCGCCACCATGATTGCACCGAGATACTTCGAGCCAAGTTTTTGTGCAACAACGATGGAAGTCGGTCCGTCTGCAGCGCCGATAATTGCGATAGATGCAGCATCATTGATATCAAAGAACATGGACGCTAAGCACAGCGTAAAGAAAATACCAAACTGTGCCGCTGCACCGAAAATCATAAGCTTTGTATTGGAAAGCAAAGGCCCAAAATCAATCATAGCACCAATACCGATAAATAAGATAAGCGGGAAAAGCTCATTCGAAATACCGGCACTAAAAAGTGTGCTCAATGGGCCATGGGACATAACACCATCTACCATTCGGTCTACCGCGCCGGACAAGGGAATGTTTACAAGAATTGTACCAAACCCCAAGGGAAGCAAAAGCGTCGGCTCCATTTCCTTTTTGATAGCAAGATAAATCAAAATGCCACCAATAAGCCACATTACAATTTGTTGCCATGTTGGGATTATGGCTCCTGCAAACAATTCTGACATACTATAATCACTCCAAAAAAATAACAATAAAATTATGCTAACATTTTAACGAAGATTTGTCAAGCGTAATTTGTCATTTTAACCAAAATTTTACCAAAAATTTGCTTATCAAATTGACTTTGACGTTTGAGTATGATAAAATAGAATAGAAATTTATTGTTAAGGTATTGCTATGAAAAAAACAGTTGCTTTTTTTACATTAGGTTGTCGCGTAAATCAATACGAAACTGCGGCAATGGAAGAAATATTTACAAACGCGGGGTATGAAGTTATTCCCTTTGAAAAACCGGCGAATGTATACGTCATAAACACCTGTGCCGTAACTGCCGAAAGCGAACGAAAGTGCAGGCAGGTTTTACGACGTGCAAAAAAGAATAACCCATCTGCCGTTGTGGCCGCCGTGGGGTGCATGGTGCAGTCCTCTAAAGACAACGTTTATAAGATGGACGAAGTAGACGTGATTTTGGGCGTCAGCCAAAAGCAAAACATTTTAGAAGCGGTTGAGAACGCTATGCTTCGCCCCTTTTTTGTGGATGATATGTCCAAAATCAGTACATACCAAGAAATGAAAGTTTCGGGCTTTGAAGAGCGCGACCGTGCGTTTGTAAAAATTCAAGACGGATGCGACAGGTTCTGCAGCTATTGTATTATTCCCTATTTGCGCGGACGCGTCAGAAGCCGCATGCCCGAGGATATTCTTACAGAAATTCAATCGCTTTCGCAAAAGGGATTTCAGGAAGTTGTGCTGACGGGTATTCACGTTGCATCTTTCGGCAGAGGAACAGATTTTTCTTTAAGCAAGCTGATTCGTCAGGTTTCACAAATCCCTGGCATAGAGCGCATTCGTTTAAGTTCAATTGACCCGGCGGCATTTACAGAAGAACTTCTTGAAACTTATCGAGCAACAGAAAAGCTTTGCCCCCAGTTCCATATTTCGCTGCAAAGCGGCTCCACCTCTGTTTTAAAGCGCATGAACCGCCGTTATACCGCGGAGGAATATGCTGACGTTTTAGAAAAACTGCGTGCCATTCGGCCGGACACGTCCATTACCACAGATATTATTACAGGCTTCCCCGGTGAAACGGAAGAAGAGTTTGCCGAAACCTTGGCTTTCGTAGAAAAAACAAAGCTAAGCGGCATTCATGTGTTCCCCTATTCCATTCGCCAAGGCACAGTCGCCGCAAAAATGACAGGGCATTTACCGAAAAACATTCGAGAATTCCGCGCGAAGGTTTTGATTGAAAAAGCCTCCGAATTGCGCCATGCATATGCCAAACAATTTGTAGGTACGGTGCAGCCTGTTTTATTTGAACACAAAAACGATGATGCCTCCGGATTTACACCGCATTATTTACGTGTTACAGTGCCGGAATGCGACACAACTTCTTCCCTACACGGCAAAATTTTCCCTGTTGAAATTTATGATTGCAAAGGAGAAATTCTTTATGGAAAATGCAAATAGAGATACAGTAGAAATTTTAGGCGTTCAAGTAGACCGCGGCAATTTCGACACTGCGCTCTCTACGGCAAAATCCTATTTGGATACAGATTGCGCCCATGCCATTTACACACCAAACCCCGAAATTATTATGCATGCATACAGAAGTCCTGCTTATACAGATATTTTAAACCGAGCGGACATGGTTGTGCCGGACGGCATTGGCGTTGTATACGCCTCTAAAATTTTAAAGAAGCCCGTCCGCGAGCGTGTGGCAGGATTTGAACTTTCTTGTGCTATTTTAAATTATGCAGGGCAAACAAGCAAGAGCGTCTATTTATTTGGTGGAAAACCGGGCGTTGCAGAACAGGCGGCGACACGTATTTCCGAAATGTATCCCGGCATTCGTATTGCAGGGACAAATCACGGCTATCACGAGAGCTACTCGCATATTGCTGCCGAAATTGCTGAGAGCGGTGCTGATATTGTTCTAGTGTGTCTCGGTGCGCCGAAGCAGGAAAGCTGGATCGACCAATACAAAAGCGAAACTGGCGCTAAAATTTTAATCGGTGCAGGTGGTAGTTTAGATGTTTTGGCAGGAAACGTCAAACGTGCCCCGAAATTTTTTCAAAAACTAAACTTAGAATGGTTTTACCGGCTGATTTCTCAGCCTTCGCGCATTGGTCGAATGTTGGACCTTCCTAAATTTGCATTCCATGTACTGTTACACGGCAAAAAACAGAAAGGATAATGTGTTATGTTAAAAGTACAATTATTACAATACACACCGAACGCCGAACAACTGGTGGCTGCTGCCGCTAAGCTCTGCTATTCCAGCGCCGGCATTTCTGACGTTGTGGAAAAACTGGATGCAGAAAAAACAGAAAAGTTTTTAAATATGCTTGCGTCTATAGGCCATGAAAGCCCCATGGAACACGTTTGTTTTACTTTTGGAATCGAGGGCGTAAGCCGTTCCCTTTTGGCACAGCTCACACGTCACCGCATTGCGAGTTACAGCGTTAAAAGTCAGCGTTATGTAACAGAAGGTGCATTTACTTTTGTTATTCCTCCCGAAATTGAGGCAGATGAAAAGGCAAAAGCCATTTATTTGTCGGCTATGGAACGGGATCAGGCAGATTATGACGCACTTACCGAAATTCTTTTTCAAAAGCATTTCGCTGAAATGGTAAGTCTGGGAGAAGACGAAAAATCTGCGAAAACAAAGGCCCAGAAAAAAGCAATTGAAGATGCCAGATATGTTCTTCCCAATGCCTGCGAAACCAAACTGATGGCAACATTCAACGTAAGAAGTCTGCACAATTTCTTTGCCCACCGTTTATGTGAACGCGCGCAATGGGAAATTCGCGCAATGGCAGATGAAATGCTTCGCCTCGTCAAAGAAGTGGCACCTACCCTTTTTGCCCGCTGTGCACCACCTTGCGTCTACGGAAATTGTCCTGAAGGGAAAATGTCCTGTGGCAAAATGCTGGAAAAAAGAAAAATATACAAGGGGGAAGCGTAATGCTTATTGTATTAGAAGGTGTTGATTCCAGTGGAAAAGCTACGCAGACTGCCCTTCTCGCCGATTATTTAGCCAAACAAAAGGAGATTATGCAAATCACGTTTCCTGATTATGAAAGTGATTCCTCTGCTCTCGTAAAAATGTACCTAAATGGAACGTTCGGAAATGATGCAAATACCGTTTCCCCATATGCCGCATCCATTTTCTACGCTGCGGACCGCTATGCGTCTTATAAAACAAAGTGGAGCGAATTTTTATCACAGGGCGGTACGGTTATATGCGACCGATACACGACTTCCAACATGGTCCATCAAGCCGCAAAACTGGAGTCTACCTCAGAAAAAGACGCTTTTTTAGATTGGATATATGACTTAGAATATAAAAAAATGGGGCTTCCTGTTCCCTCTCTCGTATTCTTTTTGGACATGCCTCCGATGTATGCCGAAAAGCTTATGAGAACACGCGCAAATAAATTTACGGGAGAAACAGAAAAAGATATTCATGAACGCGATGCCTCTCATATCAAAAAAGCATATGATAATGCCGTATATGTGGCAAAAAAATATAACTGGAACTTTATTTCCTGCGTGAAAAACGGAGAAATCCGAAGCATTGAAGATATTCACGCAGAAATTGTAAAAATCACGGAAGGTGTACTGCATGGAATTTCGGCCAATTGTACCGGAAGATAAAGAAGAATATGAAAAATACTATAGGTCTCAATATCGAATAGCATCCGATGCAAGCTTTGCCACAACGTACGCATGGGCCAAGTGCTTTTCGACGACCGTTTGTGTCGCGGATGATGTTTTATGCTTAAAAGGAAAAAGCGACTCCCCCGTCCCCTATTTCATGATGCCTATCGGCTTTGGGGACAAAGAAAAATTCCTCCATAACCTTTATGCATATTGCAAAGATTTGTCCATCCATTTTTCCTTGCACTGGCTACTTCGAGAAGACATTTCAATTGTTAAAAAAGTGTTTGGAGAAAAAATAAAAATAGAACCAAACCGAAATGGTGCAGAGTATGTTTATGAAACATCTGCCCTTCGATCACTTTCGGGAAAAAAATTGCACGCAAAGCGAAACCATGTAAACGCTTTTAAATCTGCCTATTCCTTTTCATTTACAGAAATCAATGCGGATAATATTACAGAGGCAGAACGCTTCGTACTTCTACATTGTAAGACAGACGATGAAAAGATTGCCATGAAACGGCTTTTCGATTTATATTTCTTTCTTAGACTCCAAGGTATGATTCTATATGTTGACGGTAAAATTGTTGCAGTAACCGCCGGCGAAAAAATTACACACGACACAGCTTTAATTCACCTGGAAAAAGCCGACGTAGCATATAGCGGCGCCTATCCTGCCGTAAATCAATTGTTTATTGAAAACTTTTTTTCGGATACGATATATGTCAATCGTGAGGAGGATATGGGCATTGAAGGCCTTAGAAAAGCCAAGTTGTCCTACCATCCTGCATTTTTACTTGAAAAGTTTACGGTAACGGAGGTCATATAATGGAAGTTTCATTTGCTTCGGAAAATGATATTCAGTCCATTCGTTATATTTGGCAGTACTGTTTTAAAGACAGCAAGTCATATATGGACGCTTTTTTCTCCTCTGTTTTTAAGGCGAAAAATACGCTTGTGGTGCGCGAAAATGCCACGACCATTGCAGCACTGCAAATGTTTCCTCATACGCTGATGATAGATGGCAAGGCGTATAAAAGTATGTATATTGGCGGCGTTAGCGTACTGCCTGCTTATCGA
This sequence comes from Clostridia bacterium, assembly GCA_045577075.1. Taxonomy (GTDB): domain Bacteria; phylum Bacillota; class Clostridia; order UMGS1883; family UMGS1540; genus SIG447. Next base: position 5,470 of record JAZNHR010000044.1, on the reverse strand, counting down.
AAAAGAGGTTTTGCTACCCTTTTAATGGAGCGCGCCGAGGCGTTCATTAAAAGTCAGGGTATAGAAATATCCTTCTTGGTGCCGTTCTCTTTTGAATTTTATAAAAAACTTGGATATTCCTGCATTAGTTTTCTTTCTGAATATGAAGGGGAAATTTCGGCACTGAAGCCATTTATATCGGTAGACGGCGATTTTTCGTCCGAAATGACAGCCCCAATTTTAGGCTACAGTACATTTTCGCAGAAGTTTTCTCTATATGCTGCACGCGATGCAAAACGGTTTGAAAATGAAATTTTACCGCTTTGCGAAGGGGCCTATCTCTATTCTCTAAAAAAGGATAACGGGTATCTTCTGTACACACTTTTCGGCAAAAAAATGAATGTTTTAGAGCTGGCTTACAAAGATGAAAAGGCGCTTCGCCAAATTTTAGGGTTTATTTACAGCCACCGGTCCGATGTTAAGACGTTTTGTATCCGAGCATCAGCCGGGGGCGATTTACGTAAATTGTTATGCGAAAACACAATTACGGAAAAGCGGTATCCGCACGCGATGGCGAAAGCATTGACAGATGTCCCGTTTCCGGATTCTATGGATAGTTATATAAATATGTTGGGGTGGTTTTAATGTTTTACTTGTTTTTGGCAGATGGTTTTGAGGAAATAGAGGCACTAACTGTAGTAGATGTTTTGCGACGTGCTTCTGTACCGATTTTGACCGTCGGCGTTTCCGGTCAATGGATTGAAGGCGCACACCATATCCGTGTGGAGGCAGACATTGATATAGACGAGGTTGAACCGGATAAAATGGAAGGGATTATTTTACCCGGCGGTATGCCTGGAACGACAAATCTGGAAAACAGCGAAAAACTTTCAAACCTAATAGATTTTGCAGCAGAAAACAACATGTGGATTTGTGCTATTTGTGCCGCACCCTTAATACTTGGCAAAAAAGGATTGCTTGCCGGCAAAAAGGCTACCTGCTATCCCGGCTTTGAATTACACCTTAAAGATGCGACGATAGGAAATCACGTTTGTGTGGACGGCAAAACCATAACGGCACAAGGTCCCGGTGCCGCCCTCCCCTTTGCATATGCGATTGTGGAGGCTCTGGGACACGATGCCGAAAACTTGAAAAAGGAAATGCAGTATGTCTAAAGCACAGCTTCGAAGGGAATTTCTTGCAAAACGAAAAGCTTTTGCAAACCGCCAAACCTCGATTTCCATTTGCAAATCGGCTACTTGTTTGCCGGCATTTGTGCATGCTAAGACCATCATGCTCTATCTTGCTTCCAATTATGAAGTAGATACTTCTTTTTTGATAGCAGAAAGCAGAAGGCTAGGGAAAAGGATTTGTGCGCCCCGTGTGTTAAATCAAACGGATATGGACGTAGCTTTAATTGATGATAGTGGATTCCAGCGAGGTGCCTTCGGGATTTGGGAACCAAAAGGGGAACCTGTTGAAGATGTCGATATTATTTTTGTGCCGGGCGTGGCGTTTGATAAATCCGGGAATCGCCTCGGATATGGCAAGGGATATTATGACCGTTTTTTGGAAGGAAGACACGCCATGTCTGTCGGTATTGCGTATGCTTGTCAAATTGCAGAGGAATTGCCGACAGATGCGCATGACAAGCGTCTCGATATGATTTTGACGGAAGAAGGGCTCTGCAAATGAAAAAATGGCTTATAATGGGAATAATTATACTGTTTCTTTTCTGCTGTATTGCAGTCTTTGCGGATTATACAGGACTTAGCGGAAACACCGTCTCAGTTTCTATTCCACAAGGCGCAGGCGCAAAAGAAATTGCATCCATGCTTAAGGAAAATGATGTCGTGTTCTTCCCATCTCTTTTTCGTCGGTATGTCGGAGAAGATGCCTCACATTTAAAAGCGGGCGTACATACATTCCAAGTCTCTATGGGGTATAAGAAAGTCCTCGAAGAACTCAAAAAAGATGTGCCTCTCGAAAACGAACTAATCATTACAGTTCCGGAAGGGTATGAGGTGCGGGAAATCGGGCATCTCCTGGAAAGCAAAGGTATCGCTTCCTATGAAGCTTTTACTTCTGCTTGCGAAAACGCATATGCGCGCCACGCCTTTTTGCCGAAAGACGGAAATATTGAAGGCTACCTCTTCCCTGCCACTTATACGTTTCAGCTCGGCATAAGCGCAGAAGAAATTGTAGACAAAATGGTGAATACATTTGCCGAAAAACTGTACACGAAAGAAAATATTGAGCAGTGCAGTACGCTTTCACTTTCTTTCCATGATGCCCTAACGCTCGCTTCTATCATCGAACGTGAAGCGGCAAAAGATGAAGAACGTGCAATCGTTTCTTCCGTATTCCATAATCGACTTAAAACTGGAATGCGTCTTGAATCTTGTGCAACAGTCCAATACATTTTAAAAGAAAGAAAAGACGTTCTTTCTATTGCGGATACTAAAATAGATTCTCCGTATAACACATACGTATATGACGGTCTTCCCCCTGCCCCCATAGCCTCACCCGGCGTTGAGAGCTTGCAAGCTGCACTAAATCCTACACAAACAAATTTCTTGTTTTTCGTAGCAGATGGCAGCGGTGGACACATATTTTCCGAAACGTATGAAGGACATTTGAATGCAGTAAATAACTAGAAAAACAGGCTATGACTTTTGTCATAGCCTGTTCTATTATAACGTTGCTGCCATAACGGCTTTTATCGTATGCATACGATTTTCCGCTTCATCGAACACAATAGACTGTTCACTTTCAAAAACTGCATCTTCTACTTCCATGTGGTCGATACCGAATTTCTCATAAATATCTTTTCCAATCGTTGTGTTTAAATCATGAAACGCCGGCAAGCAATGCATAAACCGACACTGCGAACCTGCATTTTCCATAATGGCTTTCGTTACAGAATACGGCGAAAGCGCCTCGATTCTTTCTTTCCATACCGATTCCGGCTCTCCCATGGAAACCCAAACATCTGTATAAATAACGTCTGCATTTTTAGTGCCTTCCAGCGGGTCTTCGCAGAAAGAAAGGGTAGCGCCTGTTTGCGCCGCAATTTCTTCGCATTCTTTTATAAGAGCCGCACCTGGGAAATACGCTTTAGGTGCACAGGCTACAAAGTGCATGCCCATTTTTGCACAGCCAACCATCAGCGAATTGCCCATGTTGTACCGCGCATCACCCATATAAACAAGCTTTTTGCCCTTAAGGGAGCCAAAATGTTCTTGAATTGTTAAAAAGTCAGCTAAAATCTGCGTCGGGTGATACTCATTGGTAAGACCGTTCCAAACAGGGACGCCGGCGTACCTTGCAAGGTCTTCCACAATTTCCTGCCCAAAGCCTCTGTACTCAATGCCGTCAAACATTCTGCCAAGCACTCTTGCGGTATCTGCGATGCTTTCTTTTTTCCCAATCTGGGAGCCGGACGGGTCTAAATATACAGGGTGCATTCCGAGGTCAGCCGCCGCAACTTCAAACGCGCAGCGTGTTCTTGTGCTCGTTTTCTCAAAAACCAGCGCGATATTTTTACCTTCATGAAGTCTATGCGGAATCCCTTTTTTCTTCTTATCCTTAAGCTCTGCCGAAAGTGCAAGTAAATAAGAAATTTCCTCAGGTGTATAATCTAAAAGCTTTAAAAAACTTCTGCCTTTCATATCCATTTATTTTTCTCCCTCCAGACATGCCTCTTTTAAAATACCGATTGCTTTTTCTAAAAGCGCCATTGGAATATTCAGTGCCGGCAAAAGACGCACCTTATCTTTCGCTGTTAAAACGAGAACGCCGTTTTTGCGGCATTTTCCAACAACCTCGCTTGCCGGCTTCTTGGTTTTTACACCAATCATAAGTCCTTTTCCTGTAATGCTTTCAACGCCGTCTGCGCCGGAAAGCGAATCAAAAATATACTGACTCTTTTTACGTACATCTTCTAAAAGCGTTTCATCCAGTCTCGAAATAATGCTGACAGCACCGGCACAGGAAACGGGATTTCCGCCAAAAGTGGAGCCATGGTCGCCGGGGCCGAGTACAGATTCCACTTTTTCACTAAGGAGTGCCGCGCCAATCGGGAGTCCACCCCCGAGCCCTTTTGCCGTCGTTATAATATCCGGCATAATGCCATAATGCATATATGCGTATAGCTTGCCAGTTCTGCCGTTCCCGGTTTGCACTTCATCAATAATGAGAAGGATATCCTCCTCTTTGCAAAGCTTCGCAGTTTCCTGTACGAATGAATCCGTTAGGGGATTTACACCTCCCTCTCCTTGCACACATTCTAACATTACCGCCGCGCATTTATGACTTTTAACCGCAGTTTTCATCGCATCTATATCATTTGCCGGCGTGTGAACAAAGCCGGGCGTCAACGGCTGAAACAGCGCGTGAAAATGTGCCTGCCCCGTTGCGGCAAGTGTTGTAAGCGTTCTACCGTGAAAACTATTTTCAAGGGTGACAATGGTATAATATTCTTCCCCTTTTTTCTCTGCCGCGTATTTTCTTGCAACTTTTATCGCGCATTCGTTGGCTTCTGCACCGGAGTTTCCAAAAAAGACTTTCTTAAAGCCTGTTTTTTCGCACAGAAGCTTGGCGAGCGTGGCGCAAGGCTCGGTATAGTATAAATTTGAAACGTGTTGTAATGTAGAAAGCTGAGCAGAGGTGGCTTCTACCCATTTTTCATCCGCAATACCAAAACTGTTTACGGCAATCCCAGTACCTAGGTCAATATATTCTATTCCCGATTCATCGTACAAAAGAGACCCTTTCCCCGATACAAGTGTTACCGGAAAGCGTCCGTATGTGCCGGCCACATAGGTCTTATCTGTTTCTTGAATGTTTGCCATTTTATTTGCCTCCCCGAACCATTGTGCCTGCACCTTCATCGGTTAAAATTTCCATCAAAATAGAATGGGGCACTCTGCCGTCCATAATTGTAACGTTTTTAACACCTTTGCCGATTGCTTCTATACAGCAGTCTACCTTCGGAATCATACCGCCTGAAATAATGCCGTCCTTCTTGAGCACGTCAGCTTCCTCAATTGTAAGCTCGGCAATTAGCGTGCTCGGGTCGTCCTTGTCCCGTAAAATACCGGCAATATCCGTCATCATAATCAGACGTTCTGCCCCGAGTGCCCCGGCAATAAACGCCGCAGCCGTATCGCCGTTTATATTATACGTATTGCCGTCTTTGTCACACCCTACGGTAGAAATTACTGGAATATATCCGTTTTCCAAAAGGTCCGTGACGGGTGCAATATTCACACCTGTAATGGCGCCAACATACCCGAGCTTTTCATTTTTAATTTTTGCTTCAATCAGGCGACCGTCAATACCGGAAATCCCCATTGCATTACCGCCCTTCATTTCCAAAAGATTTACAAGACTCTTGTTGACTTTGCCTGCAAGTACCATCTGCACAATGTCAATGGTTTCTTTATCTGTCACGCGAAGCCCGTCCACAAACACAGCTTCCTTGCCGAGT
>JAZNHR010000043.1:0-10086 GCA_045577075.1 Clostridia bacterium | reverse complement strand
GATTTTTATCATATGGAGCCGGAAACAACGGTTTGCGTCAAAGGAACGCCGGAGGGTCTCTTAATCACCCACCCCAAATACAAGGTGGTGGAAATTGAAACAAAAGAGGCGTAAAAAACACGAAAAAAATTTGCATAGTTTCTCCGTTTATGGTACACTTAAGAAAAAGACATAAACGGAGTTTTTTTATGAATCAAAACACGGCCCGCATCTGGTGGATTGATGAACTTAGGGGTCTTAGTATTCTCGCCATGATTGTCCACCATATTGCCTTTAATCTCGTATACTTTCTGGAGTTGCCCCTGCCGCATCTTTCCGCGTTTTTGGATAGCGGTGCCTTTTTGGCGGTACAGACGGTGTTTATTGCCATTTTTCTGGGGCTTTCCGGTATCTGCTCCCACCTTTCGCGCCGCCCCCTTCGCCGCGCCTTGAAGGTGCTGGCGGCGGCAGCCGCGGTAACTGCCGTTACCTACTTCCTCTTTCCCGAGGAACCTATTTATTTCGGCATTTTGCATTTTCTCGCCTTTTGTATGCTGCTTGCCGCCGTGGGGAAAAAGGTCCTTATAAAGATGCCGCCAACACTCGGCATCATCCTTTGCCTTTTGCTGTTTCTTCTCACGTTTCACCTGCCCGACGGATTTCTCGGCTTCGGCGCACTTTCCCTCCCCTTACCGAAAGGCTGGTATCAGGGCGGCATATGGACAGCGTTTGGCTTTGCGTCTCCCTTTTTCACTTCCCTCGACTATGTGCCCATTTTTCCGTATGTCTTTCTGTTTTTGGGCGGCTTTTTCCTGGGGATAAAAGAATTGCCGAAAGGGACGCGTCATTCCCGCTTTCTCGCCTTTTGCGGCAGGCACAGTCTTTTCGTGTATCTTCTGCATCAGCCCCTGATTTTCGGTATTTCCCTTCTCTTAGAGAAGGTTTTATAGAGGTGACATATGGATTGGTATCGTATTAAAACCGTTTTAATTGTTCTGTTTTTGGCAATCAATCTTTTCCTTGCGGCGCTCCTCGGTTATGAAAGCTATTCGGAAAACCGCGCCAACCGCGCACGAACGGCCGCCGCGGTGCAAACCCTTGAAAAAAGCGGCATCAAAATCGAAGGAGACGTTTCCGCTGCCGCGCCACGGCTTCGCGCGCTGACGCTGGAAAACCCCTATGCGGATAAATTCGCCTTTGCCACCCGCATTTTAGGGGGCGAGCCTACGCAGCTCGGCACAAGCTTCCGAAGAAACGGCAATACAGTCACGTTTTTAGAGAAGGGCTTTTCCTATGTAGGCTCTGTCCCTTCCGTCTCGCCCGATAAAAAAAGCATAAAAGCCATGAAGTCTTCTCTCGAAGCCATGGGCTTTTCCATGCGGTACGCGAAAGGCGCCCTTTCGGACGGCGCAGTCCTTTTTACCCAGAAGGTAGATAAAGTACCGCTTTTCGGGTGCGCCCTTCGGGTCTGGCCCGGGGAAGGCGGCAAGCCTGCCCGTATGGAAGGCACATGGGCAAATATTGTGGACACCGTGGGAGAGAAACAAAAGATTTCTATTGCCGCCGAGGCACTCCTTGCCTTTTTGCAGGAAGGTACCCACGAAGGCCAAACGGTTAAGCGTGCAGAATGCGGCTATGCCATTTTACTGGGTGCTGACGGCTACCGCACCGCCGATGCCGTTCCTGCCTGGCGCATCGAAACCGCAGACGGCGCCGCGTCATTTTATGATGCGCGGCAATAATTTGTGCATATTGCCCAAAAATTTTAAAAAAAGATTGGCTAAAATAGGCATTTCGCAAATGCGTTTTTTATATTATAATATTGTGTAACGGACACATTGTAATTTTTGCAAGTTCCAAACATTGATTATAGAGGAGGAAACGCATATGAAACAGTACACAGTAGACAAAATCAGGAACGTTGTGCTCATGGGGCACGGTGGAGCCGGTAAGACGTCTTTTGCAGAAGCCATGCTGTATAACGCAGGCGCTGTGGATAGACTTGGCAAAGCAAGTGACGGCACAACCGTTTCGGACTATGACCCCGAAGAAATCAAGCGTGCCATTTCCATCAACGCCACCATGTTGCCCTTTGAATGGAAAGATACAAAAGTAAACATTATTGACACCCCGGGTTATTTTGATTTTGTTGGCGAAGCAAAAGAAGGCGCCCGTGTTGCCGGTGCTGCCATTATTTTGGTTTCCGGTCGAAGCGGTGTTGCAGTCGGCACGGAAAAGGCTTGGGAATATGCTAAGGAAAGAAGAATTCCTGCCGCCTTCTTCGTAAATAAAATGGACGATGAAAACGCAAACTTTGTTAGCGTTATGATTGAGCTTAAGAACGTTTTCGGAAAAGCCGTCGCCCCCTTCCAGGTGCCGATTCGCGAAAACGGAAAATACATAGGCTATGTAGACACAGTAAAGCTGATTGCCTACCGCTTTGAAGGCATGAAGCGCATACAGATGGATGCCATTCCTGACACGGTGACCGCGGAAGTGGAAGAAGCCCGTCAGTTCCTCCTCGAAGCCGTTGCGGAAACGGACGATGCCCTCATGGAAAAATACTTTGAAGGCACAGAATTTACCACCGAAGAAATTTCCACCGCCATAAAGCGCGGCTTTAAGCTGGATGAAATTATTCCCGTATTTTGCGGCAGCGCCACAGCCAACATGGGCGTTATGAACGTAATGGACGCCATTGCCAGCTACTTCCCGTCCCCCTTAAACGCCAATGAAGTCCTCGCCACCACAGGAACAGGCGAAGAGAAAATTCTGCCCCATGACCCGAATGGTCCTCTCGCCGCCATTGTATTTAAAACAATTGCGGACCAGTTTGTCGGCAAAATTTCCGTTTTCCGCGTGTACTCCGGCACACTCCGGGCAGACTCCACGGTTGTGAATGCCGCCACCGGTACCCAGGAAAAAATCGGCAAGCTGTATGTCCTTCGCGGGAAAAAGCAGATTGAAGTGGACAGCATTGTTGCAGGCGACATTGGTGCTGTGACAAAGCTTGGTTCTGTGCAAACCGGTCACACCCTTTGCGCGCCGAGCGAGCTCCTGACCTTAGAAGGCATTGCATTCCCCAGCCCCAATCTTTCCCTCGCCATTGTACCTAAGGCGAAGGGTGACGAAGAAAAAATCAGCAGCGGTCTGCGTAAGCTCGAAGAGGAAGACCCCTGCTTTACCGTTTCCAACAACACCGAAACCCGTCAGCAGATTATTTCCGGCATCGGCGAACAGCATCTGGACGTTGTTATCAGTAAGCTCAAGACGAAATTCGGTGTAGACGTTGACCTTACAGAGCCCCGTGTTCCCTACCGTGAAACCCTTCGCAAGAAGGTCAAGGTACAGGGCAGACATAAAAAACAGTCCGGCGGGCATGGTCAGTTTGGTGACGTCTGGATTGAATTTGAGCCGGGTGAGAGCGAAGACCTCGTCTTCGAAACCAACATTTTCGGCGGCGCAGTACCGAAGAACTTCTTCCCTGCTGTTGAAAAAGGTCTGCGCGAATGTATCCAGAAGGGCGTTTTGGCAGGGTATCCGGTTGTAAATCTTAAAGCGACGCTTGTGGACGGCTCCTACCACCCTGTTGACTCTTCGGAAATGGCATTTAAGGTTGCCGCTTCCCTCGCGTATAAGGAAGGTTTAAAACAGGCAGGCCCCGTTCTTCTCGAGCCCATCGGCAAGCTTTCTGTTACGGTGCCCGAGTCCTACATGGGCGATATCGTCGGCGATGCCAATAAACGTCGCGGCAGAATCCTCGGTATGCATCACACCGGCAAAGGCATGGGCCTTGTAGAAGCAGAAGTCCCCATGAGCGAAATGCATAAGTACGCCACGGACCTTCGCTCCATGACCCAGGGTCGCGGCAAGTTCACCCTCGAATTCGAACGGTACGAGGAAGCACCTGCCAATGTAGCGCAAGCGGTCATTGAGAAATCCAAGGTCGATACAGAAGAATAAAGCACGAAAGGCTGTGAAGTTTTCACAGCCTTTTTTGTTGACTTTCGGGAAGTAAATATGCTACAATATAATGGAAATTCGCGATTTGGAGGACAGACGTTGAAACAGCTCGGTGAAAGAAATTTTATTCGAATCCTTGTAAGCCTTGCGCTTCCCATTGCCATTCAGAATCTCCTGACCAGCTCCTTCTCCCTTGTGGACACCCTGATGGTGGGCAGGCTTGGGGACGTTTCTCTTGCTGCCGTTGGCATGGCAGGGCAATGGAGCTGGCTTTTAAATATGATTACCTTTGGCATTTGCTCCGGTGCCGCCGTCTTTTTTGCCCAGTATTTCGGCGACGGAAACCGCCGCAGCATGGTGCATACCTATGGACTTTCCCTGTCCCTCGGTCTATCCGTTGCCCTTCTCTTTATGGTCATAGGATATTTTGCCCCGGAAGGGGTGATCCGCGTGTTTAACCGGGATGGACAGGTTGTGGCAGCAGGGGCGCAGTATCTCAAAATTGCCGTGTTTTCCTACCCGGCCATTCTTTTAAATATGCTTGTAAACACTGTCCTTCGCTCGACACGCCGCGTCCGCCTTCCCATGGTGGTCTCCTTCTTCACCACCATTTTAAATGCAGTGCTGGACTATGGCCTCATTTTCGGTGCATTCGGGCTTCCGCGGCTCGGTATTTCCGGCGCGGCGATTGCCACGGTGATTTCCGCCTGGAGTGGCCCCCTCATTATTTTTATCATTATGGCATGTGCTCGGGACGATATTTTCTTTGCCCCCGCAAAAAGCTTGTTCGGTTTTTCCCGTTCCTTTGCCGCTTCTTTTTTAAGACGTGCCCTGCCCGTGGTTTTAAACGAAACCCTCTGGGGGCTGGGAACAGTTGCGTATAACGCGATTTTCTCGAATATGGGCTATGAATACTCTGCCGCCGTGTCAATTTTGCGTACCTTTGAAAATATTGCCTTGGCGTTCCTAATCGGTCTTATCAACGCCGCAAGCGTCATCGTCGGTCAGGATGTGGGCAGCGGCAATATCCGGGGCGGCATCAAAAATGCCGGCAGATTTATGGTGGCGGTGCCCGTTTTATGCCTTTTCATCGGCGCGTGCTTTATTATCTTTCGGGACGCCCTCATTTCCTTCTTTAATTTTGGCGGCAGTCTTTCCGAAAAAACCCTTTCTGCCGCCCGTGGTATTGTCATTATAGACGGCATCGAGTTTGCCGTTCGTAACATTCCCTATGTTGCCATTGCCGGCATCTTTCGCGCCGGAGGCGATACGAAAACCGGCATGAAGTACGAAATGCTTACCCTTTGGGGCATTTCCGTCCCCATGACCTTCCTCGCAGCCTTTGTCCTGAGGCTCCCCTTTGTTGCGGTGTTTGCCTGCAGTTATATCTGCGAGGACTATTTAAAATCCTTCCTGTGCCTTCGCCACTATAAGTCCATGCGCTGGATTCGCCCCGTGACGGAAACGGGAAAAGCAGCACTGGAGGAATATCTTGCGAACTAGGCAGAAAAACCGCTAAAAAGCTAAACAGTGCGATTTCTCAAAGAGAAACGCACTGTTTTTTTGTGTTTAAAATTCATCCTTTTCTTGTATTTCTATTACTTTATATTTGGGGTTTGTAACCAAAACGCCTTCCGTTGTTGCCAAAATACAAATGGTTGTCCCTGTATCCAAATGATAAAAGTCGCGGTATTCTTTTGGCAACGTCACACGTCCTAACTCATCAATTTTTCTTAAAATTCCAACTTCCATGCGTTTTCCTCCGTCCAAACTGTCTGTCTTTGCATCCCCCAGACCTCGTATTTATTCTTTAATACTATATTAAATATGCGCTCATCCTGTATAAATTATAACACCATCCTCTATAAAAGTCAAGAACAACCTATATAATTATTATTGAGGTGTTTTTATGAATAGGATTAAACAGTTACGGGAAGAAATTGGCATGACGCAGGTGCGGCTGAGTATAGAACTGGAAGTCGCACAGGAAACCGTCAGTGCATATGAGCACAGCAAGCACTTCCCAAGTGTTGCTACCCTTATAAAACTGCAAAAGCTTTTTCACGCAAGCATCGATTACATTCTGGGGTTTTCCGATGTGCGAAACCCGGTCTCTTCCCTCTCGGAAGACGAAGAAACATGGCTCGCTACCTTTAAGACGCTTTCAAAAAGCAATCAGGCACTTGCCGCCACTTATGTCCGGGGACTTCTCGCCGCACAGGATAACAAAGAATGAAAAAGAGGTGCACAATTGTGCATCTCTTCCTTGTATCCGCGATATTTACAGGTAAGGCCGAAGCTCAATCGCAAGCTCCGCCTCCAGATTGATGAGTCGCTTCGCGATGTCCTTGGACACCTCGTCCGCACCCTTATACTGATTTAAATACTGGTTTAAGGACTTTACACCCATGTTGCACCCGTCCGTCATTAAATCTGCAATCGTTTCGTCCGAGGGATTCATGGTCATTTTCATTGTGGTTTTCATCTTGGACATGCTTTTTGCCATCATTGCCGGCTCTTTGCCGTCGTCCTGATATTTGTCAAGTAGCGTCTGAATTTCGCTGTCCAGCTTTTCATGCTCCTGCTTGCAGTCGCGAAGATTTTGCCGCATGTCCTCATTTTGCACCTGGTCGATTACATCTTCAATGGACGAAATGCCCATTTTCACCCCTGCATCGCATTCCCGTAAAAGCTTAATGGTGTCTTGTTCTATCATCCCACATACATCCTTTCTTATCAATTGAAAGTAGTATGCCTCTTTTCCATCTTTTTATTCTGTAGTCACTTCTTTAAAAAACGGTGCGCCCAACAAGGCCAACACCGTTTTTCCAAAACTATACTTTTAGTATATCACACCCTGCGCCCTTTTGTAAAGCCCCGTTCCCATTTTCTCCCATTTTCACAAAACAACACCGAAAACTTTTGGCATTTTGCGAATTGCAAAGCGTCTTTTTTTCTGCTATACTAAAGACAAGAAGAGGAGGTAAAGTCCAATGTACAAGTAGAAAAAGGTTTTGGATGGGAAGAAAAAACGCGCATTGGTACACGGCGGTGTCACGCAGAGTATATAAAGAAAAGAGAACGCATTGACGCAAAAAGAAGTCTTCCAATCAAAAACCAAGGCACCCGATAGGGAATCCGCGAAAGAGAGGTTATCCAAATCATGGTAGAACCCAAAAGTGAAGAGAACTGACCCCCACAGGAAAAGAAAGTTGGGGGTCAGTTCTTTTCTTTGAAAAGGACTACCATACGGTGTGATGTAAAACCTGCCCGTTCCTATTCTGTTCCATAGTTGATTTTATTTGTGATTTTTGTTCTAATCTTTTTAAGGTGTCCGGCAATATCCTTTACATAGATACATCCAAGTACTGTGGACGAAACGAGACTAACAACCCCTGTAGAGACTGCAACGATTCTTAAAGCCTTTCTCATAGAGATAACTCCTTTTCTGTTATATAATTTTTCTCTTTGTTAATCGTTGGGTTATTTTATTCAAATTAGTAACAAGCACATCGCCCGTTACACGCAAGCTATTATTTTCATTGTTTTGGTTCATATAAGTGATCGCGCGGTAAATATAATTCAGATTTTCATACCCCTTTAAAAATACGGGATGAAGAAGATGCATCGTTCTGTCATATCCATTCTTTATCATTTCCTCTATACTTTCCTGCTTAAAAATAACAGATTGCTTTAACACACTTCTGCATGGAAAGGTAATTTTGATTATTTTATTGTCAAAATAAGTATTTTCAAATTTATAGCAAGTATCATCAAAGTAAATACATATAATATAATCAAGGTTATGCTTTAAAAGCGGATAAACTGGAATGTTATCAATCATTGCACCATCAAAATATGAAGTGTTGTCAAGTTGAACTGAACGATTATAAACAGGCATGGCAACACTTGCTTTCAAATATAGTGGAATCTGCTTGTTGTCTACTGAAGATAACTCTTTATAAATGATATTTCTATGCCCCAAATCAAGCAAAGAACAATAAAAAATGGGCGAAATTGATTTTTTCGGATCATAAAGATTTACTATGTTCTGCTGCAACATACTGCTTCTAAGAATTTGAGTTATAACGAGCCTTGTGTCATTACTGCAAATGTTTTTCCACATTTGTTCTGCAAGTTTGAGATTATCGGTTACATAAGCATAGCCGTTAAGTACACCCACAGAGGCACAACTTATATATTTAATTTCATTTAGCGGTATAAAATTACCCAGTGCACGAAGCGCACCAATTTGATATGCACCCTTAGCCATACCGCCGGATAATACTAATCCAATATTCATTATTTACTCCTAAAAGACAATAGACCGCAGAATAAATTTTTCTGCGGTCTCTCCAAACGATTATTTTATCACTGCACCATCTTTGTCTTCAAAGGAACCACAGAGAATCATAATAAAATCGACAAGTGCACCCAAGCCGAAAAGACCGGCTGTTAATAGCCAAAGTATGCCGGTGCCGATTTTACCTACGTAAAAACGGTGGATTCCAAGAACACCAAAGAAAAAGCAAAGCACCGCTGCTGCACCCTTTGACTTAGCAGAAATCCTTTGCTGATTCTGAAACTGCTGTTCGGACATAGTAAAAACCTCCTTTTGTATTTATATAATAACAATCAGAAGATTGTTATTTTCATCGTTTGTGCACAATTTTGTATAAAAAACATCCCTTTTTCTCCACAAGTGAATGCCTCATATATGTTGCATATTAGAATTGAAACAGCAAACGCCGTTTCTGACTCCGCCTCTTTATTAAACTTTTTCCACAAAATATTTGTTTTTGCAATATTATTATAGCATATAAAAATATAAATGTCAAGCATTTGTCATATAATTATTGTAATAAACAATATTTTGAGGTGAATTATGCGTAGAATTGCTGAACTAAGAAAAGCCAAACATTGGAATCAGGTCGCACTTGCATTAAAGCTTAACATTTCACAATATCTAATCAGCGCATATGAAACGGGCAGACATCAACCAAGTATTGATTTGCTCAAACAAATGTCAAAGCTTTTTAACGTTTCAGTAGATTATATAATAGAAAATACAGATATAAAAACAACCGTAGAACAGTTTGCAAAAGACAATCTTACCGAAGATGAAATTGAACTTCTTGCCATATTTAAAGATCTAAATAAAAAAGAACAACAACGTGCGATCGGCATGTTATTGTCATTAAAAACATCGCTTTAGTGCAAAACAGAGCCAGTGCAGTTTTGCGTCGTTTCTTTCTGCAAATTAAAGGTAGTGATATTTCACCGGAAAAGAATCAAGGAATTTCGCTGTTTTAATCCAAAAAGAAAAAGGCTTCAAAAAATTTTATTTTGAAGCTTTCTTTTGTATATATGCCTTTTTTATGGAACAAACTTTGCCATAACGCTCGCTTCTGTTCCGTTTGCTATCGCATTCTGTCACGTTTTCGCTTGGTTGCTCCACTTCGCCTTAAAATAAGTACATTTTTAGTATAACACACCCTGCGCCTTTTTGTAAAGCCCCGTTCCCATTTTCTCCCATTTTCACAAAACAACACTAAAATATTTTGGCATTTTGCGAATTGCAAAAGGGCTTTATTTCTGCTATACTAAAGACAAGAAGAGGAGGTAAAGTCCAATGTACAAGTAGAAAAAGGTTTTGGATGGGAAGAAAAAACGCGCATTGGGTACACGGCGGTGTCACGCAGAGTATATAAAGAAAAGAGAACGCATTGACGCAAAAAGAAGTCTTCCAATCAAAAACCAAGGCACCCGATAGGGAATCCGCGAAAGAGAGGTTATCCAAATCATGGTAGAGCCCAAAAGTGAAGAGAACTGACCCCCACAGGAAAAGAAAGTTGGGGGTCAGTTCTTTTTATGGTTTGTAAACAAGCGCGTTTACGCAAAAACAGCACCCTCAGGGGTGCTGCACCTTATCTCTTCCAAAAAAATCTTTCTGTCTATGCCTATGTGCCGTTTCATATCTTCCTACAACGAAACAACATATTTATTATATCATACAATATTTACCTTTGTAAATACCTTTTCCTCTTTTTCTCCCATTTCAACAAAACATGGGCAAAAACTTTTGACATTTTGCGAATTGCAAAAGGGCTTTTTTTCTGCTATACTAAAGACAAGAAAAGGAGG
>JAZNHR010000042.1:0-45161 GCA_045577075.1 Clostridia bacterium | reverse complement strand
TGAACAAATTATTGATTGCACAGGGCGCCGTAGTGTGCGGCGATGTCACGTTTGGAAACAATGTGTCCGTTTGGTACAATGCCGTCATTCGCGGCGACATGGCACCCATTACCATTGGGGACGACACGAACGTACAGGAATGCTGCGTACTGCATGTGTCAGAAAACATCCCCCTTGTTTTAGGACAAGGCGTAACGGTCGGGCACGGTGCGATTTTACACAGCTGTACCATTGGCGATAATTCCCTTGTCGGCATGGGCGCCATTATTCTGGACGGCGCGAAAATTGGAAAAAACTGCATCATTGCTGCAGGTGCACTCGTAACAGGCGGCACGGAAATTCCCGATGGCAGCCTTGTTATGGGAAGCCCCGGGAAAGTGCGCCGGGAAATGACAGAGGCGGAAATTGCGGCAAACCGCCAAAACGCAATGGAATACGTGCATCTTATGGAAAAGGAACTGGAACTATAAAATAGCGGGAATCTGTCGAAATGGCAGATTCCTTTTTTAAGGTAAAAAAAACTTGTAATTTATTTCCCTTCATGTTATAATAAACTATTATAAGTATGTCCACTGGAAAGGAAGGATAAATTTGGGTCTTTTGCAGAAATTATTTGGGGACTACAGCGCCAGAGAAATCAAGCGCATCATGCCCCTCGTAAATAAGGTTTTGGCTTTGGAGGAAGAATACCGTGCACTTTCAGATGAAGCTTTA
The DNA here is from genome assembly GCA_045577075.1 of Clostridia bacterium. Classification (GTDB taxonomy): domain Bacteria; phylum Bacillota; class Clostridia; order UMGS1883; family UMGS1540; genus SIG447. The sequence goes on along the minus strand of JAZNHR010000042.1, from coordinate 44,447 downwards.
ATCGGAAAAACCAATGAATTTAAAACGCGACTAAGCCAAGGCGAAACTACGGACGACATTTTACCGGAAGCGTTTGCTACAGTGCGAGAAGCGGCGGACCGTGTGCTCGGTATGCGCCACTATCCTGTGCAGATTATCGGCGGTATCATTCTGCACCAAGGCAGAATTGCAGAAATGCGTACCGGTGAAGGCAAAACTTTAGTGGCAACCTTGCCGGCGTATCTCAATGCGCTTACAGGCGAAGGCGTTCACATTGTTACAGTAAACGATTACCTCGCTCGCCGCGACAGCGAGTGGATGGGAAAAATCTACCGTTTCTTAGGGCTTACAGTAGGTCTTGTTGTGCCTCAGATGGAAAACAACGATAAGCAGAAGTCCTATAACGCTGACATCACCTATGGCACCAACAATGAAATGGGCTTTGACTATCTGCGTGACAACATGGTGCTTTATAAAGAACAAATGGTACAGCGCGGCCACGCCTTTGCCATTGTGGACGAAGTAGACTCTATTTTAGTTGACGAAGCGCGTACCCCTCTGATTATCAGCGGTGCAGGCGATAAGTCCACAGATTTATACGAACGCGCCAACACCTTTGTCCGCGGGCTTCGTTGCACACGCATTACGGAAACAGACGATAAATCCTTGGAAGAGGACCCGAATGCCGATTATATCGTGGACGAAAAAGCGCGCACGGCTACTTTAACCGAGCGTGGTACAAAGCGTGCCGAGCAGTTCTTTGGTCTTGAAAATCTGGCGGACCCGGACAACATGACGATTTCCCACCACATCAATCAGGCCTTAAAGGCACACGGCACCATGTTCCGCGACAAAGAGTACGTGGTAAAAGACGGCGAAGTTTTGATTGTTGACGAATTTACGGGGCGTATTATGGTTGGCCGCCGCTACAGCGACGGACTCCACCAGGCCATTGAAGCAAAGGAAGGCGTAAAGGTCGAAAGAGAAAACAAGACGCTTGCTACCATTACCTTCCAGAACTATTTCCGTCTTTACAAAAAGCTTTCCGGTATGACCGGTACGGCAAAAACGGAAGAGGAAGAATTCCAGACGATTTATAAGCTGGACGTGGTAGAAATCCCCACAAATCGCGGTCTTGCCAGAGTAGACCATCCCGACAGAGTATATAAAAACGAAGCAGCAAAGTTTAATGCAGTTGTAAACCATATCGAGGAACTTCACAAAACGGGGCAGCCTGTTTTGGTGGGTACCATTACCATTGAAAATTCCGAAAAACTAAGCAGTCTCCTGCGCCGCCGCGGCATAAAACACGAAGTTTTAAACGCCAAATACCATACTCGTGAGGCACAGATTATTGCACAGGCAGGTAAGAAAGGCGCGGTTACCATTGCTACCAATATGGCAGGGCGCGGTACGGACATTATGCTTGGCGGTAACGCAGAATTCCTTGCCAAAAATGATATGGCAAAGATGGGCATTGAGGACCGTTTAATCGCGGAAGCCACCGGCTTTGCGGAAACCACGGACGAAGAAATCCTCGAAGCGCGGCGCACCTATCGGGAGCTTTACGAAAAACACAAAGTCGTAGTGGACAAGGAACATGAGGAAGTTGTCTCCCTCGGGGGTCTCTTTATTCTAGGTACAGAGCGGCACGAATCACGCCGTATTGATAATCAGCTCCGCGGCCGAAGCGGCAGACAGGGCGACCCGGGTGCATCATGCTTTTATATTTCCCTTGAGGATGATTTGATGCGTCGGTTTGGCTCGGACAGAATTCTCAGCGTTGTAAATGCCCTGGGACTTCGGGACGACGAGCCCATCGAGCATAACATGCTTTCAAAAGCCATTGAAAACGCACAGCGTAGAGTGGAAGGCAACAACTTCCAGATTCGACGCACGGTGCTTCAATATGACGATGTTATGAACACCCAACGCGAAACGATTTATGCACAGCGCGGGTCCGTTTTAAACGGCAACAGCCTGCGGGATACCGTTTTAAAAATGCTGGAAACCGTTGTTGACAGTATGCTGGATGTATACGTTTCCGACGCTGCAGACCCGGAAGAATGGAACTGGGTAGGCCTTGCCGAGTTCTACAGCTCCATCTTCTCCCCCGTCACCTTTACGGACGAGCAGCGCAAAACCATGGAAAAGGATGCGCTTCGCGCCCTTCTTCTTGCACACGCAAACGGTCTTTATGCTATGAAGGAAAAGGAAATGGGCGAAGAAAATATGCGCGAGCTTGAGCGCGTTGTTCTCCTTCGCGCCGTAGACACACGCTGGATGGCGCACATTGACGATATGGACCAGCTTCGCCAAGGTATCGGCCTTCGCGCGTACGGACAACATGACCCCATTGTGGAATACAAAAACGTGGGCTTTGACATGTTTGAAGAAATGATTCAAAGTATTCGTGAGGATACAGTCAAGGTTGTGCTCCATGCAAGACTGAATAATCCTCTTCAGCGCAAGGAGGTTGCCACGCCACAGGTGCCAAACCAAGGTGCCAGCGAGCCGGGGTCCAGAACGGTGAAGAAGGAAAACAAAGTCGGCAGAAATGACCCGTGTCCCTGCGGCAGCGGTAAAAAATACAAAAAATGCTGTGGACAATAAGAGAGAGGAGAAAACAGAATGCTTGAATACGAGCAGTACAGACTGGACCTTGCCGCCATGGAAAGCGAAATCGATGACCTCCATGAGGCACTTGGAATAGAACGCGACAAAGTTAAGGTCAAGGAACTGGAAGACCAATCGGCGACCCCGGGTTTTTATGATAATATGGAAGCCTCCCAGAAGGTTTTACAGAAAATCAAAGGGCTTGGCAACAAAATCGGTGCGTTTGAATCCTTAAAATCCGGCTGGGAAGACGCAGTGACCCTTGTGGACCTTGCCATCAGCGAATCGGACGATTCTCTTTTGGAGGAAATCAGCACTTCCTATACGGATTTAAGAACTAGACTCGACAGCATGCGTCTTGACGCCTTATTAAGCGGCCCATACGACAAAAACAACGCCATTTTAACGCTTCACGCCGGTGCCGGCGGCACAGAGGCGCAGGACTGGGCGGAAATGCTTCTTCGTATGTATCAGCGTTTTGCAGAACGCCGTGGTTTTACGGTAAACGTGCTGGACTTTTTGGCAGGCGATGAAGCAGGCGTAAAAAGTGCCACCATTTTGATTGAAGGGCTTAATGCCTACGGATATTTGAAATGTGAAAAGGGTGTACATCGTCTTGTCCGCATCTCCCCCTTTGACGCTTCGGGCAGACGACACACGTCCTTCGCATCACTTGAAGTCATGCCCGAAATTGATGACGAAATCGACGTACAGATTAACCCCGACGATATTCGGGTAGACACCTACCGTTCCAGCGGCGCAGGCGGTCAGCACATTAACAAAACGGACTCCGCTATCCGCATCACCCATATTCCGACGGGTGTTGTGGTTGCCTGCCAGAACGAGCGTTCCCAGCATCAAAACCGCGAGACGGCTATGAAGATGCTCAAATCCAAGCTACTTGAAATCGCAGAAAGGGAACAGAAAGAAAAAATTGAAGACATCAAGGGCGTACAAAAGGAAATTGCATGGGGCAGCCAAATTCGTTCCTATGTATTTCATCCGTATAGTATGGCCAAGGACCACCGCACCAATTTTGAAATGGGTAATATCGGTGCCGTGATGGACGGTGATATTGACGGGTTTATCAATGCCTATCTTAAAGCGGCAAACCTTGGAGAATTAAATTTAAAATAAAAAATACGGAGGTTTACCAATGAAAAACAAATTTTTAGCCCTTTCCCTTGCAGCAATTCTGGCACTCCCCACCCCCGCACTTGCGGATACTTCTGCAGAAATTGCGCCTCAATTCCCTGCACTTTTTGCATCCAATGGTATCGTTTACGAGCCGGCGGTCCCCATTTCCCGTGCTAGATTTTCCATGCTGACACTTGAAGCTTTCCGCACCATCAACAACGGTGTCTTCCCGTCTATGGAAGCAAAAAACATTTTTACAGATGTTGGCAACGCACCGGAAGATATTTTTGTTGTAATGCTTTACGGCATGGGCATTGTAAACGGTGTTGGCGATAATTCCTTTGCACCACGTAAATCCATTTCCAGACAGGAAGCCTGTACCATTCTGACCCGTGCAAAGCTCCGCCAAAACCCAAGTCTTAACCAAGAGATTTTAGACGCAAAAACAGCAACGGACGGCTTGGCCGGTGCCGGAGAGGTCGCCGCATGGGCACAAGAGAGTGTGGCTTATCTTTATGCCAAGGGTATTTTACCTCTGAAAAACGGCAGCCTTGCACCAAACGAAGTACTGACCGCAGAGGAAGCCATGCACCTTTGCACTGCATATATCAACGCAAAATAGTTTCTAAAAGGAGAGCTTACATATGTATTATCTAGCAGTAGATATCGGCGCGTCCAGCGGTCGCCACATTTTAGGCCATGTGCAGGACGGCAAAATTGTAATTGAAGAGGTTTACCGTTTTAAAAATGGAAATGTAAAACGAAACGGCCACCTTTGCTGGGAGCTGGATAGACTGTTTGCTGAAATCAAAAACGGCATGAAAAAATGCGCAGAACTTGGCAAAAAACCAAGCTATATGGGCATTGACTGCTTTGGGGTTGACTTTGTCCTTTTAGACAAGGACAACAACATTTTAGGTGACACAGTTGCGTACCGCGACAGCCGCACAGAAGGTATGCCGGAGCTTGTATATGAAAAAGTGCCTTACGATACGCTTTATGAAAGAACTGGCGTACAGACACAGCTATATAATTCCATTTATCAGCTGTACAGCATTAAACAAACATCTGATAACCTTGACCATGCGAAGCGTTATCTCCACATTGCAGAGTATTTTAACTTCCTTTTAACAGGCGTACAGAAAAACGAATACACCATGACGTCCACAACCCAGATGATGAACGCGGACGAAAAGGATTTTGACAAGGAAATTTTAAATACCCTTGGCATTCCAACATCCATTTTCACAAAGCCCGAAATGCCGGGTACGGTTGTCGGCAAGCTTACGCCTGCTATCATGGAAGAAACAGGCCTTGACCTTACCGTTCTTCTTGCCGCCGCCCATGACACGGCTTCTGCCGTTATGGCTGTGCCCACGGTAGACCCCTGCATTTATATTAGCAGCGGCACATGGTCTCTTATGGGCACACTTCTATCCAAAAAGAACACAAGCCTTGCAGGCAGAAATGCAGGCCTTACGAACGAAGGCGCACATGACGGCGGTGTTCGTTTTCTCAAGAACATTATGGGGCTTTGGATTATCCAGTCCATTAAAAAAGAGCTGAACGACGAATACTCCTTCGGTCAGCTTTGCGACATGGCTATGGAATCTTCCTACGCAGGAAAAATTGACGTAAACGACGATGCATTTTTTGCACCGGAAAGCATGCTTGGTGCTATTCGTGATTACCTCGCCGAAAAAGGCGAAAAAGCACCCGAGAGTATCGGTGATATTCTCCGCTGTGTTTACCATAGTCTTGCCCAAAGCTACGGCGAAACGGTAAAGGAAATCGAGGCCATTACCGGACGAACCTATGATGCCATTCATATCATTGGTGGTGGCTCAAAGGACGATTATTTAAGCCGCCTGACGGCAGAATTCACGGGCAAAACGGTGTATAGCGGCCCAACGGAAGCTACAGCAATCGGTAATCTCCTGATTCAAATGCTGGGTGCAGGCGAATTTAAGAACCTTGCCGAAGCGAAGGAAGCCATCTCCAAGTCTTTCCAAATCATGAAAATTAACGCATAGAAAAAGCGGCTGCCAGAGCAGCCGCATTTTTTATGCCGGATAAACCAGCATCGGTTTGTTTTCCAAAGCAAGTCTATATTTTTTCGCCGCCTCTCTCGCTTTAGGCAAATCATGAAAACGGTAATTGCCGCACTCAACTTCAGACGCGCCGAATATTTCTCCTGTAAATGTGCTAATATTGTCCAAAACAATTCTGATTTCTTCCCAGACCTTATTATGGTCAGCATTCCGCACCAGGAGATAAAAGCCCGTAAGACAGCCCATAGGGCCAAAATACAAAACATCCAACGAAGTGTTGCGAATATAGGTGGCAAAAAGATGTTCGATAGTGTGCATACAGGCACTGTCAAGGCACTCCTTGTTAGGACGGCAAAAACGAAGGTCATATGTTGTGACATCCCCGTCCACGCGGGATATGTACATGCCGGGCATAATTTTTGTATGGTCTACGGTAAAGCTTTGAATTTTTTCCATCTTGTATCTCCTTTATTTCGACAAATTGTTCGGGCAGAGTTTCTCTGCCCGATTTTAAATCTTATCCTCATCCATTGTTTCTCCGTCCCAAATAAAATCGTTATCGTATTTATCCGGACGATGCAATTGTTCTGGGTCGCTTCTCTCGCCCCAAAAATCGGGACGGTACTCGGGTACACTTCTGGGGTCTGTGCCTTGCGGTAAAAACTTTTCGTTTCTCATATGCGCACCTCCGTATGAAATTTTCTGCTCTCCATATAGAGTATACCATATTTTCAAAACTTATACAATATAAAAATATTTTTTACCCTTTGTTCAAAACATAATTTTTCACCAAGGCGCATAGTATCGGTAAAAAGGAGGATGAGTTATGGATACTTTACGTTTGGGAAGCCGAGGGGCGCAGGTGGAATATTTACAGCTTGCGCTGTCGCGTCTGGGCTTTAACGCTTCTGTTGACGGGGTTTTCGGCACAGAAACCGACAGAGCTGTACGAAGGCTGCAAGCGGCGTATGGTCTTTCTCAGGATGGCATTGTAGGTATGGAAACATGGAACGTCCTGCTCCCGGTTCTTCGCGGTTATGCCTATTATACTATAAAACCGGGCGACACTATTTTTACAATTGCAAAAGCCTTCTATACTTCGCCCGATGCGATTTTCCTTGCAAACCCTGGTCTTTCTCCGGAAAACCTACAGGTCGGCGCCCGTCTTACCGTCCCCTACGGATTTCCGCTAATTCCTACGAATGTGTCCTACACCTATGCCCTTGTAAAGCTTTTGGTGGAAGGGCTCCGAGTGCGGTATCCGTTTTTACAGGTTAGCAATGTAGGCACAAGCGTAATGGGAAACAACCTATATTTACTTACCATTGGCGAAGGCGAAAATGAAGTTTTTTACAACGCCTCACACCATGCAAATGAATGGATTACAACGCCCGTACTTTTAAAATTTTTAGAGGACTATGCGAAAAGTTTTGCAGGCGGCGGCACTATATACGGCTATGATGCCGCGGCACTTTATAGAGCTACGACCCTTTATCTCGTTCCCCTCGTAAATCCGGACGGCGTAGACCTCGTAAACGGCGCCATACGAGAAGATTCACCTTTTTACAAGCAGGCGCTCTCTTATGCCCAAAACTATCCGCAAATCCCATTTCCGAGCGGCTGGAAAGCAAACATCGAGGGCGTGGATACAAACTTAAGCTATCCTGCCCTATGGGACAGGGCTCGGGAAATTAAATTCAGCCAAGGATTTACGTCTCCTGCCCCGAGAGATTTTGTAGGCACGGCACCCCTTGCAGCAAAAGAATCTGCCGCCATTTATAATTTTACCCTAAGCCGTGACTTTCTGCTTACGCTCTCCTATCACACCCAAGGAGAAGTCATATACTGGCAATTCCAGGACCTTTTGCCCCCTAATTCCCGGGAAATAGGCGAGCTATTTGCCGGCATTAGCGGCTACGCCTTAGAAGAAACGCCATACGCCAGCAGTTTTGCAGGCTACAAGGACTGGTTTATTTTGACCTATAACCGCCCGAGTTACACAATAGAAGCGGGCAGCGGTCAAAATCCGCTGCCCATTCGTCAGTTTCCTACAATTTATAATGATAATCTTGGCATTTTAGCATCCGGGCTTGCTATTTTCATCGATACGCCGTAAAACTTATCAGTTCGATATCCTTTGTCAGCTCCCCGCGAATTTTCGTGTTTGCCGCCGCATAATCGGTGGAAAGATATTTCTTGTTATCGTCTGCGAAGACAGTAACAACCGTACTGTCTCCCTTCTCCCATGCCAAAATGGCACCGAGAAGGTTTGCGCCGGAGGACACACCGACCCCAAGCCCCAAGGTTTCCGAAAGCATTCTTGCCATGATGATAGCGTCCTGGTCATCGACAGCAACAACTTCGTTAAGGCTTCCAAGGTCTACTAAATCCGGAATAAATTCGTCAGAAATACCGTAAATTTTGTGTTGCCCCACTTTATATCCTGTAGATAAGGTGGGCGAATTTTTCGGTTCTAATGGATACACATGGCAGGCAGGATTAACTTCCCGAAGGCGCTTGCCGATACCCATTACGGTGCCGCCCGTACCGACGCCTGCCACAAACCCGTCCGCTGTAAGGCCCAGCGCGGCGAGCTGCTTCGTAATTTCAAGACCGGTATAAAGATAGTGCGCCTCGGTGTTTTCCGGGTTTGAAAACTGCCGCGGCAAGAAAACGTCTTCCCGTTTCCCCTCGTCTTCTGCCTTTTGAATGGATCCTAAAAAGCCGCCTTCCTCTCTGGAAACGAGCACGACCTCCGCGCCGAAGCTTTCCATGATATGTATGCGTTCCTTTGTCATCCAGTCAGGCATGAAAATCTTAACAGGATGTCCCATAGCACTGCCAACAGCGGAAAAAGAAATACCAGTGTTCCCACTTGTGGCCTCCGCGATTGTGTCGCCCTTTTTTATTTCGCCTTTTTCATAGGCTCTTTGAATTACGTGCTGGGCAACCCTATCTTTAATACTGCCGGTTAAGTTAAAGTATTCCGCCTTTGCAAACACGCTGCCCCTGTTTCCCTTATAAGTAAATTCAATTTTTAAAAGCGGCGTATTTCCAACGGCCGCCGTCATATTTGCAATATCCAAAGTATCACTTCCTATAAACAACGTCTATAACATAATATACTAAAACACCCGTGTTTGTCAATCATTTCAGCAGTAAAATTTTAAAAATTCCAGGGAGTCCACGCCGAAGTAAAAAGCGTAAGACCACAATAAGGAGTTTATACGGGCGTAAAACAATACGAAGGGCAAGGCTATCCCGAAACACATCACTTTTTGCAATTCGTCTTGTTCGGCTACCTTGCCATGCGCTTTTAAGAAGCAGAAACAGCTCCATCGTTTTGCTCTGTTTGAAAATATGCAAAAAAACATCCATACATTTAGTATGGATGTTTTACTTTGAAATTATTCTACGGAGAGAATATACCGATATACAGGCTGTCCACCATAAAGAACGGCAACCTCCGCATCGGGCCAGACAGAAGATATACATTCTTCATACTTTGCCGCTTCTTCCTCGCTTACACCTTCCCCGTACAAAAGGGTTACGGCCATAGTATCGTCGGATATAAGCGTGTCAAAAATCGACTGCATCACAGCTGTTTCCTCCGCCCCTGCCGCCACAATCCGGCCGCCGCAAAGTCCAAGAAAGTCATCCTTATGAATGGTAATGCCATCTACTTCCGTATCCCGTACCGCATTTGTAAGTAGCCCCGTTGCCACCATAGCCGCGGCATCAGCCATCCTATCGCTGTTCCCCTCGCTGTCGGCATCAAATGCCATGAGTGCGGCAATGCCCTGGGGAATTGTTTTGGTTTTAATAACCGTGACGTCTTTCTCCGTCATATCCGCCGCCTGCTGGGCAGTCAGCACAATATTACTGTTATTGGGAAGAACAAAAATTTTCTCTGCATGTACAGAGTTGATTGCTGCAAGCAGGTCCTCCGCGCTCGGATTCATAGTCTGGCCGCCGCTGACAATTATATCTGCACCCATTTCTTGCATTAAATTACAAATGCCGTCCCCTGCCGCCACCGAAACAATCCCGAACTTTTTAAGGGGTGCATCCAGCTTTTGCATCTGTTCTTCCTGCTGTTCACGAAGGTTATCAACCTTAATGTCAGAAAGCATGCCGTAGGAAAGTGCACGCTCCAGCACCCAGCCGGGATGGTCAGTATGAATATGTACCTTGATAATATCATCATCGTCGATAACAAGAACACTGTCGCCACGGTCGGCGATTTCTTTCTTAAAGTTTTCGCCCTGCATGCTTGCCACTTTCTTACGAATAATAAATTCCGTGCAGTAGCCAAACGTTACAGAATCTTCAACCGCGCGAATGGCAGGCTTTTCTGCCGCAACAGGCTCTCCCGACTTTTTCTCAACAGCCTCACCGTTTTGCAATGCCAAAAGCATGCCTTCAAAAATAAGCATAAGGCCTTTGCCGCCAGCATCTACAACGCCTGCACTTTTTAAAACGGGTAGCATCTTCGGCGTTTCATTCAGTGCCGCATTGCCGCTATGTACAATGGCTTCAAAAAGAGACAGAATATCTTCGTCCTCATCCAGGCTCGATATCGTTTCTGCGATGCAGCGAATTACAGTCAAAATTGTGCCTTCCGTCGGCTTCATAACAGCGCGATAAGCCGTTTTTGCCGCAGAAGAAAGTGCCAACGTAAAATCTGCCGCCGTAACCGTGTTTTTCGCAGACAAGCTAGAGGCAAAGCCACGCATAATCTGGGACAAAATAACCCCCGAGTTGCCTCTTGCACCACGCAGGGTCGCCGAGGCGACCGCAGATACAACCGCGCCTGCCGTTTCCGGATTTTTGGAAAGAAGTGCCTTTTCCGCGTTTTGCACGGTCATACTCATATTTGTACCCGTGTCCCCGTCAGGAACCGGGAAAACATTCAAATCATTTACAGCCTGTTTATTGTTATCCAGGTGATGCGCCGCAGAAATAAACAGGCACTGCATTAGATCTCTATCAATTTCTCGAATCAACAGTCAGCCCTCCAATTACTTTACGCCATGGGCACGCACGCTCTCGACATGCACCGTGACATCCTGAATTTGCAGTCCCGTATTTTCTGCCATCTGGTATTTAACATTTTTAATAATGCTTTCCGAAACGGCACCAATATTTACGCCATACTCCACCATAATATGAAGGGCAATCGAAATACCATCACCGTCCATCTTTACAGAAATACCCTTCCCCATTTTATCACGTTTCAAAAGAGAAACGATGCCATCACGCTTGCTGCGATATACCATGCCCACAACACCATAGCACTTTGTGGCAATGTTTCCCGCCATTTTTGCGAGCGCACTCTCTTCGATAAGCACTGCACCTAAATTCGTTTGCAAAATGTTAATCATGCCGGTCACTCCTTTTCTAAAGCTCTATGATATGCACGTTTTCCGTTTCCCGCTTTCTGCAGGAAAACAGAATGACTTGTTTTTCTTTTGCAATTTCCCTAAGGAGAGAAAACGCATTTTCTTCCCGTTTTTCATCGTACTGGATAAATGCATCGTCCAAAAACACGGGCATGTTCGCATCTTCCAGCACCAGGGATGCGATTGCCAGCCGCACCGCTAAAAATGCCTGTTCGCATGTGCCGCCGGAAAAAGACTGTAGGGAACGATGCTCGTCTCTACCCATAGTCACCGCATACTTTTTATCTAAAAGCAGGGTTTCTTCCTTGCCCGTAAGTCTCGAAAGATACAAGGACGCTTTTTTGTTAATACGGGGCGTAAAGTCCCGGCTAAGCTCCATAAAGACGGCCTCAAGGGTTTCGCTCGCAAGAGAAAGTGCCGCATACTGCATTTGCGCTTCCTCCAAGGCTTCTTCCTTACATTGCCGTTCTGACAAAATAATGTCCGCTGCCCTTTTCCCCTCTTTTTTGCCTTGCAGAATCCCTTTTATCGTTGCAAGCTTTTTGTCCTTTTCCAAAAGCTGTTCATCTATGCGTTGCATTTCCGAAAGGATTTCCCCTTCCGGCTTTGCAGAAGGCACAACATCAATATACTGTGCTTCAACATTTTTAAGATTTTCCGCTTCAGCGCGCCGCGCCTCTTCTTCCACAATTGCAAACGCATGTTTTTCTTGTAATAATTGTATCTTTTCGTCCAAAGCAAGCATTTCCGCCCGCTTTTCTGTGTATTCCTTCAGCGTACTGCATCCAAATGCCGCCAGTTCTTCCCGAATACTCTTTTCTTTATCTTCCAGAAGGGAAAGCTTTTCCCTACTAGCTTTTTGCGCCTTGGCCTGTTTTATACCGAAAAGTAAAAGGACCACGGAAACAAACAGGCACGCCCAAGATGCCGGCACAAATTTTGAAAACAGCGCAAGAATTGTCAAAAGTGCAAATACGCCCGCGCCCATAAAACAAATAGCTTTATTTTTCCCCTGTGCTTTCTCACGGTTTTTTATGGGCAACGCATTTTCCACCGGAGCAAAAACGCTGTCGCTGATTTCGCAGCGAAAGACGTTATACGCTTTTTCTTTATCCAAGGTTTCCTGTAAGATTGCTTCCGCATTTTCCCTTTGCTTTATAGCGGCAAGAAGCTTTTCTTCTGCGAATGTAGCGTCTTTGTTGACTTTCCAAGCCTTTGCCGATACCAGCTCTTCCGCAAGCGAAGCCCCTTTTTCTCTTAATGCTTCCGTTTCATTTTGCAGTTGTTTTTCTTCTGCTATGTATGAAAAATACGCGCGGTTTTCCTCTTCTGCCATAGTAAGTTCTTCGGAAAGTGCCGTAATTTCTTTTTTTAGTTCGCTGATTTTACCGCCGTCACCGCGTTGATGCTTTAAATTGCGCATTTCATCGGTTAGGTATTTTTTGGCTTCTTCGTAGCCGGTGTCCGCATCACCGCTTGTAGCGAGATTTAAAAGCTTTTCCGTCAGTTCCTTATCGCCGCCGGTAATATCCGCGCGCATCTGGGGAATAAAGACGGTTTTCATAAATGCCGCCTCCCCAATGCCGATTTCGCGTTCCATATCCACCATGCATGCTTCGCCCGTTACGGCATCGAGCACCGTAAATTCATCCTGTGCCTTTGTTCGCCCCTGCACGCGGCGAAGAATCACGCGCCTACCACCGGAAAGGGTAACTTCCATCTCCCCTGCAAGCTTTGCGCCATCCCACGGAGAATAGCGTTGGCGGTCTCCGTCCGCACCGCGACCGGAAAAACCATACAGCATTGCCTTTATAAATGCCATTACAGTAGATTTTCCTGCCTCGTTTTGGCCATAAATATAGTTTATTCCCTCGGAAAAGGAAATCGTTTTATTTTTAAATTTACCAAAAGACAAAATTCGAAGCGTATGGATAATCATCTTCCCTGCCTCCTCAGTGCAATAAGGCCAAGGCGAAGGGCTTCTTTTGCCACGTCGTCCTGCCTTTCTGAAAGGCGTTCTGCAAAAAGCTTTTCCAAAAGGGACGTCTCTTCTTGCTGGGAAACGCTTGTATTATCTTTAATTTTGATATACAGGCAGGCATCTTCAAGCCGCTTCAAAAGTGCCTGTGTATCCAAAAACATTGTATTCGCTATTTCTCCGTAAAGAACAATTTTGTAAAGATTCTCTTTTTCAAGTAACGTGCGGATTTTATCTTCCACCGCAAGAGACGACGAAAGACCGCTAACATCAATCTCCAGCGTTACATTCTGCCGGGCAGCAACAGGTATAAACTCGAGTTTTATTTCCTTTCCCGTGATTTCTCCTAAGATAAAGCCGCCTTTTTCAGGCTCATCAAAATGCCGCCCCTCGGGAATACCGGGGTAAGCATAGGCTGTATCTCCTGCGTAGCATATCCCGGAATACGTATGGATATGCCCAAGTGCTACATATTTGCAGCCGCAATTTGCAAGCGAAGAAGGAGAAACAGGGTTATAATCACTTTCCGTGCCCACGTCCCCGTGCATTAGAAGAATGCCGGGCTTTTCGCCGGAATGTAAGCCTGCAGCGGGAAGTACACTTTCCGTAATAAAACGCGAAGGAAAGCCAAAGCCGTATACCACCGCTTCCCTATGTTCCACCCTTTCCAAGGTTTTACCGAACACGTGCACGTTTTCACCGAAATCTACACGATTGTACGGAGAATCTTCAGACAAAAAGTCGTGATTTCCGGGCGCGACAAAAACAGCGACATCCCGTATCTCCGAAAAACATTTTTTTAGAAACGAAACGGTGTCTGCCGAAACATACTGTGCATCAAACATATCGCCAGAGATAAGGAGCATGTCCGCTTTATACGCCTGCACAGCCTGTATGATTCGTAAAAACGTTCTTTTCTGTTCTTCCTTTCGCACCCGTGCCACCGATGCAGGCAGGGCCGCAAAGGGAGAATCAAAATGCATATCGCCCGTGTGCACAAACCGAATCATCTGTTTTCTCCCTAAGTGTCAAAATTATTTCTTTACATAAAAAGATTGCAGCTTGTCACCTTAAAAAGCAAAGTGCGGCTGCAACCCCATGTTGTGCGGTTTATTTATCCAAACTGAATTTCTTTCTGAATTTTTCCACACGGCCGCCCGTATCAACGAGCTTCTGCTTGCCTGTGAAAAACGGATGGCAGTTCGAGCAAATTTCAACAGTGATGTTTTCCTGTGTCGAACCTGTTTCGATCACGTTACCGCAAGCGCACTTAATTGTAGTCGGATTATATGCGGGATGAATTCCTTCACGCATACTGTTCACCTCTTTCCGTCCCAGTAATATCAAAGTGTATTATAGCACACTTTCTTGCATATTGCAACTATTTTTTTAAAAATTTTCCTGTTTTCCTTTATTCGATGGAGTAATCTTCCTGTTCGAATTTAGAAAAATCCATGCCGCGCTGTCTTTTAATTTGAATTTTAAAAGGATTAAACTGAAATTTCGGGCATACAAAGTCCTGTGGTACAATGCCGCCCAAAGAACATACAACCTTTCTTTCCACGGGCACATATACGCCTTTTTCGCAATACCGGCAACATTTATATTCCTGCATCTTTCCCGTTCCTTTTAATTGGATTCTATATTCTCTACCGTTACCTTATCATAGTTCTGAATTAAATCTTCGAAACACGGTATATCTGTTCCCTCAGTTCCGATCTTCGCCGTAGCAAACGCCATAGCGTACCGAAGGCGCGTCGGTATGTCCTCGGTGACTGTGCTGCCGTAGAGATAACCGCACAAAAAGCTGTCCCCTGCACCTACGGTACTGCGAACAGGTGCATTTAAGGGATAGACGCGGTACACTTTCCCGCCGATTACTGCCACGGCACCGTTTCCGCCTAAAGAAGCCAGCACCGTTTCCACGCCAGCCTCATGAATTTCCTTTGCCGCACGGCTAACGTCTGCAATCGTTTTCAGCTTTGTACCGCACAAGTGCTCAAGCTCTCTCTGATTAGGCTTTATAATGTGAGGCCTCGCTTCCACGCCATAGCGAAGGGCGTCACCATCTGCATCCAAAACCGCCATGGCACCTTTTTCCTTGATTCGCTCTATAAGGTCCCTGTAGATATCACAAGTAACACCCGGCGGAAAGCTGCCTCCTAGATAGACAACGTCGCTTTTTACCGCCATATCCGCTACTTTTTCGTATAGCGCACGAATATCACTTTCCGAAACTTCGGGCCCGTTTTCATTTACATCCGTATACGTTTGATTTACCGTATCCATAATTTTAATATTGACACGGGTGTCGCCTTCCGTATATATAAAATCTGTAGAAACGCCGGCATCCTTTAGATATTTTCCAATCATCTGCCCGTTATAGCCGCTTAAAAAGCCGCCGGCAATACAGGAAATACCGCACTTTGCTGCCATGGCAGCCACATTTACGCCTTTCCCACCCATATTGACTTTGATTCTGTCTACACGGTTTAAGGCGTTTACCGAAAACCCGTTTACATAATACGTCTTGTCAATAGCAGGATTGAGCGTGACGGTTGAAAGTATCATTACTTTGCCTCCCCGGCAAGACGGAGTGCTTCAGCCGCAGCGTCGGCAAAATTCATTTCCGTAAAACCTTCTCCGTTTCGCACTTTAAATTCGACAACACCGTCCGCCGCCTTTTTACCGACGGTGATGCGTACCGGCACGCCAATAAGGTCAGCATCCTTAAATTTAACGCCGGGGCGTTCATCGCGGTCATCGAAAAGTGTGGCAACGCCGCTGTCACAAAGCATTTTGTAAAGTTCTTCCGCCATGCGCATCTGCCCTTCGTCGCCTGCGTTTACAACAACAACCTCTACCTTATAGGGAGCCACGCACATCGGCCAGATAATGCCGTTATCATCATGATTTTGTTCGATAACTGCGGCGATACAGCGGTTTACGCCGATGCCGTAGCAGCCCATGATCACCGGCTGTTCTTCGCCGTTTTCGTCCGGGAACGTAAGTCCGAGTGCTTTAGAATATTTCGTGCCGAGCTTAAAGATATGCCCGATTTCAATGCCGTGAAACGTTTCAATCTTGCCGCCGCATTTAGGGCAAACATCACCATTTTCAATGGTGCGAAGGTCTGCCACCAGGGTAGGCGTAAAGTCACGGCCGACTTCTACGTTTATAAAGTGGTACCCCGTTTCGTTTGCCCCTACTACCATCTGCTTCATTTCCATGACTTCTCGATCTGCATAAACAGGTACAGAAAGACCTATGGGGCCTGCAAAGCCGACTTCCGCCTTCGTAATCTCGCGAACAGCAAAGGCTTCTGCAAGTTCTGCTTCTTCCGCAGCACCTAAAAGATTCTGGAGCTTTATGGGATTTACCTCTCTATCCCCACGAACCATAACGGCGACATACTGTTCACCAACTTTATAAATCAAGGTTTTTGCAAAGCGGTAGGCCGGCACGCCAAGAGAATTCGTCAATTCTTCAATCGTATGGGCATTGGGTGTTTCCAGCTTTTCCATGGGTTTTTCGTCCGCAGGAAAGTCTTTTGCTACGGGAATACATTCTGCCTTTTCTTCATTTGCGGTATAACCGCATTTGTCACAATGGGCAATAACGTCCTCACCCACCTCGGATTTTACCATAAATTCCTGGGAGCCGCTGCCGCCCATGGCGCCGGAATCGGCATCTACAACAACATAGTCTAGACCCAGTCGGTCAAAAATAGCACAGTATGCCTTGTACATTGCATTATAAGATGCATCGAGTCCTTCCTTTGTAAGGTCAAAGCTGTACGCATCCTTCATCACAAACTCACGGCTACGCATAACGCCAAAGCGCGGACGACGTTCGTCACGGTACTTCGTCTGAATCTGATACAGTGTCATAGGAAGGTCACGGTAGGAATGGACTTCATTTTTGACCGTTTCCGTAAAGATTTCTTCGTGGGTGGGCCCAAGACAGAAATCACGGTCGTTTCTGTCTTTCAGACGGAACATGCTTTCGCCGAAAATATCCCATCTGCCGGTTTGCATATAGGCTTCAGCCGGCAAAAGTGCGCTCATTAAAAGCTCCTGTGCACCTGCTTTATCCATTTCTTCCCGAATGACATCTTCCACATTGCGAAGGGTACGAAGTCCAAGCGGCAAATAGGAATACACACCTGCGGCAAGCTTTCGAATCATGGCGCTGCGAAGCATCAGGCGATGGCTTGCAATTTCCGCCTCCGCCGGTACTTCGCGAAGGGTGGGCATCAATAACTTTGAAACTCTCATTTTTCTTTTCCCTCCTACTTGTAGTACTGCACGCCGGAGACAAACAACGCCTGGTCCTTTTCTCCGGGAATATTCTGATAGGTATAGCTACATGCACGCTCGGAATGTGCCATCTTACCTAGGACACGTCCGTCGGGGCTCGAGATACCTTCAATTGCCCATACAGAGCCGTTGGGGTTATGAGGCGATTCCATGGTCGCCTCGCCTTTTTCGTTTACATACTGGGTAGCAATCTGTCCGTTTTTCAGGAGTGTTTCCAGTACTGCATCACTCGCAATGAATTTGCCTTCCCCGTGGGATACGGCAACGGTGTGCACGTCCCCTACCTTCGTATTTGCAAGCCACGGCGAAAGTGTAGAGGCAACGCGGGTGCGTACCATGGTGGATACGTGACGACCAATATTATTATAGGTCAGCGTCGGGCAATCGGCGTCCATATCGCGAATTTCGCCAAAGGGCACAAGTCCAAGCTTAATAAGCGCCTGGAAACCGTTACAGATACCGAGCATAAGACCGTCACGCTGTTTCAAAAGCTTCATAACACTTTCACGGACTGCTGCCTGTCTAAAGACGGTAGCGATGAATTTACCGGAGCCATCCGGCTCATCGCCGCCAGAGAATCCACCGGGAATCATAATAATCTGTGCATTGTCTGCTTTTTCTTTCAGGGTGCGAACAGACTCGGCGATTGCAGAAGAAGTGCGGTTTCGAATGACAAACGTATCTGCCACCGCACCGGCGCGTTCAAAAGCGCGAGCTGTATCGTATTCGCAGTTTGTACCGGGGAATACCGGAATTAAAACGCGCGGCTTTGCAAAGCTTTCCTTTGCCACGACGGGGCAAGAAACAGCAGAAGAAATCGTTTCCGCCGTGCCTTCTGCCGGGGCTTTCGTCGGGAAAATCTTTTCAAGAGGTGCTTCCCAAGCTTCCATAGCTTCTGCAAGGGGAATCACGGTTTCGCCAATGCGGATTTCGGCTTCTTTTATAGTTGTGCCGATAAGCTCGGCCGCAAGCTCTGCATCCGTTTCGATTAAGATGGAGCCGTACATAGCAGCGTACAAATCAATGTTTTCGTTTATTTGTGCACCAATGCCGTTACCAAAGCACATCTTCGATACTGCCTCGCAAATACCGCCTGCCGTAATCGTGTGGGCGGAAAGAACTTTATCGCGAATACTGTAATAGTAAGAGAGATTTTTCTTTAAGGCTTCCATATCGGGCAGGAAGTTTGCATCCAGCGGTGTGCGCAGGAGATACAGCTTACTGCCTGCTTTTTGCATCACGTTTCCGATGACGCTGTCCACTTTCAAGGGAGATACTGCGAAGGAAACGAGCGTAGGCGGCACGTCAATATCATTAAAGGTACCGCTCATACTGTCTTTACCACCAATTGCACCGAGGCAAAGGGCGTTCTGTGCGTAATACGCACCAAGGAGTGCCGCCAGAGGTGCGCCCCAACGTGCGGGGTTTGCACCGGGACGGGCAAAGTATTCCTGGAGCGTCAGATAACAGTCTTCATAGTTTGCACCTGCCGCCGCCGCCTTGGTTACACTTTCCACAATGGCACAAACTGCGCCGTGGAAGGGGCTCTTTTCGGAAAGATACGGGCTATAGCCATGTGCCATTACCGTACCTGTGGTGCTTTCGCCCTTTAAAAGGGGCAGCTTTGCTACCATGCTTTCCGCAGGCGTCGTTTGTGTTTCGCCGCCGTAGGGCATAAAGACGGTACCTGCGCCGATGGAGCTATCAAACATTTCGCCAAGACCTTTTTGGCTGCAAACATTTAAGTCCGAGAGAGTAGTAAGGAACTGTGCTTTTTTGTCCCCTTTAGGAGAAATAGTTTTATAAATAGAAGCGTCTACCTTCGGCATGGAAACTTCGACGTCTGTTACCTTTTCTGCACCGTTTGTATTGAGGAATGCACGGGAAAGGTCAACAATTTTCTTGCCGCGCCATGTCATGGAAAGACGGGGCTCTTCCGTAACTTCTGCAACTACGGTTGCCTCAAGGTTTTCTTTATCCGCTTTTTCCATAAAGCGTACAACGTCTTCTTTTGCAACGACAACCGCCATTCTTTCCTGGGATTCACTGATGGCAAGTTCTGTGCCGTCAAGGCCTTCATATTTCTTGGGCACCTTATCAAGGTCTATACGGAGCCCATCGGCAAGCTCACCGATAGCAACGGATACACCGCCGGCACCAAAGTCATTACAGCGTTTAATCATACGTGCGGTTTCGCCGTCACGGAACAGGCGCTGGATTTTACGTTCTTCCGGCGGATTACCCTTTTGTACTTCCGCACCGCAGGTAGAAAGAGAGCTTTCTGTATGCGCCTTGGAAGAGCCTGTTGCACCGCCGCAGCCGTCGCGCCCTGTTTTACCACCAAGGAGAATGATTACATCCCCGGGAGACGGGACTTCACGCACAACGTTTTCCTTCGGTACTGCCGCAATAACGGCACCGAGTTCCATGCGCTTTGCAACATAATTCGGATGATAGATTTCTTTTACGATGCCCGTAGCAAGACCAATCTGGTTGCCGTAGGAGCTATAGCCGCCTGCCGCACCCTTTGTGATTTTACGCTGGGGCAGTTTACCGGGCAGTGTTTCTGCCATCGTGGCACGGGGGTCAGCACAGCCTGTAATACGCATTGCCTGATAAACATAGCTTCTGCCGGAAAGGGGGTCACGAATCGCACCACCAAGGCAAGTTGCCGCACCGCCGAAGGGTTCAATCTCCGTCGGGTGGTTATGGGTTTCGTTTTTAAACATAACGAGATACGGTACCTTTTCCCCGTCAATCTCCGCCTCCACTTCAATGGAGCAGGCGTTGATTTCTTCGGAAACGTCTAGTTTGGAAAGATACCCTTTTTTACGAAGTTCCTTTGCCGCCGCCGTTGCAATTTGCATTAGACACGGCTTTCTGCCGGTTGCAAGGAACGAATCATACGTATCCTTGATAATGCCGTCTTCAATTTTGACATTTTCAAGCTTTGTTAAAAACGTGGTATGACGGCAATGGTCAGACCAGTACGTATCAATCATGCGGATTTCCGTAACGGAAGGATTGCGGCCTTCCTCGCGGAAATGGTCGCGGCAAAAGCGCAAATCATCCAGGTCCATGGCAAGACCCATTTCAGAAAGCATGGCAGAAAGCGCCGCATCATCCATATCCGTAAAGCCTTCAATATACGCAACATCCTCCGGCACATTCCGTTCGGCGTCCAGTGTTTCAGGCTTTTCGAGAGAAGCTTCCATCGCTTCCACGGGGTTAATTAAATACTTTTTAACCGCTGCAAATTCTGCATCGGAAATATCGCCGGAAAGAGCGATGATACGAGCCGATGCCACCTGCGGTTTTTCTTTACCCGTCAGGAGCTGAATACACTGTGCGGCAGAATCGGCGCGCTGGTCATACTGGCCGGGCAGATAGCTTATTGCAAAATAGCGACCGGAAAGTGCAATGCTTTCGTCATAGCACTCGTCTACCTGAGGCTCGGACAAAATGGTGTTCTTCGCCATTTCATACTCTGCATCCGAAATGCCGTCAATATCATAGCGTTTAATAATGCGGACACCGGAAAGGTTTAAAAGCCCTAAATTCACCTTTAAATCTTCCCTGAGTGCCGCCGCTTCCACATCTGTTCGTTTTTCTACAAATACTCTTCTTACCATGTGAATTCCTTTCTGAAAAAGCGGTTTTCCTCTGCAAAACGAAGCAAAGCACCCGCCTCTTCGTGAAATGATGCTTTTTCTGCAGTTTATTTTTATAGTATATATGTTTTTTGGATTAAAGTCAAGGTGTTTCGCAAAAAAAGCGACCTTTCGGCCGCCTTTTTATGCTTTGCTTATTCGTCTTTTTCTTCTTTCTTCTTTTTAATGTAAGACGTTACTTTTTCAATGGCAACGGGGATATAATCCGTAAGCTTCTCGGGGCCGCCTGCACTAACGGGTAAAAACTGTACAGTGCCGCCGCAAACCACCAAAAATCCCATAGGATTTATGGATACGCCACCGCCTGTACCGCCGCCGAAGTTTGCGCTGTCGCCGTCTACGGTTTTTACCTTGGAGGAAAATTCCGTGCCGCCGGCGCCAAAGCCGAAGCTTACTCTGGAAATCGGGATAATCACGGTACCGTCCGTAGTTTCCACCGGTTCCCCTACAATCGTATTGACATCTACCATGTCCTTAATGCTGTTCATTGCGGTCTGGACGAGTTCTGCAATTGGTGTCATTTTACATCTCCCTTTCGTACTTTATTTATTAAACCGAGGCAATAGATAAGACGAAGCTGAAATTTTCCGCAAAATTCCGCTTCCAGTCCTACACCTTGAAAGACAGGCGTAATCACCACCTCGTGCTTTTTCAAAATGAAATATCGGTCTATAGCTCCAAGAAGAGAATAGACAGAGCCGTATGCCGCACCCGTGGCAATGCCCGTATCTGCGGCATCCCCTGTAGCAAAGCGCACCTTCAAAGAAAAAAGAGACACAGTAAACTTTTTTCGAAGGTATTTTACGGCATCTATACCTTTTTGAATACTATTTTCAATATCAGCAAAGGAAAGTTTTTTCTTTTCTTCTGCCGGTTCTTTCGCCTTCTCGGGTCTTTCCTTTTTTAGAAGCTTTGTAAGGTTTATACGAATCGGGCCAAGGCCTGCATAAAGAGAATACGTATTTTCACCGGCGACATGGGAAAAGGAGCCCTGCACCCAAACCGGCAAAAACAGAAGGACCAGCAAAAGTGCCAAAACAATCGCCGCAATGTACAAAACCCAAAGCAATGCCTGTCCCCTCCCTTTTCCCGTTAGTATGAGCGGATTTATTCCGCTTTATTCTCAATTTCTACCTGCGGCAATTCCTCTAAAGATGTAAGACCAAAGCACCGCAGAAATTCTTCCGTTGTGACATAAAGTATCGGGCGTCCCGGCGCATCCAGCCGCCCTGCCTCGTCGATAAGACCGCGCTCGGCAAGCTTTAGCATGGAGTAGCTGCTGTCCACGCCGCGAATGGCTTCCACACGGCTTTTCGTGATGGGCTGGTGGTAGGCAATCACAGAAAGTGTTTCCAGTACTGAAGGCGAAAGACCGCGCCTACGCTTTGGCTCCGTGACTTTCCGCACGCAGTCCGCATATGCCTCCCGGGTGCACATTTGAAATGCATCCCCAAGTGTAATAATTTTAACACCTCTGTTTTCTTCTTCATATCGCCCGGCAAGGCGTAATACCGTCTGCCTCGCCGCCGGAATATCAATTTCCAGCGCCGCCGCCAGTTCCGCACACGAGACGGATTCTCCTGCACCGAAAAGTACCGCTTCCGCTTTACATTCCAGCTCCTGTATCATTTTCGTTTCCCCCGCAAAGATAAAATTCATCTTCCCGTTCTTCAAGACGGATTCTGCCCCGGCTGATAAGGTGCAATACCGCTAAAAACGCGGCAATCCGCCCGTCCCGAGTTTTAATATCTTCAAATACGCTTGCAAAGCGCCGCCGCTGTCCGTGTTTAAAAAGATTTGCGACATATCGCATCTGCTCCGGTAGAGATACACGCTCCACACGCACAACCTCTGTAAAAGCTGACAATTTCGGCGCTTCCTTTTCCTCCATACGCTCTGCAACCTGCACAAAGGCGCGCCACAGCTTTTCAATGGGAATGTTTTCGTTTTCAATAGGTGCTTCTCCTAAAGCTTCCGGTGCTTTAAAATAATTATCAATAGTGCTAAACTGCCGCGCCTCGAGTTTCCCTGCCGCTTCCTTTGCGGCTTTATAAAGGCGAAGGCGCTCTTCCAGTTCTTCCTTCGGGTCCCCCTCTTCTTCCTCTTCGGTTTTTGGAAGAAGCACGCGGGACTTAATGTAGACGAGATGGGACGCCATTGCGAGAAATTCACCCGTTACTTCCATATCCATTTGCGCCATTTGTTCGAGATACAAAAGATACTGCTCGGTAATTTCCGCAATGGGAATATCCGTAAGGTCTATTTTATGTTTCTGGACAAGGTGCAAAAGTAAATCCAGCGGCCCTTCAAACACCTCTAATTTAAATTGCAGTGCTTCCACATCATCACCCGGCTATCCGTAAAATGACTTCCCAAAAAATGTTAAAGATTGCGCTCTGCGCCATGGCTAGCGGTTTATCCAGAACGCCAAAAGCCAGTAAAATCAAAAGCACGGGCATGGCGTAGCGTTCGTACTGCATAAGCTGATAATACCACCGATTCGGCAGAAAATAGGCTAAAATTTTCGAGCCATCCAGGGGCGGAAAAGGTATCAGGTTAAAGATGCCGAGCCCGATATTGAGCATAATGCCAACCATAAAGAGGTTTGCAAAAAAAGTAACAACAAAGGAATCCGCCGTAGGGAAAAACCGTGCAAGCAGCCCGAACAAAATAGCGAACACAAACGCCATTAAAAAGTTTGAGAGCGGTCCGGCAAGCCCCACAAGGCTCATGCCGCCCTTCGGATTTTTAAAGTACTGTGGATTTACGGGCACAGGCTTTGCCCAGCCAAATCCAAAGAACAGCATACAGATTACACCCATAACATCCATATGGTGGAGGGGATTTAACGAAAGACGACCGTATTGTTTCGCCGTCCTGTCCCCCAGAAGGTATGCTACATATCCGTGGGCACATTCATGTACCGTAATTGCCAGAAACACAATGGGCAGACGAAGTAAAATCGTCCTGATATCAAAACCGCCAAACAGCATTATTTTCTCCTTTTACAAATCATTTCGCACGATATCCTCGTACGTTTCCCGGCGCACGCAAAGCTTTGCCTCGCCGTCCTTTACCATAACCACCGCAGGCTTTGGAAGCCGATTATACTGGCTTGCCATGGAATAGTTATATGCACCCGTGGAGCGGACTGCCAAGAGGTCGCCACGGTGCATCTCGGGCATCAATATATCCCGAATTAAAATATCTCCCGATTCACAGCATCTCCCGCAAATGGTGACTACCTCTTCCCGTTTGGCACTAGGTCTTTCGGGCAGAACGGCGTCATATTCCGCTTCGTACATGATAAAGCGAGGATTATCTGCCATGCCACCGTCCACCGACACATATTTGCGAATACCGGGAATGTCTTTAATCGTGCCGACCGTATAGAGTGTAGTCCCTGCCTCGCCCACAATGGAGCGCCCGGGCTCCACCAAAAGAAAAGGCATCGGCACACCGTACTTTTCTGCCGCACGCTTTACCGCCTCAATCGTTGCAAGCATTGCCGCGTGATAGGGGCGCGGCGTATCCTTTTCCGTATAGCGAATGCCAAAGCCGCCGCCAAGGTTTACATCTTGCATTACATATCCCGTTTGTTTATATACATCGGCTACGAGCTTTATCATAAGGTCCGCCGCCGCCATAAAAGGCTCGTCCTCAAAAATCTGGGAGCCGATATGGCAATGTACGCCGGCGATTTTATAGTTTTTATATGCTTTACACAAAACACGCAGAGCGTCTCCACTTTGCAGGCTTACGCCGAATTTCGAGTCCTCCTGTCCGGTCTGGATAAAGTCATGGGTATGGGCTTCAATCCCCGGTTTTATGCGAAGGAGAACACGGGTTTTTGTGTTGCCTTCTAAAAGCCCGTCCAAAATATCAAGCTCTTCTTCGCTGTCCGCTACGATTCTGCCTACGCCGTTTTCTATGGCATATTGCAATTCTTCCATAGTTTTATTATTGCCGTGAAAGCAAATGCTTTCTGCCGGGAAGGAAACGGAAAGTGCAGTATAGAGTTCACCACCGGATACAACGTCCAGCCCTATCCCCTCTGCCTTTACAATGCGGCACATTTCCTTTGTGCAAAACGCTTTGGAGGCATAGCACACAAGGCCATTTCCGCCGTAAGCCTGGTCGATTGCGGATTTATAGGCGCAAATATTTTCCTCAATTTGTCCTCTATCCATAATAAATAAAGGCGTGCCGAATTCCTTCGCCAATGCAGGTACTTCTGCACCGCCGATTCTCAGCACACCGTTTGACGCATTTTGTTGTGTCATTACCCTGAAAACCTCCGTGAAACCTATTTATCTAAGTATATCACAAAGGATTTCATTTGTAAAGATTTATTTTTCGATTATCGTATCTATAATACTGCCAAGCGTGCGGAAGGCTTTGGACGCCCCTTTCTTCATTGCCTTTGACTGTTTGTCTTTAATAGGGTCCATCAACATGCCGGACACAGCACCGATGATAATGCCCGTCACCATGCCCATGGTAAAACAAGTTTTGCTCATTTTATCTCCTTTCAGTTACAGAATACATGCTTGCCGATTGTCATGACAACCGGGCGAGTCCGTATCCACTTATTGGTTGCTGTTCTTGGATTATAGTAATATATCGCGCCCCCTACGGGGTCCCAGCCGTTCAAGGCATCTCGCGCGGCACGAATACAGCTATCTGTCATTTCCGCATGAATCTGCCCGTCACTGACTGCCGTAAAGGCCCCCGGCTGGTATACGACGCCGGCGATTGTATTTGGAAAAGAGGCGTGCCGCACACGGTTCATAATAACTGCACCGACTGCTACCTGTCCCGTATAAGGCTCACCCCTGGCTTCCCCATTTATGGCGCGTGCCAATAAATAAACATTACTTTCATTAGCGCTCGCACCTCCGGATGCGGAAGTACTTCCCGTTGGAAGCCCAAGTGCCGCTAAGGTTGCCGCCCCCGCCACGCCATCGGCCGTAAGACCGTTTTTCTGCTGAAATTTCTTGACTGCTGCGGTGGTAGCACTCCCGTAAATGCCATCTACCTCCCCATTATAATATCCCCAAGAGAGGAGACGCTGTTGAATTTTAAAAACCTCTTCGCCGCTGGAGCCAAAGCGAGAGAGTGCAATAGAGCTTTGGGGCGTGGAAAGTACGTAAAATATAACACCTACGATGCAAAATACTGCACCGATTCTCTGCCATTTTCTGTTCATAACTCCTCCATACCTTTTTTATTCAAAAAAGAAAAGCCGTAATAAACGCTATTACGACTTTAGTTTCTTTTTTTATAAATTTTTTATACCGATTTTTGCAAAACTTTCTATTTTGCAAAATGTTCCAAAATTGCTTTGACAATTCGTTTGGAGGCATGTCCATCACCGTATGGGTTAACAGCTTTCGCCATTTTATCATATGCGGTCGAATCACATAGAAGGGTTTTTGCCGCATCGTAAATATCGTCCTCCAAAACGCCGACCACCTTAACGGTTCCTGCTTCCACCGCTTCAGGGCGTTCTGTTTCCGTTCGCAGTACAAGTACCGGTTTTCCGAGGGAAGGCGCTTCTTCCTGCAGGCCGCCGGAATCCGTCAAAATCATATAAGAGGCGTCCATAGCGTTGTGGAGTTCCTGTACATCCAGCGGTGCGATAAGGTGGACGTTTTTCATATCTCCCAAAACTTCGTTTGCCACGTTTTGTACGGCGGGATTGAGGTGTACGGGGTAAACGACTTCCACATCCGCAAAATCGGTGGCTATGCGGCGCACGGCACGCATAATGTTATAAAGGGGCTCACCAAGATTTTCTCTTCTGTGCGCCGTCATTAAAATCACGCGTTTTTCCTTCCATGGAAGCGTGCGAAGAACAGGGTCAGAAAAGACGTACCCTTCTTTGACGGTTGTTTTCAAGGCGTCAATGACCGTATTGCCCGTAATCACAATATTTTCTTCCGAAACGCCTTCTCGAAGAAGATTTGCGCGGTTTTGCTCGGTGGGTGAAAAATGAATGTCACTTAAGACTCCCGTCATACGGCGATTCATTTCCTCAGGGAAGGGTGACCATTTATCGAAGGTACGAAGCCCTGCCTCTACATGACCGACTTGCACGCCGCTGTAAAACGCCGCCAGTGCGCCGGCAAAAGTGGTGGTTGTATCACCATGCACCAAAACAATATCCGGTTTTTCTTTCTCCAAAATTTCGCAAATGCCTTCAAGCGCGCGCTTTGTGATGCCTGCAAGGCTTTGCCGCTCACGCATAATGTCAAGGTCATAGTCCGGCACAATATCGAAAATTGCAAGCACCTGGTCCAGCATTTGTCGATGCTGAGCAGTTACGATAACTTTTGACTCTATGCCTTCCGTTTGTGCAAGTTCTTTTACAAGCGGTGCCATTTTTATAGCTTCCGGCCTTGTGCCGAAAACTGTAAATACCTTAATCATCGCTTTGTCCCCCTTCGTCGGCATTCTGTTCCGCCACGTCCGTATTTTTCTTTTTGAGGCCAAATATCTTTGTGGCGGCAAAAATAGCCGCGATAACACCAAGAATTAAAAGCACCGCCTGCAGTCCCCCTGTGGAAACAAGCACAACAGCACAAAGGCCGAGCACGGTGCACATCAAATAGATGATGCCTACGGTTTTCTTTTGGGAGAAGCCCATATCCAAAACTCTATGGTGCAGATGGTCTCTGTCCGGCTCCATAATGGGTTTACCTGCCTTCATACGGCGGACAATGGCAAAGCCGGTATCGAAAAGCGGAAGTCCCAGTACCAAGAACGGCACCGCCACGCTGATAACGGCATAGCTTTTGAAAAGCCCCATAATGGACACGGTGCCTAGGATAAACCCGAGAAACGTGGAGCCCGTATCCCCCATAAAGATTTTGGCAGGGTTAAAATTATAGGGTAAGAATCCAAAGCATGCACCTGTGAGAGCTGCAGTAATGAGGGCCACCTCAAACTCGCCCACCAAAAGGGCGATGCAAAAGAGGGACATGCAGGCAATAGAACTGACACCGGCGGCAAGGCCATCCAGCCCGTCAATCAGGTTGACAGCATTCGTAACGCCCACAATCCAGATAATTGTCAAAGGAATACCCCAAAATCCCAGCTGCAGAACCTGCGTTTCCGAAATGAATTTCGGCACGGAAATCACGTCAATCCGCACATCGTGCAAAATCAGGATGATTGCCGCAAGCACCTGAAAGGGCAGTTTCACCTTGGCGCTGAGTTTTTTGGCATCGTCAATAATGCCGACAATCAGGATCACCAGCGCCCCCAGTGCCATGCCGCGAACGCTTCTGTCCACAAAGCCGAACAAAATTACGCTGACAATAAACCCGTAGAACATGGCAAGTCCGCCGAGAAGGGGCGTTGGCTTTTTATGCACGCGCCTTGCCTCGTCCGGCTTATCCACAATATCGATTTTTTCAGCAATCCGTTTGACAAACGGCGTACTAATAAATGTAATTACAAAGGAAACGGCAAATGCAAGAAGTAACAAAATTTTACTTTCCATGTTTACACATCCTTTCTGTCTCCCGGGGTTTTAGCGCAGCACAAACCCCACTTTATCGTATACCTTTCGAAGGGTTTTTGCGGCGATTTCGCCTGCTTTTTCCGCACCGGCTTTATAAACGGATTCAAGATATCCTTTGTCTTCTGAAAGGGCTTTATATTTTTCCTGTACCGGGCGAAGCTCCTCCACCACCGCCTCAGCCACTCGCATTTTCAAGTTTCCGTACCCCTGGCCTTCAAATTCCAGTGCCGCTTCTTCCGGCTTTTTGCCGATAATGGCACCATAGATAGACAAAAGGTTATTGACGCCGTGTTTGTCTTCTCGGTATTGAATCACGCCTTCGGAGTCGGTGACGGCACGTTTAATTTTCTTTACAATCACGTCCGGCTCGTCAAGTACCCAGATATATCCGTTCGGGTTCGGGTCACTCTTACTCATTTTACTTGTGGGGTCCTGGAGGCTCATAATACGCGCGCCTACGGGCGGAATGTAGCCTTCAGGCACGGTAAAGGTGTCCCCATACAAATGATTAAAGCGAATAGCAATGTCTCTTGCGAGCTCAAGGTGCTGTTTCTGGTCAACGCCTACGGGCACAAGGTCAGACTGATACAGAAGAATATCCGCCGCCATTAAAACGGGATACGTAAAGAGGCCGGCGTTAATGTTATCTTCGTGCTTTGCAGATTTATCCTTAAACTGGGTCATGCGGGCAAGCTCACCCATATAGGTGTGACAGCTGAGAATCCAAGAAAGCTCCGCATGCGCCGAAACGTGGGACTGGAAAAACATAATGCTTTCGGCGGGGTCTATGCCGCAAGCCATGTAAAGTGCCAAAAACTGGCGCGCACGTGCGCGAAGCTCTTCAGGGTTTTGCCGCACTGTAATAGAATGCATATCCACAACGGAATAGATGCAATTATAATCTTTTTGCAGTTTTACCCAGTTTTTAAGTGCTCCGATATAGTTACCGAGGGTGACGCAGCCCGTGGGCTGCACGCCGCTGAAAATCATTTTTTTATCTTGCATTTCGAATTACCTCTCCCAGTCGTTTAATACCTTCTTCGATTTTATCCGGTGCAGTAAGCGAGTAATTCAGGCGCATAAAGGGTGCACCCTCTTCGGGCACGGGCATGCAGGTAGACCCTGCTACAAACGCCACCTTTTCTTTTACCGCTTCTTTTAAAAGCACATCGCTATCAAGGCCTTCGGGCAAGGTGCACCAAAGGAAAATACCGCCTTCTGGCACAGTATGCTTGCAGGCAGAGGGGAAATAAGCGTCCATTGCGCGCATCATCGCTTCTGCTCTTTCGCGATACAAAACCCTTGCCTTTTCAATATGAGCGTCAAAGTCATACACCTCGAAAAACTCTGCCGCCATCATCTGGGGCAGAACACAGGTATGCACATCGGAAACCTGCTTGCAAATAATCATTTTTTCCATAATATCACGGCGTGCAATCGCCCAGCCGAGACGAAGGCCGGGGGAAATCGTCTTAGAATACGAGCCGGCGTAAATGACACGCCCCTCTGTATCAAAGGATTTAATTGTGGGCACATCTTCTCCGGTAAAGCGAAGCTCGCCATACGGATTATCTTCCAAAATATAAAAGTCATATTGCGACGCAAGTTCCAAAAGACGCTTCCGCTTTTCTACCGACATGGTAATGCCGGAGGGATTTTGGAAGGTGGCAATGGTATACACGAGCTTAATTGTATTCGTTTTAAGATAGTCTTCCAAGGCATCGATGTTCATGCCGTCCTCTTCCATTTCAATGCCGTGCAGTTTGGCATTGTAGGAGCGAAGGGAATTCATGCCGCCGATAAAGCTGGGGGATTCCAGTACCACCGTGTCCCCTTCGTTTAAAAGGGACTTAAACGTAAGGTCCAGCGCCTGCTGTCCGCCGCTTGTGATAATCAGTTCGTCATGGTCATGCAGGTTTCCCTTTGGTGCCATGCGTGCTTTCGTATATTCGCGAAGGGGCATATATCCTTCCGTAATACCGTACTGGAGCGCAACCTTCGCGTTTTCCTTTAAAATCTTCTGTGAAATCTCACCTAAAAGTTCACCCCGAAAAAGTTCAGGTGCCGGTGCGCCGCCGGCGAAGGAAATCATATCCGGCTGGGCAAGAAGCTTAAACATTTCACGTATTGCGGAGCCTTTCAGGCTTTTCACTCTTTCTGCAAACATACTCTCATCTCCACTATATGCATAATTTACCTAATTTTATAAAGTTTATAATACCACAATACGGCACAAAAGTAAAGAAAAAATTTTCCAGGTGCTTACTTTCTGCCCTTCGGGCAGACCTTCATGCACACGCCACAAACCGCGCCGCGGCCAATGGACTGAAACTTCTCTTTCATATAATCGCTACAGGCTTTCGCGTCAAAGATATCCTCTCTCTGCATCCCTTCTGCAAAGTTTACGTTTCGGATTGCCATGGCACCGCACGCCTTAGCGCACAAATCACAGGTGCCGCATTCTGATTTTTGAGGAAGCCTTACCGTCTGAAGCGGAGCATCGGTAAACACGGTGCCGAGGCGCACACGAGGGCCGAAGCACTTGGAAATAAAAAGACAGCTTTTCCCGATATAGCCAAGGCCTGCATGCACCGCCGCCATCTTATGGGAAAATATACCTTGCAGCCCTTCCACGGACTGGCTTGCCGGCACCGCCGCCGCCCGATACCCCTTTTCCTGCAAAAAAAGCACAAGACGAAGGGCTACAGAATCAATATATGCATTCATGGTGCGGTAGTGGTGAAAATATGTATGGGTCGGGCGGTCGGAAATCCCGTCCACAACCGCCTCGGACAAATGAAACACCATGGATACCGCTTTTTCAAGGCCGGGAAACGGCGTTTCGATGCAGTGGGCAAACCCAACGTCGGAAACATAATTTTCTTTTAAAAATGTTTGAATTCCATCGTTCATATTTTTCCTTCCTTTTCTAAAAAAGGGATATCAAGCCGAACTGATATCCCCTTATATTCCTCTCAAATTAGCGGTGTCAGTATACCACATTTTGTCCATATTTTCAAGCTTTTTGTAACTGATTTTTCCATTTTTCTTAAATTATGCTTTACATATTCCGTTTTTTTTAGTAAAATATATGAAAGAGGTGGATTTATGGATATTCATGCTTTACGTGAAATTTTACATCACCACAACTATTTATATTATGTAAAAGACGCACCCGAAATTAGCGATTTTGAATATGACAGACTCTTAAGACAGCTAGAGGACATGGAAAATGCGGACCCTTCTTTGATTACGCCGGACTCCCCCACCCAACGCGTAGGCGGTGCCCCGGCGGAAGGATTTGCCGAAGTCAGGCACGCTGTGCCCATGGAAAGCCTTGCCGATGTTTTCAGTTTCGAGGAGCTTTCTGCCTTTGACGCACGTGTGCGAAACGCAATAGAAAATCCCACGTACACGGTGGAGCCGAAAATTGACGGTCTTTCTGTTTCCCTAGAGTACAAGGACGGCGTTTTCTTCCGCGGCAGTACCCGTGGGGACGGCATCACCGGCGAGGACGTGACGCAAAATCTTAAAACCATTCGTTCTATCCCTTTAAAGCTTGCAAAGTCTTTGCCGCGACTCGAAGTCCGCGGCGAAGTGTTTATGTCGAAAAAGGCTTTTGAAGCCTTAAACGGCGAACGGGAGCTTGCAGGTGAACCGCTTTTTGCAAATCCCAGAAACGCTGCCGCCGGTTCTCTTCGCCAGCTTGACCCTTCTATTGCGGCGAAAAGAAAACTGGATATTCACATTTTTAACATACAAGCCATAGAAGGAATGACTCCCTCTTCTCATAGCGAGGGTCTTGCACTTCTTCGAGAACTCGGCTTTAAGGTCATTGACACAAGACCCCCGGCTAAAAATATTGACGAAGTCTGGCGCATGATTTGCGATATCGGTGAAAATCGAGACGGGCTTGCCTGTGACATAGACGGCGCCGTGGTGAAAGTCGATTCCCTTTCGGAGCGTGCGGTGCTTGGCAGTACGTCCAAATACCCGCGCTGGGCGGCGGCATATAAATTCCCCCCTGAGCAACAGGAAACTACCCTTGAAGATATTATCATTCAAATCGGGCGTACCGGCGCTGCAACACCAAATGCCGTTTTGACACCTGTTAGAATTGCCGGCTCGACCGTAAGCCGCGCAACCCTTCATAACATTGATTTCATTCGAGATAAAGACATTCGCATCGGCGACCGTGTTTTAGTGCAAAAAGCCGGAGATATTATTCCGGCAGTTGTATGCTCTCTTCCCGGGAAACGAACCGGTGCGGAAGTGCCGTATTCGATGCCCGAAAGTTGCCCTGTGTGCGGTGCGCCTTTAGTGCGCGAGGAAAACGAAGCGGCATATCGGTGTATTGGGGACAGGTGCGACGCACAGCGCGCCCGTGCCATTATCCACTTTGCAAGCCGGGATGCTATGGATATAGAGGGTCTTGGGCCGGCACTTACAGATAAGCTTTTGCAAGAAGGAAAAATACACACGTTTGCAGATTTATACAGCCTTAAAAACGAGGATATAGCCTGTCTTGAAGGGCTTGGCGAAAAAAGCGCGGAAAACCTTATTTTTGCCATTCAAAGTTCCAAAGAGAAAGGACTTTCCGCCCTACTGTTTGGGCTTGGTATCCGCCACGTAGGAAAACGTGCCGCGGCGATTCTAGCTTCGCACTTTGGTTCCCTAGACGCCCTTTTGGCGGCAACAAAAGCGGAAATCAGTGCAGTACGCGAAATCGGCGAAAAAATGGCAGACAGTATTCTTGCCTATTTTGCAGATGAAAAAATTCAGGGCATTCTCTCCGTACTCCGTGCCCAAGGCGTAAAAGTGACAGAAGAAAAAGAAGAAAGCGGTACGCTTTTCGAAGGCAAAACCTTCGTACTCACCGGCACGCTCCCCACGTTTTCAAGAGCAGAGGCCTCAAAAATGATCGAAAACGAAGGCGGACGTGTTTCGGGCAGCGTTTCGAAAAAGACGGACTATGTTTTGGCAGGCGAGGAGGCAGGCTCAAAGCTTGAAAAAGCACAGAGCCTTGGTATACCAATTCTCGATGAAGCCGCTTTTTTAGACCTATTAGGGAGGAATTAAGTTGCAGAAAGTATTAGGCTTTGTGCGGCGCTGTGTAGACGATTACCACATGATAGAAGACGGGGACAGGATTTGCGTCGGCGTTTCCGGCGGCAAGGACAGCGTAACCTTAGCCCTTGCGCTCCATGCCCTCAGCCGTTTTTATCCGAAAAAGTTTAAAGTAGTGCCCATAACGCTAAACCTCGGCTTTCCCCAAATGGATTATACCCCTTTAAAAACTTATTTTGCCACACAGGGACTGGACCTTATTGTAAAGGAAACGAATATTGCGGAAATTCTTTTTGATATTCGCAAAGAGCAAAACCCTTGCTCCCTATGTGCAAAGCTACGCCGCGGTGCACTCCATGATGCGGCGCTGGAGGCAGGGTGCAGAAAGGTTGCGCTCGGGCATCACAACGATGACGCGCTGGAAACCTTTATTCTGTGTCTGTTTTACGAAGGCAGACTCCATTCCTTTAGTCCTGTGACGTATCTGGACAGGAAAGACATCCACCTGATTCGTCCCATGCTGTACATGCAGGAGGCAGATGTGCTTGGATTTATAAACCGCAGCGGTGCACCTGTTGTGCATAACCCGTGTCCCGCAAACGGCTACACAAAACGGCAGTATGCCAAAGAGCTCCTTGCAGACCTTAGCCGCGAAAACCGCGGTTTGAAAGAAAGAATATTTACCGCCATGACAAATGGTTTGGATAATTATCGAAAGGAAGATGAAAAATGAAAATTACAAAAGCTGTTATCCCTGCCGCAGGACTCGGTACGCGCTTCCTGCCTGCTACAAAGGCCGTCCCGAAAGAGATGCTACCTATCGTAGATACCCCAACGCTCCAGTACATTATTGAAGAAGCGGCTGCCTCCGGCATTGAGGACATTTTAATTATCACAGGCCGTGGCAAACGTTCCATTGAGGACCATTTTGATAAGTCTTACGAACTGGAAACAGAGCTTGCACGCACAGGCAAAACGGAATATCTTGAAAATCTCGAATACATATCTTCTCTTGCAAACATTCACTATGTGCGCCAGAAGCAGGCGCTGGGACTTGGCCACGCCATTTTGTGTGCCAAATCCTTCGTCGGAAACGAACCCTTTGCCGTTCTTCTTGGTGACGATATTGTTTGCGCAAAGCGTCCTTGCCTTCGCCAGATGATGGATGTTTTTGAAAAATACCAAGGGTCCGTCCTCGGTGTGCAGGAAGTAGCCCTAGAAGATGTTTCTAAGTACGGCATTATTCAAACAGAAGATGTTGAAAAAGATATCTATCGTGTACGCGGCATGGTTGAAAAACCTGACCCGAAGGATGCGCCGAGTAACATTGCAGTGCTTGGCCGCTACATTATTACGCCTGAAATCTTCGAGCTTCTCGAAAACACAAAGCCGGGTAAAGGTGGCGAAATCCAGCTGACAGATGCCCTTTGCGAGCTTGCACAGAAGCAGGCTATGTACTGCTATAATTTCGACGGCAAGCGCTATGACGTTGGCAGTAAAATCGGATTTTTACAGGCAACAGTTGAGTATGCACTGAAACGCGAGGACCTGGGTGAAACATTCAGGGCATATTTAAAAGAAATCATTGGAGCCGAAAACGCATGATTAAAATTCGGGCGCATGCCAAAATCAATTTATCCTTAGATATCGTAGGAAAGCGGGAAAACGGGTATCATGACCTATGTATGGTCATGCAGTCTATTCGGCTTTGGGACGAGATTACGCTCCGTAGGCAAAAAGATATTTCCGTACGCTGTGACCTTAAATTCCTGCCCTGCGATGACCGGAATATTGCCTACCGTGCCGCCCGTCTTTTTATGAAAGAGATTCAAAGCAATGACGGCATCGGGATTCAAATTAAAAAGCAAATTCCTGTTGGCGGCGGACTTGGCGGCGGCAGTGCGGACGCCGCCGCCGTCCTTATGGGGCTCAACCGTATGTACGGGTTCCCCGTTGCGTTTGAAAGACTGCTCGAAATCGGGCTTTGCTGCGGCGCGGACGTGCCGTTTTGCATGACAGGCGGGACTTGTCTTGCGGAAGGTCTCGGGGAAAAGCTTACGCCACTCCCACCTATGCCCCATTGTCATATTCTTTTACTTCGGCCACAGTTTCCCTTAAGTACAAAGAAAATTTTTGGTCTTGTGGACATGCAAAAAATCAAATTCCATCCGGACACGCGTGGTCTTATAAACGCCCTCCATAACCGTGATTTGGAAGGCGTGTCCGTTCGGCTTTATAACTGTCTGGAAAATTTCGTGCCCCGTCCGGAAATTGCGGAATACAAAAAACTCCTTCTCGCCCATGAGGCAGATGCAGCACTCATGACAGGCTCGGGGTCTGTGGTATACGGCATTTTCCGTTCCCTAGACAAAGCCACCGCCGCGAAGGAAAAGTTTGGAAAAATGGGACTTAAACCGTGCCTTACTTCTCCTATCACGACAATATTTTAAATTTTTTGTGGAGTTTGTATAGCGCACCTCATTTTTGGCAATACTCACAAATGAGGTGAAAAACATGAAAAAATTCGTAATTGCACTTATTATAGGTCTTTTTGTAACGCTGGGTCTTACGGTATATTCTGATACGATGCAGGAAAGCCTTGCCCAGAATGTTCTGCGACTTCATGTGCTTGCAAACAGCGACAGTGACGCCGACCAAGCCTTAAAGCTTGCCGTTCGTGACAGGCTCCTTTCGGAAAGCCGCACGCTTTTTATAAATTGTACAACCCCCGAAGAATCCAAGGCCGTTTTTACCAAAGAAAAGGAACGGCTACAAAAGGCCGCGGAGGCAGAAATCGCAGCACAGGGGTTTTCCTATCCCGTTTCCCTGTCCCTCGAAAAAACGTATTTTCCAACCCGGTATTATGACGGCATTGCGTTTCCCGCCGGAGATTACGACGCCGTTCGCGTGGAAATCGGGAGCGCGGAAGGGCAAAACTGGTGGTGTGTAATGTTTCCGCCCCTTTGCTTTGTAGATGGTAGTGTGTCTTCTCAAGGTACTGCGCAGCTTGTGGAAACCGCGGGAGAACACGCACCCATATTGACGCCCAACGCGTCCTCGGACGTGCAAATTCGCTTTAAAGTTGTTGACTTTTTTCAAAACGCAACCCACGTTTTAAAAACGGCGTTCCGCCGCAGTTAAATTTTTATCGGAAAGTGCTTGACTTTCCGATTTTCTTTTGGTATACTGTATCACATCAACAAGAAGTTGAAACGCGGACTGAAGTCCTTTTTAGAATGTATTGACCAGTAAGAATCATGTAGATTCTTTCTTTTCGCTATGAAAAGAAGTTTAATAATGAAAGGACTTTACCGATGAAAAACAAACACACACTAAGGCTTTCTTACGCTGCGTTATGTCTTGCGCTCTGCATGGTGCTCCCCTTTTTGACGGGACAAATTCCCCAAATCGGGAAGGCACTGGCGCCGATGCATATTGCAGTTTTTTTATGCGGCTTTTTATGCGGCTGGCCCTATGGTCTTTTTGTTGGCTTAATTGCCCCAATTTTGCGGTCATCCGTTTTCGGTATGCCGGCAATGTTTCCGGATGCGGTTGGAATGGCATTCGAGCTTGCAACCTACGGTTTTTTGTGCGGCCTTCTTTACAAAATGCTTCCAAAGAAAAATTCTATGATTTATGTAACGCTTCTTGCCGCTATGGTGGGTGGCAGAATTGTTTGGGGCGTCGCGCGTTTTATTTTGGCAGGACTCACCCACACATCGTTCCCGTTTTCATTGTTCTTAGCAGGTGCCATAACAAAAGCCGTGCCGGGCATTATCTTACATATCGTCTTAGTCCCCCTAATCGTAATGGCACTAAAAAAAGCAAAAATTATTCCGAATGCATAATTGCTTCCCTTGCCCACTGGCAAGGGTTTTCTTTTACAAATTCTAAAAAAGTGCCGTAACCACCTTGACAAAACTCCCCACTTCCTATATAATAGGAAAAACACATAAAATACTACATAAATTATATTTTGCATAAATTTACAAAAACTATTGCATAATTATTTATTTTGTGGTATGATGTACGTAATGTTTATTTAACGAAAGGATGTATACATATGGAAAAAATTGTACTCGCTTACTCGGGAGGTCTGGACACTTCGATTATCATTGCCTGGCTTCATGAGCACTATGACTGCGAAGTCATTGCAGTCTGCGGTGACGTGGGACAAGGTAAGGAAACAGAAGGTCTTGAAGAACGCGCACTCAAGAGCGGTGCTTCCAAGCTGTACCTTGAAGACCTCAGAGACGAATACGTAAAGGACTTTATCTTCCCCACCGTAAAGGCTGGCGCAGTCTACGAAGGAAAGTATCTCCTCGGCACATCCCACGCCCGCCCGATTATTGCAAAGCGTCTTGTTGAAATTGCAAGAAAGGAAGGCGCAACCGCAATTTGCCACGGCGCTACCGGTAAGGGAAATGACCAGGTTCGTTTTGAGCTGACCATCAAAGCCCTCGCGCCCGACCTTAAAATTATTGCGCCTTGGCGCGTTTGGGATATTACATCCCGTGAAGACGCTGTGGACTACGCAGAAGCGCATAACATCCCGATTCCTGTAACGAAAAAGGATTTATATTCCCGTGACAGAAACATCTGGCACATCAGCCACGAAGGCATGGATTTGGAAGACCCGGCAAACGAGCCGCAGCTCGATTCACTCCTCAAACTCACCGTTCCGCCCGAGAAGACGCCGGACGAAGCAAAATACATTACCCTTGACTTTGAAAAGGGCGAACCCGTTGCCCTTGACGGCGAAAAGCTTTCTCCCCGTGCGCTCGTTGAAAAGCTCAACGAAATCGGCGGTGCATACGGCATCGGTATTACTGACATTGTGGAAGACCGTCTTGTGGGCATGAAGAGTCGCGGCGTTTACGAAACACCGGGCGGCACCATTTTGTATGCAGCTCTTCAGGAACTCGAATACCTCTGCCTTGACCGCGACACCCAGGCCTTCAAGCGTCAGGCGGCGATTAAGTTCTCCGAGCTCGTTTACGACGGCAAGTGGTACACACCCCTTCGTGAAGCACTTTCCGCAATGGTAGACTCCATGGAAGAAACCGTCACAGGCTCTGTACGCTTAAAGCTTTACAAGGGCAGCATTTCTGCCGCAGGCGCAAAGAGCCCCTACTCCCTCTACAATGAGGACATTGCAAGCTTTGGTGACAGCCATGAGCTTTACAGCCACAAGGATGCAGAAGGCTTTATCAATCTCTTTGGCCTGCCCTTAAAGGTCCGTGCCTTGATGAAAGAAAAATTGGGGGAATAAACATTGAAGCTTTGGGGCGGTAGATTTCAAAAAGAAACAGATAAACAGGTGGACGATTTTAATTCGTCCATCCGTTTTGATGCGCGCATGTACCGGGAAGATATCAAAGGTAGCATGGCGCACGCCAAAATGCTTGGCAAACAAAATATAATAGACCCTTCGGAAGCGGATTTAATTGTAAAAACGCTCGAAGAAATTCTGACGGATATTGAAGATGGCAAAGTTGAATTTTTAGTGGACGCGGAAGATATTCACATGAATATTGAAAAGCTCCTTACAGACCGCATTGGCGCAGCAGGCAAGCGTCTTCACACAGGGCGTAGCCGTAATGACCAGGTGGCCCTCGATATACGCATGTATCTCATGGAACAGGAAAAGGAAATTGCCTCTTGCCTTACTTCCCTTTTAGAGGTGATTACATCTCTTGCACGAAAGCATATTCATGTAATCATGCCGGGGTATACCCATCTCCAAAAGGCACAGCCGATTACGTTTTCCCATCATTTAATGGCGTATGCCCAGATGTTTATGCGGGATTTGGACAGGATTGGGGACTGCTACAAAAGAACGTCCGTAATGCCCCTCGGTAGCGGCGCACTTGCAGGGACAACGTATCCCCTCGACCGCGATTTTGTGCGAGAAGCCCTTGGCTTTGCAAAGATTACTGATAATTCCTTGGACGGCGTAAGCGACCGAGATTTTGCCTTAGAGCTCGCTTCTGACCTTTCCATTCTCATGGTGCATCTAAGCCGTTTTTGCGAAGAGCTGATTTTATGGTCTAGCCATGAATTTTCCTTCGTAGAGATGGACGATGCATATTCCACGGGCTCGAGCATTATGCCCCAGAAGAAAAATCCGGACGTAGCCGAGCTTATCCGCGGCAAAAGCGGCAGAGTGTTCGGGGATTTAATGGGACTGCTTACGATGATGAAGGGGCTCCCCTTAGCCTATAACAAAGATATGCAAGAGGATAAGGAACAGATTTTTGATGCGGTTGATACTGTTCTTCTCTGCCTCCCTGTCTTTACAAATATGCTGTCTACCATGAAAATTCGGGAAGATGTGATGTATAAGGGCGCAGGCGGCGGCTTTACGAATGCCACGGACGCGGCGGACTATCTCGTAAAAAAAGGCCTTCCCTTCCGTGAAGCCCACGAAATTTTAGGAAAGCTCGTCTACTACTGCATCGGCAAGGGCTGTGCGCTGGATGCCCTCACCCTCGAGGAATACCACCAGTTCTCCCCTGTTTTTGATACGGACATTTACGAGGCAATTAGCCTTGAGACGTGCGTAAACGAACGTAACCTCCCCGGCGGTCCGGCAGAAAAAGCAGTACTAAAGTCTATCGAAAACTGCGAGAATTTTACGAAAAACTTTTCACTTTAATAAGGCGTATAGATGAAAACAGGAAAACGCAATGCGTTTTCCTGTTTTGTGTTGTATTGTGCAAAAACTGCCCCGTCCCCATTTTGTATAACTCTAGTAGTCTTTTGAATTACTCAAACAATTTCTTTAGTTCAGAAAACCTTAAAATATATTTTTCAGGCTTATAGAACGGTTTATCATATCCAAGTCCCTGTTCGGATGCTATTTTTTCTTCATTATCTAAAAAGGCTTTTTCATCATCTGTAAAATCTACTGCTCCGTCAATTATAAGTGCATTGGCAGAATCATTTATTCCAGCTCCCGTGAAAAACAACATGTCTTCCGGGATTTTAATTGCAATCCACTTAACCATATCTACTGAAACCCATATTACATTATGTCGCACATCCACGAGAGTAGTTTCATATCTTTGTGAATAATATTCTTTCTCGTAGTAAGGCTGCCAAGCGAAGTATAATCCGCTTTCTTTATCAAATATAATTGATTCTTTTTCTATTCCCATAACAAAATCATTTTTGTTCAATTCAAAAGTTGACGTATCACCCTTTGCCGGACTTCCTTTAAACCAATTTTTATTATCAAAAGAATAGTATTTGTTATTTTTGTCATAGGGTGCATTTACAAAGCAACTATACTCCCATGCATACCTTGCACCATCAATGTCTATTTCTTTCGGCAAATTGTGATAAATTCTTTTATCATCAACATCCTCAAACAGAATATTCCAGTTTTCACGATCGTATGAATATAAAAGCTTAGCAGGTAAAATTTTAAAATAACCGTTTGTCGTGGCTATCGGTTTTTCTTCATATCCTTGCCAGCTCTTCGGATAATAATCAATATATACTTCCCCGTTATATGCATCGCATCCAAGTTTCTCCATTAAATCGTATGTAATAATTGTATTATTAAGATTATTCATAATTATATATAAATCGCCCATTGTAATATCGTTAGCAACAACTGCCCATACATCTTTAAGAAGACCCATGTTAAGTGCATATTTTACAAATCCGGTCGGATATGGTCCATATTTATCAACTATGTCAGAATTAGCTAAAAAAACTCTACTTATCATTGTGGCAACATCTTGGTAAGTAATATTGTCATCTGGTCTAAACTCCCCATTACCCACACCATTAATAATAGATAGTTTTTTTAGATACATAACAGCATCATAGTTCATATGATCATCCTGAACATCTTTGAACAATTCTTCGCTCTTATAATCAGCTACAAACCCTTTATTTTTCAAAAGATGTGCCAAATGGTGGGAAAACTCTCCTCTGGTCACCGTCTTTTGTGCTTCTTCGACAGAAAGTTGTTTTGAGAAGTCATAACTACTCGTGCTTGCAGCAAAACAATTTGATGCATTCATTGTACAAATTAATGCCAAGCAAATAATAGATATAGATCTTTTTAATTTCATAAAATCACTTTCCTTTCATATTGCAATATAAGCAGAGGGATAATTTCCTTCTGCTTAATCATTTAATTATTGACCATACACATAAAAACTCACATGGGATTCTCCAGCATCAAGAGGAGTTGTAATGAGATAATACTGATGTGTTGCTGTTAAGGGAACAGACAATGTATATCCATCTTCGTTAACATAAAGATCGTAATCAAAAATAACCCCGTCCTCATTTTGGCACGCCGTTTTGCAAAATTTATTTATTATCTGCGATTTTTATCCATGTGAACACCGTCAGGATTTATTGTACCATCTGGATTTAATGATTTTATTGTTGCGCCAATAAAGTCACCTGTCGCTGCATCCCAATATTTAGTTTCATGTGCATTTTCAATGTATCCGCCGTTAATAATAATATTGTTAGGGTACATAGCTTTAGCAACCCATACAATTCTATTTTCAGCAATTGTTGGATCAAGGTCTATAGAATAATCGCTTTCTAACAATTCTCCGTATGTCATTTTCTCTTTTGAAATATAATAGGCTCCGTCATTTAATGTTTCTTGATAGCCCTCCATTTTTTCAATTTCTAAAAGATTTACAGCCTGCCTTGAAGCCGCTTCTGCATTGTTGGGGTACATCACTTTTACATCATCGATTTCTCTTTTGCCAATCTGTGCTGCCCTTTCTTTGTACCCTTCATTTCTCGAATTTAATTCGGCATATCGTGATGGTTTTTCTGTTGCTACATTAGAATCACTAATTGCAAAAGCCACCGTGACAATCGAAACAATCAGTATTAATACCACTACAATTAAAGAACCG
This sequence comes from Clostridia bacterium, assembly GCA_045577075.1. Taxonomy (GTDB): domain Bacteria; phylum Bacillota; class Clostridia; order UMGS1883; family UMGS1540; genus SIG447. Next base: position 1,799 of record JAZNHR010000042.1, on the reverse strand, counting down.
ATTTTTTTCTTTTTCATCATATCATTTTCACTCCTTTTTAATTAAATGTAGCAACATTTGTGCTGCTGTTGTAAGACGCATTTACTACGGTCTCAAAAAAGTTTCCCACAAATGCTGCTATTATTAAAATACTTGCAATTTCAAGTGCAGAAGAAACAAACACATCTAACCCATATCGGCAAGTGTCTATATCTTCTTTCTGAATTATACCTTGCGTCCACAAAGTATTGGCAATCGTGTCGGATATACTTTTCATATCGTACCCCCTTTCTGTGCTGTAATTATAACATATAATTTGGCAAAATTTATCGGTTCTTCGTGAAATGCAATCTAATCAACGAAACTTGCAACAAAAAAAGAAAAAGCCTGAACTTTTTACATTCAGACTTTCCTCCAACTCATTATTCTGTTGTGAAAATTACAAATTTTAATGTAAATTCGGTATCTGTTCTTTCAATGGTTGGATTGGCATTATACTTTAAAAGTGCAGTTTTAATATTCTCTAAGCCAAATCCGTGATTTTGCTTATCGGACTTTGATGTATCAAGCATTGAATTTTCAGGTTTCGGGGCAGTATTTACAACCTTACACAATACCGCTTCATCCTTGCAAATAATTGTTATTGTAATTCTCTTATCTGCAGTTTCGACTCTCTCACAAGCTTCTATGGCATTATCGAGTGCGTTTCCGAAAATAATGCACATATCAATCGGTTCAACCGACATTTCTTCGGGGATTTGTATTTTCGTATTTACGATAATTCCTTTACTCTCAGCAATGGGAATTTTAGTACTCAAAATTGCATCAAGTGCTATATTACCTGTTTCAATTACACCGTCACTATTATTAGACTTTTCGCGCAAATCTTTTAAATATTTACAAGCTCCTGTCATATCATTGTTATCAAGATATGCTTGTAATCCTATTTGAAAGTTATTATAATCATGTTTGAACTTCTTTACTTGCTTCTGAGTAATCAGGATGTCATCCAAGTGTTTTAACTGCGTTCTCAGGTGCTGTTCGTACTGTTCCTGTTTTCTAATAGTCTCTGCCTGTTCTGTAAGATGCTCGTACAAATATAGTGCAAAAAATGTACTATATAACAATCCAAAAGAGCATAGCATAGATAGTTCGTAAATATATCCACCATCAATGTCATATGTCAATTTACAAATTAAAAACATTGTTGCAACCGAGCTTAATAATATCAAAAAAAACAATATCCAATACGATGTGCTTAGATATCTATTGCGTTTGTATTGGCTCCGTATAACATTAATTACTAATAATGCAAACATTTTCGAGGCGACAATTCCAAGCAATCGGTACGATGGAGTATTGATTACTTCTGCAGTAGTCGCGCTAAAAATCATTGTAATTACAAATAATATAATTACTTCGGTAATGATTAATATCAAATACTGTAAAACTGATATTATTGCTCTCGTTGTTAACTTACCTTTAAATAAAAAAGAAAGAGCAAAAAATGCTAATATCATTACTATTACATTTAACATTCCAAAATTAAAGATCACATTACTTATATTTATCACGGTCGAAACAAATATTACGCTTACGCAATAAATCCAAACTTGTAAATTATCTCTTTTGGTGCAAAATGTTGTACAAAGCATAAGCATCAAGAGTGCTTCTATAACTCCTGTCAATATATCCGCAACATTATATATCGTCATACCCTAAAATCCCTTTCAAGAAAATTTGTATATTCTTTAAGCACTTCCTTTTTGTATGAGCGACTAATCGAAACAGGTTTATCACAATGGTAGAGTTCGGCATCA
>JAZNHR010000041.1:0-12497 GCA_045577075.1 Clostridia bacterium | reverse complement strand
GGCACCACAGAAACCACCTTCTCCCCGGACGAGTCCATGACACGCGCCATGTTTATTACCGTTTTAGGGCGGCTTTATGAGGCCATGGGAAAAAGTACCACCGCAGACGTTTCTGCCCTCCCCTACCTTGATATCGAGCCATCTGCTTACTATGCACCCTATGTTGCCTGGGGCTATGCGAAAAAAATTCTCCCTTTTGGGGAAACGGCAATGTTCAGCCCATCGGCACCGGTTACTCGTGCAGAAATGGCGCTTGCCGCTTATAATTTAGGAAAGCTGACAAAAGCCGATATGACACTCGACCGCAGAAAAACCGCTAAATTCACCGACTATGCAGTATTAGATTCTAACGTGCAGGCGGCTGCGACGTGGTGCGTCGGCAAATCCATTATAAACGGCATGGGGGATAATCTCCTCTGTATGGATGCTACTGCCACAAGAGCACAGGTGGCACAAATTATGATGAATCTTTATAAGGCATTGTAAAACGGCATAAAAAGGAGTGTAAAATGAAAATTTACCAAGGTATTTCAGAGCTTATCGGCAACACGCCTCTGGTGCGTCTTCGGGCATATGAGGAGAAATTCGGTATAAATGCCAGACTTCTTGCCAAGCTGGAATCGTTCAACCCTGCCGCAAGTGCAAAGGACCGGGTGGCAAAACAAATGATTGAAGATGCGGAGAACCGTGGCCTTTTAAAGAAAGGCAGCGTAATCATCGAACCCACAAGCGGCAATACGGGAATTGGACTTGCGGCTCTTGCCGCATCCCGCGCCTACCGCGTCATTCTTACAATGCCCGATTCTATGAGTGTAGAGCGTCGCACACTTTTAAGCGCCTATGGCGCTGAGCTCGTTTTAACGCCTGCCGCAGAAGGCATGCAAGGGGCAATCGAAAAGGCGGAGGCACTTGCTGCGGAAATTCCGGGCAGTTTTATTCCGGGCCAGTTTACAAACCCGGCAAACCCTGCTGCCCACTATGCTTCCACGGGGCCTGAAATTTGGGAGGACACGGACGGTCATGTGGACTATTTTGTTGCCGGCATTGGCACAGGCGGTACAATCACGGGCGTTGGTACCTTCCTTCGTGATAAAAATCCAAAAATACAAATTATTGGTGTGGAGCCTGCCGGCTCCCCCGTTTTATCCGGTGGCGAAAAAGGTGCACACGGGCTACAGGGGATTGGTGCCGGCTTTATTCCTAAGGTTTTAAATACAAAAATCTATGATGAAATACGAAAGGTTACCGAAGAAGAAGCTTACCAAGCAGGACGAGAGCTGGCCAAAACGGAGGGTTTTCTTGTTGGCATTTCTTCCGGTGCTGCCCTTTTTGCAGCGATAGAAATTGGGAAACGACCTGAAAACCGGGATAAAAACATTGTTGTTCTCCTGCCTGATACCGGTGACCGTTATCTTTCTACGGCGTTATTTTGCGGAGAGTAACTCTATCCAATAAAATCAACCACAAATTACGAATAAAAAAATCCACCGCCTTTAGCGTACCAATAAGGCGGTGGTTTTTTCAAAATTTATGCATACAGAAAGAGGACGGATTTCTCCGTCCTCTTAACTTTTCAATTCTTTATTTTACCTGGCTTTCAACATTGGCAAGTGTACCCAAGTACTTCAGCGTGTCGCCTACTTTATAATCATTAACTTGGTAGGAATCTGTTGTACCATATACAACCGTTCCGCCTACAACCTCGCCGTCCACGACCTCTCCACCTACTACAACATACGGCAGAATAATTACATCCGTGTCAAAGTCTTCTGCGGGAATACCATAAACAATGGTGTAGAAGTTATTAACGGAAGCAATTTGAGAAATATCATATTTTAATACTTCTTCGTCTACGTAAGCATAGAAACCGACTGCTGTGACGTTAGTAATGTGTGAGCCGAAAGTAGCTGTTACAGAAATAACACCGCCAACATTCTCGTCACCCTCTGTGAAAGTACCTTCTTCCGGTGCATAGTAACCGGCATCGCTTGCTACGGTAGCGTTCAGTATCCACCGTGCATAGAAGGTCTTTGCGCCTGTTTCATTTGCAGCAATTGCAGTAGCCTTTTCACCGGTAAATGCTGCATTTGTATACCAGCCATCGAAGGTATAACCATCTCTGGTCGGTGTGGGCAGAGCCCCACCTGCTGCTGTATATTCGGTGGGTGCGCCTGCCATGGGAGCACCATCAATCAAAAGGTTCAGTGTTCTGTCAACTGCAGCAACCGTAACGTTTGCAACTTCAATGCTACTTGCACCTTGTTTTCCCATGAATACGGATACTGTGTCGCCTTCAACGCCTGCACGGGGTGCAAAGTTAAAGGTGGCATCATTGCCCTGGTCAATGTAAACAATTGTGGACTGTACCTCTGCAGCTGCAAAGTTTGGTGCTGTGTTCAGCGCACCGTTCTGACGGGTTGCCAGAATGGTAACTTCACCGGTGGTGCCGGTTGTGACGGAAACAACGCCGTCTGTGTATGTAGCACCTACTGCTGCGGTTGCAGAAATAGAAGTCATGCAAATTGCCAACACTAAAAGTGCAATGGGTAATACTTTAACAAACTTTTTCATTTCAATTCTTCCTTTCTGCAATTATTTGTTCGTGTTGAACAAAGCACCAATATCGTTGTTGCTGTTCATTACACGATATGCGGACGTACCCGAGAGGTTGGTGAACTGTTCCGTTAATATAGGATCACCACTTGTCTGGATAATGTCGCTGTTTTCTCGAATGCTGATTACTATGATGTCGGGATTTTGGTACCGTTTTCTTTCCTTCATTTTTTCGCTCTCCTTTTTATATTAAAAAAAATGTCTTTGACCCAGTATGATGTCTATACACTAATATAATTCAATTTTAACAGGTATTAGAAACGTTTTCTAGGTTTATTGTGATAAAGAACTGATTTTATTATGATTTTTTAATTTTTTTATACAAAATTTGTGTCAAAAGACAGGCAAGTGCATATACGACTACGCTGTACAAAAGCATATATATAAGGTATCTTCCGTCATGAATTGCCTTTAAATAATATCCCGGCGGCAAAAAATGCCGTAATATGGGCATACGTTGTACGTGAAAGAAGATGGGCGAAAGGGCAAGCATGCCGATGATAAAAAACGGAATCATTGCGCCCAGATGCCCAGCATCGCGAAATACCATTGCCCACAAAAGACAAAAACCTGCCGCCGCAAAAACAAACAGAAGCATTGCCACCGTCTCTCGCCAAAAGCCGGTGAAAATCCCGGCAGCATATAGCGCAAGGAGTACTGAGAGCCCGGACGCCGCGCACGCGCCGAGGCAGGTACCCATTGCCGGTAAAATGCGCTTCTCCGGCGGAAGCCAATCAAACCGTCCTGCCGCATTGTCTTGCAAATAATACATTGCTGCCGCCAAACCGCACAGCATAATAATTAAGGACAAAAGGCCGCGCAGGGGTGCTGTCAGATAATTTGTTTCTGATGCCGTTTCTGCCCCGTGCAGTTTTTTCATTTGAATAATGTCATCGCCTTGGACGGCTGCTTCGTAATACAGCCGCCTATCCTCTGCCGTTATGGAAGGCGAAAAGGATTTTTGTATAAAATTTTCATACACAGCATAGGAAATCTGCGGATAAATTGCGCCGTACAGTTTTTCCCTGGCAAGCTGCAGCGGCACTGTCCCCTCCCGCTCATACACAGTAACAAGGGGCGCGTTCCGTTTCCTCGCCGCATACATCTCCACCGTTTCGGCAAAATCCGCCGCAAAAATCCATGCGCCGTCGGCCTTTCCTGTTGCCACTGCTTCTCTTGCTGCTTCCGGGGAATCGTACCGCGTATACAACAAAATACTTTCTTCCTTTAAAAGTGTATCCATGATGGCTTCCGCTGCAGGATTATCTCGTTTTTCATGGGCCAGGGCAATTTTTAAAATACCGCTTTCCGAATGCATCGCCGCATTCGCCATGGGAAAAAGCAGGGGAATCAGCAATAAAATAACGAGAAAGCTGTATTTTCGAAACAGGCGTTTTGAAAGCATGTAAAACCACAGTAATGTACGTTTGATTTTTCTCATTTCCCGTCACCTGCCATTCTGCATTTTCGCACCATTGCCGCAAGACCGAGAAATAAAGCGGTATAAAGTGCAAGCGCCATCCATGTGCCGCCGTCCGGTACCGTATACAAGCTTTGCCGCAAATACGAAAAGCCTACGCCGGCGGGCAACACTCCACCAAGCCGTTGCAATGCGACAGGGAAAAAGGTGATGGGGTAAAGACAGCCCGAAAGATAGCCCATACCCAGTGCCGCCAAAAACTGCAAAAGGAGTGCACTTACGGAGCTACTTGTCAGTTCATACAAGAAAACCTGCATGGCCGTCAGCATTAAAAATACAGGGATGCCTTTTAGGAAAAATCCCATAGGCGAGAAAAAGGACGCCCCTTCCAGTTCCCGGATACCAAAGTCGCTTTTCGCGGCCGCCGCGCCTGCTACTAGGGATACAATCCACAGCGTAAAAAACGTTACCAGGAAATAGGCGTAATATTCACACAAAATCTGCCCCATGGCACCCATACCCCGGGAGGCAAGTTGTTTTTGCATGCCTATATTACGTCCCGTAAAAAACCGACCTGCGGAAATGCCCCAAAGGAGTATAAAGAAGACCAAAACACCGCAAATATAATAGCCACCCATAGAAACAGCGTCGGCAATGCCCAGGGACTCTACCCCGTAGGTTTCCGTGCGGGATAAGATAAAATCAATATATTCTATGTTGAGAGTCTTCACTTTATCCCAAAGTTCTTCCGTTTCCCCTTTTGCACCGGCTAAATCCTGCATGGCATACATGGCGCGCTGGCATTCCGCCACAAGGTCTGACACTGTGCCCGTAATTTCCCCTGTCAAAACAGACCCAAAGCCCTCCGGACCGCCATAGGTCACAAAGGTTGCCGGCACGTTTTCGCCGTTTATAATGCCGTCGATAAATTCGTCCGGCACCTGGATGTATCCTGTGATTTCCCGTGCTTCCAACGCATGACGTGCCGCCGTCTCGTCCATTTCTAAAAATGAAATAGAGAATCGGGAGCTGTCCATATTTTTAAGAGCAAACACGCCGACCCCAAGATAGGAGTCGGAAATATCGCCCACAATGCCAATATTGATTTTCTGTTTATCCTCGCTGTGCGTAAAGCTGCCGAGCGCCATAATCCCGACGAGCAAGATAACGCACATCGTCAGCGCGGTTATGAGAAGCACTGCCGGATACAGCCGCCCTGCGCGTTTTAGTTGGAGGGCGGCATACGTCTTTTTTCTCATTTATAACTTACCCACCAATCTGTGTACATTTCCATCATAGGCAAACGGCTCGAGGACGCCGTCCTTTAAAATATATAGTACGTCACACAAGGGAAGTTCCTGCACATCATGGGTCGCCAGCAAGATTCTGCCTCCACCGGCTTTAAATTCTTTTAAATAGGTGGAAATACGTTCCTTGCAGACTAAATCCAGCGCCGCGCTCGGCTCATCCAAAAGTAAAATTTCGGGACGGTGTGCCACCGCGCACCCGATTGCAAGCCTCTTTTTCATACCGCCGGACATTTTCCGCACTTGCACCTGCAGGAAATCCCCAATGCCGAGCATGGCAAGCACACCATCTTGAAGGGAGGATTCCATTTCCTCCGGGGTATACCAAAGGCGGAGATTATCCCGCGCGGAAAGTTCTTCCATAAGCGGTGTACCCTGGGGCACATAGCCCACACTTTCTGTACGAAAGCGTGTATTTCGAAGCAGGTCACGTCCCCCAAAAGAAAACGCGCCGCCGTCCTCGCGACACACCCCCGCCAGAATGCTGAGGAGCGTAGATTTACCGCTGCCGTTACCACCCAAAATACCAATGCAAGTACCCGCCGCAGCAGAAAGCGTGATATCTTTTAGTACCTGTTTTTTCCCATAGCTTTTTTGAATATGTTCTATCTTCATACTTTGCCTCTTAAAAAGGGGCCGGTTTTGGCCCGGCCCCGATTTGTTTACTGTTTGCGGCTTACCGCATTGCATTATAAGGAATACGAATGTTTGTCGGCATCTCGGAAGGCATGAACATCTCCATTTCTTCCATAATGGCACCGTTACCCACTTCTTCTTCCGCTGTGGGATTCATTTCTCCTTCGATGGCCTGCATCATTTCATTCGGCGCACCGACGTTTTTAAGACTGTTCAAAAGCTGTTCCAAATTTACGCCCTCTGCCCAGCGTTCCATATCGGAGCCACGGTCAGCATTGACATAGGAAGAAGGAATGTCTACGGTCGCGCTGCCTTCCTGTGCCTTGGCGTTTGCCTTTAGCGTTGCGAAGTGTTTACCACCGAGATAAACAGCGAGTTCTGCTGTACCCTCGTATTCGGAAACGGTATTTGCAGTCAGTTCAATTTTCGCGCCTTTAAGGTATTTTGCCGCGTCACCGCCTGCCATGCCTGCAAGACCGCTGATAGACTCGGACGGCTCAATCACGATTTTGCCGCTAAAGAGTCCTTGTTCCTTAAACTTTGCATCATCTACATCCGAAAGGGTGATTTTTACGATTTCGTTGTTCTGTACGCGCAGCGCAAATGTGCCACTGCGCTTGCCACCGCTAATGGTGCCGCTGCCGTCAAATGTGATGTTTTGGTCGGGTGCGTCCACCGTCAGCGCTAAACCGAATTTGTCACCTTTTTCTACGATGTATGCCTTAATTTCGGCTTCTTCGGCTTTAAAGCCTACGCCAACGATTTCACCCTTGCCGTTGACCCAGAACTTAAGGGTGCCGAGTTTTTCGCTGCTCGCATCCACTTCTGCCAGTTCATCTAACATTTCGTCGATGCCTTCCACCATTTCATCCCACATGGATTCTGCATCTATCGATTCTCCCATTTCCGCTGCAAGAGCGCCTACCTTCTTGAAGATGGCTTTCAGGTCCTTATCGTTTCTTGCCTCTTTTAAGACCGCTTTTGTTACATTGAGTGCCAATTTCTGGGTGATTTTCACGTCCATGCAGGTTACCTTCTGGGAAACGCCGCCGGCTTTAATTGTTTCGGACTTTTCGTTTACATCCTTCACCTGCTCGCTGATGGCGGTAATATAGCGTTTGAGCATATCTTCCAGCACTTTTTCTTCGGGTACGACGTCAGCAATGCGCGCAAGAAGTGCCTGCATTTTTTGATATTCTTCAGAAGATACGGAGATGCCTGTTCTTATACGAATGGCCTGGCTGTTTAGCTGTGGCACGGAAAGATAGGCATAACCTCTGTCCAAATCCATAACAGCGTTTACATTGGCAAGGTCGCTCCCGTTTACACGAAGGGCACCGCCTATGCCGTACACATTGCCGTCCATTTTCATATCCATCTGCATACCGAGGCTTTGAATCCAGCTCAGCATTGCAGCCGCTTCCGCGCCGCCTTCTTGACTAATGAGTTCCTTCATGCCTTCCCCAAACACAACATCGACGCCCGCGGTGCCGCTGAGGTTTGTAATGGCCTTACCATCCAAAAGGCTGACAAGGGATGCTACATCTGCCGCCAAGGTCTCGGCGTTATTCTTCTGGACATGTGCAAAATAATTTTCCGAGGACATAAAGGTTTTAGCAAAAAAGTTGCCAACCTCAGGCACAAAGAGCGCCGCGAGGGTGGAGGTTACCGTTAAAGATGCGGCAACAATCCCTGCAACAATTGCTTTTTTCTTCCACTTTCTCTTTTTCTTTACCGGGGCTTCTGCCGCAGCAAAGGAGACTTCTGCCGGCGTCACTTCCGGTTTTTCCATAACAGGCACCTGTACCGCGGGGCTTTCCGGTGCTTTTTCCACGGGTGCTGCAGCCTCTGCCTTGACTTCCGGCTCCGCCGGTGCTGTTTCTGCCGGTGCCGTTTCAACCTCAACACGGGTACCGCATTTTACGCAAAATTTTTCGCCTTCCCCTACGGGATTTCCACAATTTCTGCAAAACATATGTATACTCCTTTCCATTTTCCAAGGTATCTACTTTTATTATTATACTGTAAATCCAAGATTTTGTCAATAAAATGAAAAAAATACGAGGCTTTTTCGGAGAAAAAAATTTTATTCATAAAGCCGGACGGGCCTTCATACGATAGACACAAGAAGAGGTGATTGAAATGTTGAGACTTTTGGCGGCTCTTTTGCTGATTTTATCCGCCTGGTGCATCGGGCAGGAAAAGCACGCTCGCCTTCGTCACCGCGCATCACGACTTTTCCGTCTTTTGGACGGGCTATTATGCATGGAAGGGGAAATTCGTGCCTATCTTGCCCCCCTTTCCTCTGCCCTTTCTGCAGCCGGTAGGTATGACCCGCTTTTTGAAAATGCCGCCCGCCTTTCCCGCAAGGAAGACGGCACCGCCGCATTTTTACAAGCACTTCAAAAGGAAGGCCTTGACAGAGCAGAGAAAGAAGTGCTTGCAGCGTTTGCAAACGGCCTTTCTGCCGCAGACGAAGCAGGACAACTCCAAAATCTTGCCGCCTGCCGTGTGCGCCTTAGTGCCATTGCGGAAACTGCACAGGCAGATGCCAAGCGGCTTGGACGGCTTTACAGCGGCGGCGGCGCCATGGCAGGGCTTCTGCTCGTAATCTTACTGCTATAAGGAGTAATCATGGACGTAGATTTAATTTTTCGCATTGCCGCCATCGGCATTATTGTTTCCGTGCTCCATCAGCTTCTTGTCCGTTCCGGAAGAGAAGAACAGGCTATGCTGACGACTTTGGCCGGGCTTATCGTAGTCCTTATGATTCTCGTCAAGGAAATCAGCACCTTGTTTGAAACGATTAAAAGCATTTTTGGTCTTTAGGAGGACAAACCCTTGGAAATTTTGCGGCTTTGCGCCATTTCCATTGTAACGGCACTTTGCGCCGCCCTTTTAAAACAGTATAAAAGTTCCCTCGTAATTCCCATCACCCTCGCCGGCGGCTGTCTTCTGCTTTTTTTCACGTTGCCGTATCTTCGGGACGTTTTTGCCTTTGCCGGCGAGCTCGCGGAAAAGGCAGGTCTTGAAGCCGCATTCATGGGCGCGCTTTTAAAAATCATTGGTGTAACCTTTATTACAGAATGTACTGCTGCGCTATGCCGAGATGCAGGCGAAAGCGCACTCGCCACCCATTTGGAAATGGCAGGAAAGTTAATTATTCTCGGGCTTTCCATGCCTCTGATTACGTCCTTTTTTGAAACAGTTATTCGTGCTTTACCATAGAAAGGAAGATTTTATGCGTAAAATACTTGTTCTGCTCGTCCTTCTCTTCCTTCTGCCTATGTCCTGTGCTGCCGAAGAGCCAATATATAGCGCCGCCGACGGCATAAGCAGAGAAGGCGAAGCACAAATCCGCGCGCTTTTGCCAGACTTTGACTTTCGCACCGCCGCCCGTTCCCTCTCAGAAAATAGCGATACCGGCTTTTTGCACCGCCTTTGGAAGGGCGTTGTAAGCTTTGTATTTTCAGAGGCAGGGAGTAGCCTTGCCGCGCCCCTGACGGTTGCCGCTGTGGCTTTTTTCTGCAGTCTCCTGGGAAAACTGGGCGGTAAAGGCGGTACAGCGGAAATGGCTTTTTTTATTGCGTATGCCGCTTCTATCGGCCTTGCCCTGGCGGCGGTATCAGAAGCAGCCGAGCTTGCACGTGGATTTTCGGAAGATATGGCCGCTTTCACAAATGTCGCCATGCCTTCCCTTGCAGTTTTGTCCGTAAGCACAGGAGCCGGTGCCCTTTCTCTGCATCCCCTGCTTCTTGCCGCGTCTTCTGCCGCCTCCCTTATCCTTTCCCGCATTGGCATCCCTGCACTTTACATTTCCCTTTCCCTATCCGTCATAGCCGGGCTTTCGTCGGGACCTATGCTCCGCACCCTTGCCGCCCTTGTGCGAAAATGCGCCCTCTTTATGGTTTGTGGCAGTCTTACGCTGCTTGGTGCAGTCATCAGCGTTACGGGCTATGCTGCCGGGACGTTAGGGGGTATTGCGGCGAAGGGGCTTAAATATGCCACCGGCAGCCTTGTGCCTGTTTTAGGAGGAATTTTATCGGAATCGATGGAAGCGGTGAGCCTCAGTGCCCTCACGGTTAAAAACGCCGCCGGGACGGCCGGCATGCTCCTTCTCTTGCTCCTGACACTGTACCCCGTTATCAAAACCGTTCTACATTCCCTTTGTTTCCGTCTTGCCGCGGCACTTTCCGAAACTGCAACGGACAAGCGTATTGCCGCCTCCCTTACGGATATGGCAGATATGCTTTCTGCCCTTGCGGGCATGACAGCGGCTTCGGGCATGCTGGCAATGCTGAGTATGGGCATGCTTCTGCGTGCCGGGGACATGGGGGTGATGCTTCGATGAGGGCATATCTTCTGCGGCTTTTGGCCGTTTCGCTCCTCGTTTCCGTTTGCGAATTTTTTCTGCCAAGCGGCCGCGTGCGCCGCTTTGCCACTCCCATTTTGGGGCTTATAGTCACCGCGTCCATACTTTTGCCTGCCATTTCTCTTTTTAAAAGCGGTAGCGAGGCTGCATTTCTTCTGCCGGAGGTAGAGTCTGTCGTATCGGAGGACGCCTACCAAAAAAGCGTGGAGGCAGAATACATACGCCGCATCGAAGCCTCTATTGAAGAAAAGGGGGACGTGGATGCAGCGGTGACAATAGACGAAAACCTTTCTATTACCCGTATCACCCTTTCAGGGAATGCCACTACACGCGTCATGCGCTATATCACAATGGAACTGGAGGTGCCGAGAAGTTATGTGGAAATCCGATAAGCTGGAAATATTTTTGTCCAAAAAGAAGAATATTTTTCTTCTTTACGGCATAGTAAGTATCTGTATACTTTTACTGGCATTTGCAAGCTGTACCCCGAAGGAAAAAACGGAAAGCTTTTCCCCTACGCTCCCCGAAAGTCCGCCGCTGGAAGATGCTCTGGAAAACATTTTATCGGACATACAGGGCGTAGGAAAAGTGCGCGTAGCTGTCACCTATGAAACGGGGGTGGAAACGGTACCTTGCATGGATACCCACGGGGAGTCCAGCACAGTGGTCACCCTCGGCACAGGGAATAGTGCCCGTATTGCCGCCACAAAAGAAATTATGCCAAGAGTGCGCGGCGTGATTGTAGTGGCGGACGGTGCCGGGGTCGCACGCGTTCGCGCGGATATTTTAAGTGCCGTCCGGGCTCTTTCCGGTGCGCCGACACACAGCATTGCAATATTCCCTGCAAAATAGACCAAAAGAAAGGAAGATTAAAATGGTTGTATTAAAAAGGAAACAAGTACTTATCGTGGGCGTTGCCGCCATGGTTGCCATTGCCGGGTACCTGAATTTTTCCTACGGCAACTCGAAAAACGAAACCCCGGAAACACTGGGAGAAGTCCGTCTCGTCAGCGGTACAAACGGCGAGACGACTGACTTTTTCAGCGAGGCAAGGCTGGAACGTGAAATCGGCAGATCCCAGAGCGTTGCCTCTCTCCAGACCATGGTGCAGGACACCTCTATAGGTGCCGAAGGCCGTGCTTTGGCAGAGCAGGAAATGGTGAAAATCTCCCGTCTTTCCGAAACGGAAGCCAATGCTGAAAGCATGATTTGCGCCAAAGGGTTTGAGGACGCGGTCGTATATATCTCCGACGGTGGTGCCACGGTGATTGTAAAGGCAGAAAAGCTGGAGGAGGCAGATGTTGCCAAAATTGTGGATATTATCACAAGCCAGACAGGGATTCCTGCCGCCAACATTAAAATCGTAGAAGCTATATAAAAAAGAATCCGCAGTTTAGGTGGGTAGTGATAAGGAAGTATTGAGAATATTACTATTTACCGACAGACAGGGTGTAAAAGAAAGTTAGGCATATCGCTTTTTGCAGCGGCATGCCTGTTTTCGTTTATATATGGGTAAAATGTCACGCAATAGCGGTTAGAAATCGCTTGTTTTATGCGGTTAGAAAGCACGAAAACAGACAAGGTAATGGTTTTATATCCAAAACCTCAAAAATGAGGTTCTATTGCGTGACAAAAATTGTGAATCAACAACTTTTTGAAAAAGGGGATTTAAGTCTGTTTTCGGCTTAAATCCCCTTAACTGATATACTGCAAAAAAGAACAGGTTTGTCAAGGGCGAGCGTGGCTCGTGCATTTACCCTTGACTTGCCTGTTCTTTTTGCTATTAAAGTTTTATCTTTATATGATTATGAAGGACGATTTATAATTTTTCCACTTGTTACAGCATCTTCAGGCTTCCACCAAATAGAATTTAAGTGCCTAACTACTCTTTCAAACAAATCAACAACTAGCTCTGCATCAATGTTAAGGGGTGGCTCGCCACTTCTTTTTCTGCGTTCTCGCTCTGAGTTTTTTGCTTTGCATAAAATATATACTTCATCTATATCTGTTAATTCTGGGGAAGCATCCGTCATTTTCATATATTCCGAGGCTACAATATAAATACAGTACGGCATAGCGTTTTTTAAACGACCAGCGGTGGCAGCACATGCATCTAACATATTTCTTTCCAAGTATGTTTTACACACAA
>JAZNHR010000040.1:0-20950 GCA_045577075.1 Clostridia bacterium | reverse complement strand
CCTCACACTGCTTATTCGGAGGGGGAGAGAAGGCTTCTTGCAGAAAAGCCTGTGTTCTCTCTTGAAACGGTGTCAAATGGGGAATTTATGAAAAAATTTGAAGAGTATACGACCGACCAATTTCCGGCACGAGAGACATTTCGAAGCATAAAAGCCATGTTTTCTGCACACGCGTTTCAAAAAATGGATACTAACGGTCTCTTTACGGTAGAGGGGCATATATCCAAGCTGGAGTATCCCGTAAATCCAAAGATGGTGGATAACGCCGAGGAAAAATTTGATTTTTTGTATAATACGTATATGAAAGATAAAGATGTTAACGTCTATCTTTCGATTATACCGGACAAAAACTATTTTCTGGCAGAAAAAAACGGGTATCTTTCGATTAACTATACGGCGTTTATCCATGATTTTAAAAGCAGAATGGACTATATGACGTATATCGATATTCTCCCTATGCTTTCCTTGGACGATTACTATAAAACAGATTCGCACTGGAAACAGGAAAACATTATTGATATTGCAGCGTTTCTTGCCAAAAGCATGGGTACGGATGCGGAGGCTGAGTATACGATGCATACACTGGATGCCCCGTTTCGGGGCGTATATCTTGGGCAATCCGCGCTGCCCTTCGCGCCGGATACCATTCGGTATTTGACAAATGATGTGCTTTCTACTTGCAAGGTTCAGTATTTCGACACCGGAATGGCCAAGACAGGCGCAATGTACAACATGGAAAAAGCACATGGGAAAGACCCTTACGAAATTTTTCTGTCCGGCACTTCTGCACTCATAGAAATTGAAAATCCAAATGCTGAGACGGACAAGGAGCTCATTATGTTTAGGGATTCCTACGGCAGCAGCCTTGCACCGCTTTTGGTTCCGGGATATAAAAAGGTTACGGTTGTTGATATTCGGTATGTACAAAGTGCTTTTTTGGGCAGTTTTTTGAAGTTTAACACACAAGATGTTTTGTTTGTATACAGTACAACACTTCTAAACAATAGTATGGCAATGCGATGAAACGGTGTTTCTGATATTTAAAACGGCATTTGTAAAATAGGAGAAAAATGTATGTACACAATTAAGGCAGTTTTACTCGATGTGGATAATACGATTTTAGATTTCAATTTGTGCGCAAAAGAAGCTGTTGAGAAAACATTCTCCGATTGGAAGCTGACGTATAGAGAAGAAATGTTTCCTGTTTTTTTAGAGGTCAATCAATTTCTCTGGGAAGAAATTGAAAGAAATAAAATTACGAGAGAAGAATTGTATCATATTCGGTGGAAAATGATTTTTGAAAAACTACAGATTGACGGACCGGATTCGGCGGAATTTGACGTTGCTTTTCGTAAGTATATCGGAGAGAGTGCTTTTCCTGTTGCGGGGGCTTATCCGCTACTATCATACCTTTCTGAAAAATATATTTTGTGTATTGCGAGCAACGCGTCCCATCAAAGGCAGGTATATAGACTTGGGAAGGCCAACATGCTTACGTATATTGACCATTTATTTTCTTCCGAAAAAATCGGCCACATGAAGCCTGCAAAAGCTTTTTTTGATGCATGTCTTAAGGAACTGGGGACAATCAAACCTGACGAAGTTGTGGTAATAGGGGATTCTCTTTCCGCCGATATTGCCGGCGGCATTGCATGCGGCATGCATACCATCTGGTATAATCATGATAAATTAGCATTAGGCGGGGCGGTTAAGCCGGAATATGTGGTGGATTCTCTTTTGGAAATTCTAAATATTTTATGAGGAAAGGCATGCCATTTAGCATGCCTTTCGGGGTTTAATTACTTGCAAACTTCGTTTTAACCTGATTGATTTGCTGCGCCGGTGCAGCATCTGCGGTATACCAACCCTTTTGCTCCATGATATTGTAGATGTTGTGCTGCATATCCAGGGACTGATTTAAAATCGTTTTAAATTCATTATGCAGTTGTTCTGTAGGAGATTCCTGTACAGCATAGTGGTACAGAGAAGACATGGTTTTGGAAGTCAGGAGAATATCGTCCATATATTCTCGGTCGGTCATGTTTTGTTTCGCTGCCATTGTAATCCTTCCTTTCTGTTACTGATTCAGCTGGGTCATGAGGCAGTTGTAATGCTGCTGATGCTGGTTTGCGAATTGCAGAAGAGCATTTTTAAGAGATTCGTCCTGTACCTTGGAGGCATAATCGTTACATTTTGTCTGTAGCTGCATTTCCATTCCAAGGGAGTCTTCCAGATACATAAGTTCCTTCGGGGTCACAGTCATCGCTCCTTTACATTTAAGTTTCATAAACAGTATTTCCGTATTTCATTTGCGTCATACACGGAAATAGAAAAAGTAGAAAAAAACTGGAAAAGCATACAGAAAGACTTTTGCTTACAAAGGGCGCGCCGCGCCCTTTGTTATTGTATTACAATTTCATGGGTTTGCCCGTCATCTACCAGTTGGATTTCTCCGCTTTTACCATGGACATGAAATATATAGGTTGCACTGCCGTGTTTATAAGAAAGTGTAAACCCGTTTTCGGAGAGTGGTATCGAAGGGGAAAAGGAAACTGTATTGCCCTTTTTTTGAAATCCTAAAATATATCGTATACCAACTCTATACATCCATGCGGCCGCACCCGTATACCAGCTCCAACCGCCTCGGCCTTCATGGCCTTGAGCGGTGTAAATATCTGCTGACATAACATAAGGCTCTGTTTTATAAAGACTGACTTCTGCCGGAGTTTCAGTATGCAGAATGGGATTTAGCATGCGAAAAAGCTCCCAAGCCTTTTCTTTTTCGCCTAAGATAGCGAAAGCCATGATGGCCCAGATTGCGCCATGGGTATATTGACCGCCGTTTTCCCTAAGACCTTTCGGATAGCTTTGAATATATCCGGGGCTTGGATTGCTGTTTTCAAAGGCGGGAGTGAGAAGCCGCAGAAGTCCGTGTGCTTTATCGACTAAAATTTTATAGACACTTTCCATGGCGACTTTAAGCCTATGCGGCCTTGCGCCCCCTGCGATGACGGCCCAGGACTGACTGATTGCATCAATGCTGCATTCAGCACAGGCTGAGGTGCCTAAAGCTGTGCCATTGTCGAAGAAGGCACGGGCGTAATGTGTGCCGTCCCAGGCTTCGGTTTCGACGGCCTCCAGCAGAAGGAGAGCCTCTTTTTTGTATCTGGTGGCACGCTCTGTATCGCCTCTTTTTTCTGCTACGGGAACAAATTTATCAAGAATAGTTTTTAAAAACCAAGCAAGCCAAACGCTTTCACCCATACCGCCAATGCCAACTGTGTTCATGCCGTCATTCCAGTCGCCACCGCCCATAAGGGGAAGACTGTGCACCCCTTTTTCAAGAGAAATGTCTATGGCACGGGTGCAGTGCTCGTAAATGGAATAAGGTTTAGACCGCTCTTTTACAAATGTGTAGCGTTCTTCCTCCTCGTTCCCGAGCACGGGCTCTATCACAAAACTTTCCTCGGCATCCCAAATCGAATTGTCTCCAGTTTCTTCCGCATAAAGACACGTCACATAGGGTAGAAAAAGGCGGTCGTCGGAAAATCTTGTACGAACCCCCTTTTCGTCTGTATGCCACCAATGAAATGCGTCGCCTTCTTCAAATTGGTGTGCCGCATGCAAAAGAATTTGTCTTCGAACAAGATGGGGCGCGGCGTCCATTAGCGCGAGAACATCCTGTAGCTGGTCGCGAAACCCGAATGCACCGCCTGACTGATAAAAGGCTGTACGTGCAAATAAGCGGCAGGCAAGTGCCTGATACAAAAGATAGCGGTTTAGCATGAGATTTGTTGCCATATCTTCTGTTTTTACCTGCACCTTCGTTAAAATGGTGTTCCAATAATTTTTTGTGTCGGACAGGGCTGCAGCTATATCTGTTTCCTCTATTTGACCTACACCTAGGGTGAAGCACATGGTTTTTCTTTCTCCTCTATCTAACGTAACAGATAGATTCGCAAACACTTTATCCAATTTCTTTCCACACTTACAGTTGCCAGAAGCTGATAGATACACTTCGTTTTCTGCTCGTGATAGTGCATTTCGAACACGAACACAGGAGCCTGTCTCGAGTACTACAATATCGTCCGGATGTGGTAGCGTACCTAACACAGGCGCAAAGGCGTATTGTACAAGAAGCTCTCTTTTTTTGTCGGCGAGATTTTCCAGTGTGACCATAACATGCTTTTTTGCACCTTTTGGCGGAGTGAACATGGTAACTTCATGCATAAGATTTCTTGTATTTCGTTCGTATACAGCATACCCGGCTCCATATCGAATTCTAAAGTTCCCTTCCTCCGGGAATGCGCCTGCCATGGGGGACCAAATATCGTTTTCCTCCGAAAGGACAAGAAGCTCCGATAAGGGGTCTCGAACCGGGTCGTTTGACCATGGCGAAAGCCGAAATGCGTGGCTGTTTTCGTACCAGGTGTAGCCGCCGCCGCTTTCTCCTGCGACGAAGCCAAACAATTCGTTTGCAACAACATGTACCCAAGGAAGGGGTGTTTCGCCCGCCTTCTTGATTTGAATTACATATTCACCGTTTGCTGCATCAAATCCGCCTGTGCCGTTGTTAAAACAAAGAGAAACGGAAGGGAGATTTCCATCTTGCTGTCCTTTCAAAGGCATTTTTGCTGTCGGTAAAGGAGAAAACGCGGGTAGATTTGAAAAACCGCCGGACGCTTTATCTAGATATATGGCAGAAGCAGAGAGGAGAAGGTCATAGTCTGCTTCGTTCAAATCTCTTCGTCCAAGGATATATATGCCGTTTTTTCTTCTTTTTTCTGCCATTTGATACACAGGCCGCGTATAACCGCCAGGCTCATCACAAAAAATGACCAAATCCGTTAAAATTCCATGGGTTTTCCAATAAGTTACAGCTTTGATTGCCTCATCAAGGAGTGTTTCGTCCGCAAGCTCTGTAAGGCGAACCGTTAAAATTGGCAAGTCTCCCGAGATGCCAAATTTCCATAGCTCTTGTTTGGGTAATACATTTTTACGTTTTGCTTTTTCAATCTGCAAAATTCCGGCTCCGCCGTAAACCATAAACGAGGCGGCGTGCAAGAAAGCTTCTTCTTCACCATCTTTAAATACAATGTCTGTATCAGTCGGATTTGTTGCAGATACTTCTGAATGATTTTGATATTTATAAACGATTTGTTTTGCCTTTTCTTCTGATTCTGCAAGCCCTGTAAGAAAGGTAACAGACCCACTCATGCCGGGCAAAACAGACAGACGCACTTTAAAAGCAAAACAAGGGTCCAATATGGTTCCTGTTTTTCTGGCAAGAATACTACCGGGGGAAAGGGACACGGGGAGAGACCCGTCTCGTCCGTAAAAAGACAGACGATCTGTGTCGAACTGTATAGTACCTTCCACATTACCTTCCGGCATTGCTGCTGCAAACCCTACAAACGTTTTCTCTTTTTCTGTTCTTTTTTTACGCTTGGCAAGTAGTACACCGTTTTCCTCTTTTGTAGTAATGAAAAGTTTTGAAAAGGCAGGATGCGCCCATTCGGCAGCAGGGAGCGATAAGGAGGGCTCTGTGTAAAAGTATATTTCATATACACGACTTTTCCCACTTTGATTTACAATTGAAATGCGTCGTTTTTCACAAGTGTCGTCTGGGAGAACGGAGACTGTAAGGCTAGCGGAAAGCGATGGAGATTCTGTTTTGAATTCAGCTTTGTTTTCTGTAAAAATTATTTTTTTGCCGTAGCCGTCAAAAATTTCACCCGTGACGGTATTTACAATCCAAATGTTCTGGCCGCCACCAAAATAAGGCGAGAAAGTGTTGAAATGTACCCCATCGAGCATGCTTCTTCCGCGCCCTTTCGTATCAATATGCACATGGTAACTGCCGTTTGATAAAAGGTGCATCGGGCTTGGAAAGGTATTTTCCTGTTCGAAAGAGCGCACGCTTCTAGCGCTTGTTTGCCATTTAAAACGAACGGGGGATGGACGCGCATGTCTGTCCTTTATAACTGAGGCACATACCGGCACGCGTTCTTTTAAAAGTGGCTCAGTGGCTTTGATGGCAGGATGCGCATGAAATCTTCGCTGCATAGCGTTCTTACATAATAGGTTTGTAATGGCCGCTAAACTCATGCCTTGATGGTGTGACATATAACTTTTTACAACTCCACGACGCATGTTGCCGGTAATGCGGTGTGGAGAGTAGTCGGCTGCTTCAAAAAAACCGTATTCTCCGAAAAGTCCTTCTTTTCGTAAAAGCTGCATGTTTAAAATGGCGGCTTTTGGGTCTTCCATTAAGGCAAGAATTGTTGCGTATGGCGTGATGACCACATCATCGCTATCTTGTCTTGCAAGTCCAAGCTCCGGCACGCCGAAAGCTTTGTATTGATAGTTTTCTTCGTTATCAAATGCATAAAACCCGGATTCTGAAACACCCCACGGCACACGCCGTCTTTTTCCATATTTTTTTTGGCATAACAGGGCAAACCGATACGTTTCCGCCAGCATAGAATTTTCATATTTTCGCATAATCAAAAGCGGCATGAAATATTCAAACATTGTCCCTGACCAGGAAACAAGGCCTTTATACCCGTCCGATTCCACAAGCCCACGCCCAAGAGCAAACCAATGGGCAGGCGAAATTTGCCCAAGTGCAATGGCAAGAAAGCCGGCCTGTCTTGCTTCGCTGATTAGAAGGTCATAATATGAATCCGTAAGTTTGTTTTCATCCAGAGAGAACCCGATGGAAAATAGCTTTTTCTTTTTATGAAAGAGAGGCCGAAAGTCTGTATTTTCCACAAAGTGAAGTAGACGCGTATATAAAGGTGTTTCGCCCCCTGCATATTCTTTTAGACCCATGGCAGCTGTTAAAAGATAAGCGGCAAAGTTTCCGCTGTCAACGGTTGAAATATAGCGAGGCAGCATTGGCTTTAGTGTTTTAGTGTCGTACCAATTATAGAGATGCCCGTGCCAGGTGGGGAGCTTTTCAACTGTATTCATGGTTTTTTCGATGCGTGATTCCATTTCTTCTTTGGTAATAAACCCAAGGTCACAAGCACACAGACAAGCCAGAATTCCTAGGCCGATGTTTGTTGGACTCGTTCTGTGCGCAACACCCTTATACGGTTTTATCTGCACATTATCCGGCGGCAGAAAATTATCTTCCTCCGTCATGTAATCTCGAAAGAAATGCCAGATGCGTTCGGCAGTGTCGCGTAAAATTGTATTGTTTTTGGCAGAAAGTGTATAAGAATCCGGCTCGCCTTCCATACCGCTTATATAGGCGAGCGTGGGGGCAGAAATCCAAATGCATGCAAAAAATAATTGCAAACCACCTGTTGGGAGCGTGCCGGAAAGGCAAGCAAGAATGACAAGAAGACCGTATAATACAGACGGAAGCATATAAACATAGGCGGCGTAAAGGGTTTTCTTTTGCCCTGCCTCTGCATCCGCTGCCGTGACCCATTGTAAGGTGTCCCGGTGCGTAACAGAACGGATACATCCTAAAAATGCTGCAGAAAGCGCTGTGAGTGCGTTGTGCGCAAGGAAAACAATGGTTAGTGTGGTTTGGTAAATGGAAGAGCGTACACCGTAAATAATGTTTGCTGTTCTTTTTTCGCCTACGTGGAAAAAACTTTTGCGAAGAATAGAATCTATAATACAAAAAACAAGGGGAAGTCCAAGGGATACGAAAGCCAGTAACGCAGGGAAAATGCCGCCGACGGATAAAAGAAGGAGGTTAAATACGGGCGTAAGACTTCGGCGCATGTTGTCAAATATTTTCCATTTTGATAAAACGGAAATATGGTTTGGAACCTTTTGACCCTTTTCGTTTCTAACGGTATTAAAGAGCCAAGGGAAAATCTGCCAGTCTCCCCGCATCCAGCGGTGTTGCCGTCCACTGAATTCCGTAAGTCTTGCTGGACACGAATCGAAAACCTGCACGTCGGATGCGAACCCGCAACGGACGAAGCAACCCTCCAACAGGTCGTGGCTTAAAACGGTATCTTTTGGGAAGGATATACAGGAAAGAAAGGTGTCCACATGATATAACCCTTTTCCTGTAAAAATTGATTCTCCAAATACATCCATATAAAATTCTGAAATCGGGGATTGATACGTATCAATGCCGCCTTGCCCTGCAAAAATACGGGAAAAGAAAGTGCGGTTTGCACTTTCCAAACGGAGAGATACTCTGGGCTGGATAATGCCGTAACCACTGTTTACGCGGCCGTTTTTGATTTGTGGCATATTAAGCGGATGTAGGGCGGCTCCTGCAAGATTCTGCGCACTTGAGGGGGGCAAAAGGGTATCGTCATCCAGCGTTAGCACATACTGTATTCCCTCCAGGGAACTTACATTGCCTGCTGTATACCGAAACGTATATTTTCCACGCAAAAACAGATTTAAGTCATGTAAAGCACCGCGTTTTCTCTCTTCGCCCATCCATTTTTTCTGCTTTTGAGAATATATTTGCTCTCGACACAAAAGGAAAAACCGTTCTCCATATTTTGCGTTCAGTCTAGCAATTGCCTTGCTGCAAGAAGCAGGAATTGCAGCGTCTTCATTTGGCTTTTGGCTATCTCGAAAATCTCCCAAAACGGCAAACTTTAAGTTGTTGTCACGATTTGCAAGGAAGCAAATTTCAAGCTTTTCTACCATTTCTTCTGCTTTCTTTACGGAGGATAAAAGCGTAGGATACACTACAAGAATGGGCTTGGGTATACCTTCTGTAAGTGCAAGACGGGGCAAGGGACGGACAGGCGTCGTTTTCATTAAAAGGAATTGTATGGTTTGCACGGAGATATCCAAAATAGGGAGCGTAGACAATAGTACCCAGGTAAAACGTCTTGTAAAGATATATATCCAAAACAAAAGTGCGAAGGTGAGAAAAAAGATACTGGAAAGATAAAAAAACGTGTGGTGTAGTTTTTTCTTTTCTTTTAGACCCAAAGTACGGCGTAGTTCGTTTTCTCCATCGCCAACTAAATAGTAGCCCACTTCTCCTGTAAGCCCTTTTTTGTTTTTTGTAAGGGATAGAGCTTTCTCTGCGACTGCTGCATCCGTTGTCTTTGCGCGTGAAGCAAGCTTTGCTGCAGCACGACGGTATATTTTTTTAGAATCAAAAGTCATTTCCGCAAAAGTTTTGTCCCTTGAAAAAACGATATCC
The DNA here is from genome assembly GCA_045577075.1 of Clostridia bacterium. Classification (GTDB taxonomy): domain Bacteria; phylum Bacillota; class Clostridia; order UMGS1883; family UMGS1540; genus SIG447. The sequence continues at coordinate 11,805 of JAZNHR010000040.1, read as the reverse complement.
AGTGCACAATGCTGTTCGAAAAGTTTTTTTATATCAAGTTCACGGAGTGTTACAAGGGATTTGACAATATTTCCCATACAATCTGCTGCAGCAGTATCTTTTGCAAGAAAAGCGGCTTTTTCCAATAAAACAGCAGATAAGGCGGCGGGGAGATAGCTAAGTTCCATAACAGAAAATGATGCACTTTTTTGCGTTTCGCTTATAGCAGCCAATAGTACTTCGATACGAAGTTTATATTCCTCCTTTTCAAGGAAGAATTTCGCCCAGGAGAACATACGGGAAAACGCGTGCTTTTGCGCCCTGGTAGCAAGACGTAAATTTTTCAACGAAGCATTTTCTTGTGAAAAAATATAATAATTATCCAAAAGCCATTCGGCATTAGAACCGCTTTTGATGCTTTTATTTTCCCGCATCAGGATAATATATGCTCTTGTGATTTGCGTAAAGCTTTTTTTAATTTTTCTTTTCATAAAGCCTCCAAAATATCCATAGTATGCTTACTTTAACCCGACAAAAAGTATCTTATTCATTTTTAAAAAACTTTGCTTTTTACGATTTTTTCTTGCTTTTAACTTGATTATTTTGGATAAATATGGTATACTTAAGAAAAACTAAGGAGGTAATACTATGAGCTGGTATACTTTTTCAGGATTTGCAGATGAAATTGACGCAAATCTTTCTGTCCAGATGGACGTTTTGGAAAGTATTGGAATTTCCTATCTGGAGCCGAGAGGCTGTGGGGAAAAGAATGTTTCGCTTTTAACAAGTGAGGAAGCTAAGGAAATTAAAAAAGGATGGGATGCAAGAGGCTTTAAGGTTTCTGCTCTTGGTTCTCCCATCGGCAAGGTAACACTGGATTCTCCCCTTGAAGATGATTTGGTTGTTTTCCGCAGAGTTTTAGAAACGGCAAAGATTTTCGATACAAAATATATTCGCGTTTTCACTTGCCTTTTGCCGGAAGGGGAGCCTGCTTCCAAATTCCGTGACAAAGTTCTTTCCCGTATGCAGGCTTATGTGGATGCGGCAAAGGGCCATGATGTGATTTTGCTGCACGAAAACGAAGGCGGTTATATTTACGGCCAGGCACCTGAAAACTGTCTTGATATTTTTGAATCTATTGGCAGCGACAAGCTCCGCGCAACCTTTGATGCAGGCAACTTCTCCTATGCAGGCTTTGATGCTGTGGCGGCTTTTGATTTGCTCAAAGACCATATTGAATACATTCATGTAAAAGATGCTAAGAGTGACAAAACGATTGTTCCCCCAGGCATGGGTGATACGGACTATCCGACGATTTTACAGCGTCTTAAAGATACCGGTAGACATTTCTTCCTTTCTATGGAACCGCATCTGCACGCTTTTGAAGGTCTCTCTGCAATTGACGGCAGTTCCATTAAACTTGAAGCGAATGGAAATCCTGTTGAAAAATTCAAATTTGCACATAAGTTAATCTGCGATATGCTGGCAAATGTGAAATAAATTTTTGTAAAAATATAAAATTTTAACTTGACCGCACACGCGCAGTATGGTATAATTACCCCTAAAGCTAAAAGATAAAAGGAGCGATAAACATGCCACTCGTAACATCCAAGGAAATGTTTAAGAAGGCATATGACGGCGGCTATGCCATCGGTGCTTTCAATGTAAACAACATGGAAATCATTCAGGGGATTACTGAAGCTGCAAAAGAAGAAAATGCACCCCTGATTCTTCAGGTTTCCGCAGGCGCACGTAAGTACGCAAACCACACATACCTTATGAAGCTTATCGAAGCTGCTCTGATTGAAACAGACCTTCCGATTTGTGTTCACCTTGACCATGGTGACAGCTTTGAACTGTGTAAGTCCTGTAGCGACGGCGGTTTTACCTCCGTTATGATTGACGGCTCGCACCTTAGCTTCGAAGAAAACATTAAGCTTACAAAGCAGGTAGTGGAATACGCACACGATAAGGGTGTTGTTGTAGAAGGTGAATTGGGTCGTCTTGCAGGTATCGAAGATGCAGTTAACGTTTCTGCTGAAGACGCAGCCTACACAAACCCGGCTGAAGTTATTGAATTCGTAGAACGCACCGGTGTTGACTCTTTGGCAATCGCTATCGGCACCAGCCACGGCGCATACAAGTTTAAGCCCGGCCAGAAGCCGCAGCTTCGTTTTGACATTCTGGAAAAAGTAAGCGAAAAGCTTCCTGGATTCCCGATTGTTCTGCATGGTGCATCTTCCGTTATTCCGGAGTTTGTTGAAATGATTAACGCAAACGGTGGTAAAATGCCGGACGCAATCGGTATTCCGGAAGACATGCTTCGCAAGGCTGCTTCCATGAGCGTTTGCAAAATCAACATTGACTCTGACCTTCGTCTTGCACTTACCGGCAGCATCCGCAAGCACTTCGCAGAGCATCCCGATCACTTTGATCCCAGACAGTATTTAAAGCCTGCAAGAGAAGCCATCAAAGGCCTCGTCAAGCATAAGCTTGTAAATGTACTTGGCTGCAACGGCAAAGCATAATGTAAAAAGTTATTAAGGCGTTCCGTAAGGAACGCCTTTTTTGCTCTAAAATTTACAAATCGTTCATAAGGTAAACTTGACATTTAATTTCAGTTAGCGTATAATATTGTTTATGGAATTTTTTGCAAGGAAAGGAAGAGGGACACATGTTAAAGCGACTTGCAAAATGCATAAGAGAATATAAACTGGCAACGATTTTAACCCTTATTTTTATTGTTGGGGAAGCTATAATAGAAACATCTATTCCGTTTATCACGGCAAATCTGGTTAATAAGATTAAAGCTGGGACAGAACTTACGGAAATTATTAAAATCGGCGTTCTTCTCGCAGTGATGGCGTGTGCTTCACTGGCTTTGGGGGGGATTGCGGGGGCTACCTGTGCGAAAGCGTCCGCTGGCTTTGCCAAAAATTTACGGCATGACATTTTTGCCAGAATACAGACGTATTCTTTTGAAAACATTGATAAATTTTCTTCCTCTTCGCTTGTGACAAGACTGACAACGGACGTGAGCAATGTTCAAATGGCATTTATGATGCTGATTCGCACGGCAATTCGTAGTCCTTTGATGTTAATCTTTTCTGTTATAATGGCATATATCATGGGCGGAGCGCTTGCCACCTCTTTTGTTGTCATTATTCCCGTTCTCGGGCTGGGCCTTTTCATGATAGGCCGGAAGGCTATGCCTGCATTTCGCCGCGTCTTTAAAAAATATGATCGTTTAAATGAGTCCATAGAAGAAAACGTTCGCGGCATGCGTGTTGTTAAGAGCTTTGCCAGAGAGAAACATGAAAAAGAAAAATTTGGTTTGGCGGCAGAAGATATACGAAATGACTTTACGAATGCAGAACGCATTGTGGCAATGAATATGCCTCTTATGAACTTCTGTATGTATTTTAACACGGTTTTTGTTTTGTTTATCGGTGCAAAGCTTGTAATATCCAGCGGTGGCACGCAGATTGACATCGGGCAAATTTCTGCCATGCTGACATACGGAATGCAAATCTTGATGTCTCTTATGATGCTTTCCATGATTTATGTTATGCTCACCATGTCTACAGAGTCGGCGAAACGTATTTGCGAAGTGCTGGATGAATTGCCGGCACTTACAAATCCTGAAGACCCGGTTTATACTGTGAAAGATGGCTCCGTTGTGTTTGAAGGTGTAAGCTTTAAGTATTCCTCCAAAGCAAAACAGTTTGCGCTTTCTGATGTTTCTTTGAAAATACAGGCGGGCCAAACTGTGGGAATTATCGGCGGCACAGGTTCGAGTAAGTCCTCCCTGGTGCAGCTAATTCCACGGTTGTATGACGCAACAGAAGGGAAAATTTTGGTAGGGGGGAAAGACGTTCGCAACTATGATCTTGATACCCTTCGCGGTGTAGTGGCTATGGTACTTCAAAAAAATCTTTTGTTTTCCGGTACCATTCGGGAAAATTTGAAATGGGGAAATCCGAAGGCGTCTGATGAAGAAATTATAGAGGCATGTAAGCTTGCCATGGCTGATGATTTCATTCAAAACTTCCCTGATAAATATGACACACATATTGAACAAGGTGGCACAAACGTTTCCGGTGGTCAAAAACAACGACTTTGCATCGCAAGAGCACTTTTGAAAAAACCGAAAATTTTAATTTTAGATGATTCCACAAGTGCAGTAGATACAAAGACAGATGCGCTAATCCGAAATGGTTTAAGAACCTATCTTCCTGAAACTACAAAAATTATTATTGCGCAGCGCATCGCTTCCGTAATGGATGCAGATGTGATTGTTGTTATGGACGGCGGCCGCATCGTCGCACAGGGCACACATGAAGAACTTCTTGGAACTTGCGCCATTTATAGAGAAGTATATATGCAGCAAACACACGGGGGTGAAGAAAATGCAAAATAAGAATAGACCTCCCATGAAAGGAAGACCGCCTATGCAGAAGGGGCTCTTTCGTCGAATTTTAAAATCACTCTTCGGGTATTTCCCTGTTTTGGTGCCGGTAGTTGCATTTTGTATTGTTTTTTCAGCGGTTGTGGCGGCGGCACCGGATGTATTCATTCAAAAAATTATTGCAGTGATTGAAAAATGGTATGTAAGCCGTGATTGGGCGGCGGCAAGCAGAGAAGTTGTTCGGCTGATTACCATTTTAATTTCCCTTTATGCGCTTTCTCTAGCAGCTGTTTTTGCCCAAACACAGCTTATGGCGTATATCACACAAGGTTTTTTGTCCAAGCTTCGATGCACCATGTTCGAGAAAATGCAAAATTATCCCATTCGGTATTTTGATACACATAAGCATGGGGATATCATGAGCCACTACACAAACGATATTGACACCCTTCGTCAGCTCGTTTCTCAGTCCCTGCCAGCAATTTTGCGTTCTGGTATTACAATTATCAGCGTTTTAGGGATTATGCTTTACTACAGCGTGTGGATGACGCTCATTATTGTTTTTGGCGCAATTGCAATTTTGTTTATTACCAAGAAGATTGGCGGCGGCTCCGCAAAATACTTTATTCGCCAGCAAAAGTCTTTGGGGAAAACAGAAGGCTTTGTACAGGAAATGATGAACGGCCAGAAGGTTGTGAAGGTGTTCAGTCATGAAGAAAAAAGCCAGCAGGATTTTGATATAATCAACAACGCTCTGTATGAAGACAGTCGCAGAGCACATACGTATGCCAATATGATGGGACCTATCAATCAGAACATCGGCAATATTCTGTATGTTCTGGTTGCAATGGCAGGTGGCATTTTTCTTGTGTCCGGGGCACAAAATATCAGCCTTTCCGGTCTTGCATTTGAAATCAGTATTGTCGTCCCGTTTTTGAACATGACAAAACAGTTTACAGGAAATGTAAATCAGCTATCCCAGCAAATTAACTCTATCGTTATGGGTATTGCCGGTGCACAGCGTCTTTTCAGCCTTATGGATGAAGAGCCGGAAGCAGACAGCGGAACAGTTTCCCTTGTAAATGTTGAAGAAACAAAAGACGGTACGCTTCGCGAAACGAAAAAAAGAACCGGAAAATGGGCTTGGAAACAAACAGGGAACGAGGGAACTACTACGTATACGCCGCTTTGCGGCGATGTTCGGCTTGAAAAGGTTGACTTTGCATATGAAGAAGGAAAAACCGTTTTAGAGGATATTACGCTTTATGCAAAGCCTGGGCAAAAAGTTGCGTTTGTTGGTGCAACGGGTGCAGGGAAAACTACGATTACAAATCTAATCAATCGTTTTTATGATATTGCAGATGGCAAAGTTCGTTATGACGGCATTAACATCAATAAGATTAAAAAGGCGGACCTTCGCAGGTCGCTCGGCATTGTTCTGCAGGAAACGAATTTATTTACGGGAACGGTTATGGATAACATACGATATGGAAGATTGGATGCTACAGATGCCGAATGTATTGAGGCCGCAAAGCTTTCCGGTGCGGATGACTTTATTTGCCGATTGCCCGAGGGGTATGATACACTGCTTTCCAATAATGGCGCAAACCTCTCCCAAGGGCAGAGGCAGCTTATCGCAATTGCCCGTGCTGCCGTTGCAGACCCACCTGTCATGATAATGGACGAAGCAACATCTTCTATTGATACGCGAACAGAATCAATTGTGCAGCGCGGTATGGATAAGCTGATGGAAGGACGCACAGTTTTTGTGATTGCACATCGCCTTTCCACTATCATGAATTCGGATGTCATTATGGTGCTTGATAAGGGGAGAATTATTGAGCGCGGCACCCATGCGGAGCTTCTGGAACAAAAAGGCACATATTATCAGCTTTACACCGGTGCGTTTGAATTAGAGTAGGAAAAATACGGCTGCCCGAAACAAGCGGACAGCCGTAAAAAAATTTTAAAAAGTCCTTGACAAATCCATGGATATCGTTTATAATACTATATGTTGTTTTGCTGGTGTAGCTCAGTTGGTAGAGCAACGCATTCGTAATGCGTAGGTCGCGGGTTCGAGTCCCATTACCAGCTCCAAAACCGTTTGGCTTTTTGCCAAGCGGTTTTTTGTATTGTGGGTGAATATTTATTCTGTAAAACTATTGAAAAAGGGAAGGCTTTCCTATATAATAATAAATAGTAATTTTTTACATGTAAAGGTGAGGTATGAAAAGACTTGTAATCGGTATTTTGGCACATGTTGACGCAGGAAAAACTACACTTTCGGAAGGTCTATTATATGCGGCCGGTACAATTCGCAAGATGGGGCGTGTAGACCATGGAGATTCCTTCTTAGATACGGACTCTATAGAAAGGCAGCGTGGTATAACCATTTTTTCAAAGCAAGCCATGCTCGAAACAGAGGACGTTTCGTTTTCCCTGCTGGACACACCTGGACACGTGGATTTTTCGTCTGAAATGGAGAGAAGTCTTCGCATTCTCGATTATGCAGTTCTTGTTATAAGTGGTACGGAAGGCGTGCAAAGTCATACAGAAACGCTTTGGAGGCTGCTTAGGCACTATGATATTCCCACCTTTATTTTTGTAAACAAAATGGACCTGCCCCAGGCGGAAAAAACGAAGATTTATACGCAACTTGTGTCCCATCTAGATGCAAAATGCGTGGAATTTGGAGAAAAAAATGATGCCTTTTATGAAAATATTGCGCTGCAAAGTACAAATCTTTTAGATGTATATTTAGAAAATGGGGAAATTGATGATATAAGTATTTCCCATGCAATTGCCGGAAGAAATGTTTTTCCTGTTTACTTCGGTTCTGCTCTGAAAAACGAGGGCGTTCTTGCTTTCTTTGACGGGCTTTGCACATACACAGCCGAAAAAAAGTATGCATCCGAGTTTGGGGCGAAGATTTTTAAAATTACGGAGGATGAAAAAGGGCAACGTTTATCTTACTTGAAAATCACGGGTGGCAGCCTGCCGGTAAAAACAATCCTCACAGGAAAAGGGTGGAATCAAAAAGTAAATGAAATCCGTGTTTATTCCGGCACGAAATTTATACAAGTCCAAGAGGCGGTATGTGGGGGCATTTATGCGATTCCGGGGCTTGAAAAAACGTTCCTTGGTGAAGGCCTTGGATTTGAACGGACAGATGAAGCACTTCTGTCTCAACCTGTTTTAACATATGGACTGGCTTTGCCGGAGGGCGCTGACGTGTTATCTGTGCTTTCCATACTTCGTAAAATCGAGGAGGAAGAATCGCAAATTCATGTTTTGTGGAATGAGCTTCTCGGAAAGATTGACATCCAGGTCATGGGTGAAGTGCAACTGGAGGTTTTAAAAGAAGTTTTACAATCGCGTTTTGGGCTGAAGGTTTCCTTTACTAGCGGCAGTATAATTTATAAAGAAACGATTCGAAACAAAGTAGAGGGCATTGGCCATTTCGAGCCACTTCGCCATTATGCCGAAGTGCATCTTTTGCTCGAGCCGGGCAAAAGAGGAAGTGGCATAGAATTTGCGGTAAACTGCAGCGAAGATTTACTGCCCCGGAATTGGCAACGCCTAATTTTAACGCATCTTTCTGAAAAAACGCATAAAGGCGTTCTCACAGGGTCTCCCATTACAGATATTAAAATCACCCTTGTTGCAGGAAAGGCACATGTAAAACACACAGAGGGCGGTGACTTTCGACAGGCAACCTACAGAGCTGTTCGCCAGGGGCTCATGCAAGCGGAAAATATTTTACTGGAGCCTTGGTATGCCTTTACGCTTGAAGTGCCGCATGCTTCTGTTGGCAGAGCACTCACGGATTTAGAAAGAATGGGGGCACAATTTTCTTCGCCTGCGGTGGGGGAAACAACTTCAGTTGTGAAAGGGCGCGCCCCTGTTTCGAAAATCCGAGACTATCATACGGATGTTGTTTCGTATACCCATGGAACAGGACGACTATTCTGCACCTATGACGGTTACGATGTTTGTAAGGAGCCTGAAGCTGTAATTGCCGGAATTGGGTATGACCCGGAAGGAGATATCGCGAATTCTCCCGATTCTGTTTTCTGCTCTCATGGAGTAGGTACAATTGTAAAGTGGAATGAAGTGCAAAACTTTATACATGTTCCTACATTGACAACAAAGGAAGAAGAGGCGTTGCCTTTTGAAAACCGAGGAAACAGGAACATTGCCGCTGACGATGAAACACTATTGGCTATATATGAACGTACGTATGGAAAAGTGCAGCAAAAAGTGCCGCATGTTATGCGAACGCCAAAAGAATCACAACCTTATAAAGGAAAACCGATTCCCAAGGGTCCCACCTTTTTGCTGATTGACGGATACAACATTATCTTTGCTTGGGAGGAGCTGGCAGCGATTGCCAGTGAAAATTTAGAAGCGGCTCGCATGGCACTGGTTCATAGACTTTGCAATTATCAGGCCATGCGAAAAAACAATGTTATTTTGGTTTTTGACGCTTATCGCGTAAAGGGTACTGTACGTGAAATTGAAAAGGTACATGGCATCAGCATTGTTTACACAAAAGAGGCGGAAACGGCAGATGCATATATAGAAAAAACAACAAAGGAACTTGCAAAACACTATCGTGTGCGTGTTGCTACTTCGGATCGTTTAGAGCAAATTATCGTATTTGGGCACGGCACACAAAGAGTATCTGCGAGTGAGTTTTTAACGGAAGTTGAAACAGCTGAAAAAGAAATGCGGGAATTTATACATAATCACAATGCATAAATGTATAAAAATTAAATTATTATGAATAAATATTCTCAAAAAACCCTTGACAAATCGCTTTAAAGAAGGTATAATATGCAAATGGAGAAAAGATTTATTCATTTTTGGAAGGAATGAAACCATGAAAACGGTATTTATAGACGGTAGTGCGGGAACAACGGGTCTTCGCATATTTGAAAGGCTGGAACAAAGAAACGATATTCAGCTTATAAAGCTTTCTGAAGAAGTGCGAAAGGATACTGCGGCACGAAAAGAAGCCATCAATTGCGCCGATATAGTTTTCCTGTGTTTGCCGGATGCGGCGGCGATTGAGGCGGTAGAGCTTACGGAAAATCCAAATACCGTCATTATTGATACATCAACGGCCCATCGCACAAACAGTGCTTGGGCGTACGGCTTTGCAGAACTAGGCGAAAACAGGGAAAAGATAAAAGCGTCCAAACGAATTGCAAATCCCGGGTGTCATGCAAGTGGTTTTATTGCACTTGTTGCGCCCCTCGTCAGTGCAGGAATAATTGATAAAGATACATATTTAACCTGTTTTTCATTGACCGGCTATTCCGGTGGCGGCAAAAAAATGATTGCGGAATATGAAAGCGAAGTGCGTCATCCTTTTTTTGCTGCACCCAGACAGTATGCACTTTCACAGCAACACAAGCATCTTAAAGAAATGGCCGTTATAAGTGGTTTGTCGAATTTTCCTGCTTTTTCACCGATTGTTGCTGATTTTTACAGCGGTATGGAGGTTTCAATCCCCCTCTTTAAAAAGGATTTAAAGGGAAGTATAGATGATATAAAGGCTGTGTACAGAGATACATATAAAAATGGTCTTGTCCATTTTACTGAAAATACAGATGAGAACGGTTTTTTGAGCGCAGCGGCCTTTTCGGGCAGAGACGACATGGAAGTAATGGTTTACGGAAATGAAGACAGAATCTTGCTGGCGTCCCGATTTGATAATCTTGGAAAACGCGCTTCCGGCGCGGCCATTCAAAATATGAATATCGTCCTTGGTGTTTCGGAGAACACGGGACTTAAAACAAAAGGAGAATAGATATGCATACAGTAAGTGGCGGCGTTTGTGCCGCAAAAGGATTTACAGCAAACGGCCTGCATTGCGGTATTCGTAAAAATAGAACAAAACGGGATTTGGCACTGATTTACAGTGAAGTGCCATGCACAGCAGCGGCTGTATACACACAAAATCTTGTAAAAGGAGCGCCCCTTGCCGTAACAAAGGCACATCTTGCGGACGGCCTTGCACAAGCTGTGATTTGTAATAGCGGAAATGCGAATACATGTAACGCAGATGGCATAGAAATTGCAGAGGCAATGTGTGCTTCCTTGGCGGAGTCCCTCGGGATTCCGGCTACTAGCGTTGTAGTAGCGTCTACCGGCGTAATTGGCCAGCCCCTTCCTCTTGCACCCATAACGGCGGCAATTCCTTCTCTTTGCAAAGGCCTTTCAGCGGACGGCAGCGCAAATGCAGGCGAAGCTATTATGACGACGGATACCACTTTAAAAGAAATTGCCGTAGAATTTCAGGTGGGTGGTAAAACCTGCAGAATTGGCGGCATCGCTAAAGGTAGCGGCATGATTCACCCCAATATGGCTACCATGCTTGTGTTTATCACAACAGATGTTTGTATCTCTGCAGAAATGCTGCAAAAAGCTTTGTCTTCGGATATACAGGAAACCTTTAATATGCTTAGCATTGACGGGGATACTTCAACGAATGATATGGTAACTGTTTTAGCAAATGGTATGGCAGAAAACGCCGAAATTGTAGCAGAAGGCGAAGATTTTTCTGCATTTATGAAAGCGTTCAATACTATAACAGTTCATCTTTGCCGCATGATTGCAGGGGACGGAGAAGGCGCAACGAAGCTTTTAGAATGTAAAACGAGTGGCGCTGCCACTTTGGAAACGGCGAAAACCGTTGCAAAAAGTGTAATTTGCTCTAGCCTTTTAAAAGCGGCCATGTTTGGTGCAGACGCCAACTGGGGGCGGGTGCTTTGTGCCATCGGCTATAGTGGTACTAATGTAGATGTTTCCAAAATCGATGTATCGTTTCGGTCGGCGAAAGGAACGGTCGATGTTTGTAAAAACGGGGCAGGCGTTGCGTTTTCTGAGGAAATTGCGAAAGAAATTCTTTTGGAAAATGAAATTGAAATTTTGGTAAGCCTTGGCGAAGGCACCTTTGGTGCTACAGCCTGGGGCTGTGACCTTACATATGATTATGTAAAAATCAACGGGGACTATAGAACCTGATAAGGAGTGTATAAAATGGAACAGCATTTTTCCAACGCACAACGTGCAGAAGTGCTTACACAGGCACTTCCTTACATACAGCAGTATAACGGTAAGGTTGTCGTTATTAAATACGGCGGTAATGCAATGATAAATGAACACCTGAAGGAACAGGTTATGGAAGACATTGTGCTTTTATCATTGATTGGTGTAAAAACAGTTCTGGTGCACGGCGGAGGACCGGAAATTAGCGAAACCATGGAAAAACTCGGCAAGGAAGCTGTGTTTGTGGACGGGCTTCGCGTGACAGATAAAGAAACCATTGACATTGTGCAGATGGTACTTGCAGGCAAAGTCAACAAGAGTCTTGTAAATCTTTTGGAAATGAAGGGCGGTAATGCAATGGG
>JAZNHR010000039.1:0-3847 GCA_045577075.1 Clostridia bacterium | reverse complement strand
TGACGGTGGAAAAATGGGTTTTAACCTTCATAAAGCCTACCTGCACTTCCACGTTGCCGTCCTTATCCGGGGCACGCAGGGCTATGCCGCGCTGCCCCATAGCGTCAAGATAAAGGGGCGTGCCTTCCCGAATGTCCTCTTTAGAAAGGGCAACCTTTGCAGGGCGTACCGCGTCCTTGGAAAGCTCGCCGGAAACATTGTCCAGCTTCTTTGTGACCTTCTGCCGTGCCTTTTCGAGGGCGGCTTTTTTATTTTCTGCCGCGAGAGCCTCTTTTATCTGTGCATCAATTTCGGCTTTTGCGTCTCTCAGCATCTGCCGTGCCTCTTTTCGGGCGTCCTCCAGAATTTTTTGCCGTCTTGCCTCGGTGGTTTCCGCATCCTTTGCAAGGCGTTCCTTTAAAGCCTGTGCCTTTTGCCTGTCCGCCTCGGCGGTTTCTCTATCCTCCGCAAGGCGTTGCCGCTGGGTTTCCAGCCGGCGAATAACATCCTCAAAGCGGGTATTCTCTGCCGTTACAAAATCCTTCGCGCTCTCGATAATCTCCCCGGGCATCCCAAGGCGCGTGGCTATGGCAAAAGCGTTACTTTGCCCTAAGGCACCGACCTCGAGCCTATATGTAGGCTTTAGGGTTTCCACATCGAAAGCACAGGCGGCATTTTCCACCCCTTCCGTCTCCAGGGCGTAAAGCTTAATTTCGCTATAGTGGGTGGTTGCCACCGTACGCGCGCCTTTTCGCCTCATTTCACAAAGCACCGCACGGGCAAGTGCCGCCCCTTCTGTGGGGTCTGTCCCGGCGCCGAGCTCGTCAAAAAGGGCAAGCGTCCGTCTCCCGGCATGGCGAAGAATTTCGATAATATTTACAAGATGGGACGAGAAGGTAGAAAGGGACTGTTCAATACTCTGCTCATCCCCGATATCTGCAAAAACATAGGTAAAGACGGAAACGGCAGAACCGTCCGCCGTGGGAATATGGAGACCTGCCGCCGCCATCAGGACACACAGCCCCAAGGTTTTGAGTGAAACGGTTTTACCGCCCGTATTGGGGCCGGTAATAACGAGGGTGTCAAAATCTGTACCCACAGAAATGTCAATGGGCACAACGGTCTTCGGATTTAGCAAAGGGTGGCGGCCGCGGCGAATTTCTACGCTGCCGTCCTCACGCAAGAAGGGGCATACGGCGCCCAAAGCATCGGCGTACCGCCCTTTTGCAAAAATGACGTCCAGCTGCCAGATGGCATCGTAGTTTTCTAAAGCCGCATCGGCAATGAGCGCCACTTCTGCGGAAAATGCCGCCAAAATGCGCTGAATTTCTTCTTTTTCCTCTGCATGGAGCTTATGCAGGGCGTTGTTTGCCTCCACAACGCGCATGGGCTCTACAAAGAGGGTGGACCCTGTTTGGGACGTATCATGCACTACCCCCGGCAAGGCGGCGCGCATTTCCGCGCGAACAGGCACTACGTATCTGCCGGCGCGCATGGTAACAAGCTGTTCCTGTAAGACCTTCGCATACGTTTGACTACGAATAATCTCATCTAAAATGTCCCGAATTTTGTCCGTTGTGCCTGCAATTTTCCGGCGAATCACAGAAAGGGCAGGACTTGCGCCACTGTCCATGGTATTTTCGTCTATAATGGCTTCCGTCAGCCGCCGCGCTAAATCCGGAAACGACTGCAGCCGGGAAAACTGATTTTGCAGTCTCGGGTATTCTGCAGCAAAATTTTCCGTGTCGGCATAGCGAAGGAGCCTGCCGGCTACGCTTAAAACGGCGGCGATATTTCGAAGCTCGCCCATACTAAGGGTTGCCCCCACGCGGCTACGCTTTATTGCACCGTGGATTTCAGAAACCGCAGAAATAGGCGGCATACCGTGTTTTGCGGTATACTGCCTGCCTTCGCTTGTTTCCTCCAGAAGGGCGCGCACCGTCTCCGTTTCCGTAGAAGGCGCAAGCTTTGAAAGCGCGTCCCTTGCCGCCGAAACGACGGCGTGTTCCGTAAGTGCGGCACGGATTTTATAAAATTCTAATGCCTTTAATGTATCCATACTTCCTCTATAATAGCTTTTCAAGGCTGATGGCCTCTGCCATGCCTTCGTCTACTCTGTTATAATTTACAATAATGCGCGTGCCTTCCCCGATGCCAAGGACGGAAATGTGTTTTTTTGCACGGGCACTTAAGCGAAACTGCCGCGTCTGGCCGTTTTCCGTCATGGTAAGAATATCCTCTTCTGCCTTTACAAATTCACCCTCGGCGTATTCGGTTGTAATAACATTTCCGGATACGTCCAGCCTGGGAGGAATATCCGAGGGAGAAGGCGTCGGCGCATGCGGACTGTTCCCCGGAATTTTCTGTACGTTACATCCCGATAGCATCACCGTACAAAGTAGTGCTGCCGCCAGTAATTTATGCATAGAAAAAGACTCCTTCCTCATTTGTGTCTCATTTTAAATATGCCGCCGCATGCTTTCCAGTGCACTTTTTTCGAGCCTTGAAACCTGCGCCTGGGAAATTCCGATTTCATCTGCCACTTCCATCTGCGTCCGTCCTTGGAAAAAGCGAAGGTTTAAGATAAGCTTTTCCCTGTCGGTCAGGCGGCGCATGGCTTCCTTTAGGGCAATGGTTTCAATCCAGTTTTCGTCAGTACTGCGCGTGTCGCTAACCTGGTCCATGACATACAGCGCATCGCCGCCGTCATGATACACCGGCTCGAACAGGGAAACGGGGTCTAAAATCGCATCCAGTGCAAACACGACCTCTTCCTTTTTAAGGCCCATTTCCCGTGCAATTTCCTCCACCGTCGGCTCCTTCTCGCCGGAAAGCCGTTCTTTCACGGCAAGGGCACGGTACGCCGTATCGCGAAGGGAACGACTGACACGAATGGCATTATTATCCCGAAGATACCGCCGAATTTCACCTATAATCATTGGCATGAATGTACCCAGGCGAAAAAAGGTGGCAAATTCTTCCTTCTTGCAGTATACCATATCTTCTGTGGTTTGTCAAATCCCTTGCCGGCGAAAATCTGTTCATATTCTATTCATAAAAAAATTGCACTTTTTCGGGGGATGTGATATACTAAACAAAAAGAGAAATGGGAGGGAAAAAGATGCAGGGCTCTGTTTTAGTTGTAGATGATGACAAAAATATTTGTCAGCTTGTGCGGCTATATTTAGAGAAAGACGGATATGCCGTTTCGCTCGCCTATGACGGCGAAGAGGCACTTCGCGCGTTTCGCGCGTCCTCGCCGGACATTGTGATTTTGGACCTCATGCTGCCGGGGCTTGACGGCATGGACGTCTGCCGCGAAATTCGAAAAACTTCCGCAGTACCCATTATTATGCTGACGGCGAAAGGCGAAACCCTTGATAAAATCTTAGGCCTTGAAATGGGGGCGGATGACTATATTGTAAAGCCCTTTGAGCCGAAGGAGCTGGTTGCAAGAGTCAAAGCCGTATTGCGGCGCACACAAAATGCCCCCAAAGCAGAAGAGCAGATTGTGCGCTATAGTGGCATTTGCATAAGTCTTGTCAACTACGAGCTGACCTTGGGAGACAAAACGATTTCCCTACCGCCCAAAGAGCTGGAGCTTTTATACCACCTGGCTTCCCATCCGAACCGCGTCTATACAAGAGAACAGCTTTTAGAAGAAGTTTGGGGCTTTGATTATTTTGGCGATTCCCGCACGGTGGACGTACACGTAAAGCGTCTTCGAGAAAAGCTGGAGGGGTATGAGGACGGCTGGCAGCTGAAAACCGTTTGGGGCGTGGGCTATAAATTCGAGGTGAAAACACTTGCTTAGAACAAAAACGATTTTCGGGCGGATTCTCCTTTCGAATTTTTTAATCGTCACCAT
>JAZNHR010000038.1:0-6798 GCA_045577075.1 Clostridia bacterium | reverse complement strand
TTGTGCCGGAATTGTATGCTCTACCCATGTGTCATTTTCCAGAGCAAAATATCCAAGTGCCAGACGTGGGCTCGTGAAGCCGATTTGCTGGAAGGACGTAACTACAATCCCGTTTTGGTTTGTCCACATCGCACCGTAGGTAGGCAAAACGTCCTTTTCTGTTGCATGAAAGAACCCGTAAAGGTTGTTTGAAGTATGCGTAAAGGTTTCTCTTTCGTACGTATGGGTAATATTTTTTAAAGTAGTGCCGTCATAGCGGATAAAGGCAATGGAGGGGTCCGCGCTGGCGCCTTCCGAATAAATGGCAAGCTCGTGCAGGTTATCTTCTTTGTTTATATCCACAATATTTGCACCCATGAAATTTTCAGCGTAGAAGGTGAGGGTTTTCCCGTCCACGGTAACGTCTAAATCTGCGCCGTCTGCTTTCACGGATATGGAAACGGTTTTGTCACCATGCAGAACGCCTTCGCCCTGTACTTCCGAAGGATATTCGCCGTCATAGACAACCGGCGGCAAGGTGGAGGACACAACCGCTTCGCTTAAAAGGACGAAATCGTCATCAAAATTAGCAAAAACACGGGGCTTCGGGTCTTGGGATGGCGTGGGCGTTTCACCGCCGCGGCCGCAGCCGGCAAACGGAAGAAACAGCGTGGTGGAAAGTAAGATACATGCTAGTTTTTTGAACATAAAATCAGTCCTTTCTCTTTATTTTTGTAACCTAATCTTATCATGGCAGAAAAAAATTGTCAATACCTTTTTAAAATATATGTGGGCGCCTCTGTTTTCTTGACAAACCGGGCAAAATGTGCTATACTTTTTCATAGAGGTGATGTATATGGAACTGTATATTGCCCTTTGGGCCGTGCTTATGGTTTTGATGCTGGTGATTGAAGCATCCACGGCGGCGCTTTTAACCATTTGGTTTGCTTGTGGGGCCCTTGCAGCATTGGTTTTTGCGCTCTTTGGCGCAAATTTTGGGGTGCAGGTAGCCGCATTCTTTATCGTTTCCGGTTTGCTTTTGGCATTCCTGTTGCCGTATGCGCGCCGGAAAATGGCAGAGAAAAAAACCGCAACCAATGCAGACAGAATTATTGGCGCGGAAGGCATCGTTACAGAAGAAATTGACGAAGTGCAGGGCACGGGGCAAATCCGTGTCATGGGCACAGTTTGGTCGGCGAGAAGCCAAAGCGGCATCTCGATTCCGACGGGGACGAAAATAAAGGTGGACGCCATTGAGGGCGTCAAAGCCGTGGTAAGCCGAATGGCTTAGAAAGGAGCACACATGGGCATTATTTTAGGTGGATTGATTCTCATAGCATTTTTGGTTGTCATCGCCAATATTAAAATCGTACCCCAGGCGTATGCCTACGTAATTGAACGTCTCGGCGCATATAAAGGCACATGGAGCGTCGGCTTTCATTTCAAGGTTCCGTTTATTGACAAGATTTCCAAAAAGGTAAACCTGAAGGAACAGGTTGTGGACTTTGAGCCTCAGGCAGTGATTACCAAAGATAACGTTACTATGCACATTGATACGGTCGTATATTTCCAGATTACCGACCCGAAACTTTACACCTACGGTGTGGAGCGCCCCATGATGGCGATTGAAAATTTGACCGCAACTACCCTTCGTAACATCATAGGCGACCTAGAGCTTGACGAAACGCTTACGTCCCGTGATACGGTCAACACGAAAATGCGTGCCATTTTGGACGAAGCGACTGACCCGTGGGGCATTAAAATCAACCGCGTAGAGCTGAAGAATATTATTCCGCCCCGTGAAATTCAGGACGCTATGGAAAAACAGATGAAGGCGGAACGCGAGCGGCGCGAGGCAATTCTTCGTGCAGAAGGGGAAAAGAAATCTGCCGTACTTGTAGCAGAAGGTGAAAAGGAATCGGCTATTTTGCGTGCAGAAGCCGAGCGCGAGGCGGCAATTCGCCAGGCAGAGGGTGAAGCAGAGGCCATTTTGAAGGTGCAAAAGGCACGGGCAGAAGGGATTCGCATGATAAACGATGCAAACCCCGGCAAAGCGTATCTTACCATTCAAAGCCTTGAGGCACTCGAGAAGGTAGCCGACGGCAGAGCCACAAAGCTCATTATTCCTTCCGAAATCCAAGGGATTGCAGGGCTTGCGGCAAGTATCAAAGAAATGGTAACGCCGGACGAAAAACAGGCATAAGCAAAAACAAAACAGCATACAATAAAAACAGACTGCATTTTTGCAGTCTTATATGGGGGCGTAACGGTTTCGACGGGGATGTTGAAGCCGGAGCAGCGAGCAGAGGTGGACGCCTCTTAAAAAGTCCAAACTTAAATATTAAGCGACAATAATAAGTTAGCTTTTGCAGCTTAATTAAAGCTGCCGTCTTGCCCGTGAGGACTGCGGCACGGGACAGGGCGTGACCTAGCAGTGAACGTGACTTGCGTAAGCTTTGCCGCAAGCATGCATTATGAAGCTACCAACTTTGCAAGGTTGTTTGTGAACTTGCAAACGCGGGAATTCTAATCACAAACTGCGCTCGGAGAGGCTCTTGTGAATATGTTTTCGGACGCGGGTTCAACTCCCGCCGCTTCCACCACGTCGCAGCAAACTACGCTGCAATCAAAATGACCGCCTTTTAAGCGGTCATTTCTCATATGCGCAGATCCGCGCTTTTTTAGTTTACAACATCCACCTTCGTACGATAATGCCGCAAGCCATCTTTTCGCCGGCACCCCCTGCCGGCTGTGTAGCAAAGTCATCCGGTTGGGCATGGATAATCACGGTTTTCCCGATAACCTCGTCCAAAGAAAATCTATCCGTTAGAAAAGCGGTGAAGGCGGTACCGTCCGCGCCGAAAAGCGGCGGCATATCTCCTGCATGATACGGGTGGGCACAATCGTTCGGGTTATAGTGCGACCCTGCATCGGCAAAAGCATCTGCTTTGCTGCCGCTACAGCTGTTACCCCCATGTATATGCAATGCGAAAATCGGATTTTCGCATACATGACGTCCGGACGGCAAACCCTGTGCGGAAACGGCAACCAAAACACCATCCGCTGTCTGATAAAAGGACGCCGTAGCGCGAAGGCTCGGGTACTTGCTGCTGCCGTACAGTTTGGCAACAGCATCCGGCTTTGCTCTCATTTTCGATACTATATTTCTGTTTTTTATCATTTCATCACCCACTACTATATTATGCATGTCCCTTTCGAGTGGGAATGTTTTTCACGCGTTAAATCCAATCGGTGGATTCTTTTCACATTGCCCGGGCATGCATATCCTCGCGACAACAGCGAATATATAGAGGACATACAATGTTGGGGGTGGCAAACATGCCGTCCGCATCTTCCTCGCAAGGGGCTAGGACAAGTAGGTCAAAAAGAATTTGCCGCAGCGCATCCATTTTGTTATTTCTAAGCGCCGCATCGCCGAGCTGTTTTAGCTTTTCAAACTGTACAGCATCCCCAAAGGCCTTTGGCGCAGCACAAAGATGGCGGTACCAACCCTTGACAAACCAGTCCTGCCGCAAAAGAATCACGGCTTCGAGGTTTCGCATATCTTCGAGTATATTTTCAAACGGCGCATCTTGGTTTTCTGTCGCTTTTTCTGCCGCCGCGCGAAGTGTTTCAAACTCGGCTTGCTCGTGTGGAGCGGCATATTGCACCGCCATGTTCTCAAAAAAATCCACACAGCTTTGGAGCTCCCATTGCCGCAGGGCAGCAAGGTGCCTCTTTTTAGCCACTTGTATTTTTGCTTTAGCAAGGCGCAGGGACTTGGCATCCCCATCCGCCACGGCCTGTGCCGCCTTTTTGGCATCTGCAAGCCCTGCGGTAATGCTCGGAGGCATATATTCGAGGCTCGCGAGGACATATTTTGCTTCGTCTGCCACCCGGTCTATATCCGCATCTTCCCAGACCGTGCGCATACAAAATGACTCGGTAAGGTGCGGGACGGTGACTTCGGCATAAAGCGTCCCCCATGCCGGTATCTCGTATGTAAAATCCAACGGCGTACCTGCAGGAAGCGTGCTACTTATGTCCGTTCCCATGATTTTTAAAATACCGACGAAACGGTTTTGGGGTGCGTCGCCTTCCCATATTTTTAGGTTTATCGACGTATTTTCGCCCCTGAAAACCGTTTCTCCGGTGCAGAGGGTCAGGCGGCCTTCTTTGGGGAGGGAGTCGCCTTTCTGTAATAAAGGCACAAAGGCGGTTTTGCCGCCCGGTGTCTCTACTGTCTCAATATATAGGTTATGGGTATTCATACTTATTCCCTTCATCCATTACTCGGGCAGACATACCTGGCAAGGCTCGTATGTTTGCTCGTGCATATCGTCTTTTGTCAGTCTTTGTATATGTTCTTTATCGCGGATAAAAAAGCAGTCTTTTTTATGGTACTTTTCGCCGCTTGGCGTGACGTAATATTCTGCGGGGTAATATTTTTCCTGCATTTTGGAGACGTATACAACGGCGCCTACGGAAGCTACGAGCAGAAGTAGCGCGGCGACCGTCAGCCATATTTTATTTTTTCGCGCAAAAATGCTGAGCCGTGTGCCAAGCGGCGGGTTGAGCACATAATGCGCAAAGGCGTTTGCCTCCTGTTCTTCCCGAACGTTTGTCATCGTAGGGGCGTATGTACTCATGTGATGACATAAAATATGACCTAGCTCGTGCGCCAAGGCATACCGCTTTTCCTCCTCCGTCATGCTTTCACAAAGGAAAATGAGCCGGTTATCATTCTCGCGGTAGGTAAAGGCGGCACCGGAAAGCATATACGGACGAATGGCAAGCCTGCCGGCAAGAAAGGAAACGCTGTCCACACTTTCGCCTTTTCCGTAATCAATAATTTCATACCCGTTTTGGGTGGCAATGTATACTAAATCGTCCAAAGACGCCTTAGAAAGCTTATATTCTTTCAGCATTTGTGCGGCAACACATTTGCCGTTTCGGGTTTCATTCACTATTTTGTACCTTCTTTTTTCAAATTCATTTGTTTGTTGGCAAAGCCAATGCCGTTAAAGGCTTTGATAACGGCACCGACATCCGCATCCGTACAGCGCGCGTACTCTACGTTCAGTACGGCACACACCGTATGTAGGCCCTGGTCGTCCAGAGCGGTCAGTTTCGTATAGATGTCATGAAATTTGTTGTTAAAAAGCACAATGTCGTTATCATAGCTTTGTTTAATATTCAGAAGCTGACAGATTTTTACGACCGTATCATACGACGTGCCGCCCACACCTTTTGAAAGGGCGTTTGAAAGTGTGCTGTACGGGATGCCGCTTTCCTCCGAAAATTTCCGTACACTTTTGTATTGCGCTTTAATTTCATTTTTAATGAGGGCTGTAATACTGTCCATTTTCTCTACCTCCTTCTGTACGCCTTGCATAGCATTATAGCACCAAATTTGGAAAATGTCAATACTTTTTAAACCAAATTTGGATAATTTTGTAGAAAAATAAAAAAACCCCCACAAAAGGGGGTTTAAAGATAGTCTTGCAACGATTGCATGGTTTCCTTCGACGGTGTATCCAGCTTAGCAAAGGGAAACGGGATGCCAAGCTGTTCGTATTTGACCGTGCAGATTTTTTTGAAAGGCAGAAGCTCGATTTTGTCCACGCACGAATGTGCCTTTGCGATTTCTCTAAGGGCTTTTACATTCTCTTCCGTATCGTTTAGTGTGGGGACAATCACCTGCCGAAGCGTGGTGGGAATTTGCCGTTCGTTTAAATACGCTAAAAAGGCAAGGGGAGCTTGCAGACTGCAGCCGACATGCTGTTTGTATAGGGCGTCGGACGTGTATTTTATATCCAGCAGCACGCGGTCAGTATGACAAAGCATTGCTTTTACGCCATCGTTTAAAATACTGCCGGACGTATCCAGGCAAGTGTGTATGCCCATGTTGTGACACTTTTCAAAAAGCGCCTGCACAAATTGAGCCTGGAGCAGTGGCTCGCCGCCGGAGACGGTAATGCCGCCGTCCTTCCCAAAATACGCGCGATATCGCGCCGCCTTTTGCGAGAGAGCAGACGCCGAGTACACTTCGCCGCCCTCTGCCTGCCAGGTGTCGGGATTATGGCAACAGCCACAGCGCAGGTTACAGCCCTGCAAAAACACCACAAAGCGCACGCCGGGGCCGTCCACAGTGCCGAGGGACTGGATGGAATGCACGCGCCCCGTACACATCACATCACCTCATGGAAGGTGCGGCTGATGACTTCCTTCTGCTGCTCGCGGGAAAGCTTATGGAAGTTTACGGCATAGCCTGAGACGCGAATGGTAAGATTCGGGTACGCTTCCGGATTTTCATATGCTTCCAGAAGGGTTTCCCGGTTTAAAACATTTACGTTCAGATGGTGTGCCTTCTGGGCAAAATACCCGTCCAAAATCGAAACGAGATTTTCTATGCGCGCTTCCTCCGTTTTACCGAGGGCATCGGGGGTAATGGAAAAGGTGTTGGAAATGCCGTCCCGGCAGTCATCATAGCTGATTTTTGCCACGGAATTGAGGGAAGCCAGCGCCCCGTTTTCCTCTCGGTTATGCATGGGATTGGCGCCGGGGGCATACGGCTCGCCTTTCTTTCTGCCGCAAGGCGTGGCACCGGTATTTTTGCCGTAGGTGACATTCGAGGTAATGGTAAGAACAGAGAGAGTATGCTCTGCGCCGCGGTAAGTCGGCGTTTTGCGAAGGGCGCAAATCATTTTGTGCGCCATTTCTTTGGCGAGTAGGTCCACCCTGTCATCGTCATTGCCGAATTTCGGGAAACTGCCTTCCGTTTCAAAATCCACTATAAAACCGTTCTCGTCCTTTATG
>JAZNHR010000037.1:0-14181 GCA_045577075.1 Clostridia bacterium | reverse complement strand
CTTCAAATTTTTGAAGTTTTTCTTTTTGTATGATGCCTTTTTGCTATGAAACAAACTTCGCCGCTCGGCGTACCCATGTACGCCGTCGGGCAACCCCTTCGGGCTCAGTTTGCCCATTCTGAACATTTTTTCCTATCCCCCAAAAAAGGGGGTGTAATTATTTTACACCCCCTTTCATTTAGCCGAATATACCTTTTGTTTTAAGATTTGCATAGTCCGTCTGTCGCAGTGCTTCGTAAACCATAATTGCAACGGAGTTAGACAGATTCAGAGACCTCGCCTCTTCAATCATAGGAATTCGCACCGCCATGTCAAGGCGTGCTTTGATAAAATCCTCGGGAAGGCCCTTCGTTTCCTTGCCGAAAACAAGAAAATCGCCGTCCCTGTATTCTACATCACTATGTCTTCTGGGGGCTTTGGTGCTAGCGAGAAAAAGCCGCTTATCGCCGTGGATTTCCAGAAATTCTGCCAAAGATTCATAATACTGCACGCCCAAAAGATGCCAATAATCAAGCCCAGCACGTTTTAGCTTTTTATCATCAATTTCAAAGCCCATCGGTTTTACAATATGTAATTTTGTTCCCGTTGCCGCACATGTTCTGGCAATATTTCCCGTGTTTTGCGGGATTTCGGGTTCTACCAGTACAATATGAAATGCCATTTTTATCACCTTCGTCGGGTAGTATACCAAAGATGCACCCATTTGTCAAGGTCTGTTTTACAAATATAGGTTTGCCCAGGCTTTGAACACGCAATAAACATAGTCCCAAAACGTGCGGGACGGCACGTGTTCCACTTCCGCATCGGCTAAAAGTGCAACCTCTCCCATTTTTACGCCCTCGACAAGTATTTCTGCTGTTCCCAGCCTTTCCCCCTTTTGCACGGGGGCAGAGACATTATCGGGAAGGCTGCTTTTGACCTCTATTTTATCAGTCGGCAGTACAGACAAGCATGCATCCTCCGCAAAGCAAACGCCAACGCTTTCCGCTGTGCCGCCCGAAACGGGAACGTGCCCCGCCGCGGTGCCTGCCCATGTAATTTGCCGCCGTTCCATTTGGGAAAAACCGTAGTCCAGCAAATGCGTGTGGTCCGTCCAGTCATCCGGCGCATTTAAGGTAACACAAATCAGTTCCACGCCGTCTCGTACGGCTGCGGAAACCAAGGTACGCCCTGCCGCTTTCGTAAAGCCGGTTTTCACACCAATTGCGCCATCATAAAGAGAAAGCATCTTGTTATGGTTTGAAAGCGTTCTCCCCCCTGCTTTTGCGGATTTTTTTCCAACTATTTCTCTGAACTTGCCGTTTTCCAGTGCTTTTCCTGTGATACGCGCAAGTTCCAGTGCAGTGGTAAAATGTGCATCGTCTGGCAGACCGCTGGCATTTTGAAACTGCGTGTTTTCGCAGCCGAGTTCTTTTGCCCTTTCTGTCATCATGTTTGCAAACGCTTTTTCGTTCCCTGCAATATGCTCCGCAATCGCCACGGCAGCATCGTTCCCAGAAGACAGCATTAGGCCGCATAAAAGCTCTTCCATAGATAGCGTTTCGCCTATCTTTAGGTACATAGAGCTCCCCTCTACCCCTGCAGCATTTGCCCCAATGGTAACCGTATCGGTAAGGCTTGCTTTTTCAAGGGCAAGAAGAGCCGTCATAATTTTTGTGGTGCTTGCCATTGGTAAAGGCGTCTCAGCATTTTTGGCGTACAGCACCTTTCCGGTGTGGTATTCCAGCACGATTGCACTTTTTGCCGACACTGCCGGCTCTTCTGCGTGGACGGGCATACACAGTAAAAATATGCAAAGCAGTAAACTCCATCGTTTCATAAATAAGCACCCCCATAGTAAATATATGGGGGTGCTTTGAATTTATGAAATGGTCGTGGTAAATTATTCCAAGCTGTATTTTTGTTGATACTCCTCAAACAGTGCGCTAAATTCCGATTCGCCGCCGTATTTAAGCTGATTTAAGTATTCGTGCGTCTTAAAGGAATCCTTGGAAATCTCAATAATACAAACAGCAATGTTGGAGCAATGGTCTGCCACTCTTGCGTAGTTTGTCAAAAGGTCGGAAAGAATAAAGCCCAGTTCCATGGTGCAGTCGCCCTGGCGCAGTCTGGAAATATGTCCGTTTTTCGTCTTTTTGTTGAGGCTGTCAACAACCTGCTCCAAAGGCTCTACGCGCTTTGCCATGGCAATATCGTCATGCACAAGGGCATTTGTGGTAAGTTCAAGAACCTCCGATACGGCTTTGGTAAGGACGGAAAGGTCCGCCATCGCCTTTGTGGAAAACGTGATTTTCTTATCATGGATTTCTTTTGCTGCTTCGGCAATATTTAAAGCATGGTCCGAAATTCTTTCCAAATCGCCAATGCAATGGAGAAGTTCCGTAACCACCTTGCTATCATTTGCCGACATTTGGTTTGCTGCAATTTTGATAAGATACGTACTCGTTTTATCTTCGTATTTATCGATTCTGGTTTCAAGCTTATTGACTTCTTCAAAAACCGCCATGTCAAAGTTTGTCAGAAGCCCTGCCGCCTTATTATAGGCATCGGCAGAAATGGTTGCCATGTCACAAACAAGTTCTTTACACTTTTCAACGGCGAAAGACGGCATTGAAAGAAATCGGTCGTCCAACG
Organism: Clostridia bacterium; assembly: GCA_045577075.1. Classification (GTDB taxonomy): domain Bacteria; phylum Bacillota; class Clostridia; order UMGS1883; family UMGS1540; genus SIG447. The sequence goes on along the minus strand of JAZNHR010000037.1, from coordinate 11,547 downwards.
TAGCAAATACGTCTTTTTCCTCTTCTTTCGCTTTTCCTTTAATCGTTTTGACTGCAAGCTTTTCAATCCACGAGGTAAACGGAATCAAAATGATAGTGGACAGGATATTAAACAGCGTGTGAATGACTGCAATGTCCATAGCGCCGGCTTTTCGCGTCATAAACTCGAAGCCGATAAAAGATTGCAAAAGATAGAAAAGACCTGCTACAATGATAACACCAATCATTTTAATATAAAGGCAGGTAACCGCCACGCGCTTGGACTCCGTGTTTCCGCTGATGGCCGAGATAATGGGGGTGATGGTTGTCCCAATATTTTGCCCTAAAATCACGGGGATTGCGGTGGAATACGGAATAAAAACGGAAAGCGCCAACGCCTGCAAAACACCGACGGATGCGGACGAAGACTGGATAATTGCCGTAAAAATCGTACCGACCAAAATACCCATGATGGGGTTATTGCCAAACATGGTTAAAATGTTTGTAAACGCCGCATTGTCCCGAAGAGATTCTACAGAAGAACTCATAGCGTCCATGCCAAACATTAAAATGGAAAAGCCCAGCAGAATGTTGCCTGTGTTTCGCTTTTGATCATTCTTTGCGCTCATGGTCATTAAAAGACCAATCAGTGCAAGAATCGGCGTGAAGGATTCGGGCTTAAAAAGCTTTATCAGAATGGCCGTACCTTGAATGTCCGCCGTACTGAGAAGCCAAGATGTAACCGTTGTACCGATATTGGCACCCATGATGATGCTGAGCGTTTGCCCCAGCTTCATAATGCCGGAGTTTACAAAACCCACGAGCATAACGGTGGTTGCAGACGAAGACTGAATGACGGCTGTAACAATTAGCCCGAGTAAAAAGCCCTTCCATTTGGTGGAGGTGAGGCGTGCCAAAATAGATTCCAGTTTTCCGCCTGCAAGCTTTTTAAGGCTGTCCCCCATAAGGTCCATACCGTAAAGGAACAGGGCAAGGCCGCCGATAAGACTTAAAATTTTAAATATATCCATTGTTTTCCCCCTGCGGTTTTATCTGTTTTGTGTTATGCGGAGTATTTATCAATAAATTCGAGAATAGGCGTGTTGTCGTCAAGGCCGTGGGGATGATGGTCTCCGCCGGGTTTTATAATCGTTTCGATGGTGCAGCCCGCCTCTTCGTAGGCTTTCTTTAAAAGGGCACCGTTTTCGTCAAAGGGCACCACCGTATCGCTGTCGCCGGAGACAAGAACTACGGGAATGCGCGCTTCTACAAGCTCCGGGATATAGTCTAAGGGATGCTTACGATAGGAAAGCAAATCAATGAGCGTCATCCCTGTGGCTTCCGTAAATTCGTCAAGAAGTCCCGACTGTCTGCCTCCAAGACCTGCAGGACAAGACAATAAATTTACAACCGGTGCGTCCACATACATGCATGAAACAAGTTCCGGATGCTTTGCACCAAGGTAGATTGCCTGCATACCGCCACAGCTCATGCCAACGGGTACACCTTTTTGAGAAAGCCCCAATTCTTCGTGCATATAACGTGCAAGTGTTGCCTGGGCTTCCGTATCTTCGTCCAGACACCACCGTGTTTTCGTTTGAATGCTTGCAAGATGATACCCACGCTTCAAAAGTTCAATTTCGGTTTCGGGAAACGCACCAAAATACTCCGTTTTCAGCGCCCATTTTCCGTTTGCCGTGCCTTCCTTTGGGCAGACAATAATATAATCTCTGTCCATCATGCGTCCGTCGCGAATGGGAAAACCATGCCAATTGTCAATAATTTCTTTCTCATCCCACTGTTTCATTTTGTAACTTCCTTTCTATAATGTAAATTTATAAGCTCAAAATTCCACTTATACCATAGTATAGCACAAACCCCCACTTTCTGCAAGAGATTACGCGAAATTTATCACAATTCCGATGCAAAATAAACCCTTGCAAATCATAAACCGGTATGATATAATGATTGCAATTCAAAAAGCGGCAGAAAAAAGGCGGTGACAATATGGGCGAACACATCACCATAACAGGTCAAAAACATTATTTCGGGCTTTTACCGTTTACTGTGGGTGCCGTGTTTTCCCTTCGCCATGAGCCGGACAACCTTTACGACCAAAACGCCGTTTCTGTCCTGTCTCCCGTGTACGGAAAAGTAGGCTACGCGGCAGAAAGCCGCGAAAACCTTGCAGAAGGTACGATTTCTGCCGCAGAATGTAAAAAAAATTTGGAAAACGGTCTAGAAAAAGCCGTTGTCCGCTTTATTGCCGGCGACTATATTATTGCGGAGCTTGTGCCGTAAAAGGAGGGAAATATATGCCGTTTTTACCCGTTTCCCCCGGGGAAATGCAGGCTTTAGGCTGGGAAGCCTACGATTTTTTATTGGTGAGTGCTGACGCATATATTGACCATTCTTCCTTCGGTGCCGCCATTATTTCAAGAGTTTTGGAAAAGGAAGGCTTTCGGGTAGCAATTCTTGCCCGTCCCCGTTTTGATACGGAAGTGGATTTTGCCGCTTTTCCTGCGCCTCGCCTCGGCGTTCTGATTTCCTGTGGGAACTTAGACTCTATGGTGAGTAATTACACGGCCGCAAAGAAAAAACGCTCTGAAGATGCCTATGCGCCCGGCGGAAAGGCGGGCGGAAGGCCTGACAGATGCAGTATTGTATATGCAAATCTTGCCCGTCGTGCATTCGGAAAAGATATGCCCATTATTTTAGGCGGCATTGAGGCAAGCCTTCGCCGCTTTGCCCATTATGATTACTGGGACAACAAGGTAAGGCGGAGCGTTTTGTTTGACAGCCGTGCGCCCCTTCTCATTTACGGCATGGGGGAACGGCAAATCACGGAAATTGCCCACGCACTTGCCGGTGGCATCCCCGTTTCGGAAATTACATGGATACCGGGTACGGCGTATGTTACGAGTACGCCGCCAAGTGATTCTTTGTTCCTTCCCTCTTTTGAAGAAGTAACCGAAAACAAAAAAGCGTACGCGGAAGCCGCAAAATTACAGTATCTAAACCAGGACCCCATAAACGGTAAAACCCTCGTGCAAAAGCACGGTAACCGTTTTCTGGTGCAAACGCCGCCTTGTATGCCCCTTTCGGAGGCGGAGCTGGACGAAGTGTACGCTCTCCCCTATATGCGTGCGGCACACCCGTCCTACACAGAAGAAATTCCTGCCATTTCTGAAATTCTTTTTAGTATCACAGCAAATCGGGGCTGTTTTGGAAGCTGCAATTTTTGCTCCCTTGCCTTTCATCAAGGCAGAATTGTGCAAAGCCGAAGCATTGCATCTGTTTTAGAAGAAGCTAAGCTTTTGACGCGAGACCCTCGCTTTAAGGGATATATTCATGACGTAGGTGGGCCTACGGCGAACTTTTTAGAGCCCGCATGCGAAAAACAGCTAAAAAAAGGCTTATGTAAAAATCGGCAATGCCTCTTCCCTTCGCCGTGTCCAAATCTTCGGGTTTCTCATGAGAAGTATCTGAAAATGCTGGTGGCACTCAGGGCTTTACCGGGCGTGAAAAAGGTGTTTATCCGTTCCGGGATTCGATATGACTATTTACAGAAAGAAAAGAGCGATGCGTTTTTTAACGCCCTTTGTCAGCATCATATCAGCGGACAGCTTCGCATTGCGCCCGAGCATATTGCAGAAAACACACTTCGGTGTATGGGAAAACCGACGGCGAAGGTGTACGGTGCTTTTGCGGAGAAATTCCAAAAGAAAAACGACAGGCAGTATTTAGTGCCGTACTTTATGTCCAGCCATCCGGGCTGTACCATAGACGATGCGGCGGAGCTTGCCTTGTATATGCGAAAGCATCATATTCACCCTGAGCAGGTACAGGATTTTTATCCCACGCCGGGCACGCTTTCCACTGCCATGTTTTACACAGGGTATCATCCCCTTACGGGCGAGAAAGTCTATGTACCGAGGAGCGAGAGCGAAAAACGACTGCAACGAACACTTCTCCAGCTATATAAGCCGGAAAACCGCAAGGCGGCAAGAGACGGACTTATGAAAATCGGCAGAAGTGATTTAATAAAAAAACTACTAGGAAATGAGGAGAATACACATGAAACTTTTAAACGGAAAAGAAGTGTCGCAAAGAGTCAAAAGCGAACTGCGCGATGAAGTGGAAAAGTTAAAGGAAAACGGCATTATGCCGGGACTTGCTGTTATTATTGTAGGGGATGACCCGGCATCAAGAGTGTATGTAAACAACAAAAAGAAGGCTTGTGCGGAAATCGGTGTGTATTCCGAGGAGCATGCGTTGCCGAAGGAAACAACGGAAGAAGAACTTTTGGCACTCATTGGCAAGCTGAATGCCCGAAAAGACATTAGCGGTATTTTATGTCAGCTCCCCCTTCCCAAGCATATCTGCGAGGAAAGAATCCTTCTTGCCATTGACCCGAAAAAGGATGTAGATGCTTTCCATCCCGTAAACGTCGGCAAAATTATGATTGGGGACTATGACTTTCTCCCCTGCACCCCGGCAGGCGTTATGGAGCTTATACGAGAAAGCGGCATTGACCCGGCAGGAAAAGAGTGCGTAGTGGTAGGCAGAAGCAATATTGTGGGAAAGCCCCAGGCAATGCTTCTTCTCCACGCCCATGGCACCGTGACTGTTTGCCACTCGAAAACAAAGAATCTTGCCGAGGTTACAAAGAGAGCCGACATTCTTGTAGCAGCCGTGGGACGTGCAAACTTTATTACGGCGGACATGGTAAAGGAAGGCGCAGTTGTCATTGACGTCGGTATGAACAGAAACGCCGAAGGCAAGCTTTGTGGCGACGTGGATTTTGAAGGCGTAAAGGATAAATGCGCCGCTATCACCCCCGTTCCGGGCGGCGTTGGACCCATGACAATCGCAATGCTGATGAAAAACACCGTAAAGGCGGCTCAGCTCTAAAGTTTAGTAAAAAAAAGCAGAAACGAATAAATCCGCTTCTGCTTTTTTTCTTATTTCTCAAAAATCATTTCAGCAAAGAACTCGGGCCTATGGTAGTCCGGAGGTAAATAGTCTATGTCATTCCACATACCGTAATGCTCTTCTTTTGTTAAATCACCGCATTTATAGAGGTTAGCACGAAGGCCGTCCGAGACGATATCCAAATCCCCATAGTACTTTTTGAGGAAGGAAAACGGTACACGGTATTCCATTGTCCACATGTTTTCGGCATACGTTTCGGCATTTTTTACGGAGGGTACGATTTGCATGACCGCTTCGTCTACCGCCACTTCGAGTCGATCCTCGCGCTGCGGTCCGAAGCCTATCAGCTGTGCCCCGATAACGTTTGTTTCAATATTAAAGAAATTGGGGTTTGACGTTGGACGGAAAAAGAATTCGACACAGCTGTCCTCATAGACAGCTTCGTTATGCTTTTTATGTTCGCCACGCACCTCAGTTTCATATGCCCAGAACTTTATATAAATCGCTTCGTTGTCATAACAAAGTGCCGCCTCGGTACGCGGTCTGTAATCATTATCCGCCCACTTGAAAATATCAATGCTGATTTTTTCGATATCATCCCACGCGCAAGGCTTTGCGCTTACTTTTTTAATGGTATAGGTTTTCATGCTCAGCCTCCAAAGTAGTTTTTGATTTTATCGGAAAATTTCTGTTTGTTTTTATAGTTTTTCATGCCTGTGGCATCCGCGAACTGCTTTAAGATTTCCTTCTGGGGGCCAGTCAAATTCTTAGGCACTTCAATCTGGACGTAGACAAGCTGGTCACCCCGTCCTCTGCCGTTAATATGCGGAATACCTTTCTCACGAAGACGGAAAACGGAGCCGTTTTGCGTCCCTTCCGGCACGGTGTAGCGCACCTTGCCGTCGAGGGTAGGCACTTCCATTTCCGCGCCGAGCGCGGCTTCCGCAAAGGTAATGGGCATATGACAAATCACGTCGTCACCCCGTCTTTCAAAAATGGGGTGTTCTTTTACGTTGATTTGCAAAATCACGTCGCCTGCAGGGCCGCCACGTTTGCCGTGGTCCCCTTCGCCACGAATGGAAATCGCCTGGCCGTCAGCTATGCCGGCAGGGATTTTGACGCTGATTGTGCGGTCCTGACGCACCTGTCCGTAGCCCTGGCATTTGCCACAGGGCTCTTTTATGATTTTACCGGTACCGCGGCAGGAATCACACGTCCGTGCGGTGCTCATAAAGCCCATGGACATACGAATCTGCCCCGTGCCATGACACGTGGGGCACGTTTCGGGCTGTGTACCCTTCTTCGCGCCGCTGCCCCCACATTCCGCACAGCCTTCCATACGAATGACGCGAATGGTCTTTTCTGTGCCAAATGCTGCTTCCTCAAAGGAAATGGTGATATTTTGCTGAATGGTTCTGCCCTTTTCAGGTCTGTTTTGTCTGGCTCTACCGCCGCCAAAACCGCCGCCGAAAATACTGCCAAAAATATCTTCCATATCAATGCCGCCAAAGCCGCCAAAGCCACCGCCATAGCCTGCACCGCCACCGGCGGAAGGGTCAACGCCGGCGTGGCCGAACTGGTCATACCGACTGCGCTTTTCCGGGTCACTCAAAACCTCATACGCTTCGTTGACTTCTTTAAACTTACCTTCTGCCTCGGGATTATCTTTGTTAAGGTCCGGGTGATATTCCTTTGCTTTGCGGCGGAAGGCTTTTTTCAGTTCGTCCTCACTTGCGCCTTTTTCTACGCCCAGCACCTCGTAATAATCTCTTTTTGCCATACCTTATCTCCCATAGCTTTGGGCGACCGCTTTGGGCCGCCCTCCGCTTTGTTCTTATTTATTATCGTCGTCTACAACCTTATAGTCTGCGTCGTATACGTTCTCAGCACCGCCGTTTGCACCCATGTCCGCGCCCATATCGGCGCCCGGTGCCGCACCGGGATTTGCGCTTTGGTAAAGCTTTGCGGAAATTTCATAGAATTTCTGCTGGAGGGCTTCCGTTGCCGTTTTAATTGCCGCGGTATCCGTTCCCTTTAAAGCTTCCTTCAGGCTGTCCACAAGGGGTGTAATGGCACTCTTATCTTCTTCGGAAAGCTTATCCCCAAGGTCTGCCATGGTTTTTTCCGTCTGGTATACGAGCTGGTCGCCTGTGTTGCGAATGTCGATTTCTTCTTTCTTCTTCTTATCTTCTTCCGCATACTTTTCTGCTTCTTTTACAGCCTTATCAATTTCCTCGTCGGAAAGGTTACCGGAAGCAGTAATGGTAATATCCTGTACGTTGCCTGTACCCATATCCTTTGCGGAAACGTGTACGATACCGTTGGCGTCAATGTCGAAGGTAACTTCAATCTGGGGAACGCCACGGGGGGCTGCAGGAATATTATCAAGGGAGAATCGACCGAGGGTCTTATTATATGCCGCCATTTCTCGCTCGCCCTGCAGAACGTGAATTTCAACACTGGTCTGTCCGTCTGCAGCAGTGGAGAACACCTGGCTCTTCTTTGTGGGAATGGTGGTATTTCTGTCAATCAGCTTTGTAAATACGCCGCCCAAGGTTTCAAGGCCGAGGGAAAGGGGCGTAACATCGAGAAGGACTAAATCCTGCACGTCGCCTGCCAAAACGCCTGCCTGAATTGCGGCGCCAACAGCTACACATTCATCGGGGTTTATGCCCTTATGGGGTTCTTTGCCGGTAAGCGCCTTTACGGCTTCGTAAACAGCCGGAATACGGCTGGAGCCGCCAACCATCAGTACCTTGTCGACCTGGCTGCCCGTAAGCCCTGCCTGCTGCAGTGCATCACGGGACGGACCCATGGTTTTTTCAACGAGGTCTGCGGTGATTTCGTTAAACTTTGCGCGGGTCAGCGTCATGTCAAGATGCTTCGGGCCTGAGCCGTCGGCAGTAATAAACGGAAGGTTGATATTTGAGGTGGTAACGCCGGAAAGCTCAATCTTTGCCTTTTCTGCAGCTTCCTTCAGGCGCTGCATTGCCATTTTGTCATTTTTCAGGTCAATGCCCTGTTCTTTCTTAAATTCTTCGCAGATATATGCAATAATTCTTTCGTCAAAGTCATCGCCACCGAGGCGGTTATTCCCGCAGGTTGCCAAAACTTCGAAAACACCATCCCCAATTTCAAGAATGGAAACGTCAAACGTACCGCCGCCAAGGTCGTAAACCATGATTTTCTGGTCCGTATCCTTATCCATACCGTAGGCAAGTGCCGCGGCTGTGGGCTCGTTAATAATACGCAGGACTTCAAGGCCTGCAATTTTACCGGCGTCCTTGGTTGCCTGGCGCTGGGCGTCGGAGAAATATGCAGGAACGGTGATAACTGCCTGACTTACCTTTTCACCGATATAGCTTTCTGCGTCTGCCTTTAATTTTTGCAGTACCATTGCAGAAATTTCCTGGGGGGTGTAATTATTTTCGCCAATCGCAACACGTCTGTCCGTACCCATATCGCGTTTAATAGAAATAATGGTGCGTTCCGGGTTTGTGATTGCCTGTCTTTTTGCAACCTGCCCTACAAGACGTTCATTATCCTTTGTGAAAGCAACAACGCTGGGCGTGGTTCTTGCACCTTCTGCGTTTGCAATAACAACCGGCTCGCCGCCTTCCATAACTGCTACACAAGAATTTGTTGTACCGAGGTCGATACCAATGATTTTTGCCATGTTTATGTTCCTTCTTTCTTAAAATTAGTTTGCTACTTTTACCATGCTGAAACGAAGTACTTTGCCGCCGATGGTGTATCCTTTTTGGAACTGTTCTATCACCGTTTCAGCATCCACCGTTTCATCTTCAATATGCATCACCGCATTGTGCACGTTGGGGTCAAATTTTTCTCCAACTGCGGGGATTTCCTCGACCTTTAGAGATTTTAAAATCTCATAAAGCTGTTTTAGGACCTTTTCGAGACCCTGGCGAAGCGGGCTGTCCTCCGCCTCCTCCATAGCCGCTTCCATAAAGCGTTCCATGTTATCTACAAAAGGCAGGAATGCAAGCACTGCATCCGCACAGCCGTCAGAAAAGAGGGTTTCCTTTTCTTTTGCGGTGCGCTTGCGGAAGTTATCAAATTCAGCCGAAAGTCTTAGCAGCTTGTCCTTATATTCTGCCACGATATCGTCTTCTTTTTCATCCATGACTTCTGCCGCGGTTTCTTCCGGCGTTTCTGCCTCTATCTTCTTTTCTTCCTCACACATCCTTAAAAATTCTCCTTTTCCGAAATAAGCTTCTCTACCATATCGGTCACAGTCTGCAGAGACGCCACTACTGTGTCATAGTGCATACGGGTAGGGCCGATAATTCCAAGACCTCCGCGCCTTCCGCGTGCATCCCGATAATGGGAAATGACAACACTACAGTCCTTTAAATCCTCATAGGTGTTTTCGTCACCGATTAAAATACGGACTTTTTCTCCGCCGTCCAGTTCCGAAATGACTTTGTATATACTGTCACGACTGTCAATAAAGCTAATGAGCCGTCTCGCCTTTTCCAAATTTTTATACTCGGGGTGGTTAAAGATATTGACCACACCCCCGGTATACACGCGCCGCGGTGTATTTTCAAAAGCATCCATCGCGATTACAGTGTAGTTTGTAAACCGGGAAATGAAATCAGATGCTTTCTCAATCACATCATCCGTCTCGGCAAGCTGGGACAAAAAGGCTCGACGAAGCTTTGCCCCTGCACTTTCCGGCGCCTTGTAAGGAAAGAGGGAATTTACATAAAAACGATAACCGCGCCCGGAAGGCATCCTTCCGGCGGAGGTGTGCGGCTTATCGAGATATCCCATCTCCTCCAAATCCGACATTTCATTTCGAACAGTTGCCGAACTACAGCCGGCATGATATTTATTTACAATCGTAACACTGCTGACAGGCTCTGCCGTTTCGATGTATTCGCTGACAATCGCATTCAAAATCAGTTTTTTTCTTTCGCTGAGCTCCATAGTATCACTTCTTATCCAAAATTAGCACTCCCCTCCATCGAGTGCTAATATTAAGATACCACTTTATGGAGGAATTGTCAAGAGATATTGGAAAATTTTTAAAAAATTCCACAAAGACTTGCATGTCCTTGCTTTTTTTGATACAATACATATAGTTATTTTAAAGGAGTACAGCATGAAATCCATTTATATATTGCTGACAAATTCAGATACATATGTTTCCAAAATGATAAAGTTTGCCACATCGGATGCCTATACCCACGCCTCCATTTCCTTTGATGCATCGCTTCAGCCGCTTTACAGTTTTGCGCGGCGGTTTACGTATTCTCCCCTGCCGGCAGGTATGCGGGTCGAATCCTTTTCCAAAGGTTTTTTTAAGAAGCATTCAGATATCCCGTGTGCACTTTTTGAACTGCCGGTACCGGATGCCGTATACGATGTAGCAAAAGAACTTGTGGAAGGTATGATGCGAGAATCGTTTAAATACAGATATAATGTAATTGGTTTATTTTTATGTAAGATGAACATTTCCTTTTCCCGGCGAAGGCGTTTTTTCTGCTCCGAATTTATTGGAGAAGTGCTCCATAAAAGCCATGCACTGACGCTGCCCAAGGAGCCATCCCTGATGCGGCCGAGTGACTATGCAAACCATCCGGATTTATTTTGCAGGTACGAAGGCGATATGTCGGGACTTTGGGAAAATGTCTGCATCCCTTCACTGCAAACATCCATGCGTGCTGTTTAACCTGAAAGTCGAACAAATGTTCGGCTTTTTGTTTTGCATAAAAAAACGCGGTTATGGCACATACTAGAAAAAAACGATGGAGGGAAAAATGCATCATTCTGTATGGTCGGACACGGTAAAACTGCCGAGCTTTTCGGCGCTTAAAGAAGACAAAAAGACGGACGTACTCATTATCGGCGGCGGTATGTGCGGTATTTTGTGTGCCTATTTTCTGCAAAAGGCAGGCGTTGATTATATCCTTGTGGAAGGTAAAAAAATCGCCTCCGGCATCACAAAAAACTCCACGGCAAAAATCACATCTCAACACGGGCTTATTTACGCGGACCTTGTAAAAAAAGCCGGCAAGGAAAAAGCCAAACAGTATATAGAAGCCAACGAGGCGGCCGTGCGGCAGTATGAAAAGTTTTGCCAAACGATGGACTGCGATTTTGAAACCAAAAACGCCTATACCTATTCACTTACAAGCCGGAAAAAAATAGAAGCTGAGGTAAGAGCCGTAGAAAGCCTTGGAGTTTCTGCTGCATTTTGCGAAGATGTGCCCCTGCCGCTATCTGTCAAAGGTGCCGTCTGTTTTCCGGCGCAAGCGCAGTTTCATCCTCTTAAGTTCCTTGCGGAGATTACAAAAGATCTGCAAATTTACGAAAATACGTTCGTGCGGGAAATCGGCAAAACTGCGGTAATTACACAAAACGCAAAAATTCATGCCAAAAAAATAATCATAGCAACGCATTTTCCTTTTTTAAATAAGCATGGCGGTTATTTTTTGAAGCTATATCAGCACCGTTCTTATGTTTCTGCCTACGAAAATGCGCAAAGCGTGGACGGCATGTACGTAGACGAAGCCGACAGCGGCCTTTCCTTCCGTAATTTTGGAAATCTTCTTCTTTTAGAAGTCGGATCGTAGCCATGTCGTTCTGTGAGCCAAGGAGTGGATAG
>JAZNHR010000036.1:0-57304 GCA_045577075.1 Clostridia bacterium | reverse complement strand
TTTTGAGAGAATGCTTTGCCTTTCTGTCAGTGTCTATAACGAAATGGGTGACAAAACCGAAAAAAAGCTGATTGCGGAATTTGCAGGTCGAAACCCGAATATTATACTTCTGGATGAAAACGGAAAAATTATAGATGCGGCGCATCATGTGGACCTTTCTTCGGGAAGGGGCATTTTGCCGGGCCTTACGTACTGCCCGCCACCGCCACAGGACAAAGAAAATCCCCTAGTAGCCGGGGAGGCAGACTGCCGTGCCCGTCTTTCGGAAATGCCGGAAGCCTTAGGTGCCAAGGCACTCCTAACGCTTTATCGCGGTCTTAGCCCCATGGCGGCAAAATGTATCGCGGCAGAAAGCACGGGGCGGGAGGACGCCCCCGTCCGCGGCAATGAAGAAGCGCTTGCAAAGGGCTTTGTTCGGTTTTTTGACCGGGTACGGGCAGAGGAATTTTCCCCGTCTCTACTCCGTTCTCCCGAAGGAGAACCGGTGGATTTTACCGCATACGAGCCTTATGCCCATAAAGATATTTTAAAGATAGAAAAAATGGAAAGCCTGTCCCATGTCATGGATGCATTTTTCTCCGGCAGAGATAAAAGCGACCGCATGCGGCAAAAGGGGGCAAGCCTTAGAAAACGTGCGGCGGCGATACTGGAGCGTCTGCACAAAAAAATCGGGATTCACGAAGGGACCCTTGCGGATACGGAAAACATGGAGAAGTACCGCATTTACGGCGAACTGCTCCTGGCAAATCTCTACCGCGCAGAGCCGGGGGCAACGGCGGTGACGCTCGAAAACTTCTATAATAATATGGAACCCATCACGGTACCTCTTGACGAAACAAAAAATGCCTCCGTCAACGCCCAGCTCTATTTTAAAAAGTACAGAAAGATGAAAACGGCGGCGGTGGTTGTAAAAGAAGAACTGGAAAAGGCAAGAGAAGAGGCGGATTATATGGCCACAGTACTGGAGGCAATCGAGCGCGCCGAGGACGAGGACGCCCTTGCGGAAATTCGCCGGGAAATGGCGGCTGGTGGTTATATTAAAGAAGAAACAGGCAAGAAAAAGCAAAAGGATACACCAAGTGCACCCCTGGAATTTGAGGTCGAAGGCTTTTCCGTTTTAGTTGGAAGAAACAATCGGCAAAACGATATGGTGACGATGCGCCTTTCCCGCGCCGACGATATTTGGCTCCACGTTAAAAATATGCCCGGCTCCCATGTGCTTATCAGGGCAGACCGACAGGAAGTGCCGGACACTGTCATTCTCCGCGCCGCCGCCCTTGCGGCGTACTTTAGCGGCGGACGGGACAGTAGCCAGGTGCCGGTAGATTTTACCGAGGTCAAAAACGTATGGAAACCCTCGGGCGCAAGACCCGGCATGGTGCTGTACGAAAAACAACATACTGTATATGTTCGCCCCGAAGTCCCCGAAATAGCTGTAAAAACGGAAATGGACGGGAAAAATTAGAAAAGTGCTTGCATTTTTTTGCATTGCAATGTATAATATAGGCGATTAAAATTTTTTGGAGGTTATTCTCATGAAAAAAGCATTACTGTTTTTATTAGCGGCTGTCATGGTATTTTCCTTTGCAGCCTGTGCAAAGCAGGGCACGCCTGCACCGTCTCCGGTAGCAGACAATGCAGCAGCTTACGAAGGCACCTACACAGCACCCCTTAAGATGGGCACCAACGCTGCTTTCCCGCCGTACGAATACAAGGAAGGCGAAGAGTTTAAGGGTATCGACATTGAAATTGCAGGCGCACTTGCAAAGGAACTGGGCACAACCCTCGAAGTTGTGGACATGGAATTTGATTCCATTATCGCTTCCGTACAGCAGGGCGAAGTACAGGTCGGTATTGCAGGTATGACCGTAACGGACGAACGTAAGAAGGAAGTAAACTTTACCCACAGCTATGCTACCGGCGTACAGGTGGTTATCGTTACAGAAAATTCCTCCATTGCAACGCTGGACGACCTTGCCGGCAAGAAAATCGGCACACAGCTCGGCACCACAGGCGATATGTACTCTAAGGACGATTACGGCGAGGAGAACGTAACAAGCTACGGCAAGGGTGCAGATGCGATTATTGCCCTCAAAGGTGGCGACGTTGACGCTGTGATTATCGATAACGAACCTGCAAAAGCATTCGTTGCAGAAAACGAAGGCCTGAAGATTCTGGAAACAGAATATGCAGTAGAAGACTATGCAATTGCCGTTTCCAAGGACAACGCCCAGCTTCTTGCTGACCTTAACAAGGCACTTGAAAAGCTGACGGCGGACGGCACCATCGATACCATCATTGCAAAGTACATCAAAGCTGAATAATCAAAATATAAACTGCGCAAAAAGCGGGAGTTTCTCCCGCTTTTTGTCCGGTTTTTAAACAGCTGTTTTAAACGCAAAATTCCGCTTGCCTTTAAAAGAACTGTTTAAAGGAGAAATCGTATGCAGAAGAAGAAATGGATTACACTGGGCATAGTGGTGCTTCTCGTCGCCCTACTTGTCGGCACCTTTGCCCTCGCCCTTCGGAGTGACACCGTCGCGTCCGAAATGACAAGGGAAGAAGCAGAACGCTTTGTCAATGAAAAGCTGGATAGCCTTGCCGCAGCGGCTCCCGTTCGGGCGGTGGCGGAGAAAAATCATGTTACCGTCAATGGGGTTTCCTACGGCAACGAAAAGGATATTATTCTGGACTGCACCGTGAAAACACTGGACATCCACAGTGCCGTCGCGCCCCATTATGACACATTTTTGTCGGCAGACGAGCGAAAAGAAGGCACCGCCATGTACAAATCCAAGCTCCACTTTAAAATGGAGTTTGAGCCTCTTCTCTCAGAGCTGATTGCATCGGCTGGGGAGAAGGAAGTGCCCTGCCAAATTTCGGTGTATGATACCCACGAGGGCTTTGTTCTCTATGCAAGTGACGAGGTTGTAAATGCCGTTTATGGCGGTCTTATAGATATCAAGAAGGACATTATGCCCAAAACGAGTGCCCTTCGCACAAACGAGGACGGCACAACGGAGGAAAAGAAGTTCGAGTCGGAAAACATAAAGCTCGGCTTTCTCGACTCTATGGGGGTCACCCAAAACGAGAAACCCGATACATCTTCCGCACTCGGCCGCTTTTGGAATAAGCAAAAACGGGATTTTACCCGTAACTTTATCGAGGCCGGCAGATGGAAAACCATTGTAAGCGGTCTTTGGTCTACCATAAAGCTTACGGTATTTGCCCTGATTTTAGGTATTATCATCGGCTTTATCGTGGCATTTATCCGTGCTACATATTTAAAACAGACGAAACGCGGTCTGTGGCTTAAAATTATTAACGGCATTTGTCAGGTGTATCTGACTGTCATCCGCGGCACGCCCGTGGTGGTACAGATTATGATTATCTACTTCGTAATCTTCATGCCCCTCGGCATTGATAAGTTTTTGGCGGCGGTGGTTTGCTTTGGGTTAAACTCCGGCGCATACGTTGCCGAAATTGTCCGCGGCGGTATTATGAGTATTGACAACGGCCAGACGGAAGCCGGCAGAAGCCTTGGCTTTGGGTATATGCAGACGATGTTCTATATCGTCCTGCCCCAGGCATTTAAAACCGTGCTGCCCTCTCTCGCAAACGAATTTGTTGTCCTTTTAAAGGAAACATCCATTGCGTTCTACATCGGTCTTGGTGACCTTATGTACTCGATCAATGCCATCCGTGCCGCAACCTATACGGCGTTTATGCCCCTTATTGCGGCGGCACTCATTTATCTTGTCATGGTGCTGACGCTCCAGCACCTTGTAACACTCCTTGAAAGGAGGCTGAGAAATAGTGAAAGATAACACTGATGTGATTATCCGCACCGAAGGGCTTTCCAAATGCTTTAAAGGCACCATCCACGCCCTTTCGGGGGTGGATACGGAAATTCACCGCGGCGAGGTTGTGGTTGTGATTGGCCCTTCGGGAAGTGGAAAGTCTACATACCTGCGGTCTTTAAATCTTTTGGAGGAGCCTACGGGTGGTCACATTTACTTTGAGGGGACAGATATTACAGACCCTAAAGTCGATATAAACCGTATGCGCCAGAAAATGGGCATGGTGTTTCAGCAGTTTAATCTGTTTCCCCACTATACCGTGCTTCGCAATATGACGCTCGCACCCATGAAGCTCCTCAAAATGAGCCGCGAGGAGGCGGAAGAAAAGGCGTATGCACTTCTCGAGCGCGTTGGCCTTCGTGACCGCGCCGAGGCCTACCCTTCTCAGCTTTCCGGTGGGCAAAAACAGCGTATTGCCATTGTGCGCGCCCTTTGTATGAATCCGGACGTGATGCTCTTTGACGAGCCGACGAGTGCTCTCGACCCCGAAATGGTTGGCGAGGTGCTGGACGTTATGAAGCAGCTTGCCCGGGAAGGGATGACCATGGTTATCGTTACCCACGAAATGGGGTTTGCCCGCGAGGTCGCTGACACCGTCATCTTTATGGACAGCGGCTCCATTATTGAAAAAGGGACGCCTGCGGAGATTTTTGAAAATCCCAAGAGCCCCCGTACCCAATCCTTTTTGCGTAAAATTATTTAAATATAAAAGAAAGAAGGTATTTTACAATGAAACTGAAAGAAAATTGCAAATGGTCACTGGTAGTACCTACCAGTATGGGTGTTCGTATCACCCCGGAAAACGGTCAGCCCACACATTCTTCTGACCGCTTCATCATGCAGGCAACAAGCGCTGAAACCAACGTTGCCAGCGTATCTTCCTACCTCGGTCTCCCCGTAAAGGTTCTGACCACATTCGTTAAAGGCAGCCCCATTGCACACTTTATTAAGTCTAATCTCTCTGCCCGCCACATGGCATACGAAGGTAAGGAAGTAGAACAGGGCGGCCCCTGGGGCTACCGTCACCAGTTCAATATTGCTGACAGCGGCTACGGCTCCCGTGGTCCCCGCGTACAGAATGACAGAGCAGGCGAAGTCGGCAGAACACTGAACATTAAGGACTTTGACCTCGAACGCATCTTCGGCGAAGAAGGCGTACAGGTACTCCACCTTTCCGGTCTTATCGCAGCCCTTTCTCCCGATACGACCACTTTCTGCCTCGAGCTTGCACGCGCTGCAAAGAAGTACGGCACACTCATTTCCTTTGACCTCAATCACCGCGCATCCTTCTGGATTGGCCGCGAAGAAGAACTCCATAAGAGCTTCTCTGAAATTGCAAGCGTTTCCGACATTCTCATCGGTAACGAAGAAGACTTCCAGCTTTGCCTCGGCATCGAAGGCCCGGAAGCAGGCGGCAAGGATATCGGCTCCAAAATTGAATCCTTCAAGGGCATGATTATGGAAGTAAAGAAGGCATATCCCCACACTTCCGTATACGCTACCACACTCCGTCAGGTTGTTAACACCAACTGCCACCTCTGGGGCGGCATCATGCTGGAAGGCGACAACTGGCACGTGGTAGAACCCCGCGAAATCCACGTTCTCGACCGTATCGGCGGCGGCGACGGCTTTGTTGGCGGTATGCTCTATGCCATTCTCCGTGGCTGGGAACCGGAAAAATGGATTCAGTTCGGCTGGGCCAGCGGCGCCATGGCTACCACATTCCTCACAGACTATGCACAGCCTGCTGACGAAGAACAGGTTTGGAGCATCTGGGAAGGCAATGCTCGCGTAAAGAGATAACGCGATTTACCGCATAAAAAAATCCCTTCGGATACATACTAATCCGGAGGGATTTTTTGTGTATTCAAACGAAATTTTTACAAAAAAGGGAGAGAGCGGAAATGGCAATGTATAAGGTGGACATCAGCGGCGTAAACACGGCAAAACTACCCATATTAAACGATGCGGAAAAGGAAAAACTGCTTCTCGAAATTAAAAACGGAAACAAGAAGGCACGGGAAAGCTTTATCGAGGGAAATCTCCGCCTTGTTTTAAGCGTAATTCAGCGATTCCAAAACCGGGGCGAGCATGTGGACGATTTATTTCAGGTCGGATGCATTGGTCTTATGAAGGCAATTGATAATTTTGACCTTTCCCACGGCGTAAAATTTTCAACATACGCCGTGCCAATGAACGTACAAGGGTGAAAAACCAACTTTCTTTTGCATTTCCCAAAAGAGTGCTTGCACTTTTAGAAAGAATGTGATATACTGTACGAAAATATGGTTCCGAAAGCAAAAAAGGAGAGAAATTCATGGAAAAAATTAGAGCCGCCATTATCGGCTGTGGTCATATTCATCCTTTACATACCCGGGCAATCAGTGCCGCACCGGATGCGGAAATTGTAGCTGTTTGTGACGAAATCCGTGAACGCGCGGAGAAAACGGCAGCAGAGTTTTCCTGCCGTGTGTATACGGACTGGAAAGAGCTGTGCAAAGCACCGGACATTGACGTTATTCATATCGCCACGCCCCACTATCTCCATGCCCCCATGGCCATTTATGCCTTGGAATGCGGCAAGCACGTATTGACGGAAAAGCCCATGGCAATCAAACTGGAAGATGCAAAGGCAATGAACGAGGCGGCAAAAAAATCGGGTAAGACCTTAGGCGTTATTTTCCAAAACCGCTGCAATCCCGGCTCTGTACTCGTTAAAGAAACGCTGGAGCGCGGCGAACTCGGAAAAGTGCTCTGTGCAAAATGCGCCCTTTACTGGGATAGACCCGATTCTTACTACGCTACCGACGCCTGGCGCGGCACCTGGGATATGGAAGGCGGCGGCGTTATCATAAACCAGGCAATTCATACACTGGACATGCTCCGCTGGTTTATGGACAGCCCCATTGACTACGTAGAGGCGTTTATTGCAAACCGCACCCACCCCACCATCGAGGTCGAGGACATGGCGGAAGGCATTATCGTATATAAAAACGGCGTTAGAACCATGTTCCACCTTGTCAACTACTATGGTGAAAACGAAGATATCACTATTGATATTCTTTGCGAAAACGGCAAGGTGCACATGGAAGCGTCCAAGGCGACAATCACGTTTAGCGACGGCCGCGTACTGGAAAGAGATAATGACGCAGCCCCCGGCCCCGAGACCCCCGGCAAGGGCTACTGGGGTATAGGGCACTATAAGCAGGTTGCGGACTTTTATGATAGCCTCAGACGTGGCGAAACCCCTGCCCTGTCCGGCGAGGAAGCGATTAAAACCCAGGAAATGGTTTGTGCCCTGTATGAATCCGGCAAGACCCACCGGCGCGTCACCCTGTAAAGAAATAAAAAAAGTACCACCCGAAAAAGCGAGAAGGTTTTTCGGGTGGTTTTTGTTTTGTCAAAAAGAAAGGGGAGAGGAAAATGGAAAAGAAAACAGCGGTCGTGCTTCTGGTATTACTTTGCATACTGTCTTTAGGGAATGCGCTGTATTGGGCAAGCCAAAAAGAGGGCTTTCATTGTGACGAGGTGTATTCCTACGGGCTTTCCAACACGCAGTTTCACTACGAAACACATACTGCCGAAGGCGTGCGGTGGAACACCCCGGCGGACATCAAAGCCTATATGACGGCGAAAGACGGCTTTCAATATGGGACAGTGCTGGAAAACCAGCGTACGGACGTGCATCCGCCGTTTTTTTACCTAATATTGCACACCCTTTCCTCCCTTTTCCCCGGCTCGTATGCAAAATACCTTGCCATTGTGCCAAATCTGCTGTTTTCCGTCGGCACGTGCATTTTTCTCTACCTGATTGGTATGCAACTTTGTAGAGACAGGGCGTGGGCACTTTTGGGGGTCATGCTTTACGGGTTTTGCGTGCACTATATCAATATGGCCACGTTTGTGCGGATGTACGCCCTTTTAACCTTTTTAACCGTCGCGGTTTTGTTTGTCCATCTTCGCCTTTTGGAAAGGCAGGGGGAAATGTCTTGGCCTTTGGCCGTCGCCCTTGTCACCACCGTGTTTCTTGCCGCCATGACCCACTATTACTTTTTTGTGTTTCTGGCGTTCTGTGCCGTCTTTTACTGCATGTTTCTGCGCCGAAGCCAAAATAGGCTGGCAGCCTATTTTGGGCTTCTCGTCCTTTCCGCACTTTTGTTTTGCCTTGCATGGCCGGCGGTTTTCGGGCAGCTGTTTCAAAGCTTTCGGGGCGATGAGGCATTTTACAACGCGGCGCACAGCTCCCTTTTCCGAAACATTAAAATTTTTTCCTATGTGCTGTATAGGGGGCTTGGCGCGGTTCCCTTCCTGCTTGCCTTCGTCGCCGCCCTTCGACTTATCCGCCGGCGGCAGAAGGTAAACCCGGAACTGTCTTTTCTGTTTGGCGCCTCTCTTTTGTATTTTCTGGTGATTTGTAAGGTTGCCCCTTATCAGGCAGACCGCTATATTGCGCCCATTGTGCCCATGGTTTGCGTCCTCTTGGTGTATGTGATTTGGGCGGCATTTCAGGAGAGGAAAGCTGTCATCGCGATTTTATTGGCACTCGGTCTTTTTATCAATGGTGGAATTCGCCTTTTTAGCCCGGCGGCAGACGCAAAGGGCGAAAATTATCTCTACCGCATGCCACCTGATTACAAAGCGTTTCTGCAAAGGGAGCGGGGGCAGACCTGCGTTATGGTCTATACCCACGAAGCCCAATTTCTTTTGCAGCTTCCCGACTTTATGTATTTTTCCGAAACGGCGTTTATCATGCCCCATGAAACAGAACAGCTTTTCGTACACCTTTCGGGAAAGCCGTCCTTTCTTTTATATATAAACGAGCAGCTGCCCGGCGAGGAAATTGCCGCGTCACTTACAGAAAGCCTCGGTTTTGACGGCTTTCGAGAGGAATTTGCGCCTTTAGACCGTGCCGAAGCACGCATTTATCGCATTTTTAAAAAATAAAGCATAAAAATTTTCCAAAAATACTTGCAATCCTTGGGTTTGTGTGCTATAATACAAACTAGATTATGAGGGCGGCAGATTTTGCCGCCCTCACAGTTTAATTTGTTTTTTAGGAGCGCAAGATGGCTAAAATCGAAAAACTGGTGGAAACAATGGCGGCTCCCATTGCCGAGGCAAGAGGGCTTCGGATCTATGATGTGGAGTATAAAAAGGAAGGGCCGGACTGGTTTTTGCGCGTATTCCTCTATGGCGAGGACGGCGTAGGACTGGAGGACTGCGAAACGGTAAGCCGCGCCTTAAGTGACGCTTTGGACGAGGCGGACCCCATCACCGACCCGTATTGTCTGGAGGTTTCCTCCCCGGGGCTCGAGCGCATACTTTCCAGGGACTGGCATTTTGAAACGGCGCTTGGCGAGCTGGTAGAGCTTCGGTTTTATGCACCCCGGGACGGGAAGAAAAGCCTTACCGGCACTTTAAAAGCATATAACAAAGAAACGATTACGATTGAAACAGAGGACGGCACAGTATGCCCGATTGAAAACGGACAGGTCGCAAAAGTGCGGACGCTGTTTGACGGGAAATTTTGAAAGGATTGAGAAGCAAAATGGCAAACGAACTGATGATGGCATTGGAGCTTTTGGAAAAGGAAAAGAAGATTAACAAGGATGACCTTCTGGCGACTTTGCGTACAGCCCTTGCAAGCGCGTACAGAAAGTATTACAATGCCGGGGAGAACGTAGAGGTGGACATTGACGAAAACGGAGAAATCCGTGTGCACACCCAGAAGACTGTTGTAGAGGAAGTAGAAGATTCTTCTATGGAACTGACGCTTGAGGAAGCACAGCTGATAAACCCGAAGTACGCGATTGGGGACGTGGTAAACATGGAAACCACGCCGAAAAACTTCGGCCGCATTGCTGCCCAAAACGCCAAGCAAATGCTAGTACAGCATATTCGCGAGGCAGAACGGGGCAGAATGTACTCCGAGTACCAGAGCAAAGAAAACGATGTTATTTTAGGCACTGTGCAGAAAAATGAAAAGCGCGGCGTTCTCATTGAAATCGGCTCTACCGAAACGATTATGCCCATCCACGAGCAGGCACCGGGCGAGATTTACCGCCCCGGGCAGAAGCTTCTTGTATATGTAACGGAAGTCCGCAACACCACAAAGGGCCTCCAGATTACCGTATCCCGTACCCATCCCGGCCTTGTACGCCGCCTGTTTGAACGGGAAGTGCCGGAAATTGCAAACGGCACCGTAGAAATTAAGAGTATTGCCCGTGAGGCAGGCTCCAGAAGCAAAATCGCTGTCCTTTCCAATAATCCTAACGTAGATGCGGTTGGCGCATGCGTCGGGCAGAAGGGCGCAAGAGTGGCAGCAGTACTGCGCGGCCTCGGGGAAGAAAAGGTAGACATTGTAAAGTACAGCGAGGATCCGTCCGTCTTTATCACGGAAAGCATCAGCCCCGCGAAGGTGCTGCGTGTAACCCTCGATAAGGAAACAAATTCTGCAGAGGTCATTGTACCCGAATTCCAGCTTTCCCTGGCAATCGGCAAAGAAGGCCAGAACGCACGCCTTGCGGCAAAGCTGACAGGCTGGAAGATTGATATAAAGAGCGACAAGGAAGTTGGCGAGGTGTTCTAAATTGGCGAACAAACCGGCAAAAATCCGGATGTGTATCAGCTGCCGCGCGGCAAAGCCGCAAAGCGAGATGATACGCCTTGTACGCACCGAGACGGGCGAAGCGTGCCTGGATGAGGACGGTAAGCGCCGAGGTCGGGGGGCGTACATTTGTAAAGACCGTGGCTGTATTGAAAAGGCACAGCTTGGGAGAAGGGCAGAACGTGCCCTGTCCTGCCGGGTAAGTGCGGAAATTTACACAAAATTAGGAGAGAAGTATGCATAAACTGGAAGGTATGATTGGTTTGTGCGTCAAAGCCGGACGCATGGCGTTTGGAAGCGAGGCTTGCGAAAGCCTTGTGCGAAGCGGAAGAATGCCGCTGGTGATTGTGGCGGAGGACGCCGCGGAAAACACGAAAAAACGAATGCAGGACAAATGCAAAAGCTTTGGGACAAAGCTGATTTTCTTCGGCACTGTCTCTTCCCTTGCACAGAGCACGGGGAAAGGAAAGGTATCCGTCCTTGGCGTTCGGGACACAGGATTTGCGTCGGCAATATTGAAAATTTATGGGGGTGGCTTTAGTGGCTAAAACAGCAAAGCAAAATAAACCAAGAATTCATTCGATTGCAAAGGATTTGGAGCTTGTCAATAAAGACGTTATCGATGTGCTCGTAAAGTATGATATGGGGACGAAGAATCATATGAGTACATTAACTGCGGAAGAAATGGATATAATCTTTGATTATTATACCCATGCTTTTGATGACGGCTCTGACATTACGGAATTTTTAAAGAAGGCACCGGTGGAAGAGCCTCAAAAAGAGGAAGTACCGGCCGCGCCTGCGCCGGAGGAGGAAGCCCCCGCACCGAAGGAACAGGCTGAGAAGAAAAACCGCTATGTAGATACAAGAAATTCAGTGGTGGATCTCGAAAAGATTGAGAAAAACGAAAAAATCGAGGAAATGGTGGCACCGGAAATGACGGAGAAGGCATCTTCCTCGAAGCAGAAGATAAAGAAGGGGCAAAAGCGCCAGAAGGGCGGTCAGCCTGCCGCGGCTCCCCAGGCGCCCCAAAAGAAGGAAAAGAAACAGGAAAAGAAAACGGTTATGGTGCCGGACGAAATTTCCGTCGGCGAATTTGCAGAACGTCTTGGGGAAAGCCCCACAGAGGTTATCAAGCGCCTCATGCAGCTCGGCGTTATGGCGTCTGTCAGCCAGACCATTGACTTTGATACGGCGGCACTTATCGGCGAAGACATGAACGCCATTATCGAAAAAGAAATCATTATTACGGATGAAGACCGTCTTTTTGGGGATGATACGGATGATGAAGCATCTCTGGTGCCCCGTGACCCGGTTGTGGTTGTTATGGGTCACGTTGACCACGGTAAAACATCCCTTCTCGACGCGATTCGTTCGGCAAACGTAACGGCCACCGAAGCCGGCGGTATTACCCAGCATATCGGTGCTTATAGCGTGCGCCTTGGGGATAGAAGACTTACCTTCCTTGACACCCCGGGGCACGAAGCCTTTACGGCAATGCGCGCCCGCGGTGCACAGGTTACGGACGTTGCGATTATCGTAGTTGCCGCCGACGACGGCATTATGCCCCAGACTATTGAAGCGCTGGACCATGCGAAAGCCGCAGGCGTCAGCATCGTTATCGCCATTAACAAAATTGACAGAGAAAATGCAAATCCCGACAGGGTTATGCAGGAGCTCACCGAATATGGCCTTATCCCCGAAGCTTGGGGCGGCGATACGATTTGCGTACCTATTTCCGCAAAGCAACATCAGAATATTGATACGCTTCTTGAAATGGTCATTCTCGTAGCCGACATGAAGGAGCTTCGTGCAAATCCTGACCGTCTTGCCCGCGGCACAGTCATTGAAGCGCGTCTTGATAAAGGACGTGGCCCCGTTGCTACTATGCTTATACAAAACGGCACGCTCCATGTAGGGGACACGATTGTATCCGGTACGTCTATGGGCAGAGTGCGCGTTATGCTGGATGATAAGGGCAATCGCCTCAAATCCGCAGGTCCCTCCACCCCGGTTGAGATTACAGGTCTGAATGAGGTTTGCGAGGGTGGTGACCTGTTCTATGCCGTCAGCGACGAAAAGATGGCGAAGAACGTGGTAGAAGCCCGTCGCCAGAAGGCACAGGATGAACACAGAAAATCTACTGCCGTTGTATCTCTTGAGGATCTCTTTAGCCAGATTCAGGAAGGCAACGTGCAGGATTTAAATATTATTGTAAAGGCAGACGTCAGAGGCTCCGTGGAAGCGGTTACCCAGTCCCTTGAAAAGATTTCAAACGAAGAAGTGCGCGTTCGCGTCATTCACGGGGCGGTGGGTGCCATTACGGAATCGGACGTAATGCTCGCCACGGCATCCAATGCCATTATCGTCGGCTTTAACGTGCGTCCTGACTCCGGCGCTCGGTCTGCTGCCGCTATGCACAAGGTAGATATGCGGATGTATCGCGTCATTTACCAGGCAATCGAGGAAATCGAAGCGGCTATGAAAGGTATGCTGGCACCTGAATTTAAGGAAGTTACCATCGGCCACGCCGAAATCCGCCAGACCTTTAAGGTTAGCGGCGTCGGCACCATTGCAGGCTGCTATGTGCAGGACGGCAAAATCCAGCGCGGCTGTATGGTTCGTATTGTACGTGACGGTATCGTCATTCACGAAGGCGACCTTGCTACACTCCGCCGCTTTAAGGATGACGTTAAGGAAGTGGCTTCCGGCTATGAATGCGGCATGAGCTTTGAAAAGTTTAATGATATTAAAGAGGGCGATATTGTAGAATGCTCCGTTATGGAGGAAATCGCCCGATAGGAGGCACCCATGGCGGGATACAGACAAAATCGCATAGATGAAGAAGTACGGCGTGAGCTTGGGGCGGTGATTCGCACCTTAAAAGACCCCCGTATTGCAGACATTGTAAGCGTTGTACAGGTGGAAGTGACCCGTGACCTTCGGTACGCCACTGCTTATATAAGCGTTATGGGCGGCGAGAAGGCGGAGGAGGACACCATAAAGGCACTAAAGGCGGCGGCGGGTTTTGTGCGCCGTGAAATCGGGAATCGCTTAAAACTGCGTGCCG
The DNA here is from genome assembly GCA_045577075.1 of Clostridia bacterium. Lineage (GTDB taxonomy): Bacteria > Bacillota > Clostridia > UMGS1883 > UMGS1540 > SIG447. The sequence goes on along the minus strand of JAZNHR010000036.1, from coordinate 43,767 downwards.
TACCGGAATTTATTTTTAAGGCTGACCATTCCATTGCCTACGGCGCCCATATAAACGAGGTGCTGAAAAACGTAATGGGAGAAGAGGAAACAAAATGAATGCCCTTTTAAAAGCCCTGAAAAATGCAGAAAATGCGGCAATCCTACCCCATAAGAGTGCGGATGGAGATGCGATTGCGTCCGCCCTTGCTCTCGGAAAGCTTTTAGAGCGATGGGGTATCGCATATACCATTTATCTCGAAGAGACCCTTCGCAAAGATTTAGAATTTCTCGGCGGAAGCTTTGCCCTTTTGGGGGAAGAAATACCCAAAGTGCACACCGCCATTGCCGTAGACTGTGGTGATATACTTCGCATGGGGGAAAGGCTTTCGATTTTTGAGGGAGCGAAGGTAAAACTTTCCATTGACCACCACAAAACAAACGAAGGCTTTGGGGACATTTCTTTTGTAGATGCTGCTGCCGCCGCAACGGCAGAAATCATTGCGGAATTGTACAGGGCGGCAGGCGAGCCCTTTGGGGAGGCGGCAACGCCCCTTTATGCCGGTATTGTGACGGATACAGGCGGCTTTCGCTTTTCTAACACGACCGCCAAAACCCTAAAAACAGCGGCAAATTTACTCGAAGCAGGGGCAGAAAGTGCCAAAATTTGTCTGGCGGTCTTTGAACAAAACGCCATTGAAAAAATGCGTCTTGAGGCGGCGGTGATCAACGAAATGACCCTCTGCCACGATGGCAAAACCGCCATAGGTCTTGTTTCCGAAAAGCTTCTTTCGGAAACGGGAGCTACGGATGAAGATACAAGCCATCTTTCTGGCGTTTTGCGTGCTATCCGCGGCGTGGAAACCGGCATACTTCTAAGAGAGAAGGACGGAGAGATTAAAATTTCCATGCGTACAAACGAATTTTTGGACGCGGCGGCATTTTGTAAAACCCTTGGCGGTGGTGGACACGCCAGAGCCGCAGGTGCAACGGTACAAGGCACCCTTTCAGAATGGAAAGAAAAAATCATGACACAAATAGGAGAAGCCTATGGACGGCATTGTTAATATTTGGAAGCCGACGGGGCTGACAAGCCATGACGTGGTATCCCGGGTACGGCGCGCAGTCGGTACAAGACGTGTAGGACACACCGGCACCCTCGACCCCATGGCAGAAGGGGTTTTGCCGATTTGCGTCGGCAAAGCGACCCACGCCGCCGATTTTGTGGTGGCGGCGAAAAAAACGTACGAATGTACCATGTGTCTCGGCAAAACCACGGATACCGAGGACAGCACAGGCACAGTATTAGAAGAAAGACCTGTTTTATGCGGCGAGGCAGAAATTCGCAAAGTTCTCGCGCAGTTTGAAGGGGACTGTGACCAGATTCCCCCCATGTATTCGGCGGTGCACCACGAAGGAAAGCGGCTGTATGATTTGGCACGGCAAGGCATTACGGTCGAGCGAAAGCCGAGACGGGTCACGTTTTATAAAATCACACTGTTAGACATTTCCCTGCCCCACGTTACGTTTCGGGTAGACTGCTCCAAGGGCGCATATATCCGCACGCTTTGCAAGGATATGGGCGAGGCACTTGCCTGCGGCGCACATATGACGGCACTCTCCCGTACGGCATCAGGCAGATTTACGAAAGAAAATGCGGTAACCCTTACGAATTTCGAGGAAAAACCGGAAAACTACATTCTGCCCACCGCCCTCGTGTTTGACCATCTTCGAAAGGTGACGGCAAATGCGGAGGCGGAAAAACGCGTCAGAAACGGTGCGGCCATCTTAAATCCCTATCGGGAGGAAGGCGAATTCACGGTGTTTTCCGAGGACGGCACACTCCTTTGCCTTTCAAAGGGAATCGTGCAGGGGGAAACCCATCTCTTAAAAATGATTACAAGCTTCTACTAATATAAAAGGAGAGAACGCATGGGCACAGCAATCGCCCTGGGCAATTTTGACGGGGTACATAACGCACATCGGGCACTGGTAGAAAAGATGCTCACCTTCGCGAAAAGGGAAGCCTTAGAAAGCGTTGTGTACGTTTTTGAGCCCCATCCCCGTACCCTATTTTTCCCTTCTGTGCCACCTCGGCTTTTAATGGAAACGGACTTAAAGCGGAGAAGGCTTCTCGAAATTGGGGCAGACAGGGTATATCTGGAAACACGCGGCATGGAAGTGTTATCCCTTTCCCCGGAAGCTTTCGTAGAAAAAATCTTAGTAGGGGAGCTGCATGCCAAATATGTGGCAGCAGGCTTTAACTACCGATTTGGGAAAAACGCTGCCGGGGACGCAGAACTTTTAAAAACACTTTGTACTTCCTACGGCATCACCTGCGAAATTATGGACAGCGTTTCCGCACTCGGTGCGCCCATTTCCAGCACAAGGCTGAGAGGGCTTTTGGAAGAAGGAGATGTGGAAGCGGTCAACCAATTGAGCTTTGCACCATACACCCTTACGGGCAAAGTACAGGAAGGGAAAAAGCTGGGACGTGTTTTAGGCTTTCCCACACTAAACCTTGCCATTTCACCCCTTTTGATGCTACCGAAAAAGGGCGTATATATAAGCCTTACACGTATTCGAAACCATGTATATAAGAGCGTGACGAATATCGGGCAAAATCCCACCGTGGAGGAGGCAACGCCGCGCGCGGAAAGTCATCTGCTTGATTTTCGCGATACGGTATACGGGGAGGACGCCGAGATTACGCTTTTGAAATTTTTACGGCCGGAGCAAAAGTTTGCAGATGCTGACGCGCTTCGCCGGCAGATACAAAAAGACAAAGAAGAAACAAGACTTTATTTTGAAAGGAAGGATATGCATGCAGCGTACACTGATTAAAACCTTATGTAAGGAGAACAAGACCCTAAATGACGTTGTCATTTCCGGCTGGGCGAGGAGCATTCGCGTCTCGAAGAATTTCGGGTTTATCTCTTTAAACGACGGTAGCTGCTTCGATACGGTACAGATTGTATTTGATGAAAATACAGAAGGCTTTGATATTGCGGCAAAGCTCAATGTAGGTGCTGCCATTACGGTACGCGGCCGCGTTGTACAAACACCCGAGGCAAAACAGCCCTTCGAGGTGCATGCCGACGAGGTGATTTTGGAAGGCGCTTCCGCACCGGAATATCCGCTCCAGAAAAAGCGACACAGCTTTGAGTACCTGCGGACGATTGCCCACCTTCGTCCTCGTACCAATACGTTTTCTGCCGTATTTCGCATTCGGTCCCTTTGTGCCTATGCCATTCATAAGTTTTTCCAGGAAAACGGCTTTGTGTATATCCACACACCCATTATTACGGGCAGTGACTGCGAAGGCGCAGGGGAGATGTTCCGCGTCACCACCATGGACACAGGGGAGACGGATTTTTCTAAGGACTTTTTCGGCAAGCAGACCTCTCTTACCGTAAGCGGACAGCTTAACGCCGAAGCTTTGGCACTTGCCTACGGCAAGGTGTACACCTTTGGCCCCACCTTCCGCGCCGAAAACTCCAACACACCGCGCCATGCGGCAGAATTTTGGATGATTGAGCCGGAAATTGCATTTGCAGAGCTTGCAGATGACATGGAGCTTGCAGAGGCAATGGTCAAGTACATTATAAACTACGTGCTGGAAAATGCACCGAGTGACCTTGCATTCCTCAATCAGTTTGTGGACAAGGAGCTTATATCCCGTCTTGAGGCGGTGGCAAGTGCGTCCTTTGCCCATGTGACCTATACAGAAGCTATCGAGCTTTTGGAAAAGGCAAAAGAAGAATTTAACTATCCCGTATACTGGGGCGCAGACCTCCAGACCGAGCACGAACGGTACCTTTCCGAAAAGGTATTCGGTCGCCCCGTATTCGTAACCGATTACCCGAAGGAAATTAAGGCCTTCTATATGCGCCAGAATGACGACGGCAAAACCGTTGCCGCCATGGACCTTCTCGTGCCCGGCGTCGGCGAGCTTATCGGCGGCAGCCAGAGAGAAGAAAGAGTGGACCGCCTTGCCGCCCGTATCCGCGAAATGGGTATGACGGAAGAAGATTACAGCTGGTACATGGATCTGCGCCGCTATGGCGGTGCAAAGCATGCGGGCTTTGGTCTCGGCTTTGAAAGAATGGTTATGTATGTAACGGGTATGAGCAATATCCGTGACGTTCTGCCCTTCCCCCGTACCGTGGGTACGGCAGAGTTTTAAGTGGAGGGCAGTATGCAATACATTTTTTCGTTTTTCCTGCCGGCGGCTGTGATTTTCCTTGCGTTTCGCGTAAGCCTTCCGATTGGATTTTTGGCACTTTTTATCTATCTTGCCGCATTTATCTTTGTAAAACTGCCGGACATTTTGCTGATTCAGGGTGTTAAGCAATTTTCGCGTGACCCGGAAAAAGGGCTGGACAAGATGGAAAAGGCGCTCAAAACACGTCGCCTTCGCATATCGTACATTCTCTACTACAGCTTTATGTGCCTCAAAGCAGGCGAGCTTGACCGCGCCGAACGCGTTCTGGACGTGGCCGCACATAAGAAAATGAAGCCCCAGGAAGCTTGCCGCGCTGCAGTAAACCGCGCGCTGCTTGTCTGGAAGAGGGGCGACCTTCCTAAAGCCATTTCCATATTGGAAGAGCAGCTGAAACTCGGCAAGGACAAGGACGTGTACGGCACCCTCGGTCAGTTGCTCCTTTTAAACGGGCAGCTCCAGCGAGCCATGGAAGTAAACAGGGAAGCGTATACATTTGATAAATATGATGAGGCTATCGTCGATAATCTCGCCCTAAACTATCGCCTTGCCGGCGACCTTGACAGTAGCTGGAATTTATATAAAGAGCTGACGGGGAAAAAACTTGGCGTACCCGTTCCGTATTATAACTGCGGCGAAACCTTATATGCTATGGGCAGAAAGGAAGAAGCGCTGGATATGATGCAAAATGCTCTTTCGTATTCCTTCTCAAAGCTTGCGGTGGTATCCAGAGAGGAAATTGTTGCAAGAATGGACCAAATTTCGGCAGAAATAAAAGAAATTGAGAAAAATTAAAAAAATTGTTGACAAAAGAAGATGACTGTGATATAATGAGTCTACTTCTCAAAAGAAGTCTTTTTTTATGTGGGAGGTGTAACACAATCATGAGAGTAAAAATTACTTTGGCATGCTCCGAATGCAAACAGCGCAATTACGACACAATGAAGAACAAGAAGAACACACCGGATCGTATCGAAATGAATAAGTATTGCAGATTTTGCAAGAAGCATACCGCGCATAAGGAAACGAAATAAGTACCCTTACGGAGGTATAACTAGGTATGAAAAAGTTTTTTTCCAAAATTGGCAAGTTCTTCAAGGATTTGAAGGCAGAAATCAAAAAGGTTATCTGGCCTACAAAGAAACAGCTTATCAATAATACAGGTATTGTTATTATTGCAATTTTACTTATCGGCGCAGGCATCTGGATTTTGGATGCTCTGTTCTCCTGGGGCTTTAAAGCCCTTATGGGATAATACCCTTTAGTTTCTTTATAAGGAGGTAGTGTCCGTAAAAGCGGACGCATGGGTACACTATGGCCGGTAATGCAAAATGGTATGTAGTTCACACGTATTCGGGCTACGAAAACAAAGTAAAAGCAAATATAGAAAAGACAGTTGAAAACCGTGGAATGCAAGAGTACTTCCAAGATATCCGCGTGCCCATGGAAGAGGTCGTGGAGCAGAAGGAAGACGGCGAAAAGAAGGTTGTTCTTCGCAAAATCTATCCCGGTTATGTTTTCATTAAAATGGTGATGACGGACGAAAGCTGGTATGTTGTTCGCAATACGCGCGGCTGTACCGGATTCGTAGGCCCCGGCTCCAAGCCCGTTCCCCTTTCCAATGCGGAAGTGGAAGCTATGGGTGTAGAAGCACAGGTTATCAAGTTTGACCTTTCTGTGGGCGATAATGTTCGCGTAACGGACGGGCCTTTAGAGAGCTTTGTCGGCGTGATTGAAGAAATCAATATGGAAAAACGGAAACTCCGCGTTTGCGTTTCCATGTTCAGCCGCGAGACCCCTGTTGAGCTGGAATTTCACCAGGTTGAAGCATTGTCATAATAAGCCTTTCGGCTTTTTATGGTGGGAGGACACGGAAGAAGAAGTGTCCGCCAGATACCACGATATTAGGAGGAAAGAAAAATGGCACAGAAAATCATGGGCTATATTAAGCTGCAGATTCCCGCAGGTAAAGCTACGCCCGCACCCCCGGTTGGTCCCGCACTTGGTCAGTACGGTGTAAATATCGTACAGTTTACCAAGGAATTTAACGAAAAGACTGCAAAGGACGCAGGTCTCATCATCCCGGTTGTAATCACCGTGTATGCTGACAGATCGTTTACGTTTATCACAAAGACGCCTCCGGCAGCAGTACTTCTCAAGAAAGCATGTAAGATTGAGAGCGGCTCCGGCGTTCCCAACAAGACCAAGGTTGCTACCATTAAGAAGAGCCAGGTTAAGGAAATCGCTGAAATGAAGATGCCGGATTTAAATGCTGCAAGCGTTGAAGCGGCTATGAGCATGATTGCTGGTACCGCACGCAGCATGGGTATTGTTGTAGAAGAAGATTAAGTGGGAGGATTTATTCCGCATAACCACAAGGAGGTATATTCGTGAAAAGAGGAAAGAATTATCAGGAAAGCGCAAAGCTTATCGAGCATGGAAAGCTCTATGATATAGACGAAGCTTTTGATATTGCTGTAAAAGGCGCAAAGGCAAAGTTTGATGAAACTGTTGAAGCCCACATTAAACTGGGTGTTGACTCCCGTCATGCTGATCAGCAGGTCAGAGGCGCAGTAGTACTGCCCCACGGTACCGGTAAAAAGGTTCGCGTGCTTGTATTTGCAAAAGGCGATAAGGTTGCAGAAGCAGAAGCAGCTGGTGCAGATTTTGCAGGCGGCGAAGAGCTGGTACAGAAAATCCAGGGTGAAAACTGGTTTGATTTCGACGTTGTTGTTGCAACCCCCGACATGATGGGTGTTGTCGGCCGCATCGGTCGTGTTCTCGGTCCTAAGGGTCTCATGCCGAACCCGAAGGCAGGTACTGTTACCATGGACCTTACCAAGGCAATTGCTGACATTAAGGCCGGTAAAATTGAGTACCGTCTTGACAAGACCAATATCATTCACTGCCCCATCGGCAAAGTTTCCTTCGGCAAAGAAAAGCTCGCAGAAAACTTCAAGGCTTTAATGGATGCAGTTATCAAGGCTAAGCCCTCCGCTGCAAAGGGTCAGTACCTCCGCAGCGTTGCCGTAGCTTCCACCATGGGCCCCGGCATTAAGCTTAACCCTGCAAAGATTGCTGACTAATTTCAGCATAAACTAAATACCTTATTTTTGTCCGTCCGCAGACAGCTGGCCGCCATGTGTGCATAAGTCCCGCCGAGGAAGGGAAAACGCAAGGCTTTCTTACGGTTCTCTGTCTGCATTTGGATAGAGAACCTTTTTTATACAGGAGGTGAAAGATATGCCCAGCACAAAAGTTTTGGAACAGAAGAAGACAGTTGTTGCTGAACTTACTGAAAAAATGCAGAACGCAACAGCTGGCGTATTCGTAGACTACCGTGGCCTTACCGTTGAGGAAGATACCAAGCTTCGTGTAAAGCTGAGAGAAGCAGGCGTAGAGTACAAGGTTGTTAAGAACACTCTAACTCGTTTTGCCGCAAACGCAATCGGCTATGAAGCGCTCGACCCCGTTTTAAACGGCCCGACAGCACTCGCCTTAAGCGATGACCCGGTAGCACCGGCAAAGGTTCTGGCTGATTTTGCAAAAACCAACCCGAATCTTGAAATCAAAGCAGGTTTCCTCGATGGTAGCCTTATTTCCATCGATGAAATCAACAAGCTCGCCGCTACTCCCTCTCGCGATACGCTTATTGCGAAGATTATGGGAAGCCTCAACGCACCTGTATCGAACCTCGTTCGTACATTGCAGGCTCTCGTCGATGGTGGCGTAGAACCGGCTGATGCCGCAGCTGCACAGAAAGCAGAAGCCGCTCCCGCAGAGGAAGCAGCACCTGCAGAAGCAGCACCGGCTGAAGAAGCTCCGGTAGCAGAAGAAGCACCTGCAGCTGAAGAAGCACCGCAGGAATAATTAAAAAAGAAAAATTTTAAGGAGGAAATTCAAAATGAGCAAACTCGAACAGATTATTGCTGATATCAAAGAACTCAAGTTATTAGAAGTTGCCGAACTCGTAAAAATGATGGAAGAAGAATTCGGCGTAAGCGCAGCTGCACCCGTTGCAGTTGTAGCAGCAGCTGACGGCGCTGCAGCAGCTGGCGAAGAAAAGACGGAATTTGACGTTGTTCTCGCTGATGCAGGCGCAGAAAAGATTAAGGTTATCAAGGTTGTACGTGAAATCACCGGCCTTGGCCTTAAGGAAGCTAAAGACCTCGTAGACAATGCTCCCAAAGCCGTTAAGGAAGGCGTAGGCAAGGAAGATGCAGAATCCTACAAGGCAAAGCTGGAAGAAGTTGGCGCAAAGGTAGAACTGAAGTAATCATAATTTACTTAGTATCTTCAAAAGCCGTCCCATATTGGGACGGCTTTTTTCTATGTCTAAAGATTGACGGTATCTCGCTTTTGTGATAAAATGTATATATGAAATTTTTAGGAGTGATACCATGCGCATTGCAATTTTAGATGTAAAAACTTTAGGGGACGATATAAATTTTGATGCCGTTCGAAACTTGGGCGAAGTTACGGTGTATGACCTAACGCGCCAGGAGGACATTATAGAACGCATTGCTGATGTAGAAGTTGTAATTCTCAACAAGGTAAAGCTAAACAGCGAAACCCTTCCATATGCGAAGAATTTAAAGCTTATCTGCATTACGGCTACGGGGTTTGATAACGTGGACCTCGAGTACTGTAAAGCACACGGCATCGCTGTATGTAACGTGGCTGGATATTCTACCGATAGTGTCGTGCAGCTTACAGTCGCCATGGCGTTTTCCCTCGCCACCAATTTAAATACCTTTGACCGTTTTGTGAAATCCGGCGCCTATACGGCTAGTGGCGTTTTTAACTGTGTAAAGCCCGTATTTCGCGAAATTTCACAGCTTACCTGGGGCGTTGCAGGCCTTGGAAATATCGGGCATAAGGTAGCCGAAATTGCAAAGACCATGGGGTGCCACGTCCTTGCCTATAAAAGAACACCGTTAGAGGATTTTCCGTGTACCGATATGGATACGCTCTGTAGAGAGTGCGATATCATCAGCCTTCACACACCCCTTTCACCCGAAACCCACCATCTTATAGACACCCGCCGCCTTGGTTTAATGAAGGACGGTGCCGTTTTAATCAATGTCGCCCGTGGGGCCGTGGTAGATGAAGCGGCTGTTACAAAAGCCGTTTTAGATGGGAAGCTCGGCGGTCTTGGCGTGGACGTCTTCTCCACCGAACCGATGCAGGCCGATAGCCCCTATCAGATGCTTTTAGACCGCGAAAATGTCATATTCACACCCCATATGGCATGGGGCTCCATTGATGCGCGCCAGCGCTGCATGGACGAAGTGGCAAAGAATATCGAAAGCTTTATAGAAGGCGGAAAAAGGTCCAGACTTGTTTAAGGGATAACCGCGTATGAATCGTTTGCTAATTTTCAAACTTTTGAAGTCGGATATTCTCGAAGAGGAGGAATAATATGAACAAACAAAATCTCATCTTTAATATATTTTTTATAACAGTACTTATATTGATTTGGACTGGAATATTGTTTGTATCTTTTCTCCTATATTTAATGAGTGATATATTTAAATTTTTAGGTAATGGCGTCTTGATTTACAGCACACTTTTTATTTACGCATTGGCTTTTGTTTTGCCGATTGTATTTAGAAAACGGATATCAAAATATCTTCCTTTGCCAGTATCCTGTATTGTTTTTACAATTTTCTCTATTGTAATTGTTGGTTGCATATTGGTTGGGGCGAGGAACTATATATCTAACTTCAGTCAAGAGAAATGGAACGATAATGATAGGTTAAGAATATATATGATTGGCAATTTAGAGGAAAGGGAGAAAATAATTGGAAAAACAAATGCAGAAATCATTGACTTGTTGGGAAAACCTACATATATCCGCAATACCCCAAACATTAAATACGAGTACTATGTGGGGGAAAGAATAATTGATCCGCTTGGTTATCAAATCGAATTTGAGAATAACATTGCTATCAATACCGAATTGATTGAACATTAAATTTTTGGTCTTAACTTGACGCGAGACTAACAACGGGATTGTGGCATGTGGAAAGTAATTTTACAAAAAATCATTTTCTAAAACTTTTCCAATAGTTGTTGAATCATAAGCGTATCTATGATAAAATGATTTCATCGAAGGAGGATTTTGCAATGGACTGGGAAAAGGAGCTTTACGACGAAACCGAAAAACCTTTAGACCGCCTTGTGGACGGCTACAGCCACACATCGGTGTTTCGTACCATGGCGTTTGTCGGGGACAGCCTTTCCTCCGGCGAGTTTGAAACGTGTGATGCTGACGGTACGCACCACTACCATGACCTGTACGAATATTCCTGGGGGCAGTATATCGCGCGAAAAAACGGACTTAAAGCCTATAACTTTTCAAAAGGCGGTATGTCCACTTTAGGGTATATCAATTGGTTTGCCGATGCGGAGGACCTCTGGAATAAAGAGAAAGCCTGCCAGGCATACGTCATCGCCCTCGGGGTAAACGATATTTACGGCACGCGCCTTAACATGGAAATCGGCACCATGGACGATATTGACAGGGAAGACTACAGAAAGAACAAGGAAACATTTATTGGCTGCTATGCACACATTGTAAGCCGGTATAAAGAAATCAGCCCGGATGCAAAGTTCTTTTTCGTCACCGTTCCCAATACCAATACACCGGAGCGTGATGATAAGACTTTCGGCATGATCAATGCACTGTACTCTCTTGCAGACTATTTTGATAATGCTTATGTCATCGACTTATATAAGTACGGCCCCGTGCATGATGCAAGGTTTAAGGAAAAGTTCTATATGTACAGCCATTTAAACCCCAGCGGCTACATATTAACCGCGAGAATCATTGATTCGTACATAGATTACATTGTCCGTCATAATCCGGAAGATTTTAAAACAGCCGGCTTTATTGGCACAGATATTCCGTATAAAGTTTAATCGTGCCAATGGTGGCGCACAAAAGAGGAGATGAAAAAGAATGTACTGTAGTGTTTGCGGCGAAAAGGCAGAGACGGAATCAAAATACTGTACGGCTTGCGGAAGTGCACTTCCTGTAGGGAGCATCGTAACGGAGGCGCCGCGCCCGGCAGAGCCTGTACCCATAGAAAAGCCCAAAAAAGAAAAGAAGAAAAAATCCAAGTGGAAAAAGTGGGTTATTCTCGGGATTATATGTTTCGCAATGCTTGTGGGCGCATTGATTTTACTGGCAGTCATTTTCGCGGCTTTTAAACTGACGAGTGCGATAAGACCGTATTTGGGCATCATTGTCCTGATACAAAACCTGCTTGGACTATAAGGAAGGAGTACCATGGATAAAAGAGAAGAATTTTTATCAATTTATAAAGAACATATCAAACGGGAAGGGGCAGAGAAGCTCCTTGAATATCTCCAGTCCCCGGCGAGTGACTTTTTTGAGGCCCCTGCCAGCACTCGATATCACGGTGCATACCAAGGGGGACTTTGCGAGCACAGCATAAACGTCTACCATTGCCTGAAGGCATATATGGAGAGAGAACGGGTGCGAGATACGTATGGTCTTACGGCATCGGACGAGTCTATCGCCATCGCAGCCCTTCTCCATGATATCTGCAAGGTCAACTGCTACAAGCCCGGCACGCGAAACGTCAAGGAAAACGGCGTTTGGAAAACCGTGCCCACCTTTGAGTACAGCGATGACCTGCCCTACGGCCACGGCGAAAAATCCGTGTATATCATCACGGGCTTTATGCGCCTTACCCGTGAGGAGGCCTTTGCCATTCGGTATCACATGGGCTTTGCCGGGAGCGAGGAAGCGCGAAACGTGGGCGAAGCGTTCCAAAGATTCCCGCTAGCCTTTGCCCTTTCCACTGCCGACATGGAAGCGACATACTTTTTAGAAGGATAAACCATGGAGAAACTGTTTCAAAAAATCGAAGCCCTTTTAAAGGGAACAGACCCTGTAATCCTCTCTATTGAAGGGGGCGCCGGCAGCGGCAAGACAACGCTGGCAAAAAGATTGCAAGAAAAATTTGGCGGCAACGTCTACCATATGGATGATTTTTTTCTCCCTCCTAAAATGCGAACGGTAGAAAGACTTTCTACCCCGGGCGGTAACGTCCATTACGAGCGGTTTTATGAGGAGGTTGTTCGGGGCATTTTTTCCAAAAAGCCCTTTTCCTTCGGCGTTTTTGACTGTAGCTGTGGAGAAATTACACGAAAGATAGAAATGCCGCCTGCACGCCTCCATATTGTAGAGGGGGTATACAGCGCCCACCCCCGTCTTTCAGAAATGTACACGCTGCGTATTTTTCTGGAGGTTGATGAAGAAACGCAGAGGGCGCGTATTCTGGCACGTAACGGCGAGAGGGCAGAACTGTTTTTTACGCGCTGGATTCCCATGGAAAACCGGTACTTTCAGGCGTTTGAAATCAAAGAAAACAGTGATATTATACTATAAAAGGACTGCTACTCGCAGTCCTTTTTGCTGTCTAGTTGTGCCTTGTATTTCCGCCCGACCTCCAGGGGTGTTTTGTACACACCGCCACGTACCACCGCACCCGTGCCGAACCTGGCCCGGATACTGTCTACGGTCTTATCCATTTTCTCCTCTTTTTCCCGCTTTTCGTCGGTAAAAAAGGAAACTTGGGCACTTTCCTCCCGAGAAAGCTGGGAGAGGGAAATACCCAAAAGCCGCAGGGGCGTCTGCTGATCCCAAAGGGCCTCAAAAAGGCGGCAGGCACGCTCGTAGATTTCCATGGTGCCGTCTGTGGGGACAGACAGGGTTTCCTGATGGGAATGGTTTTTAAAGTCTCCGCCGCGAATGGTCACGGCAATAGAACAACAGCGCACGCCGTCTGCGCGCATACGGGACGAAACGCTGTCCGAAAGGGCAAGGAGCACCTGCCTGCCGCCTGCAAGACTCGTGATATCTTCCTCAAGGGTGGTGGAAACGCTGTACCCCTTCGCTTCCTCCGGCTGGGGCAAAACGGGGGAATCATCCTCCCCCCTCGCACGGGCAAAAAGGTGTGCCCCGTGCCTGGGGCCAAGAAGCGATGAGAGCGCCGGCGCACCCATTTTTGCTGCATCGCCAATCGTTCGCACGTTTAGCTTTTTAAGGGCTTCTTCCGTTGCCCGTCCCGTCATAAACAAATCGCCAATAGGCAATGGCCAAAGCTTTTCGGGAATTTCGCGGCGAAAGAGCGTATGTACCTTGTCCGGCTTTTCAAAATCACTTGCCATTTTCGCCAATAGCTTGTTTTCCCCGATGCCCACGTTTACGGTAAAGCCCAGCTCGTCTCGAATCCGGTTTTTTATTACATGAGCAATTTCGATGGGGTCGGGATACAAAAGCCCCGTCCCCGTCATATCCAGAAAACATTCGTCAATGGAGAACTTTTCTACAACCGGGGCATAGCGGCGGCATATATCCATAAAGGCATTGGAATTTTTTTCGTACAGGCGAAAATCAGGTTTTGCCAGAAAAAGGGCAGGGCATTTCCGAAGTGCCATGGAAACAGGCTCCCCCGTCTTAATCCCCAGCTTTTTTGCCGGAATGGATTTTGCCAAAATGATGCCTGTCCGCTTTTCGGGATTGCCGCCCACAGCCGCAGGAATCAGGCGAATATCCTCCCCGGTTTTTGCAAGGTGCCGCACCGCCTCCCAAGATAAATATGCGCTGTTTACATCAATATGAAAGATAAGACGGCTCATTTCGGGCACCTCCTTTTTGTTTATTATACAATAAATTGGCACAAATTGCAAAAAATGTTGACCAAAACCGGGATGTGGTTTACAGTAAACGAAAAATGCGGCGGCAAGACGTATGTATTTTTAAAAAAATTGGGCATCCTATACTATTGAGGTGAACAGAGCTTGAAAGACAGAAAAATTGTAATTATAGGTGCCGGCTTTGTGGGCGCAACGATTTCTTTCACGCTTTTAACAAAGGAAAGCGTCCGAGAAATTGTGCTGATTGATATTGACAGAAAAAAAGCAGAAGGGGAGGCTATGGATATTCTTCATGGCGTTCCCTTTGTTCGTCCTACGGTTGTATATGCCGGAGATTATCCCGACATAAAGGGGGCGGATATTGTGATTTTAGCCGCCGGCGCGGCGCAGAAAAAGGGGGAGACGCGAACGGATTTACTGTCCCAAAATGCCGCGGTTTTTAAGAGTATTCTCGAAAACGTGATGCGGTACGCGGAAAAAGACGTTCTTCTTCTGGTAGTCACAAATCCCGTGGATATCCTGACGTATGTAACGCTGCGAATTACCGGCATGCCGCCTCGGCAGGTCATGGGCAGCGGCACGGTGCTGGATACAGCAAGGCTTCGCGCGCGGCTTTCTGCACACACGGGGATTGACGCACGCAATATCCACGCCTATATTTTGGGCGAGCATGGGGACAGCGAAGTGCCGGCATGGCATGCGGCAACCATAGCCGGACTTCCCATCGGTGCGTTTTGCCAAAAATGCGGCGCTTGCAGCGGGGCGAGTTTAGAAGAAATTCGGCAGAATGTAAAGAATGCGGCGTATGAAATTGTCGAGAAAAAGGGAGCCACGTATTACGCGGTGTCCCTCGCGGCGGAAAGAATTGTGCGCGCCCTCGGCGGGGGCGAAAATTCGATTTTAACCGTGTCGGGGCTATGCCTTGGGGAATATGATTTGCAGGACGTTTGCCTGAGTATCCCGAGAGCCCTTAGCGCGCAAGGCATTACCCGAAGCATTGAAGTCCCCCTCTCTGAAACGGAGCTTTCCCGGCTTCGGGCGGGGGCGGACAGGCTTCGCTCTCTGGCAAAAGAAATCGGGTATTAAAAAAACAAGGGATTATTTCCCTTGTTTTTTATACATAATTTTATGAGAGAGCCTGTCCCCGCTTTCTTTGTATTTCTTTTTATACCCGACAAGATAGAAAATTCCGGACAAAACAGGTATAATCAGAAGGACAAGGCCATAGCCTACAGTAACGCGGTTTGCCGGCACAAAGCCCATATAGGACCCGATGCACAAAATGCGATACAGGGAACGAAGCCGTATGGACGACGGAAACAGGGCGACGAATAAAAAGACAAGCAAAAACGGGATTTCGCTTAAAAGCCCGAGGACAAGACCTTTCGCCGGATAATATTTTTCCGTGGCAAAAGACTGCTTATCGTGCTTTCCTAGCTTCCACATCATATCTGCCGCAATGCCGAGATACACGGAGCAAATCAGGAGAGAAAAAAAGACGGAGCCAAAGCCGAAAAAGGATTCTTCATTTGAATAGGTTCCGATAATCGGGAGATAAATCGGCGTCATCAAGATCGTTACAAAATTAAAAAGCATACGGTTGCCAAACAGTTTTGCCGTATATAAAAGATGCTGTTTCATCGTAAATTCACCTCTTCCAAATATTATACACAAATTTTGCAGAAAGGTCAAGAATTTACCGAATTTTAATTATGAAAATGCAAAAATACTTGCAAATTTTGTAGAAATATACTATAATTATAGTATTATACTACTGCATGCAAAGAAGGGAAAAGCGTGTACCGCAAAATTATTTTTGATTTGGACGGCGTAATTACAAGCGAATCTGCGTTTTGGGACGCGGCGGCGCTGACGACAGCGGAATTTATGGGGTTGCCAATAGAGTCCCCTGCTCGGCTTCGGGAAACGCTTTTTTATAACGACCGCCTTATAAAACTCGTAAAAAACAGAGGCGTAAACTCGAACTGGGATTTGGTGTACCTAACCATTGCTTTTTGGGAAACGGACGCGAAGGGCGTGTATGAAACAATCGAAAGGATACCCCTTCGGGATTTTGCATTATACCATTTTGCAGGTGAGCGTCTGGCAGAAAAGACGGGGCGTCCGTTTGAAGAAGTGAAAAGAAGCGGCCCCTACTGGCTGAAAATGGCGGACTCGTTTCAGGAATGGTTCCTCGGCAGCAGTACCTTTGAAGAAGTAAACAAAAAAGCGGCCCATGGCGGCAGAGAAGGACTGTGGACGAGCGAGGAGCCCATTGTGGGGCGAAAAAAGTTGGAAGAAACCCTTCGCTTTCTTCGGGGAAAGGGCGTTTCCCTTCGCATCGGCACGGCAAGGCCTCTGCCGGAAGGGCGGGAGCCGCTGCTTCGCTGGGGCGTATATGATTATTTTGACGAAGAAGGCGCAATCACCTATGATTATATAAAGGCGGCACAGGAAAAAAGCGGACACGCTGCCCTTGGAAAGCCCCACCCCTATATTTTTTTAAAATCGTACCTCGGCAAGGACTTCCCCGACGAAGTTATTTTAAACGGCACATACGAAGCTGATTTTTCCGACTGCCTGATTGTAGGCGATGCCGGAGCGGACCTTTTTGCCGCGAAGGCAATGGGCGCGGATTTTGCGGCGGTGCTTACGGGCATTGCAGGCGAGGAGGCAAGACCGTTTTTCGAAGAAAACGGGGCAAAATACATATTTTCGGATATTACGGAACTTCCTGACATTTGGAAATAAAACGGAGGAGAAAAAAGTGAACATAGCGAATTTGCTGACACTACTCAGGATTTTTATGATTCCCCTTGCGGCCTACATGTTTTATATTTCCGCATTTGACGCGGCGGCCATGGTTTTTTTCCTGGCATGCTTTACTGATGTTTTGGACGGGTTTATCGCAAGGCGTTTTAACATGATTACCGACACAGGCAAGCTCCTTGACCCCCTCGCCGACAAGGGGATGCAGCTTACCGTGCTGATTTCGCTGGCATTTTGTAAGCGTATGCCGGCTTTGGCGGTCATTATCATTCTTTTAAAGGAAGTTTTGATGTTTTTGGGCGGTCTTTTCCTGTATCGGAAAAAAATCGTCGTTGCGGCAAACTGGTACGGCAAGGCGGCAACGGTGCTGATTGCCGCATGCGTTTTGGCGGTACTGCTATTTTATGAAAGGATGGCACCTGGGCTTCTGACTCTGGTGCAGTGGTTGCCGGTTTTGGCGGCTGTGGGAGCATTCTTGTGCTATTTTCGCTCGTTTCTTAAAACCGTTCGGGAAGGAAATTTGCAATGAAAGAACATAACTACACCATTCCTTTAAATGAAGCACTGGAAAAAAATGTATCCTGTTTTTTGTGTGACCTTGAGGAAGGACTTTTGGAAAGGGCACTGGAGTATTATATGGGTGCGGCGGTGATGGAGCCGAATGTGCGCATAGAAACAAATGAGAAGGGCTTTTGCCGCGCACATGGCGAGCGTATGCTGAAAATGACGAAGAAACTGCCGCTGATGCTTGCGCTTGAAACGCGGCTTGATACGATGCTTCAAACGCTTGGAAAAGAAAAAAAGCCCCCAAAGGACAGAAAAAAGACGTGTGCCGTTTGCGACAGGGTAGAGGGGCAAATGAACAAATGCCTTGAAAACTGCATATGGCTTCTAAAAACCGAGCCGCAGTTTTTAGAAAAATATTTGGCGTCGGACGGCGTGTGTCTTCACCATTTTTACGCCCTTTGTAATCGCCTCGGGCGCGGGGATGCGGCACTGTACGGAAAGCTGCATTCTCATATGGAACAGAAGCTGGAAAGCCTTAGAGAGGACATCGCGGCGTTTACAAAAAGCTTTGATTATCAGACAGCGCCGCGCGAAAATTTAGGTAGTGTGCCGCCACGGGCGGTGGAAACGCTGACAGAAAAGAAAGGATAAAACATGGCTGGATTTTTTGGAATGTTTAATTTTGATAAGCCCGGGCGCGGCGTCGAAAAAGACGGGGAGCGAAAAAGAGGGTTCTTCCTGTTTTTTGAAATATACCTGCGAAAATTTTGGCGCATTAGTTCGCTCAGCCTTTTCTTTACGCCCTTTGCACTTTTAGCGGTCCTTGTGTATTTTAGACTCGGGGTGCTCCTGCAGGGCTTTTTTATGCCCGCTGAGGACCCGCAAGTCACGGTTTGGGTTGCGATTTATATGGCACTCTTTTTCGTTTGCTTTTTGGGGGCAGGGCCTGCAAGCGCAGGGCAAGCGTATGTGCTTCGGAATTTTGCCCGCGAAACCCATGCCTGGGTCTGGGATGATTTTTGGACAACCTTAAAGGAAAACCTTTGGAAGGGACTTCTCATTTTCTGTATAGACCTTGTAGTTACCGTGTTTTTGGTAGGGGCTACGGTGCTGTACTTTACGAAGGGCTCATATATGCCTATGCCGCCTGTCCTTACAACGGCATTTGGTTTTTTGGCACTTTTTGCACTTTTCATTTATTTTATGATGCACTTTTTCCTGTACCCCCTCATGGTTACCTTCGATTTTAAATTCGGTGCGCTGGTGAAAACGGCGTTTCAGCTGACTGTTTTGAAATTACCTGCTTGTTTTGTCATATTTGCTGTGAGTCTGGCGGTGTTTGCACTCTTTTTATACCTGCTCCTGATTAACGTGGGATTTATCGTTTTATTTGCCGCGATTGGCTTTGCAACTGTGGCTTTTGTGTATACTTTCTATAGTACCTCCGTCATGGATAAGATACTGGACGCACGGCAAAACTAATAAAAAATATATAAAAAACAGAAGTAATTTTGTGCATATTTCACTATTGCAATTGAAGTGAAAGTATGATAATATAATACGTGTACCGTAATCAATACAATACACAAAACTTTTTTTCATTTTCCCTCCTTTTTAAACAGGCCGCCTCACCAGCGGTCTGTCGCATTTACGGAGGTTTTTTTAATAAATCCAGAAAAATGATACTCACGAAAGAATGGAGAAGTTTATGAAAAAGATTGCCGGCTTGTATGTAAAAACACCTTTAATTCTTCGCATTTTGATTGGGCTGCTTCTCGGCGCCGCGTTGGGGCTATGGGTGCCCGGGGCTTCGTTTGTCGGCGTGTTCGGCGATGTTTTCGTTGGTGCCCTCAAAGGCGTAGCACCCGTCCTCGTTTTTGTCCTTGTCATTGCCTCCTTGGCAAGTGCGGGGCAAAACATTGGTAAACGCTTTAGCCGCGTGATTTTCTTTTATATGCTCAGTACGTTTTTGGCGGCGGTGGTGGCAGTTGTGGCAAGCTACCTTTTCCGTGTGACCATTACCCTTTCCGAAGCAGCTACCCAGTCGGCTCCTGCGGGGCTTGGGGAAGTGTTTCGCGCCCTTCTTTCCAATATGGTTATGAATCCCGTAACGGCGATTATGAACGGGAATTATGTGGGTATTTTAACTTGGGCGGTGATTTTCGGTCTTGCCCTTCGCGGCATTGCCGGCGAAAAAACAAAGGAAGTTTTAAATGATATTTCCGCCGGGGTTTCTAAAGCGGTGGGATATGTAATTCAGCTTGCTCCTTTTGGTATTATGGGGATTGTGTTTAGCTCTGTCAATGCATACGGGCTTGCTGTTTTTACCGAATATGGTCGCCTTCTGCTTCTTTTGGTGGGCTGTATGCTTGCTGTCGCGCTCGTGATTGACCCCTTGATTGTTGCGGTTTCCCTTCGGAAAAATCCGTATCCGCTTGTGCTAAAATGCTTTAAGGAATCAGGGCTGACGGCGTTCTTCACGAGGAGCTCCGCCGCCAATATTCCCATCAACATGAATTTGTGCGAGAAACTAGGCCTTGACAAGGAGCATTACAGCGTTTCCATTCCCCTTGGTGCCACCATCAATATGGACGGCGCGGCGATTACCATTACCGCAATGTCCCTTGCAGCCGCATTCTCACAAGGAATAGAAGTGAATTTCTTCTTGGCCATTCTTCTGAGCTTTGTGGCAACCCTCGGCGCGTGCGGCGCATCGGGCGTGGCAGGTGGCTCACTCCTTCTCATTCCCATGGCGTGTTCTCTTCTCGGTGTCGGGCAGGATATTGCCATGCAGATGGTGGGCGTCGGCTTTATTATCGGCGTTGTGCAGGATTCTCTGGAAACTGCCATCAACTCCTCCGGTGACGTTATTTTCTGTGCCACCGCGGAATACATGGAGTGGAAAAAGCAGGGCAGGGAAATTAAATTTTAATTTGTTTCGTAGTATAAAACCCCCTTTCCGGCATATATATGCTGGGAAGGGGGTTTTTGGACATGCAGAATATGGGAAAAGAGGTCCTGTTGTTTTTGGCAGGCGGCGTAGGGATTTTACTTGCGCTGCGCTATTTTCGAAAGCCATTTCGTTTCATTTTCCGCATTTTGGCAAGCTCCCTTTTGGGGGGCGTACTCCTAATGCTTTTAAATACTTTCGGCGCAGGCCTTGGGCTGTATCTCCCTGTAAATCCCGTAACTGCGCTCCTGGTCGGTTTTTTGGGCGTTCCGGGAGTGCTCGCGCTTTTGTTTATTCAGCTGTGGCTTTAGCAATAATCGAGAGGGCGGCACCGATGCCGTCAATGGCCGCGGACATAATGCCCCCCGCATAGCCTGCGCCTTCTCCTGCCGGATACAGGCCGCAAAGATTGCTTTGCCCCGATTCGTCCCGGATAATGCGAAGGGGAGAAGAACTGCGGGTTTCGGGCGCCGTCAAAAGCCCGTCCCCCATGCCGAAGGGGGTAAGCTGTTTTGCTAAAATGGGCAAAGCGCGGCGCATGGCACTCGTAATAAAATCGGGCAGGCAGTCCCCAATATTCCCGGGGACAACCCCTCTTTGATAGGTGGGGGAAACAGTGCCAAATGCTTTCGTTTTGCGGTTTGCCAAAAAGTCCTCCACCCTTTGGCAGGGGGCTTTGTAGCTGCCGCCGCCGGCAGTAAATGCCGCTTCTTCGATTTGGCGCTGAAGCCGCACGCCGTCAAAGGGGTCGGTACCAAAATCTGCAGGGGTAATCCCCACAAGGAGTGCGGCATTGGAATTTTTGCCGTCCCGTGCGTGTAGGCTATAGCCGTTTGTTACAACGCCGCCTTCTTCGCTGGCGGCAGGAATCACATAGCCGCCGGGGCACATACAAAATGTGTAAACGGAAGGCCCGTCCGGCAGGTGGCAGACAAGCTTATATTCCGCCGCCGGCAGATAGGGGGCGGCGTCTTTATACAGTGCGCGGTCAATTTCGCCTCGCGGGTGTTCAATACGTGCGCCGACGGAAAAGGGCTTTGCCAGCATTTGGGCGCCTTTTTGCCGCAGGAGGGAAAACGTATCCCGCGCGCTGTGCCCCACAGCAAGGAGAACAGCGTCCGTTTCATAAACGCCGGACGGGGTTTCTACAGCCGTAACACGACCGCTTTGTACAAAAATATCCGTCATTTGGGCAGAAAAACAGACTTCGCCACCGAGAGATATAATTTCCTCTCGTATGCTTTTTACAACGCCGGGAAGCCTGTCCGAGCCAATGTGGGGGTGGGCATCATAGGCGATTTCGGGGGGCGCACCATGGAGGACAAAGGTGTCCTTTACGAATTTCAGCAGGGGATTTTTAATGCCTGTGCCGATTTTTCCGTCGGAGAACGCACCGGCACCGCCTTCGCCAAACTGTACGTTGGTGTGGGGGCTCAAAACGCCGGTATCGAAAAATGCCTGTACTGTTTTTTGGCGGTCGTCTATGCTTTGCCCCCGTTCCAAAACAATGGGACGAAGCCCGGCGCGCGCCAAAATAAGTGCCCCGAAAAGACCGGCAGGCCCGAGCCCCACCACTACGGGGCGGCGTGCAGACTTTGCTTTTGGCACCATAAAGGGTGCCGGCGCTTTATAGGGGACGGCTTTGATGCCTTTCCTGTTTTTCACTGTGACAGCAAGAGAATACACCCATTTGGGGGTGCGGCGTGCGTCAATGGAGCGCTTTAAAATCTCTATGGAAACAATATTTTCCGCCGCGGTGGAAAGTGCTGCGGCGGCAGCTTTTTCTAAATTGCCGCCTTCGGGCGGAAGGGTACAGGAAACGGAAAATGTATGCATAGAAGGTTCCTTTTTTCTAAATCGTCTTTTTATACAGTATAGCATAAGGTGGCCTTTCCGTCAAGGTTCTAAAAAAATAAGAAAAACAGGCAGAAACTTGCAAAAAAGAAATAAAATGTGTTATAATACAAGCGAGCTTAAATTGCAAAACGAAATCCACGGAAGAATCGAGTGAGCGTATGAAACAGAACCTGCAAAAAATCGGCTGTTTTTTAAAACGGAATTTGTTTTTATATACCATGATATTGTCCCTGATTTTGCCGGACGTTGTGCTCCGCACGCAAAGCAGCGGCTATGCCATCCGCGCCGTCGCTTTGGTGCCCACGCTGTTTACGGTGTTTTGGGTGGCACTTTTCGTCCTTGCCATGGTGGGCTTTATGTCCCGGCGGTGGGGGCGGATTTGCTATCTCATTCTTTCCGTTCTTTTTTCCGTATTCATGGTTTCCAACTACATTTATTTTCGGATTTTCAACCAGTTTTACTGGCTGGATAATGTGGGCATGACGGGGCAGGCAATGGCGTATTCCAGTTATATCTTTCGCCTGCTGGACTGGAAGCTGATTTTGCTCGTTCTTTTGCAGGTCGGGCTTATCATAGTCACTTGTCGCACCTGGCGTCAGGCACCCTTCCGTATTTCGGGCCTTTGGCTGTTCCTACCGATGATTGTCCTTCTGACGGTGCACACCGTTATGATGACGAAAGCCGTCCCCGGCTCTACCCCCCAACAGCAAACGGAACGGGAGTGGGCAAAGGGATTTTATAACGAGTTTGCTGACTCCAATCGCTCCATGCAAACAGCAGGGGCGTACCAATATGTGATGCGTAATTTCTTCCGCATGGCATTCCCTGAAGCGGAATTTGACAAAGAAAATATCAGCATTGCCGACCGGTATTTTGCTGAGAAACAAATCTCGCCCGATAATGAAAAAACGGGGCTGTTTGCCGGGAAAAACGTTATTATGGTCATGATGGAAAGCGTGGATGACTGGATGGTCAATGAAACGTATATGCCCACCGTGTCCTATATGATGCAAAACGGCATTGACTTTACGAATCATTTTGCCTGCACCTTCGGCACAGGCTACACCTTCAATACGGAGTTTACCGTTAATACCGGCTACCATGCCATGGCGGTGGGCACACCTGCGTCCTCCCTTGTGACGAATGCGTATCCCTATTCTCTTGCCAGCCGATTTACGGAAAAAGGGTACACGGCACGCTCCTTCCACTTTAATTCCCCTGCATTTTATAATCGAGGCGAGATGCATAAGGCGTTCGGCTATTCGGAATACGTGTCCTACCAGGACTACCTGCCCCTCGAAAAGGCGCAATGCGACGGGATTGCCATTCAGAATAAAGCCCTCTACCGCGCCATGGTGCCAAAAGACGGGGGACCTTTCTTCCATTTTGTCATTACCTATTCGGCACACCTTCCCTATAATGACGAGGATGCGAAGGTGCAGATGCTCAAGAAACGGTACCCCCACCTTGTAGATGCAACCATGGATGAGGAGCTGAATAACGCCTATATCCTCGCCCACGATACGGATGAATTTTTTCGCGTGCTTTTGGAAAATCTGGAGCGGGACGGGCTATTGGAAAACACGGTCATCATCGGCTTTTCCGACCATTTCGCCTACGGCCTTTCCGACTGGGAGAAGATGTATGAGTTCGATGATATAAATTCCTCCAATATGCTGGAAAAGGCACCCTTCTTTATATACGGCGCAGGCATCGTGCCCACCGCTGTAGAAAAAGTAACCAATTCTCTTGACGTTTTACCAACCGTTGTCAACCTTTTCGGGCTTACGAAAACCAAGTACTGGACGGGGGAGGACGCCTTTGACCCTGCCTATCCCGGCTACGTTTATTTCAGTAACGGCTCGTGGTATGACGGCAAGCTCTACTATGTAGCCGAAAACTATATAAACAATTATCCCATTCCCGTTTCCGGCTATGTTGACGATATGAATGAGAAGTTTTATATACGGGAAAAGGTCAACGAAGCGGTCATTCGTACCGATTACTTTAGAGAGGAGTGACAGCTTTGTTCGAAGTCGTTTCCCCCTTTCAGCCCACCGGCGACCAGCCCGGTGCCATTTCCGCGCTTGAAAAAGGAATAAAAGAGGGGAAGAAGGCGCAAACGCTTTTGGGCGTTACGGGCTCGGGCAAAACCTTCACCATTGCGAACACCATCGCACGGGTGCAAAAGCCCACCCTTGTCCTTGCCCATAATAAAACGCTGGCGGCACAGCTTTGCAGTGAATTTAAAGAATTTTTTCCCAATAATGCAGTGGAATATTTTGTTTCCTACTACGATTACTACCAGCCCGAGGCGTACATTCCCCAGACGGATACCTACATCGAAAAGGATGCCCAAATCAATGATGAAATTGATAAACTGCGCCACAGTGCCACGGCGGCACTTTTTGAGCGGAGGGACGTTATCGTGGTCTCCAGCGTATCGTGTATCTACAGCCTTGGTGACCCGGTAGACTATGCACGAATGATTTTGTCCCTCCGTCCCGGTATGCAAAAAGACAGGGACGAAGTGATACGAAAGCTTGTGGATATACAGTATACGCGAAACGATATTAACTTTACCCGCGGTAAATTCCGCGTCCGTGGGGATGTTTTGGAGATTTTTCCGGCAGGCTCGGGGGAAAAGGCGGTGCGCGTTGAGTTTTTCGGGGACGAAATTGACCGCATTACGGAAATTGACGTTTTAACCGGGGAAATCCTCGGGCGGCGAAATCACGTCGCCATATACCCGGCGTCCCACTATGTGACCACCGGCGAACGCCTTCGCGAGGCGATTCGGCAAATCCGCATGGAGGCAGACGAGCGTGTGGCATTTTTCAAACGGGAAGGCAAGCTTCTCGAGGCGCAGCGTATTGCCCAACGTGTAAACTATGATATTGAAATGATGCAGGAAATCGGCTTTTGCCAGGGCATTGAAAACTATTCCCGGTATATCAGCGGCAGAGAGCCGGGGAGCGCGCCCTATACCCTTATGGACTATTTCCCTGACGATTATCTGCTGGTTGTGGACGAAAGTCACGTCACGATCCCCCAGGTGCGCGCCATGTACGCCGGGGACCGTGCAAGAAAGGAAACCTTAGTCGAGTACGGCTTTCGCCTGCCCTCTGCCTTTGATAACCGCCCGTTAAATTTTGCGGAATTTGAGGCGCGGGTGGGGCAGGTCATCTATGTTAGCGCAACGCCTGCGCCCTTTGAAAAGGAACGCTCGGCACAGATTGTGGAGCAAGTTATTCGTCCTACAGGGCTACTCGACCCGAAGGTAGAGGTGCGCCCTGTAAAAGGACAAATTGATGACCTTCTCGGCGAAATTTATAAGCGTACAGAGAAGAAGGAACGGGTACTTGTGACGACCCTTACGAAGAAGATGGCGGAGGATTTAACGGACTATCTTCGGGAAATGGGCGTGGCGGTAAAATATATGCACCACGGCGTGGAAACGATGGAGCGCATGGAAATTATCCGTGACCTTCGCACCGGCGTTTTTGACGTGCTAGTGGGGATAAACCTTCTCCGCGAGGGACTGGATTTACCCGAGGTAAGCCTTGTGGCAATTCTCGATGCGGATAAAGAAGGCTTTCTCAGGAGCGAGACGTCCCTTATTCAGACCATTGGCCGCGCCGCGCGAAACGCGGAGGGTATGGTCATTATGTATGCCGATGCCATGACGGGCTCCATGGAGCGCGCCATTCGGGAAACAACCCGAAGACGGGAAAAGCAAAATGCCTATAACAAAGAACATGGCATTGTGCCGAAAACGATTCAAAAAGCGGTGCATGAGGTCATTGAGGCTACCACAAGGGAAGAAGCACCGGAGGAACGCGCACCGGAAAATCGGGAAATCGTTCTTTCGCGCCTTCGCGAGGAAATGGAGCGTGCCGCCAAAGAATTGCGGTTTGAGGACGCGGCAAAACTTCGTGATAAGATTAAACGTATGGAGGCAGAAGAACAGTAAAAGAAGCGGAAACGCTTCTTTTTTCTTGCGGGCTTGACAAAAAACATACAGTATGATATAATGTAATTATTAAAACTAGATGAGGTGATTTTTTGAATCCATTCCAGACGTTATATCCAGCCACAGAATATGCGGATTTTCGCCAAATGCTGTCTTCGGTGGTGGAAAAATACCCCGAAAACAATGCGTTTATCATAAAGCCGGATAAAAATAAAAAGGAATACAAGTATATTACTTACACCCGTTTTCAAAAGGACATAAACTGCATCGGCACAGCTTTAACGCACGCAGACCTGCCCAGAAAACGCATTGCCATTATCAGCGCAAACCGCTACGAATGGATGGCGGCTTTTTTCGCTGTGCTTTGCGGCGCAGGCATGGCGGTACCCCTTGACAAAGGGCTTTCGGAAACGGAAATTCTTTCCCTTCTTTCCCGAAGCGAGGCGGACTGCGTCATTTTCGGCAAGGAGTTTTACGATGTTTTTTATGCCCTGTCCAAACAGCAGGACTGCGGCGTGAAAAAGTTTATTTGCATGGATGATTTCGGAGAACTGGAGCATCTTTCTTCTTATATTGCAGAAGGGGAAAGACTGCTTTCGGAAGGGGATACATCGTATACAAACGCGCCCCTTTATCCCGAGAAAGCCGGTATTATGCTCTTTACCTCCGGCACCACCGCGCGCTCAAAAGCCGTTCTCCTTTCCCAGAAAAACATCCTCTCGAATGTGTACGGCATGTGCCGCGCCCAAAAGTTTTATCCCACCGATGTAAATATGGCATTTTTACCCTTTCACCATACCTTCGGCTGTGTGGGTACCATTATGTTCTTGGCGCACGGAGCGGCGAATGTGTTCTGTGACGGGCTGCGCTATGTTGCCCAAAATCTCGTAGAGTACGGCGTTACGGTATTTGTCTGCGTACCCCTTATCATTGAAGGCATACATAAAAAGATTATGCACACCGTTAAAAAGCAGGGGAAAGAGAAAAAGCTCGCCTTCGGGCGAAAAATAAGCCGCCTGCTGCTTGCAGTCGGCATCGATAAGCGGCGCACGCTTTTTAAGGATATTCATGCAGCCCTGGGCGGCAAGATGCGGTATGTGATTAGCGGCGCATCGGCACTCAGCCCTGAAATCGGGCAGGCCTTTAACGATTTCGGCATTACCTTGGTGCAAGGCTATGGGCTTACGGAAACGTCCCCCGTTCTCGCGGCGGAAAATATAAAGCTACGCCGAAAGGGCTCTGTGGGTCTACCGCTTTGCAATGTGGAAATTAAAATTGACGCCCCCGACAGCCGCGGCATCGGCGAAATTTTGGCAAAAGGCCCGAATGTGATGCTCGGCTATTACGAGGACGAGGCGGCAACTGCCGAGGCGATTCAGGACGGCTGGTTCCATACCGGCGACCTTGGGCGGCAGGACAGGGACGGTGTTCTCTATATTACGGGGCGGAAAAAGAACGTTATCGTTTTAAAAAACGGCAAAAATGTGTACCCCGAGGAAATCGAAACGGTGATAAACGCCCTTCCCTATGTGGACGAATGTATGGTATACGGTGCGCCAAGGGGTGACGACTTTATTATCAGCGTCAACGTCGTGTACAATAAAGACTACTTTGTCGGCAAAGAGACGGACGAAATTGAAAGCACTGTGCGCGAAGGGATTCGGGAGGTCAACCGCAACATGGCAAAGCACCAGTATATTAAAAATATTCACATCAGCGACCAGCCCATGGAAAAAACAACCACCGCAAAAATTAAGCGGTATAAGATAGAACAGTAAGACAAATTTTAAAGACCGAATCGCGCACACGATTCGGTCTTTTGTGTTGTTTACTCTTTAAAATAATATGTCGCCGTGGCACTCGCCGTATCAATCACCTGTAAATTTTCAGGGATGACGAGGTCGATGGGGCCGACTGTGGCAGGCGAGGCGGCAAAGTCCACCCAGACGGGGGAAATGCCGGGGGCGGCGTCTACCGTCAGAAGGTCAGAAAGCTTTCCGCGCACCGCAATGCGTTCCGGCGCATAGACGACTTTGTCCAGCTCTCTGTCCTGTGGCAGATTCATCGCTTCAATGGAAACGGGAAGTTCGCGGGTGGCAGAAAGCGCCACATAGTCCTGCTCCATGGCAATATTGTCCATGGAAATCTTTTTGCCCGATTGGTCGGAAAGGGTGATGGGATAGGCATCTGCACCTTTGCCGCTTGTAAGGTCCACATGTACGTTGGCGTTTACATGCTGCAAAACACTTTGGGGGCCTGTCAGTTTGACTGTGGCAGGGGAGGCGGTAAACTGACTGATATGAAGGGACTCTGCCCCCGAAGAAGTTACGGTGACGGTTTTTTCCACCGTTACCAGGGTGTCCACTTCATACCGAAGCGTGTTTTGCGAAAGCTTTGTGACCTGCAGGTCACCCCGGTTTAAGCTAACCGTAAAGGGCAGCGTATGGGAGCCGGTTTCGGAAATGGCACTGTAATCTACCACGACGCGCACATCCGTCTCTAAAAGCCGCTGGAGCACCGAACGACGCCCTGCAACCTTTACGTTAATTTCTGCCGGCTCGTCCTTTTCGGTAAACACAAGGTTTTTGGAAGCCAAAACGTCAGCTCCCACATAGGAGACGGGCACGTTTCGAATCCAGAGCCGCACCTCAGGGTCTTCCGTATACGTGACAAATAGCCAAAGGGCAATGGCGCTTAGCGCGCACACAATTTGCATGACGTATCGTTTTATTTTCTTTTCCAACGCAGATACCCCTTCCATTTTCGCAGCTCGTCCACAGGATTCGGTGCTGTTTCCGGCTCTGCGAGATTTTTATAAAGCGTACGGCGCAGGGTATCCGCCGTAAGGTTTCGTACCATATTGCCGTCTCTTGCTACGGAGATTTTGCCTGTTTCTTCAGAAACGACAATAATAATGGCATCCGATACTTCGGACATACCAAGGGCGGCACGGTGCCTTGTGCCGAGCTCCCGGCTTAAAGAATCATTTTGCGTAAGAGGAAGAAGACAGCTTGCCGCGCTAATCCGTCCATCGGAAATGACAACGGCACCATCATGCAGCGGCGTATTGGGAATAAAAAT
The DNA here is from genome assembly GCA_045577075.1 of Clostridia bacterium. GTDB lineage: Bacteria > Bacillota > Clostridia > UMGS1883 > UMGS1540 > SIG447. The sequence continues at coordinate 14,737 of JAZNHR010000036.1, read as the reverse complement.
GTTAATGAGCAGTGCACTGGAAATATCTGCGGAAAGGCGGGTGCCCGTGGCAACAATTTCGCCAAGCTTTGTACTTTGTTCAAGGACTATAAGTGCCCCAATTTTGTGGTTTGACAGATACGTAGCAGCTTCTGCCAATTCTTCCACCATATGGTCAATATTTTCCGGGCTTTGGCTAAAGAGCTTGCCAATTTTGCTGCGCCCCACCTTCTCCAGTGCACGGCGAAGCTCGGGCTGAAAGATAATAATGAGTGCCAAAAAGCCAACCTGCATCACATTTTCCAGAATGTATGTAATGGTGTGCAGGCGAAGAAGGGTACTGCCCCATAAAATGACAAGCAGAATCACAATGGCCTTTACAAGCTGCTGTGCCCGGGTTTCCTGCACAAGCTTAATGGCTTTGTAAAGGGCAAAGGCAACAATTAAAATATCAATAATATCTGCCGGACGAATTAGGGAAATATATCGCCAAAGAGAATCCCAAAAGGTCACCGAATCAGTCCTTTCCTGTGCTTTCTTTATTTATTATATAATAAACCCCTACGGTTGTCAAGGCAAAAAAACGCCAATTTTTGGGGCTTTTTGCGAAAAAAAAGACGTAGGTTCGTATTATTTTCTTCCGTTCTTGACTTTTTTGCCCGTATTGCATATAATATATAAAAAGTGCTTATGCGAGGTGACAGAAATGAAAACCGCAACACAGCGTAAACAGGCAAAAGCAGAAAAAAGAAAACAAATTGAACGGGAAATGCAGCAGATTGTTTTGCAGAGTAACCGGGAAATTTTAATGGACAATATACGCCGTCGCTACAGACGGGAATTTTATAAAGGTGACCGGGTAACAATTGTGGAATGGATTGCTGGTTCATATCGAAAAGACAACAAGGAAGAACGGCTGTACCGTGTGACGGACGGCGTTGTGGTACAGGTGTTGCCGGCAGGCTATGTGGTGGAAGGCCGCACGGCAAGGGGCAGAATTGCCCGCGATTTTGTAAACCGCGCACATCTTATAAACGGAACGGTAAAAATGTTTTTGCAGGAACGGTAAGTGAAATCGGCAGGAGGGAAGAGGAATGCGCGTAGTCGGCTTTGTAGGGAAAAGCGGCAGCGGCAAAAGCTACCGCGTGACGGAAGTGGCAAAGGCAAACGACCTGCCGCTGATTATTGATGACGGGCTCCTAATTCGCGGAAACACCGCCATTGCCGGCGTTTCAGCAAAAGGGGAGAAAACGAAATTTGCATCTGTAAAGCGTGCACTGTTCTTTTCTTCCGGCCATAGAGAGGCAGTTAGCCGTGCCATCGAAGAAGAAGGGGCAGAGGGCATTATGATTGTAGGCACTTCTGTGGCAATGGTAGAAAAAATTGCGAGTGCCCTCATGCTGCCTGCGCCCGAGAAAATCATTGATATTGCGGACGTGGCAAGCCCGGAGGAAATCCGGACGGCACAGGAAATCCGAAATACGGAAGGCAAGCACGTCATTCCCGTACCCACTTTTGAAATCCGGAAGGATTTTTCCGGCTACTGGCTTGACCCCTTGCAGATTTTCCGCACCCCCAGCCGCCGGGGGGAAGGGGAAAAGACCCTCATTCGCCCTACCTACAGCTATTTTGGGGACTTTACCATCGCCCACGGCGTTCTTGTGACCATTTGCGCCCATGAAACCCGTGCCTTTCGGGAAGTCAGCCGTATTTGGACATGCGGTGCGGAGGAAGTGGGCAGAAGCGTCATTTTTCATCTGGAGATAAATCTTCGGTACGGCACGGATATTCCTCTCGTAACGAAGAAAATCCGAAACCGGGTGATGAAAACCGTGACGGACATGACGGCGATTCTCGTAGAAGATGTACGAATTTCTGTAAAATCTCTCGATATAAAGTAGGTTTCTCGAAAGAAACACTTGACATTTCTTTTTTGCGTGGTATAATTTTCTTATGGCGCTTTTGCGCCGCATACATAGGAGGTTACCATGCGAAAGATAGGATTTGATAACGAAGCATACATAAAAAATCAGTCTGCACAAATCCAAAAGCGGATTCAGGCGTTTGGCGGCAAGCTGTATTTAGAGTTTGGCGGCAAGCTTTTTGATGACCATCACGCCTCTCGCGTGCTGCCCGGTTTTCGGCCGGATAGTAAGGTGCTCATGCTGAAAAATATTGCCAAAGATGTAGAAATTGTTATCGTTATCAATGCTGACGCCATTGAGAAAAATAAAATGCGGAGTGACCTTGGTATTACCTATGATGCGGACGTACTTCGCCTTATTGACGCGTTTCGCTCCATTGGCCTATATGTAGGGAGCGTTGTCATTTCCCAGTTTGACGGCCAGCCCTCTGCCGCGACCTTTAAAGAAAAGCTTGAAAAGCTGGGCATTAAAACGTATATTCACTACCCCATCGCAGGGTATCCTACCGATATTAAGCACATCGTAAGCGAAGAAGGCTTCGGGAAAAACGAATATATTGAAACGACTTGCCCCCTCGTTGTTGTAACGGCACCGGGTCCGGGCAGTGGCAAAATGGCAACGTGTCTTTCCCAGCTTTACCATGAGCATCTTCGCGGCAAAATTGCAGGGTATGCAAAGTTTGAAACGTTCCCCATTTGGAATTTGCCCTTAAAGCACCCTGTAAACCTTGCCTATGAGGCGGCCACGGCGGACCTTAACGACGTGAATATGATTGACCCGTATCACCTGGAAGCATATGGGGATATTGCGGTCAACTATAATCGGGACGTGGAAGTTTTCCCTGTTCTCAGCGCCATATTCCAGCGGATTTCGGGCAAATGCCCCTACAAATCCCCCACAGATATGGGCGTAAACATGGCAGGCTACTGCATCACCAATGACGAGGCGGTAGAGGCGGCAGCACAGGACGAAATTATTCGCCGCTACTATGATGCCCTTTGTGAGACTCGCTTAGGGCGTGGAGACGAAGAAACAGCGCAGAAAATAGAAATTATTATGAATCATGCAGGCATCACAACGGACAATCGTAAGGTCGTTTCCGCCGCCCTTCGAAAAAGTGCGGAAACAGGCGATATGCCGGCAGTTGCCATTGCGCTTTCCGACGGCAGAATTGTCACGGGTAAAACCTCCAATCTCCTTGGCGCGTCCTCGGCAGCTCTTTTAAATGCCGTAAAGGCGGCAGGGAATATTGACGATTCCCTGCATCTTATTGAGCCGTCCGTTATAGAACCCATTCAAAAGCTAAAAACGGATATTTTAGGCAATCACAATCCGCGCCTACACTCCGATGAAGTGCTGATTGCCCTTACCATGAGTGCTGTGCAGAGTAAGACGGCAAAGCTTGCCACCGAGCAGCTTTCCGCCCTTCGGGGATGTGAGGCACATTCTACGGTGCTCCTGTCCCAGGTAGATAAGGATGTATACCGAAAGCTGGGGATTCATTTAACCTGCGAGCCTAAATACCAGACGAAAAAGCTTTACCATAAAGCATAGAAAAAAGCCACGCGAAAAGGCGTGGCTTCTCTTATAAAAACAATGAAACGAAAAGATAAATTTTTTGCCGCTTTTACCAGCATATTGCTTGTTGTATTTCTGGGTGGGCAAGTTGCGATTTTATCAAAGCCGAAAGCGGTACAAAAAGTAGAAAATCAAATAGAATCACTGTATACCGCATCCATTCCACCCTTGCCCGCGGCGGCAGAAGGCAGTATAAGCATAAATACTGCAGATGTATCCTCTCTCATGACGCTTCCGCACATTGGACAAACACTTGCCGAAAGAATTATTGCCTATCGAGAGGCAAACGGCGCTTTTCCTCATCCGGCGTGTATTATGGAGGTCAGCGGGATTGGGGAAAAGACCTACGAAGAAATTCGGGATAAAATCAAGGTAACGGACTAAAGACTTCGCAGAAGACCCAAAGCACAATTAGAAACGCAACATTTACAAGGGTGAATACCAGAAGGTATTTACCCTTTTTTGCGTTTATCACACTTCCGTACTGTTTAAAAGAGATAAGGCTTGCCATGGAGGCGATAAGCGTGCCGAGGCCGCCGAGGTTGACGCCTATGAGAAGGGCAGGGAAATTTTCCGTAAAGCCCGATAGGAGCATGGTGCAGGGCACATTACTGATGATTTGTGAAAGCAGAATGGAAACCCCGATTTCTCGCCCCTGTGTAAGCGTGGAGAGAAAAGCGGAAATGGCAGGAATTTCTTTTATATTTCCAACAAAAATAAAGAAGAAAATAAAGGTGAGAAGGAGTGCATAGTCGGCTTCCAGCAAAAGATGGCGGCGATAAAAGAAAACGGCGAGAAGTGTTACCGCGAGGGAAACGGCAAAGTGGAGAACATGAAAAACAGACAAAAGTGAAATACAGAAAAGAACAAGGAAACACGCCGTATCCTTTCCTGAAAATGCTGTTTTCTTTTTGGGGGGTTCCAGTTTTTCGGATTTTATGAAAAGACAGGCAAGGCATAAAAGAACAAGGGACAGTGCCGTGGCAGGCGCCATCAGGCGAAGAAACGCGCCCATTCCCATGCCCGAAAGAGAATAGAGATATAAATTCTGGGGGTTACCTAAAGGCGTTAGCATACTCCCGAGATTTGCCCCGACTGTCATGAGCACAAGGACAGGAATATAAAGCTTGCCCTTGCCGATTTCGGACAGAAGTAAAAGAGCGAAGGGGACAAAGGTGATAAGGGCAACATCATTTGTAAGAAGCATACTCGAAAAAAAGCAAAGGAGCACAAAGAGAAGGGAAAGCGCGCGCGTTGTTTTCACGCGCCCCAAAAGCTTTTCCGCGAGGAAGGAAAAAACGCCGCCGCTTCGAAGGCCTGCAACCGACAGCATCAGCGATAGTAGCAGTGCCAGGACGCGCCAGTCAATATAGGATAGGTATTCTTTCGACGGCAGTACAAAAAAAGAGGATACGAGGGCAAGGCAAAAAGAGACCGAAAGCACCGTATCCTGTTTTAAAAAGGCAAGTATTTTTTTCATTGGTTTTCATTTTGCGGCAAAGAAGAAGCCGCTTCCTTTAGCATGGTTTCATAAAAGTCCGGATAGTTTGTAAACGGCACGGGGCGGCCTTCCCTGTTTAAAAAGCAATGGGTGCTTTCCCCAAGGCATACCACCGTATCCCCTTTTTTCATGGTGTAGGCAAGGGTAAACTTCAGCTTTTTACATTCCTTAACCGCCACGAAAACGGAAATTACGTCCGGGTAGGTGGTGGGCTTTTTAAAGTCACAGCTGAGGCGTACCACGGGAGAAAGAATACCCCGTTCTTCAAATTCGTGGTAGGGAAAGCCCAGCTTTTCAAAAAAATCAATCCGGGCTTCTTCCATAAAACGGACGTAGTTGGAGTGGTGGGTAAGCTGCATTTTGTCCGTTTCGTAGTATTGCACTTTGTGGATGTAAGGCGTCATAAAAGCATTCCTTTCCTTAAAGTGTGATAAGCGAAAGACCCATGTCTTTCAGCGCAGGCTCCCATGTATCAAAGGCAAAGCATAAAGCGTCCTTTCGATGGGTATCTCCCGAGAGGAGCACGCGGCCGCCCTTTTCCTTTATATAGGAAAGCATGGGAAGGGATGGATAAGGCACGGTTTTGTACCCCCTTGCCATAGCGCCCGTATTTACCTCAAAGGGCTTTCCGAGGGGCAAAAGGGCATCTATGGCGCTTTGCCACGCCGCAATATACCGGGGGTGTGTTTCGTCAAAAAAGCCGTACGTTTCGTTAAATTTGGAAACTAAATCAAGGTGCCCGATAAAGGTCAGGTTTTTCATGCTTTTAAGGCTTGCCACCGCCCTGTAATAGTCCTCGCAAAGGGCGTAAAAGTCGCCCCCGTAAGCTTTTCCCAAAGCACGAAAGCCTTCTGGCGAGGAATCAATCGAAAAATATGCCCCGTCTTTATAAAGATAGTGCACAGAGCCTATCACATAGTCATACCCTTCCGTAGGCTCGGCAGAATATAAATCCTGCTCGATGCCTAAAGACACACGGATTTTCCCCTTGTATTCCGCCCGAAGGGCAGAAATTTCAGCGCAGTATCGAGAAATTTCCGTTTTTTTGAGACAGTAGCTTTCGTCAAAAAACGTATAGGCATGGGCAGAAAAGCCGATGGCGTCCATGCCCTTTTCTATGGCGGCCTCTACCATTTGGCGGGGCGTATGCGCGCCGTCGCAAAAGGTGGTATGCACATGAAAATCAGACAAAATCATTTCGTCATCTTCTCCTGTTTTACCTTGTGGTCTATAACGTGTCTCGAGGCAAGCTCGCGGTGAATATCAGAAAGGTCAATACCCATTTCAATCATCATGACCATAACGTGATAGGTAAGGTCCGCAATTTCGTAAATAGCTTCCTTTTTGTCGTTATCCTTTGCGGCAATAATGACTTCCGTACATTCCTCGCCCACTTTTTTAAGGATTTTATCAATGCCCTTTTCAAAGAGGTAGGTTGTGTAGGAGCCTTCCTTCTTTTCCGTTTTTCTGCCTTCGATAAGCTCCATTAAAGAGGCAAGGGAAAATTCGTGGCGTTCATCGCTTTCGTAAACGGGGTTTGTAAAGCAGGAGTCTGTGCCTGTGTGGCACGCAGGCCCGTCCTTTTCCACCAGCACAACCAGCGCGTCCCCATCGCAGTCCGCCGTGATAGAAACAATGTGCTGGTAGTTGCCGCTGGTTTCCCCTTTGAGCCAAAGTTCCTGTCTCGAGCGGCTAAAAAAGCAGGTCAGCCCCTTTTCCATAGAAATTGCAAGGCTTTCCCGATTCATGTAGGCAAGGGTTAAAACCTTTTTCGTTTCCGCATCCACTACAATAGCAGGGATTAAACCTTTTTCGTCAAATTTGAGCGCATCTATATTCAGCATAAGAACCTCCTAAAGCCTTACCGGGATGTTTTCCGCGGCAAGGGTTTTCTTTAAATCCTGTATTTCCACTTCCCCAAAATGGAAGATAGAGGCGGCAAGCCCGGCGTCTACCTTCGGGAGTGCGTTAAAAAGCGTGATAAAATCTTCCTTGCAGCCTGCACCGCCGGAAGCGATTACGGGGACGCTGACGGCATCGCATACGGCCTCCAGCATGGGAAGGTCAAATCCGTTTTTTACACCGTCTGTATCAATGGAGTTTACAACGACCTCGCCTGCCCCCATGTCTACGCATTTTTTAATCCATTCAATGGCTTCTAGCCCTGTGTTTTCCCGTCCGCCCTTGGCAAAAACGCGGAACACGCCGTCCACGCGCTTAATATCTACGGAAAGCACCACGCATTGGTTGCCGTATTTTTTCGCGGCCTCGTACACAAGGCTTGGATTTCGAATAGCGCCGGAATTGACGCTGACCTTGTCCGCACCGCATTTGAGCACCCTGTCAAAATCGCCTACGGTGTTTATGCCGCCCCCCACTGTCAGGGGAATGAAAATCGTTCGTGCCACCTCGCATAAAATATCGGTAAAGAGGGCGCGCCCCTCGCTGGAGGCGGTAATATCGTAAAAAACAAGCTCGTCCGCACCGGCACGGCTGTAGTACTGCCCTAAGGCTACGGGGGAGGAAACATCGGAAAGGCCCTCGAAGTTTACGCCCTTTACCACTCTGCCGTCTTTAACGTCAAGACACGGTATAATTCGTTTTGTAATCATTTTGCCACCTCGATTGCTTCTTTTAAATCAATAGCGCCCGTATAGTAGGCTTTGCCAATAATGGCACCGTATAGATTGAGGTCTTTAAGGTGACGAATATCGTCCATCGAGGAAACACCGCCCGAGGCTACAATCTGCATTTTAAATTCACGGGCAAGGTCACGGTAAAGCGCCCGGTTTGTGCCCTGCATGGCGCCGTCTTTAGAAATATCGGTACAAATCAAGGTTTGAATGCCGAGGGCTTCCATGTGCCGGCAAAAGGAAAAGGCATCCCGGTCGGATTTCTCCGTCCAGCCGCGAACGGCAATGTAGCCGTCTCGGATATCGGCACCCACCGCAATTTTCTCCCTGTATTTCTCGGCGGCACGGGATAAAAAGGCTTCGTCCTCTACTGCGGCAGTTCCTAAAATAACGCGGCTAACACCAATCGAAAGGTACTTTTCAATCACGTCCATGCTCCGTATACCGCCGCCAATCTCGGTAAAAAGTCCTGTGCTTTCCACAATTTTTTCCACCACATGGAGATTCGGCGTTGTGCCCAGCTTTGCACCTTCCAAATCCACAAGGTGAATATGCGTCGCCCCTGCCGCTTTAAAATCGGCGGCAATAGAAGGGGGGTTCTCGCTGTATACGGTCATATTCTCATAGTCGCCCCGAAGGAGACGCACGGCCTTGCCGTCATATAAATCAATGGCAGGAAAAATCAGCATACTTCCACCTCCATATCACAAAAGCCGCGCAAAATCGCAAGCCCCACGTCACCGCTTTTTTCCGGGTGAAACTGACAGCCGCAAACGTTGCCTGCTTCTACCGCCGCGCAAAGGGGTGCGCCGTACTCGCTTTCTGCAATTATGCTTTCCGTGCAGTTTACGCCTGCGAAGGAGTGGACGAAGTATACAAAATCCCCGTCCTTAATATAGCGAAAGAGCTTGGAGGGCTTTTCTGTAAACTTTAGGGCATTCCAGCCGATGTGGGGAATTTTCAGCCCCTTCGGGATTTTCTCCGCAATGGGACGGATTTCGCCATGAATAAGCCCTAAGCCTTCGTGCTCGCCGTATTCATAGCTTTTATCAAATAATAACTGCATACCAAGGCAAATGCCCATAATGGGCTTTCCTTTGGCGGCTTCTTTTATAAGAACGTCTGCCATGCCGCAGTCCTTTAGTTTTTTTGCGGCGTCCCCAAACGCCCCAACGCCCGGCAGTATAATTTTGTCTGCTTTTTCAATTTCTGCAGGGTCACGGCTTACAAAGGCGTCCGCCCCAATGGCGGCAAGGGAACTTTTCAGGGAAAACAGGTTCCCCACGCCGTAGTCAATAATGGCTATCATGAAAGTACTCCTTTAGTAGAAGGGATTTCGTCTTTAAATTCCGGCTCGATTTTCACAGCCTGGCGAAGAGAACGGGCGACAGACTTAAACGCCCCTTCGATAATGTGGTGGGCATTTTGGCCGGCAAGGGAGCGCAGGTGAAGATTCAGCTTTGCCTCTCTTGTGAAGGCAAGCCAAAATTCCTCCGTCAGTTCTGTATCAAAGGTGCCTACTTTTTCCGCATGGATTTCGAGAGCATACCCGAGAAAGCTTCTGCCCGAAAGGTCACAGGCGGAAAGAATGAGAGCTTCATCCATGGGAAGCGTGGTGCTGCCGTAGCGCGTGATGCCGCGCTTATCCCCAAGCGCTTCGGAAAACGCAAGGCCGAGGCAAATGCCTACGTCCTCCACCGTATGGTGGTCGTCCACCTCGGTGTCGCCCACGCATTTTACATCTAAATCAAATCTACCGTGTTTTGCAAAGAGCGTCAGCATATGATTTAAAAAACCACAGCCGGTATCAATGTTACTTTGCCCCGTGCCGTCCAGACATAAAGACAGAGTAATATCGGTTTCTGCCGTTTTACGAACGATTCTTGCTTCTCTCATTTACTTTCCCTCCAGTAATTTCGTTATCGTGTCGATAAGAGCTTCCATTTCCGCGCGGCTGCCTACGGTGATGCGGTTATAGTCCGCAATGCGCGGATTTTTAAAGTGCCGTACCAAAATGCCGTTTTCCCGAAGCTGGGTATACAGGCTGTCCCCGGGGAAGGCTGGATGGGTGGCAAACAGGAAGTTTGACTGGCTTTCCGTCAGGGTAAAGCCTAAAGCACGAAGGGCGGCGGCGGCATATTCCCGGTTTTCCATAATGGTGCGGCAATTTTCTGCCGTGTAGTCGGGGTCCGAAAGGGTGCCAAGCCCTGCCGCCATGGTCATGGAATTGACGTTATAAGGGTTTGTGGCATATTTTATCGTGTTTAAATCGCGAATCAGTGTTGCATTCCCCACGCCAAAGCCAAGGCGCGCCCCTGCCATGGAACGGGATTTGGAGAAAGTTTGTGTTACGAGCAGGTTATCGTATTTGTGGATAAGCCCCACGCAGCTTTCTCCCCCAAAGTCAATATACGCTTCGTCAATGACCACAATATTGTCAGGGTTGGATTTTACGATTTCCTCAATTTCACTTTTTTTGAGATAAATTCCCGTCGGTGCGTTGGGGTTTGCAATAAAAATTGTTTTGCCGATACCGAGGTAGTCATTTATATCAATGGTAAAATCGTCCCGAAGGGGGATTTCCGCATAAGGCACATGGCTAAGCTGTGCAAAGACGGGGTAAAAACCATAGGTAAGGTCGGGAAATACTGCCGGATGCTTTTCATCACAAAATGCCATAAAGGCAAAGTTTAAAATCTCGTCCGACCCGTTTGTCATTAACACTTCTTCAAAGGATACCCCAAGGCTTTCCGCCACCTTTTCCGTCAAGGCTTTACATTCGGGGTCAGAGTAGAGCTGCAAGGATTTTGCCGCTTCCGCTGCCGCCTGTACCGCTTTTTCGGACGGGGGGAAGGGGGATTCGTTGGTGTTCAGCTTTATAAATTTTTTGTTTTTCGGCTGCTCGCCCGGTGTATACGGGGTAAGAACAGCATGCTTTTCGGAAAAAAATCGGCTCATTTTTCTTCCTCCGTGCGAATTCGTGCACTTTTTGCGTGTGCCGTAAGGCCTTCTTTTTCCGCAAAGTAGCCCACATCTTCGGCATAGCGGGAGAGGGCATCGCGGGTAAAATATGTATACTGGGTTTTCTTTATAAAATCATCCACGGATAGGGGACTTGCAAATTTTGCCGTGCCGCTTGTGGGCAGGGTGTGATTCGGGCCTGCCATATAGTCCCCAAGGGCCTCGGGACAGTTTCGTCCCATAAAGATACTGCCTGCGTGGCGAATGGCGTCAAGATAATCAAAAGGATTATCCACACAAAGCTCTAAATGCTCAGGGGCAAGCTCGTTCGAAATTTCGATTGCCGCAGAAAGAGAGTCCGCAACAATGATTTTGCCGTTATCGTCAATGGATGCACGGGCGATTTCGCATCTCGAAAGGGCAGGAATCTGCACTTCCAGCTCTTCTTGCACCTTTTTTGCAAGGGACAGGGAGTCGGTAACTAAAACGGCGCTGGCGAGTTTATCGTGCTCCGCCTGGGATAAAAGGTCCGCCGCCACAGCGCGTGCGTCTGCGCCTTCGTCCGCCACAATCAGGATTTCGCTGGGGCCTGCAATCATGTCGATAGACACTTGGCCGAACACCTGGCGTTTTGCTTCTGCTACAAAGGCGTTGCCGGGGCCGACGATTTTGTCTACCTTAGGAATCGTTTCTGTGCCATAGGCGAGGGCGGCAATCGCCTGTGCGCCGCCAACTTTGTAAATTTTATCTACGCCTGCAATAGCGGCGGCGGCGAGTATTACGGGGTTTACAGAGCCATCTTGGGAAGGGGGGGTTACCATAACCACTTCAGGGCAGCCTGCGATTTTTGCGGGAATGGCGTCCATTAAAACAGTGGAGGGGTACGCCGCGGTGCCGCCGGGGACATACAGCCCTGCGCGGTCCACGGGGATAATCTTTTGCCCCATTACAATGCCGTTTTCATCGTTTATAATAAAGCCTTGACGGACCTGCTTTTCGTGAAATTTGCGAATGTTTTTTGCCGCACGGCGCAAAACCTCCAGAAAACGGGGCTCCACGCTTTCCATTGCCGCGTCAATTTCTGCTTTGGAAACGGCAAGGGTGGAAAGCTTGGCTTTATCAAACTTTTCTCCATAGCGAAAAAGGGCGGCGTCGCCGTCTTTTCGCACAGTATCAATAATCTCGGCAACGATGGCAGAAACGTCCACCTTCGGCTCTACCCTTGCGAAAATCTCCTCGGATTTCACCGTGCCGTACTCGAGTATCTTAATCATTTTTGCCTCCGTCTGCGGCGAGTGCCGCTACCAGCGTTTCGATTTGCGCCGATTTAAACTTAAAGCCTGCCTTGTTGGCAATGAGTCTTGCGCTGATGGGAACAATCGTTTCGATAACCTCGAGATTATTTTCCTTTAAGGTTGTTCCCGTTTCCACGATGTCGGCAATCACGTCTGAAAGCCCTAAAATCGGGGCAATTTCAATGGAACCGTTTAAGTGGATAATATCGATGTCACGCCCTTTGGCGGCGTAGTAGGTTTTCGTAATGTTCGTAAATTTCGTGGCAACGCGCAACGTTTTCTGGGGGTTATCCCGAAAATCTCGCATAGCGGCGACTGCCATGCGGCATTTGCCGATGTCAAGGTCAAACAGCTCGTACACGTCCGGCTCGTACTCAAGGAGAATGTCTTTTCCTGCAACGCCGATATCCGCCGCACCGCGTTCTACGTAGATTGCAACGTCCGAGGGCTTGACCCAGAAATACCGCACGCCTTTTTCCTCATTTTCAAAAATCAGCTTGCGGCTGTTTTCACGGATGGAGGGACAGGGAAAGCCTGCTTTTTCAAACATGGCATACACTTTTTCGCCGAGCCGTCCTTTGGGGAGTGCAATATTAAGCATGGTTTTCAATGATTTCAACCCCTCTCTCCTGTAATTTAAGAAGCTGTCTGTACTTGATTTTCTCCGGTACACTTCGCTGTGCCATGACGCTTTTGCCGTTTGCAGTCAGTAGCCCCACCGTTTCGCAAAGGGCAGTCATGTCAGCACCTTCGTCATATAAAAGCACGATATCCACGTCAAAGTCAGGCTCTGTGCCCGGTAATTGCTCCAGCATATCGAGGTAGAGTGCAAAGCCGATTGCCCCTGCCTTTTTGCCCATGCGGTGCATCAGCGTATCATATTGCCCGCCGGATAAAATTGCCGCCGCAAGGCCTTTAATAAAACCGCAAAAGACAAAGCCGTTATAATAGTTGCGGTCATTGATGACGGAAAAGTCAATACGAATTTTATCGCCAAAGCCGCACTTTGCAAGGGCGGACACAACGCTTTTCAGCTCCTCCACCGCCGCCGCATTTTGGGAGGTGGAGAGAGCATCGAGCTTCGGCAGAACTTCTTCTGCCGCGCCGTAGGTCCCTACAAGGGCACAAAGCAGCGTCCCGTCTAAATTTTCCCTTGCACAAACGGCACTGATGCCGTGGGCGTTTTTCTCGCTGATGCACTTTAAAATCTCTGCCTTTGCGGCATGGGAAGCCCCAAGCCCGTCTAAAAGAGGAGAGAGAATACCCATATGGGAAATGTCCAGAACAAAATCCTCGGAAATGGAGTATAGGCTTTCCGCTGCAAGCATGAGGACTTCGCTAATGCTGTATGTATCAATTTTGCCGAGACATTCCAGCCCCAGCTGCATAATTTCCTTGTAGGTGCCGCTATTTTTGTCGAGACGGTAAACGTTTTCGTTATAGTAGACCTTCTGTACATATTCGGGCGCGTCATCGCTGTTTTTAATAATGGAAAGGGTAACGTCGGGCTTTAGTGCCATGAGCTTTCCACTTGTATCCGTAAAAGTAATAATATTTTCCGAAACGAGGAAGTCCTTGTTCCGTACATATAAATCATAGGGCTCAAACTTACTCATTTTGTACTGGGAATAGCCGTATTTGCGGTATAATTCCCGAAGCCCGAATATTGCTTTTTCATCGTTTTTTAAAACGGCACTTTTCACTTGCATGGGGATTGCCTCCTGTTCTTTTGCTTTATCACTTTAGTATGATAGCACAGTAAATCGGTAAAGTCAATAGATTTTTTGAAAAAAATCCGATTATTTACTGTTTTTCTTGGCTCTGAGGCTGTTATCCAGGATCCGCTTGCGAATGCGAAGGGAAGAAGGCGTAACCTCCAGAAGCTCATCGTCGGGAAGAAATTCAATGTACTGTTCCAGGCTCATATTCTTCGGGGGCGTCAGGCGAAGGGCCTCGTCACTGCCGGCAGCGCGCATATTGGTTACGTGCTTGCGTTTACATACGTTTACTACAATATCGTCCGCGCGGCTGTTTTCCCCTACAACCATGCCCTGATACACCTTCTGACCGGGACCAATGAACATGGTGCCGCGGTCCTGAGCGTTAAAAAGACCGTAGGAAACCGCCTCGCCGTCCTCAAAGGCAACGAGGGAGCCGCGGGTGCGGGTAGGCACGTCTCCTTTGCACGGCTCGAAGGAATCGAATACGTGATTCATCACGCACGTGCCCCTTGTTTCCGTGAGGAGCTGGCTGCGGTACCCTAAAAGCCCACGGGCAGGAATACGAAACTCAATACGGGTGTATCCTCCTGCACCGGGAGCCATGTTTACAAGATTTGCGCGGCGGGTGCCTGCGCTTTCAATGACGGCGCCGGTATATTCGTCCGGCACGTCAATCATGAGATATTCAATGGGCTCGCAAAGGACGCCGTCTATGGTTTTTGTAATAACCTTGGGACCCGAAACCTGAAATTCATACCCTTGGCGGCGCATATTTTCAATTAAAACGGAAAGATGCAGTTCGCCTCTCCCGGATACAATAAAGGCTTCCGTGGTGTCCGTGTCCTCGACCGAGAGGCTAATATTCGATTCCAGTTCCTTATAAAGACGGGCACGAAGGTGACGGGAGGTGACGAAATTGCCCTCCTTGCCTGCAAAGGGGCTGTCGTTTACACTGAAGGTCATAGACAAAACGGGCTCGTCTATCTTAACAAAAGGCAACGGGTCGATATTGTCGGGGGAGCACAGGGTTTCGCCTATATTTATATCCGACATTCCCGAAATTGCAACCATATCTCCTGCACCTACGGTGTCGCACACGCCCTTGTTAAGGCCCTCGAATGTATAAAGCTTTGTTGCTTTTCCG
>JAZNHR010000035.1:0-22093 GCA_045577075.1 Clostridia bacterium | reverse complement strand
GGGCTTCCCATAACAAGGCTGCCATCGGGAATTTCCGTGCCGCCTGTTACGAGTGCACCTGCGGCAATGATACAGTTTTTACCGATTTTGGCGCCGTCCAGGATAATGGCGCCCATGCCGACAAGGGAATTATCGCCAATGGTACAGCTGTGTAAAATCGCACCATGTCCAACTGTTACGCCGCATCCTACAACCAGTGGGATATTCTCCGATACATGCAGTACGCTGCATTCCTGTACGTTCGAGTCGTCCCCAATGGTAATGGGTGCCATGTCGCCGCGAATAACGGCATTGTACCAAACGGATACGTTGTTTCCAAACGTGACATCGCCGCACACTACGGCGCCCTGTGCAATCAATAATTTGTTCATTTGTTTTTTTCCTTTCTCAGTTTGCTTTTAAATATCGAAGTGCGCTGACGGCGGCGGTAGCCCCGTCGGACGCGGCGGTAACAATTTGCCGAAGCTTTTTGTCCCGAATATCGCCTGCGGCAAATACGCCTTCCGCACTTGTCAGCATTTCGCCGTCCGTAGGAATGTAACCGCCTTTGGAAAGCGTAATGTCTTTGCAAAGGCGGCTTGCCGGCATCATGCCAACGGCTACGAAGAGACCGCGAACGGAAAGCGTTTTTTCTTCGCCGGTTTCCGTTTTAAAAGTAATGCCTGATAAAAAGCCGTTTTCCTCTAAAAGGGAGAGTGGCGTTACCTTTTCGTAAACCTTTATATTTTCTGCGGAAAGCACGGCTTTTGGAACGGCAAGTGGGCAAAGCATATGCACAACGCTTGCGTGCTTTGATAAAAACAAAGCTTCTTCCGCCGCGTGGGCAGAAGAGCCCACAATGGCGACTTCTTTATCGCGAAATAGTGCGCCGTCGCATGTGGCGCAGTAGGATACGCCTCTGCCGCGCAATAAATCCTCATTTGAAAGTCCCAGCGTTTTCGGCTCCGCACCCGTGGCCAGAATCAGCGCTTTTCCCTCGTAACGATTTCCAAGTGACGTTTCTACGGCTTTTGTTTTTCCCAAATGCAGCTTTACCGCATCCTCATATAAAAGGGTTGCGCCAAAGGAAGACGCAGCTTCCAAAAACTGCATGGCAAGCTCGGGACCTGTAATGGAGGGGATGGGGGGATAGTTTTCTATCGTTTCAATGGTGGAAAGCTGACCGCCCGGCGCCATACGCTCCAAAATCAGGACCTTTCTGCCTGCACGGGAAGCATATAGCCCGGCGCTGAGCCCCGCGGGGCCTGCGCCGATAATAATAATGTCGTACATACAAAGCTCCTTCGTGATCGTTTTATATAGCAATAGTATATACCAATATTATTCCATTTTTTCGCCCATTTGTCAACAAAAACTTGACAAAAATAAAACTTTGGGATAAGATAATATGGAATAGTTTTATGGTTAGGTGACAGTACATGATATATCTTGATAATAGCGCAACCACAAAACCCTCAAAGAAGGCAATGGAAGCGTTTTTAGATGCGGCGCAGATTCGTTTTGGGAACCCTTCTTCCGTGCATGCTAAGGGAACGGAAGCGGCGCAGATTTTAAAAAAAGCACGGGAAGCTGTGGCAGGGAAAATGCACACAGAGCCCGGTAATATTGTTTTTACTTCCGGTGGCACCATGGCGGATAATCTTGCGGTGCAAGGGGCAGTTCGCCTTAAAGCCAGTGGCACCCTCGTCACCACGACAATTGAGCACCCTGCAGTGAAAAATGTATGTGCATCCCTCGAGCAAAAAGGCATAAACGTAAAATACGTAAAGCCCGAAAAAAACGGCATTGTTCGGGCAGAAGCCATTTTCGAGGCGCTGACAGAAGACACACAGCTCGTAAGCGTCATGCACGTCAATAACGAAACGGGTGCCATTCAGCCGGTTGAAAAAATCAAGGCGCAGATGGAGACGGTATGCCCGAAGGCACTTTTTCATACGGACTGCGTGCAGTCCTTTGGGAAACTACCTGTTCTTCCGGAAACGTGGGGTGCGGATTTGGTAAGCGTCAGCGCTCATAAAATCCACGGCCTTCGAGGCGCAGGTGCTTTGTATGTTCGAAAAGGGCTTACGCTCTCGCCTGTTATTTACGGCGGCGGCCAGGAACGAGATATTAGCCCGGGCACGGAAAATTTGCCTGCTATTGCCGCAATGGCGGCGGCATGCGAAGAAGAACGGGACTATGAGAAGGTGGAAAAACTTTCGCGGTTGTTACTTGACGGTATTTTAGAGCTTCCCCATGTATATGTTAACAGCCCGGAAGATAGGCTGCCGCATATTTTAAATGTTTCGTTTTCTTCTGTTCCGTCCGAAGTGGTGACAAATGCCCTCTCGAATGCCGGTATTTGCGTTTCCGGCGGCTCGGCTTGTGCAGGTGCGCGCTCGGAAAAAAGCTATGTTCTTCGCAGTATGGGTGTCCCTTCGCCCGATAGCGGCGTTCGCTTCAGTCTTTCCGACGAGAACACCGAGGCAGAAATCCACGAAACAATCCGTGCACTCAAATCCATCATACCAATGCTTTACATGGCACTTGGCGTAAGGAGCTAACAATGAAAGAAATTATTTTAATTAAATACGGTGAAATTATTTTAAAGGGACTCAATCGTCATATTTTTGAAGACAAACTGGTTAGAAACATCCGCGCGGCGGTAGGGGATGGGGCGCACGTCTATAAATCCCGAGCCACCCTTTACGCCGAGCCGAAAGATGGCGCGGACGTGGAGGAAATTATGCAGAAGATTCTCCGCGTTTTTGGTGTTGTCTATGTCATTCGCACCGCGGTATGCGGTAAAGAACTGGAGGAAATCGGGAAAACCGTACTTTCCTATGTAAACTTATCAAAATATAAAACCTTTAAAGTAGAAACCAAACGTGCCGATAAATCCTATCCCATGCAGTCCCCTGCGGTCAGCGCAGAAATCGGCGGCATGATTTTGGCGGCGCATCCCCATCTAGGGGTAGACGTCCGCGACCCTGAAATTACCGTCCACGTTGAAATCCGGGAAGGCGGCGCCTATGTGTATGCGGAAAAATGCAAAGGTCCCGGCGGTATGCCCACAGGCTCTGCAGGGAAGGTGATGCTGCTTCTGTCCGGCGGGATTGACAGCCCCGTTGCAGGCTACATGATGGCAAGGCGCGGCACGTCCATGGACGCCGTACACTTTTTTTCGCCCCCCTTTACAAGTGAAAAGGCAAAGGAAAAGGTTTTGGACCTTGCGCGTATTTTAGCAAGATACACGGGTGGAATGCGCGTGCATATTGTACCCTTTACCGAGCAGCAACTTCAGATGAAGGCAAAATGTCCGGCAGAACATTTAACGATTCTCATGCGCCGCATGATGATGCGAATTGCCTGCCAAATTGCGGAAAACACAGGTGCAGGCGCCGTTGTAACGGGCGAAAGCCTCGGGCAGGTGGCAAGCCAGACCCTTGAAGCCATCGGCGTTACCGATGCATGTGCTACGATGCCGTGCTTCCGTCCCTTAATCGGTATGGACAAAGAAGATATTATTGCCATGGCAAGGAAAATTGACAGCTACGAAACGTCTATTTTGCCCTATGAGGATTGCTGTACAATTTTTGTTCCGAAACATCCAACAACAAAGCCACGGCTTGAAAAGATTCTAGAGTCCGAGGCGCTTATCGATACAGAAGGGCTTATTCAAAAAGCCATAGACGAAACGGTGCATATCGATGTGTAAAGAAACAGTCATTCATTTGCTTTTGGAAAGTGGGAAAACGGTCGCAACGGCAGAGAGCTGTACAGGTGGTATGCTGGGGGCGGCGTTTACCGATTTCCCCGGCATTTCCTCGGTGTATCTTGAAGGCGTTGTAACGTATGCAAACGAAGCGAAAATGCGCCTTGGTGTAAAAGAAGAAACACTGAAAGTCCACGGCGCCGTCAGCCACGAAACGGCACGGGAAATGGCAGAATGTGTGAAAAAACGTGCAGGCGCGGATATTGGCATTTCCACTACCGGCATTGCCGGCCCCGGGGGCGGCACGGATAGAAAGCCCGTGGGTCTTGTATATATTGGGCTTAGTGCGGAAAAAGGCACCACGTCATTTGCCCTTCGTCTTGCAGGGGACAGGCGGACAGTACGTCGAAAAACAGTAAATGCAGTATTTAAATGTTTGCTAAAGGAGTTAACATATCATGAATAAAGTGAAGCTTTGGGAAAAGAATACGCCGTATTTCTGCACAGAATACGGACAGGAAGAGCCAACACTGGTGCCGTATCTTTTGCAGGACGGTAAAACGCATCCGTGTATAATTGTTTTTGCAGGCGGCGGCTATGACCATCGTGCCTACCACGAAGGCGAGCCTGTGGCGCAGTGGCTAAATACCATTGGTTTTCATGCCTTCGTGCTGGAATATCGGCTAAGACCCTATACGCATGACGCGATGGTAAGCGATGCAGTCAGAAGCGTGCGCCTTGTTCGCTACCGCGCCGAAGCATTTGGAATAGACCCAAACAAAATTGGTGTACTCGGATTTTCTGCAGGTGGACACCTTGCGTATATGACGGCACTGCGCTATAAAGACGGAAGTGTAAATCCTGAAGACCCTACAGATTCTGTTTCGGGCAGACCTGATTTTGCGGTTGCCTGTTATGCGGTGGCTTCTTTTGAGAAGTTTGCACATATGGGAACGGCAGAGTGTTTTCTCGGAGAAGGGTTTACCACGCTCGATTTGCATACTTTCTCAGCAGAACAAAACGTTACCCCCGATACGCCGCCTATGTTTTTGTGGCATACGGCTGGGGATGAGGTAGTCCCGGTGGAAAACAGCCTGAATATGGCAAAAGCACTTCGCGCAAACCGTGTTCCTTTTTCTTTGCATATTTACCCGAATGGCGGTCACGGTCTGGGTCTTGCGGCAGATATACCGCTAACTAGTAACTGGACGAAGGACCTTAAAGCTTGGCTTTCTGAAATTTTGGAAATGGAGGCATAAGGATGAGTAATCCGCCCATTGAACAGCAAATTACAGATACCCTTGAGAAAAACTATATGCCCTACGCCATGAGCGTTATTATTTCTCGTGCCATTCCGGAAATTGACGGGTTTAAGCCGTCACATAGAAAGCTCCTCTATACCATGTATAAAATGGGGCTGATTTCCGGCAATCGGACGAAGTCTGCCAATATTGTGGGGCAGACCATGAAACTCAATCCTCACGGTGATGCGGCAATCTATGAAACGATGGTGCGTCTTACCTCGGGGCATGAAGCGCTTCTGCATCCGTTTGTAGACTCAAAGGGTAACTTCGGTAAGCAGTTTAGCCGGGATATGGCATACGCCGCACCCCGTTATACGGAAGCGAAGCTGGACGGGATTTGTAACGAGCTTTTCGGTGAAATTGATAAGAACACCGTAGACTTTACGGATAACTATGACGGGACGATGAAGGAGCCGATTCTTCTGCCTGTCTCGTTCCCGACGATTTTGGTAAACCCCAACCAGGGTATTGCCGTTGGTATGGCGAGTAACATCTGCAGTTTTAACTTAAAAGAGCTTTGCGACGCGACGATTGCCTATATTAAAAACGAAAAGGCTGACCTTCGCGCCTTTATGCCTGCGCCTGACTTCTCTACAGGTGCGTATCTGATTTTAAACGAGGAGGAAATGAATCGGATTTAC
Organism: Clostridia bacterium; assembly: GCA_045577075.1. Lineage (GTDB taxonomy): Bacteria > Bacillota > Clostridia > UMGS1883 > UMGS1540 > SIG447. Next base: position 16,454 of record JAZNHR010000035.1, on the reverse strand, counting down.
GAAACAGGCAGAGGCAGTTTTAGGCTTCGCGCAAAGTACACCTATGATAAAAAGAATAACTGCATTGAAATTTATGAAATTCCGTATACCACCGCAACGGAAGTGATTATTGACCGCGTCGTGGAACTGATAAAAAACAATAAAATCAAAGAAATTTCCGACATTCGCGACGAAACCGACCTTGGCGGTTTAAAGCTTACGATTGATTTAAAACGCGGCACGGACCCTGATAAACTCATGATGCGGCTGTATAAGCTTACAAGCCTTGAGGACTCCTTTAGCTGTAACTTTAACATTTTAATTGACGGCCAGCCCCGTGTTATGGGCGTTCGTGAAATTCTCGAGGAATGGACTAGGTTTCGCAAAGGCTGTATTTGCCGCCGGCTTTCTTTTGATATTCAAAACAAAAAAGAGAAGCTTCATTTGCTTCTCGGTCTTAAGAAAATTCTATTGGATATTGACAAGGCCATTCGCATTGTACGGGAAACGGAGAAGGATGAGGACGTTGTACCGAACCTTATGGAAGGCTTCTCTATTGACAAAGTACAGGCAGAATATGTTGCGGAAATTAAGCTTCGCAATTTAAATAAGCAGTACATTTTAAAACGTACCGCGGAAACGGAAGCTCTTGCGGAGGAAATTGAAAACCTCACCTTCACTCTGTCCAGCGACGCTGAAATCAAAAAGCTGATTATTGCCACTTTGAAAGAAACGGCAAAGAAATACGGCAAGGACAGGAAGACGGAAATTATCGCTGGGGAAGACGTGGAAACCATCACGGAAGCAGAAGAAGTGGAAGATTATAATCTCAAAATCTTTTTCACCCGTGAGAATTATCTCAAGAAGATTTCCCTCGTATCCCTTCGCTCGGCAGGGGAACAGAAACTAAAGGAAGAGGACGAAATCGTTTCCGAATTTGAAGCCTCCAACCGTTGGGATGTATTGCTGTTTAGCAATCAGCAAAATGTATACAAAATGCGTATTTCCGACATTGCGGATTGTAAGGCAAGTGCCCTTGGCGAATTTTTGCCGAATCTTCTGGGGCTGCCTGCCGATGAACGGATTGTCTATGCCGTTCCCACCGAAAAATATACTGGCTACATGCTGTTCGGCTTTGAAAACGGTAAGGTTGCAAAAACGGAAATGGCAAGCTACGCCACAAAACTAAACCGCAAAAAGCTTACGAATGCATATAGCGGCGCTTCGCCCCTTGTAGACGCACTCTATATTCCGGAAAACGTACCCGTCACGCTTTGTAGTACGTCCCAAAAACTTTTGACTTTTCACACGGAAGACCTGGAGCCGAAGTCTACACGCGGCACCCAAGGGGTACAGGTTATGCGTATGAAGAAAGGGCATACCCTCTCTAAAATGGCACTTGCCACCGAGGAAACCATGCAGTATAAGAGTAAAAACATTCCTTCCGGCGGGTATTATCCGCAAAGTGAGGCCATCCCTGAGGATGACGGACAAATTTCATTGTTTTGAGGCATAGAATCGTTATGACAACTGTATTACTTATTCGCCACGGCGAAAGCTGTGCAAACAGAAGAAACATATTTGCAGGACATCTTGACGTAGACTTAGAAGAACAAGGGATGCTTCAGGCACAGAAAACTGCAAAATTCATCGCAGAAAAATATGCTGTAGACAAGATTTATTCCAGCGATTTAAAGCGCGCCTTTTACACGGGAAAAGCACTTTCCGATGTAATCGGCGTGCCGATTGTAAAGGAGCCGGCGCTTCGAGAAATTGACGGCGGGGAATGGGACGAGAAAAATTTTGACGAGCTGGATACGCTTTTCCCTGGGGATTTCGGCGTGTGGAGAAACGATTTGCGCCATGCAAGATGTACGGGCGGCGAATCGGTGGAAGAAGTGGCAAACCGTGTTTTTGCCGCGGTTAAGAAAATTGCCTTGGAAAACGAAGGCAAAACCGTTGCGATTTTTACCCATGTGACCCCCATTCGCTGTATGGAATGTATGGTACGGGACGGCTCCGTCGAAAACATCGCGCAGTACACCTGGGTTTCCAACGCTTCGGTTTCGGAATATTTCTATGAGAACGGCAAGTGGGAAATTGGCAAATTGAGTCAGGACGAACATCTTTCCGGCATGCGAACAGCACTGCCGGGTGGCGTTTGACAGAGAAAGGAGAAACCATGTTTGGATTTGATACGGCGGCACTTCTTATGCAGCTGGAGTTTTTTGGAAGACTGGTACTCGCAGGCCTTTGCGGTGCGGCAGTCGGCTATGAGAGAAAAAGAAGCATGAAAGGCGCAGGCATTCGCACACACTTTATTGTGGCGATGGCGGCAGCGCTTGTCATGCTTGTCTCAAAATACGGATTTATGGATGTGGCAACCCTGCCGGGACACTCTGTGGATACCTCGAGAGTGGCGGCTTCGGTAGTCAGCGGCGTCGGCTTCTTAGGTGCCGGGCTTATCTTTGTTCGTAAGTACACGATTAACGGCCTTACGACCGCCGCCGGCATTTGGGCAACCTCTGCTATTGGTATGGCAGTAGGGGGCGGCATGTATATTCTCGGTGTTATGGGCACGCTGACGATTCTGTTGGTACAGGTTTTTCTCCACAGGAGATGGAATTTTCTCCATGTACCGAGCACAGAACAGGTTTTTCTTGTCGTTTCCAATAAAGCCGAGACCGTCTCCCAAATTCATGCACTTTTTGATAAAAATAACATTGAGATTTTGAATATCAAAATGGAAACGAGAGAGGATGGGCTTATGGCACTGGACTTTATTATTAAAGTCCCTGCAAACTTCAAAACTGTTTCCCTCATGGAGATTATGCAAGCTTGCCCCGACATTAAAGAATTTGACCTTTAATGCTCTAAATTGATGGTAAACGGGCCGTCGCAAAGCATGTCGATTTCCATGTGGGCACCAAAGACGCCTGTTTCAACTTTTGGAAAAAGGGCACGGCATTGTTCAACAAAATATGTATACAGTTCATTCGCTATGGCAGGCGGCGCAGCATTTGTAAAGCTGGGTCGGCTGCCTTTTTTGCAGTCTGCATACAGAGTAAACTGGGATACGACCAAAAGTGCACCGCCCACGTCGCGGCAGGAGAGATTTGTTTTCCCGTTTTCATCCTCAAAAATACGAAGAATGGAAAGCTTATTAAGCAGATAGTCTGCAGTTTCCTTTGTGTCCCCTTCGCCGACACCTAAAAGCACTAAAAGACCTTTATCAATTGCACCCACCGTCTCGTTTTCTACGGATACGGATGCTCTTTTTACACGCTGTAATACGATTTTCATACTTTATCCTCCTTTTGTTTTTTCATTCTATCACAGACAGAAAGAGTAAGTCAAGGGAAAGGATTGTACCTGTCGATTTTTTGCTTTTTTTGCAGTCGAAAGAGTTGACTTTTAGATTTCGGTGTGCTATACTAATGTAATATGAAAAGATTAAACATTATTACCGGTCATTTCGGTAGCGGAAAAACTGAATTTGCGCTAAACCTTGCAATGGGACAAAGAGCGCACACCACAATTGTGGATATGGATACGGTAAATCCCTATTACCGCACGGCGGACGCGAAGGAAATTCTCGAAAAAAACGGTATAAGCGTCATACTGCCGAGGTTTGCGAATACAAATGTGGATATCCCCGCGCTTCCCAGCGAGATTTTCTCGGTGTTTACAAATAAGCAAACTACGGCAATCTTTGACGTGGGCGGTGATGAGGACGGCGCGCTGGCACTGGGGCAGTATAACAATTATTTCATGGCTGAGCCTTATGAAATGTATTATGTTATAAACGCTCGAAGGCCCCTTACAAAGGACAAGGAAGGCGTGCTTGAAATTCTCCGGGAGGTGGAGAACGCATCCAGGCTTTCTGTCACAAAGCTTGTAAACGCTACCCATCTCGGGCAGGAAACTACACCTGAAATTATCATGGAAGGGCAGAAACTTGTCGAGGAAGTAAGCCTAGAGACCGGCATACCCGTCGGCTTTACGGCTGTAAAAAAAGGAATAGAAGTTTCAGTGGCAAATCCCGTTTTGCCCTTGGAACTTTATATAAAAGCGCCATTTTAATACGAAAGGATGATGGATATGGCAAAGGTAACATTTCGGGAGGATAGATGTAAGGGCTGTGAACTTTGCACAACCGTTTGCCCCAAGCACATCGTACAGATGGCTAAGGACAGACTTAACAAAAAAGGATTTCACCCTGCAGAGGTTGTAAAGCAGGAAGAATGTATCGGCTGTGCGTTTTGCGCCACGATATGCCCCGATACTGTCATAGAGGTGGAAAAATAAACCAGAAAGGATGAAAGTTATGGCGGAAAAAGTTTTAATGAAAGGAAACGAAGCTGTGGCAGAAGCGGCAATCCAGGCTGGATGTCGTCTCTTCTTCGGTTACCCGATTACGCCCCAGACGGAAGTTTCCGCATATATGGCAAAGCGTATGCCGAAAATCGGCGGTACATTTTTGCAGGCAGAAAGTGAAGTTGCAGCCATTAACATGGTGTACGGCGCCGCAGGCGCGGGTGCTCGTGTTATGACATCTTCCTCAAGCCCCGGCATTAGCCTTAAACAGGAAGGCATTTCCTATATCGTAGGCAGTGACCTGCCCTGCGTTATTTTAAACATCGTGCGCGGCGGCCCCGGCCTTGGCGGCATTCAGCCGGCACAAAGTGACTATTTCCAGGCAGTAAAAGGCGGCGGCCACGGGGACTATCATTTAATCGTACTTGCCCCCAGCTCCATTCAGGAACTTGTGGATATGACCCAGGAAGCCTTTGATATTGCGGACCAGTATCGTATGCCCGTTATGATTATGGGTGACGGTATGCTCGGTCAGATGATGGAGCCGGTTGAATTCGGCGCCAAAGAAGGCAGAAAACTGCCGGAGAAGACATGGGCGGCAAACGGTACGGAAGGCAAACGCCCCCGTAACGTTATAAACTCCCTGTACATTGAAGCTTCTGACCTTGAAGAGCTTGTTTTAGCCCGTTATGAAAGATATAAGGAAGTAGAAAAGAACGAAGTCAAATGGGAAGAATATATGACCGAGGATGCAGACTACGTTATCGCCGCATACGGCACTATCGCCCGTGTTGCAAAGACGGCAATCCTGGCCCTTCGCGAAGAAGGCATTAAGGTTGGTCTTATCCGTCCCATTACGCTCTGGCCGTTCCCGGTTTCTGCGTTTGAAAAGGCAGCAGAAACGGCAAAGGGCTTCCTTACAGTTGAAATGAGCATGGGCCAGATGGTAGAAGATGTTCGCCTTGCAGTTGGTGGTAAGAAACCGGTAGAGTTCTTTGGACGTACCGGTGGTATTGTGCCGACGCCGGACGAAATTTGCGATGCCATCCGCAAAATGAAGGAGGGAAAGTAAGATGACGAAAGTATTTACACGTCCCGAAGCACTCAACGATGTTGAACTGCACTACTGTCCCGGCTGTACCCACGGCATCATTCACCGCCTTGTTGCAGAGGTACTGGATGAACTGGGTATTGTAGGACAGACTGTAGGCGTAGCAAGCGTTGGCTGTTCGGTATTTTCATATAATTATTTTGCATGTGATATGGAACAGGCGGCACACGGCCGTGCACCGGCTGTTGCTACCGGTATTAAGCGCGCATTGCCTGACCGCGTAGTCTTCACCTATCAGGGCGATGGTGACCTTGCTGCAATTGGTACTGCAGAAACCGTTCATGCCGCATCCCGTGGTGAAAACATTACGGTTATCTTTGTAAACAACGGCGTTTACGGTATGACCGGCGGCCAGATGGCACCGACTACACTGGAAGGTCAGGTTACACAGACCTCGCCTTACGGCCGTGACGTTAAAACCCAAGGATATCCCCTTCGAGTCTGCGAGCTTCTTTCCCAGACGAGCGGCGCGGCATACCTTGCAAGAACGGCTGTAGACAGCGTAAAGCATATCCGCGAAGCAAAAGCGGCCATTAAAAAGGCATTTACCTACCAGCTGGAAGGTAAGGGCTTCAGCCTTGTTGAAGTACTTTCCGCTTGCCCCACATACTGGGCATTGCCGCCGGCAGAAGCACTGAAGCGTCTTGGCGGCGAAGTGCTGGACTACTATCCGCTTGGTGTTTATAAGGATAAGGGGGCAGAGACTGATGAAAAGTAATGAAATCGTAATTGCAGGCTTTGGTGGGCAGGGAATACTTTTTGCAGGCAAAGTACTCGCATATACCGGCCTTGTAAACGGCTATGAAATTTCTTGGCTTCCGTCCTACGGTCCGGAAGTGCGCGGCGGTACGGCAAACTGCCATGTTATCATGTCGGAAGAGCCGGTTGCATCTCCTATGATTACAAAGCCCACGGCACTCATTGCCATGAACTTGCCCTCTCTTCGTAAGTTCGAAAATGCAGTTGTTTCCGGTGGACTCATTTTAGTAGATTCTTCTCTTATCGAAGAAGATGTACAGCGCGATGATGTTACCGTTATCCGCATTCCTGCCACCAAAATGGCAGACGAAGCCGGCGCGAGAAAGCTTGCCAATATGATTATGACGGGTGCATTCGTAAAGGCAACGGGTTGCGTAGACTTTGAAGGCCTTTGTAAGGGCGTTGCAAAATGCGTACCTGCCGGAAAAGATGCAATCCTCGAACAGAATAAAAAACTCCTTTCTATGGGGTATAATTACGGAGAATAAAACATTGAAGCTATCGGATTTTGATTACACATTACCCGATGCGCTGATTGCACAGGAGCCTTTAGCAGACCGTACGGCCGCAAGGCTCCTTACGCTTATCGGGGGAGAAATAAACCACGGCACCTTTACGGATTTGCGGCACATCTTAAAAAAAGGTGACTGCCTTGTTTTAAATGATACGCGCGTCATTCCTGCTCGGCTTTACGGGCAGAAAAAAGACACCGGCGGTGCCATTGAATTTTTGCTTTTAAAGCGCATGAATCTTGATGTATGGGAAGTTGCCCTTCGTCCGGGAAAAAAGGCAAAACCGGGGGCAAAATTTGTGTTTGGTGACATCTTGGAGGCGGAGATTCTCGAAGTTATCGAGGGCGGCAACCGCATTGTGTCCTTTACCTATGACGGCGTTTTTGAAGAAATTCTGGAAAAGCTCGGGGAGATGCCACTTCCGCATTATATTACGAAAACGCTGGAAGATAAGGAAATGTATCAGACGGTGTATGCAAAAGAAAGCGGCTCGGCGGCAGCCCCTACGGCAGGCCTTCACTTTACGGAAAGCTTTTTAAACGAACTTCGCGAAATGGGCGTAGACATTGCGTTTTTAACCCTTCATGTGGGGCTCGGCACGTTTCGCCCCGTCAAGGTCGAGGAAATTACCGAGCATAAAATGCACACGGAATTTTATACCGTTTCAGAAGAAGCGGCAGAAAAGATTAACGCATGTAAGCAAAGGGGAGGCAGAGTCGTTTGTTGCGGTACGACGAGTGTTCGCACAGTCGAGTCTGTTGCAGACGAAAACGGACGTATGCGCGCAAAAAGCGGCGATACAGATATTTTCATTTATCCCGGCTATAAATTTAAAGCGGTGGATGCCATTATTACAAACTTCCACCTGCCGAAATCCACACTTCTCATGCTGATTAGCGCATTTGCAGGGAGAGAGAATGTCCTTCATGCCTATGAAGAAGCCGTTAAAATGCAGTACCGTTTCTTTAGCTTTGGTGACGCTATGTTTTTGGGCTAACAAAAAGGTGAACGAAAATTCGTTCACCTTTTTTATGTGATATGATTTTACTGCAAAAAATATTCATAGGTGTATTCTGTATAGTAGCCGTCATTTCGCTCTTCACGGATTAGGTTGCCGTATTCGTCATAAATATACGTTACGCTAAACGTGGGCATTTCCCATTTCGTTTTTCTGCCTGCCTCGTCATAGGTATACTGCATCCATGAGCCGTCGCTGTCTTCCGAACGCATTAAATTCCCTTTTTCATCGTAGAAATACGTTGTGGTTCTGTGGGCATCCGTCTGCGAAAGCATTTTTCCTTGTGCGTCGTATTCCCATTTGGTCCATGCGCCGCGGCTGCTATTGCTTTCGATATGGTTGCCGTTTTCGTCATAGGTGGTGGAGTGCCATTCGCCGATAGAGTTTTCGCGGCGAATCAACCTGCCTTCCGCATCGTATGACCAAACTTCCCAAAACCCGTCTGCCGTTTCCTTCCGTAGTAAATTCCCCGCCGCATCATAGGTGTAGGAATACACCGTGGGGGTGGGGGACATACGGTTTTGCACCGATTCTGTCACAACGCGGCGATTTTCATCATAGGTATACGTTGTTTCACATCCGTGTGCCGCTTTGCTTTTGATTAAATTTCCGTATACATCGTAAGCTCTATAGTATCCGCCGCCGCCCTGTTGGCTGACTGTTAATTCGTTGTCAAGGACATCGTAGGTGTATGCTATGTTCGTGCTGCCGTTAAACAGTAAATTTCCACGCTCGTCGTATGTTTTTTCTTGGATTATACCATTGCTGTCAACCCGTTTCGTTTCAAGCCAGGCGCCCCTTTTGATTTTTACAATCCGCGCCTCGTCCCACCATTCCACCTGGAGGTCAAAGCTTTCTGCACAGGCGCGAATAGGAACGAGTGTTCTGTCGTCCTTTATAAAAGGTGGGCTGTCCAAAACAACCGTTTTGTCGTTTATAAGCATCACGTTACTGTCGATTTGGAGTTTTATTGTTTTATCATCTTTTATCGCTGTAACGGTGCGCGTTTCTTCCTCATAGCTAATTTCTGCCCCGATTGCCTCAAAAATGGCACGGGCAGGCACCATGGTACGGTCATTTACAATGATGGGCGCAACATCGCAAGAAATTTCGGCTTTGCCGTATAGAATTTTAATCCGGACGTCGGCAGACGCAGGCGCGCAAAAAAGTAAGGATAGAAATACTGTCAGCAAAATAATAAATGTACGTTTTTTCATTTCATCACCTCATAGCTTTATCATAGCATATTTTTTTGCCGTGTGCAATAAAAAAACAGTATAGGCTTGTATTTTTCCCAAAAGTATTGTATAATGATAAACAGTTTATCGATATGCCTTGATAAATCAGGGAGGAACTATATGTTTACATTACTGAAAAAAGAAAACAGAGCAAGACGTGGCACTTTTGAAACGGTGCACGGCACAGTGCAGACGCCGGTTTTTATGAACGTTGCCACATCTGCCGCCATAAAAGGGGGCGTGGCGAGCGAAGACCTGGAAAGGGTAAGATGCCAGGTGGCACTTTGTAATACATATCATCTGCATGTCCGGCCGGGGGACGAAGTCGTCCGCGATATGGGTGGTCTCCATTCTTTTATGGACTGGAAAGGCCCGATTTTGACTGACAGCGGCGGCTTTCAGGTTTTCTCTTTGGCACAGCTTCGCAGCATCAAGGAGGAAGGCGTATACTTTCAGTCTCACATTGACGGTAAGCGGATTTTTATGGGGCCGGAGGAAAGCATGCAGATTCAGTCCAATCTCGCCTCTACCATCGCCATGGCGTTTGATGAATGTGTAGAAAACCCTTCGCCGTATGACTATACAAAAAAGTCAACTGAGCGCACAACAAGATGGCTTATCCGCTGTAAAGAAAAAATGAATAAACTAAATGCAAAAGAAGATACAATCAATAAAAAGCAGATGCTGTTCGGCATAAATCAGGGCGGCACCTATGATGACCTTCGCATAGCACACATGAAGGAGATTGCAAAGCTGGACCTTCCCGGTTACGCTATCGGCGGCCTTGCTGTGGGGGAGACCCACGAAGAAATGTACCGGATTATTGACGCGGTGGAACCGTTTATGCCTTCTGACCGTCCGCGGTATCTCATGGGCGTAGGTACCCCTGCCAATATTTTGGAAGGCGTTCGCCGCGGTATTGACTTTTTTGACTGTGTTATGCCAAGCCGCAACGCACGGCATGGCTATATGTTTACAAACCACGGCATTATAAACCTCAATAACGCGAAATATATGCGCGACCCCCTTCCCATTGAAGAAGGTTGCGGGTGTCCTGCGTGTTCGCGTTATTCCCGTGCTTATATCCGTCACCTTTTAAAGGCAGGGGAGATGCTGGGCATGCGCCTTTGCGTGCTCCATAATCTATATTTCTATAACCACCTGATGGAAGAAATCCGCGAGGCGCTTGATGAGGGCAGATTTGAAGCCTACTTTAACGAGAAAATTGAGCTCGTAACAAAAAGACTGTAAAATTTGTAAAAATTTTCACAAAAGACTAGATTTTTCTGTTTTATAGGTGTATAATCATAGAATAGGATTTTAGAAAGGATGATTTGAGTGAATATTTCGATTACAAAAACAACATCCCCGAAGGCAAAACCGGACCAAAATAACCTGGGTTTCGGCAAAGTCTTTACGGACCATATGTTTATCATGGATTATACAGAGGGCAAGGGCTGGCATGATGCGCGCATCGTTCCCTACCAGAATCTTTCTCTCGCACCAAGCTGTATGGTTTTCCATTACGGCCAGGAAATGTTTGAAGGTCTTAAGGCGTATAATGGGGAAGACGGCAAGGTTTATTTGTTCCGTCCCGACCAAAACGCAAAGCGCACAAACGCTACGAATGAACGTCTTTGCATCCCTGAGCTTCCCGAAGAATATTTCGTAGAAGCTATTCGTGCGGTTGTAGCCATTGATAAGGACTGGATTCCCACAGCCCCCGGCACGTCCCTTTACATTCGCCCCTTCATCATTGCAACCGATGAGTTCCTCGGCGTTGCACCTTCCAAGACATATAAGTTTATGGTTATTCTTTCTCCCAGCGGTGCGTATTATAAATCCGGTCTTGCGCCTGTGGGTATCTGGATTGAAGACGAATATGTGCGCGCTGTTCGAGGCGGCATGGGCTTTGCAAAGACCGGCGGTAACTACGCTGTAAGCCTTGCAGGGCAGGTAAAAGCGCATAATGACGGCTATTCCCAGGTGCTGTGGCTCGACGGTGTGGAAAGAAAGTACATTGAAGAAGTCGGCGCTATGAACATCTTCTTTAAGATTGGCGGCAAAATTGTAACGCCGATGCTCAACGGCAGCATCCTTCCCGGTATCACACGCCGTTCTGTAATTGAACTTTGTAAGTCCTGGGGCATGGATGTGGAAGAAAGAAAGATTTCTGTTGACGAACTTATCGAAGCATTTAATAACGGCACGCTCGAAGAAGTGTTTGGCACAGGCACGGCGGCAGTTATTTCCCCTGTCGGCAAGCTCCGTTATAAGGATGATGTGTTTACCATTGGCGATGGCTCCATTGGCGAGACGAGTCAGAAGATTTACGATGCTATCACAGGCATCCAGACCGGCAAATGCGATGACCCGTTTGGCTGGAGAGTAGAAGTGAAATAATAAAGAATCGGCACACCGAAAGGTGTGCCGTTATTTTATGCATTCAAATAATTGGTTAGAATATCTGCGGTATTTTTAATATCCGAAAGGGAAACCATTTCGTTTCCGTGTCCATAGTAGCGAACGGGAATCCCGAGGCCTACACTTTCAATGCCGCCGTATGCCTTTTGCACAAAACCGCCAACGCCGCGAAGGGTGCTGACTTCTCTATATGTCTTAAAAGGCAAAGCGGAAAGCGCGTCGAGAAGTTTTGGAGAGGAAAGCATACCTTCGTCTTTTACCCGTAGGGTTGTGCCGTTTCCTAAGGCAGCAAACACAGTTTTTTCTGCCGGTGCATCGTTTGCACTGCTTACTTCTACAGATACAAGCGTTTTCGCATCGATTATCCGCATAAAAGAAGGCGAGAGCTGGCGAATATGACTTTTCGTGGCAAAGACAAACCAAACGTCTTTGTTTGTATTGGCATTTGCTGCCGCTATCGCGGCAGTTATTGCGGCGTATTGCCCTATGGATGCGCCGGCAAAAAGGGTGTCATCTACTTGGAAAAACGAGGGGGTGGGCACAGCCCATTGCCCAATTTCGAGAGTGTGAGACCCCGTGTCAACAAACATCCCTTTTTCGTCCTTGCCGATAACGCCGCGGAAATTATTTTGGCAAAGTACAGCCATCCCTTGCGTGGGCTTAAGCCCACCTACCGCGGAAAAACGGGCAAAGCCGTCTTCGGGGTATGTGACGTAAAGACACGGCGTGTCCATGGCGGTCAAAATCACAATGCCGTCGCCGTCTCCTTTTTTATGCACTAAAAGAGAGCCGTGGGCGTCCACTTTAATTTCGTCCGCGTATGTCAAAAAAGACTGTATGCAATTACAAATTTGCTGTTCGCTCCCTGAAGGGGCAGGCGTCAGCGCTAATTTTTCAAATATGGATTTCATGGTGGTTACTCCTTTTGCGTCTTATAGGGAAGGGGCGGCTGCTTTAAGCCACGTATCCAGCAGTCGGTACAGATTTTCATAGTCGTCCTTGGCGATTACGCAGGACGGAGAATGGAGATTACGGCACGGGAGCGCCAAAATTGCGGTAGGAATTCCTTCCACAGCTCTGGAAATAACGCCTGCGTCTGTGCCACCACCGCAAGTCCGTTTGTGTTGCCACGGAATTTCGTGGGTTTTTGCCGTAAGCGTCAGGGAAGAAACAAGCATGCGGTCAGGCGTGGCAACTCTGTCCATAAACGTTACAGCAGGTCCTGCACCTAAAGTGGTAACGTGGAGCGCGGGGTCTGTGGGAAAAATGTCGGAACAGAAGGTTGACTCTACCACAACCGCAAAATCCGGGCGGAAAAATTCTGCCGCCGCCTGTGCGCCGCGGGTACCGACCTCTTCCTGCGCCGTAAAGGCACAAACAAGCTCTATTCCTTCGTATCGGTTTTGGAGAAGCCGCATTAAAACGGCACAACCGGCTCTGTCGTCAATTGCACGGGCACAAATGAGTCCGTCGCCGAATTCCTCGTAGTATGGCGAAAAAACGGCAGTATCGCCAAGGGTGACGGCGGCTTCCGCATCTTCGCGGTCAATGGCACCGATGTCAATATACATATTTTCTTCTTTTACGGCTTCCTCACGCTGGGTTTTGGACTGGAGATGCACAGCACATGCCCCCACAATCCCCGGCACCTTTTCTTTGCCGATATACACTTTTTTGCCGAGTAGCACGTCTGTGTTTATACCCCCAACCGTTTTAAATCGTAAAAAGCCGTTATCCTCAATGGAAGAAATTATCAGTCCTACTTCGTCCATGTGGGCGGCAAGTAGAATTTTTTTGCCCTTGCCCCCACGGGAAACGAGGAGGTTCCCCATGGTGTCCTCGTGGCAATCGCAGTCACGGAGAGAAGATTTTATAAAATCTCGAATTTCATACTCATCGCCGGAAACGCCGGCCCTAGTGCATAATTCTTTTAAAAGCATAACGCACCCTGCTTTCCTATGTCTTTTATCAATTCTGCTAAAAGCTTTGCTGTGTTTTCTGCGTCGCGCGTGTCGAGAACTTCATATCCTGCGTGCATATATCGAAGTGGGAGGGACAAAAGTCCTGTATATACACCCTTTCCGGTTACCTGCACGACCCATGCATCCGTGCCCGTACAGCCGCTGTCTACGTCAATCTGATAAGGAATGTCCTGCGCTTTTGCCGTTTGTATTAGCTTTTGGGACACACTTCGTTGTACATTCGGTCCCACCGTAATCACGGGGCCTTTCCCCATAGGGAAGGTGCCTGTGCCTTGTGCATCGGGGCTTTGCCCGTGACAAACGTCAATACAAATGGCGGCTTTGGGGTTTACCTGGTAGGCGGCGGTGCCTGCACCGCGCATGCCTACTTCTTCCTGTACCGCACCAACAATAGCGATGTTAAACGGTAAATCTTCGTCTTTTAAAAGGGAAAGGGTTTGCACGATGACTGCAAGGCCTGCCCTGTCATCCAGTGCCGACGCGGCAATCATGTTTTGCCTAAGGGGTGTAAACTCCGTGTCAAATTCCATCACGTCCCCGACGTCCACAAGCTGTTTTACTCTATCTGCCGATAGCCCCGTATCAACGCAAAGGACTTTCATGTCCGGTGCCTTTTCGCTTGTGGCAATGTGGGGCGGAATGGCACAAATGACGCCCTGAAGGACTTCTCGCCCGTAAATCCGGACGCCTTGTGCCGGTAAAATTTTCGTATCAAATCCACCAATGGGACAGACAAGCAAAAAACCCTCTTTTGTGATATGCCGCACCATAAGACCGATTTTGTCGGCATGGGCTTCAAGTAGCAGCGTTTCATGGCTTTCCGTAAAGCCGCGTCTTGCCGCAATCACATTTCCGAGGGCGTCCTTTCGAATATCTTCACAATACGGCATAAGTAGTGCCGAAAAAGTATCCTGTGCACCATTTTCGCGCCCGGAGACTCCGGGCGCGACAGTTAATGTTTCCAGTAATGTTCTCATAAGCTTTTTACAAGCTCCTTAAAGCGTTTTCCGCGTTCTTCAAAGTTTTTAAACATATCAAAGCTTGCACAGGCAGGGGAAAGCATAACAATGTCACCGGCTTCTGCCCCCATGTATGCTTCTTTTACGGCTTGCTCCAGGGTAGAATAAATAAAGATAGGCATGGTTTTCTTGCCGGCGTATGCCTTTGTAACCGCATCGCGGATTTTCGAGGCGGTAGCGCCCACTAAGTACAGCTTTTTAACCCGTGCTTTCACATCATGTCCAAAATCGTCAAATGGTATGCGCTTATCATAGCCGCCTGCAATGAGAATCACTTTTTGCTCGAAGGAGTAGAGACCGGCTCGCGCGCGGGTAGGGCTGGAGGCGATAGAGTCATTATAGAACTTTACGCCGTCTACTTCCCGTACATATTCAATGCGGTGCTCAACACCTGCAAAGGATTTGGCAAGCTTGCGAATCGTTGTCGGCTTTACAAGCTTTTGTACTGCGGCAATGGCTGCCATATAGTTTTCCACGTTGTGTACGCCGGGGAGAAGAATATCTTCCGTGTCCACAACCATGGCGTCTTCCAGATAAATTTTGCCGTCCCGTAAATATACGGTGGTATTTTCGCTTTCGCGGCTAAAGGTAAGAACGTTTCCTTTGGCTTCTGCAGAAAATCCGGCAGTAATTTCGTTATCCGCGTTGATAATCAGCCGACCCGTTTTCGTCTGGTGCAGGAAGATGTTTTTCTTTGCTTCAATATATTCTTCCATGGATTTGTGCATGTCCAGATGATTGGGGGACATATTGGTCACGACAGAAATATGGGGGCTCTTTTTCATGGTTTGCAGCTGAAAGCTGGAAAGCTCCACCACTGCAAACTGTCCCTTCTCGATGGTTTCAATTTTAGGAAGGAGGGGAGTGCCGATGTTGCCGCCGAGATGGACAGTGTAGCCCTCCTTTTTCAAAAGATTATAAATAAGCGTGGAAGTCGTTGTTTTTCCGTCACTTCCCGTAATGCCAATGATTTTGCAGGGGCAAAGCTCAAAGAAGAGTTCCATCTCGCTGGTAATCTTTGCACCGCGCTTTTTTGCTGCTTGAATCTGCGGCAGGTCCGGACGCATGCCGGGGGTGCGGATTAAAATATCACAATCTAAATTATCTAAGTATTTTTCACCAAGACTGAACTTTGCACCCATACGCATTAAAGAAACGAGCTCAGGGGTCAGTTCGTCGTTTTTATCACAGGCAGTAACGGAAGCACCATAGGATAAAAGCATCTGAATTAAAGGTTTATTGCTGATGCCGATGCCAAGGACGACTACCTTTTTACCTTTTATGTTTTGTTTGAATGCTTCTAATTTGGAATTCATATTCCTTATCACCTCTTCATTCTATTATCCTATATATATTCCGGATTGTCAACTAAAATTTTATAAATTAAGCCAAATTTTTGTAATTTTTCTTATAAAAAACAATGCGGTTTATAGGTTTTAAGCTCTTTCCGTTTGACGAAAAAATGATGAGAAACTGCAAAAGGACTTTTTAAAAAGCGACGTGTTTCATAAAGGACCTTCGGGGATAAAAGAACTAAAGCAATAAGATTCGGTACTGCCATGAGGGCATTGAACGTGTCGGAAATGCCCCAAACAAGCTCCATGCTGCTGATTGCACCGAGAAAAGCCATAAAAACATATGCAAATTTATAGAGGCGAATGCCGCGCTTTCCAAGTAAATAGGAAACACTTCGTTCTCCGAAAAAACTCCACCCAAGAACGGTGGCAAATGCAAAAAAAACAATAGAAACGGAAATAAAGATTCCACCGAAAGCACCAAGACCTGCACCAAAGGCGGCAGATGTCAGCTGTACCCCTTCCAAAGCAGAAACTCCGTCGGGAGAAGGCACATATTGCCCCGAGGTTAAAATTACAAGTGCCGTTAGTGTACATACAACCATTGTGTCCACAAACACCTCAAAAATGCCCCACATACCCTGCACGCAAGGCTCACGGACGGAGGAGGATGCATGTACACACGCACTTGAGCCAAGCCCTGCTTCGTTTGAAAAAACACCTCTGGAAATGCCGACGCGCATCGCAGTCCTAACGCCATACCCAAGTACGCCGCCGGCGGCGGATTTTACCGTAAATGC
>JAZNHR010000034.1:0-41358 GCA_045577075.1 Clostridia bacterium | reverse complement strand
AGCAAAGAAGTGGATGACGTGATTATCGCTACCGACGCCGGACGCGAAGGCGAGCTTGTGGCGCGGTGGATTTTAGAAAAAGCCGGCTGTAAAAAACCAATTCGCCGCCTTTGGATTTCTTCCCAAACGAAAAAGGCGATTATGGAAGGCTTTCAAAATCTCGCCCCCGGAAAGGACTATGACACCCTGTACCACGCCGCACAGGCGCGCGCGGAGGCGGACTGGCTGGTGGGGCTAAATACCACAAGGGCACTTACCTGTAAATGCGGCGCACAGCTTTCCGCAGGCAGAGTGCACACGCCTACCCTTGCCCTGATTGTGCAGCGCGAGAAAGAAATTCAGAGCTTTACGCCCCGCGAATACTACACCCTTCGGGCAGACCTTGGGGGCTTTTTTGTGTCCTACCGGGACAAAGAAGGCCAGGCCGCCATTTTTGAGAAAGAGGCGGCAGAAGCCCTGGCAAAGAAAATCCAAGGGGGCACCTTTACAATTACGGACGTGAAAAACACGAAGAAAACCGTGCAGCCGCCCCTGCTTTATGACTTGACGGAGCTGCAGCGGGACGCAAACGCCCAGCACGGCTTTTCCCCGAAGGAGACGCTAAAGCTTATGCAGTCCCTATACGAGCGGCACAAGGCGCTGACGTATCCCAGGACGGACTCCCGCTATTTAACGGAGGACATCGTCCCCACTCTTTCCGAGCGGCTTCGCACGATTCGCCTCCCTTCTCTCCAGCCGTTTTTAGCAGAAATTCGCAAAAACGGGTATGGAATTTCAAAGGCGTGTGTCAACAATCAAAAGGTAAGCGACCACCACGCTATTATTCCCACGGAAGAATTTGTGGACACCGCCGCCTTCTCTGCGGACGAGGCGAAAATTTATAGTCTGGTTGTCCGCCGCTTTGTGACCTGCTTTTTCCCTGCCTATACCTATCTTTCCGTTAAAACCGAGGCGGAGTGCGAGGGTGAACGGTTTGTGGCAACGGGCAGAGAGGTCACCTCTTTAGGCTGGCGCAGCGTGCAAAACCTTAAAGAGGAGGAAGAAGAAAGCGAGCAGAGCCTGCCCAAAATTGAAAAGGGCGCAACGTTTACCGCCGGTGCCTATCAGCTAAAGGCGCAGAAAACCACGCCGCCCCAACGGTACACCGAGGCAACGCTTTTGTCCGCCATGGAAAATCCGGCGAAATTTATTGAAAACCGCGATATGCGCGCCTTTATCGGCGGCGGTCTCGGCACGCCGGCAACACGCGCGGACATTATCGAGAAATTATATAATACCTTTTATATGGAAAAGCCCGACGGCAAGCACATTGTGCCCACGGAAAAGGGGATGCAGCTAATCGGCCTTGTCCCGTCGGATTTAAAGGCGCCCCTGCTTACCGCCGCGTGGGAACAAAAGCTTGAAAATATTCGTACCGGCAGCCTCCAAAAGGACGCATTTATAAAGGAAATCCGCGCCTATGCCGCCGCGCTCGTGGCAAACGTTAAGGACTCGACTGCCACCTACCGCCATGAAAATCTGACGAATACACGGTGCACAAAATGCGGCGAGCGGATGCTGGAGGTCAAAGGAAAGAAAGGCAAAATGCTCGTTTGTTCCAATCGAGAATGCGGACACAGGGAAAACATAAGCATGGAAACAAACGCCAGATGCCCCAACTGTTCGAAAAAATTAGAGCTGTTCGGCACGGGCGACAAGAAAATATACGTCTGCCGATGCGGCTACCGCGAAAAGGCGGCTTCCCTTGAAAAACGCCTTTCAGAAAATCGGGCAAGCAAGGTCAGCCGCAAAGACGTACAAAAATATATGCAAAAGCAGGAGACGGGTGCCACTACCATGGCAGACCTTCTTAAAAAAGCATTGGAAGAAAAATAAGGAGACGCCCCATGCAGGATAAAATTATCATTCGCGGTGCGAAAGTAAATAATTTAAAAAACGTTGATATTCAAATTCCGAGAGACAAGCTGGTTGTATTTACGGGGCTTTCGGGAAGCGGCAAAACGTCCCTTGCCTTTGACACGATTTACGCCGAAGGCCAGCGGCGGTATGTAGAAAGCCTGTCCTCCTATGCGCGGCAGTTTCTGGGGCAAATGGAAAAGCCGGACGTGGAGTATATTGAAGGGCTTTCCCCTGCCATTTCCATTGACCAGAAAACCACCAGCAAAAACCCCCGTTCCACCGTGGGGACAGTGACGGAAATTTATGACTATCTTCGCCTTTTATACGCCAGAGTCGGCATCCCCCATTGCCCGAAATGCGGCATGGAAATTAAAAAGCAGACTGTCGACCAAATGATAGATTCCATTCTTGCCATGGAAGAAGGGACGAAAATTCTTCTCCTCGCCCCCGTCATTCGTGCAAAGAAGGGAGAACACCAAAAGGTGTTTGCCTCGGCGCGAAAAAGCGGCTACGTCCGCGTGCGGGTGGACGGGGAAATGCACGAGCTCGAAGAAGAATTTAACCTCGACAAAAAGAAAAAGCACACCATTGAAATTGTGGTGGACCGCCTCGTTATCCGTCCCGACCTTCAAACCCGCCTTGCCGATTCTCTGGAAACGGCGCTCTCTCTTGCGGACGGGCTTTGCATTGTGCAGGTTGTAGACGGCGAGGAAATTACCTTCAGCCAAAATTATGCCTGCCACAATTGCGGGATCAATATTGAGGAGCTCCAGCCCCGTTCCTTTTCCTTTAACAGTCCCTTCGGGGCGTGTCCTGCGTGCGCAGGGCTCGGGTTTATTAAGCAAATTGACCCGAAAATGGTTCTGCGATATCCGGAAAAATCCATAAATGAAGGCGCATTTTCCGCCGGCGGTTGGGCAGTAGGCGACCACGGCAGCGTTGCCATGATGTATTTTCGCGGTCTTGCCGCACATTATGGCTTTAGCCTTGATACGCCTGTAGAGGAACTGCCGCCCCATATTGTGGAAATTCTCCTCTACGGCACAGGAGAGGAAAAGCTGGAATTTAATTACGAACGCGCCTACGGCAGCGGTAAAATTACCACCGCCTACGAAGGCATTATCAATAACCTCGAACGCAGATACCGGGAAACGACTTCCGAATGGGCAAAATCGGAGCTTGAGAGCTATATGCTGGACAGAGAATGTACCGAGTGTCACGGCGCGCGTCTTCGCCCGGAAATCCTTGCCGTCACGGTAGGGGGGCTTAGCATTAAACAGCTTACTGACCTTTCTGTAGAGCGCGCCCTCGCCTTTTTTGACGGACTCGAGCTTTCGGAAAAGGACAGCGCTATCGCGGCGCAAATTATCAAGGAAATCCGCGCCCGCCTAGGCTTTCTCCAAAACGTGGGGCTTTCCTATTTGACCCTTTCCCGTGCCGCAGGCACTCTTTCCGGCGGCGAGGCACAGCGGATTCGCCTTGCCACGCAAATCGGCTCGGGGCTTATGGGGGTACTGTATATTCTGGACGAGCCGAGTATTGGTCTACACCAAAGGGATAACCAAAAGCTTTTGCGCGCCCTAAAAAACCTTAGAGACATGGGCAACACCTTAATCGTTGTGGAGCATGACGAGGAAACCATGTACGAGGCAGACCATATTGTAGATATCGGCCCCGGCGCAGGCGTCCACGGGGGCGAGATTATTGCGGAAGGTACTGTGGAAGAAATCAAGGCAAACCCGGCATCGGAAACGGGGCTGTACCTTTCGGGCAAAAAGAAAATTCCCGTACCCACGGAAAGACGAAGGGCGGACGGGCGGTTTTTAACGGTGCGCGGTGCGCGGCAAAATAACCTGAAAAATATTGACGTTTCTGTTCCCCTCGGGATGCTCGTATGTGTCACGGGCGTGTCGGGCAGCGGCAAAAGCTCGCTGGTAAACGAAATTCTCTATAAATCTCTCGCGTCCTCTTTAAATCGGGCGCACCTGATTCCGGGAGAGCATGACAAAATTGAGGGCATAGAGCACCTTGACAAGGTCATTGCCATTGACCAGTCCCCCATCGGCAAAACGCCCCGGTCAAACCCTGCCACCTATACGGGGCTGTTTACCGACATTCGTTCCATTTTCGCCACAAGTAACGAAGCCAAGGCGCGCGGCTACGGCCCCGGGCGATTTAGCTTTAACGTCAAAGGCGGCAGATGCGAGGCGTGCACGGGCGACGGAATTATTAAAATCGAGATGCACTTTCTGCCCGATGTGTATGTGCCGTGCGAGGTTTGCAAAGGCAAGCGGTACAATCGGGAAACGTTGGAGGTAACGTATAAGGGCAAAAACATTTTTGAAGTCCTTGACATGACGGTGGAGGAAGCCCTCGAATTTTTCGAAAACCACCCCCGGATCCGCCGCAAGCTGCAGACCCTGTACGATGTGGGTCTCGGCTATATTAAGCTAGGCCAGCCCTCCACCCTCCTGTCCGGCGGCGAGGCACAGCGCGTAAAGCTTGCCACGGAGCTTTCAAAGCGGAGCACGGGCAAGACGGTGTATATCCTCGACGAGCCCACCACAGGGCTTCATATGGCAGACGTCCACCGTCTTGTCGACCTTCTCGGAAGGCTCGTCGAAGGCGGCAACACGGTTATTGTTATTGAGCATAATCTGGACGTTATTAAAACCGCCGACTATATTCTTGACATGGGCCCCGAAGGGGGCGACGGCGGCGGCACGCTTATCGCGGCAGGCACCCCGGAGGAAGTAGCGAAGAATCCCGACTCCTATACAGGGCAATTTTTATCCAGAGTTCTTTATGGAGAATGGAAGAAATAAAAAAAGGAGAAATCACAAACTGTGATTTCTCCTTTTTCGTTATGCTGTCTTTTTCTTTAAAAGAGCGAATATGCCGGCAAGGACTAACCCGACCACAATCGCAACCACGAGGTCAAATATCACCGTCAGGGCAAAAGTAACAACAAGCACCAAAATATCGGTAACTTTCTTTTCCTTGCAAATGGCAAGAAACTCGCGCCATTCGCTCATGTTATAGGCAACCACAAAGAGAATTGCGGCGATAACGGGCATGGGGATTAGTGCGGCCGCGGGCATCAGCACGACCAACACGAGGAGCAAAACGAGGGCGTGCACCATGCCGGATACAGGGCTTTTGCCGCCGTTTTTCACATTCGCCGCGGTTCTTGCAATGGCGCCCGTTGCGGGAATACCGCCAAAGAGTGCCGAGCAAATGTTCCCTGCACCTTGTGCCAGAAGCTCCATATTGGAATTATGCTTATCGCCAATCATGCCGTCCGCCACTACGCAGGACAGCAGCGATTCCACCGCCGCCAAAATGGCAATGGTGAAGGCATCTGGAAGTGCCGCCAAAATAGCACTGCCGGAAAGCGCGGGGAGTGCAGGCATCGGAAATGCCGAGGAAATCGTATACAAGTCGCCAATGGTTTTGACGCCCGTTGGAACTACCGCAACAAGTGCAGAGCAGACCAAAATGGCGATAAGAGACGGGGGTACGCGCTTTAGACCCGGAATTTTCGGGACTGCAACTAAAATAAGAAGTGCCACGACGCCAACGACGAGCGCCATGGGCATAAACGTGCCGATGCTTTCAAAAATCGCCTCTGCCTTCTCCATGGTTTCCACGGGCGCATGGGCAAAGGTAAGCCCGAGAAAGTCCTTGACCTGCCCGATGGCAATCGTCACCGCAATGCCGCTTGTAAAGCCCACCGTGATGGTATGGGGAATAAAGCGGATAAGGCTCCCGAGGCGAAGTAGCCCCATGAGAATGAGGATAAGCCCTGCCAAAATTGTTGCCAATGCCAGCCCTTCAAAGCCCTTTGTGGCAATAATGCCGGCAACAATGGTGGCAAACGCCGCCGTAGGCCCTGCAATCTGTACCCTGCTGCCGCCGAGGAGTGAAATCACAAACCCGGCAAATATTGCGGTGTAAAGCCCCATTTCAGGGGTCGCGCCGCTGGCAATGGCTAGGGCAATGGAGAGAGGCAGGGCAATAATGGCAACAATAATACCTGCCAGAACATCCTTTACGAGCTGACCGCCGGTGTAGCCGCGAAGGCATTCGACCAGCTTCGGCTGTAATTTTTCCATGAAAATTCCTTCCTTCTTATGTAAATTAAAAACACGCCAATTAGTATATACCTTTTTGGCGTGTTTTGCAAGTCTTTTATTGCTGATTTTTTCGAATTTGTAAAAGCCGTACCGCGAGGGGGCTTAGAAGAATATTCGAGCCAAGCTCCAGGAGAAAGTTAATCCCTGCAAGCCCTAAAAACATATAGCCTGCCACATTATCTCCCATGCCTGCCGCCGTCGTCCAGGTGCGAACGGTGTCCATAAAGAACGCCGTGCAACCGAGGAAGAAAATGCCGGTATTTACAATGGGGGAAACCACAGCCGCCGTCACCACCGCCCCATAGCGATTCCATTTGGAAACAAGGCTATACACGAGCCCTGCCGCCGCACCGCAGGCAATACCCTTTGCCATGCAAATGAGAATAGTAGCAAGGGGATTCAATGTAAAAAACGGCTCGCCGGCGCCGCTGATTAAAACGACAAATCCAAACACGCCCCCAAGCCATGCCCCCATGCCAATACCCCCGACGGCTACCCCAATGATAATGGGAATCTGCACCAGCGTAATCGGGAACGGCCCGATTTTCACATAGTTTGCCACATACTGGAGCACTACCACGAGTGCTGTCAGAATGGCGCCGGTTACCATCGCTCTTGTGTCCATTTTCCTGTTCATAAAAATTCCTCCTTGCTGTCGTTCGCGCCAAACGCGATACAACGCATAATTTATAATAACCCCGAAGGGATATTATTTATTCTTTTCATACAAAATCCGAAGTCCCTTTAAAACAAGATGCTCGTCAGTGCGAATATTGTGTTTGCAGAGGGGAATAATCGTAGAAGAAAGTCCCCCCGTGGCAATGACCTGCATTTCCTCTCCTGCTTCCTCGAAAAAGCGGTCAATCATGCCGTCAATAAGGCACGCATTGCCGTACACTACCCCCGAGCGCATACAGTCCACCGTGTTTTTCCCGATAACGGACCTGGGTGCCTCAAGGCTAATTTGCGGCAGCTGAGCCGTGCCGCCGGACAGAGCGGAAAGCCCGATTGTCACGCCCGGAATAATGGACGCGCCGCAAAACGTGCCGCTTTTATCAACCAGCATCAGCTTCGTTGCCGTGCCCATGTCCACCACAAGAGAGGGACTGCCGTAAAGATGATGGGCGGCAACGCAGCCGCAAATCAGGTCTGCCCCTACTGTTGCCGGATTATCGCAATGAATCCCGAGCCCCGTTTTAATCCCGGGGCCGACTAAGATGGGCTCAACGCCATATACCGTGCGAACTGCCTTTTTAAAAATGGAATTTAGCGGCGGCACCACCGAGGCAATAATTGCCCCTTTTATCTCCGTTTTCTCCACCGCATGAATGGAGAGGATACTTCGTATGACTGCCGCGTACTCGTCCTCTGTCTTTTTTGTGTCCGTAGAAAGGCGAGCCACAAAGGAAGGCTCGTCCCCTAAAAAGCCGCCAAGGACGATGTTTGTGTTTCCAATATCAATCGTTAAAATCATGTGTCTCTTCCTTTCTCTGCATTATTTTGTATAATAGTATAACACACCCGGGTAAAATATGCAAGAGAAAGGAATGATAAATATGGCAAACCGACTTATAGACTCTAAAAGCCCCTACCTTCTCCAGCACGCCGCAAACCCTGTGGACTGGTACCCTTGGGGCCCGGAAGCCTTTGAAAAAGCGGAGGCGGAGGACAAGCCCGTGCTTCTCAGCATCGGCTACAGTGCCTGCCACTGGTGCCACGCCATGGCAAGGGAAAGCTTTTCCGACCCCGATACCGCGGAAATCATAAACCGCCATTTTGTCCCCATAAAAGTCGACCGGGAAGAAAGACCGGATATAGACGCCGTTTACATGAACGTCTGCCGTGTGATGACCGGGGACGGCGGCTGGCCCCTAAATCTTCTCCTCACCCCGGGACGAAAGCCGTTTTTTGCCGGCACCTATTACCCGAAGGAGGACACAGGGCAGCATATGGGCTTTAAAACCCTCCTGAAAAGTGCCGCCGATGCCTGGGCAGGCAGACGGCAAGAGGTGGTGGACACCGCCGGAAAAATTACCGACGTTTTAAATCGAGAGGCGGAAGGCATGTATACGGAAACGATTGCTGCCGATGCCGCGGACGGCGCCGCCCAAGTTCTCTCCGAGGCCTTTGATAAAACGTACGGCGGCTTTGGGTCGTCCCCGAAATTCCCCATGCCCCAGATTCCGATGTTTCTCCTTGCCTACGGGCGCAAATACGCAAATGCCGAAAGCCGCATGATGGCAGAGAAAACCCTGCAAAAAATCCATGACGGGGGACTTTGTGACCATGTGGGCGGCGGCTACTTCCGCTACGCCACAGACCGCATGTGGCGAAAGCCCCACTACGAAAAAATGCTATATGATAACGCCCTCCTCGCCCTTGCCTTTTTGGAGGCCGGCGGAAGTTTCGTCCGCTACGCCGAGGAAACCTTAGACTTTATGTGCCGCGTCCTTCGCGCCGATGCCGGCGGCTTTTATAGTGCCGTCAGCGCGGAAAGTGCGGAAGGAGAAGGGGCGTATTACCTTTGGGACGAAGGAGAAGTCCGTGCCGTTTTGGGAAAAGATTCCAAGGAATTTTGCAAAACCTTTCACATTACCGAGCGGTCTCTTCCCTTCGTAGAACGGGTGGACACCGGGGAATATAGGCCGCAGCTCGCCGCCCTTTACAAAAAGCGGCAAAGCCGCCCTGCCCCCGATATTGACCGCAAAATTTTAACAGGCTGGAACGCCCTGGCTGCCGTCGCCTTCGCCCGGGCGGCAGAAGTAACACAGAACATGGATTACGCCGAGACGGCCCGAGAAATTCTTTCCTTTATTGACGGCAATCTTCGGAAAAGTGACGGCCGTCTCCTCGCCCGATACTTCGCCGGGGACGCGGGTATCCCGGCATTTTGTGAGGACTATGCCTATCTTCTCTGGGCACAGCTTTCTCTTTGGGAGGCTACGCATGACGGGCAGTATCTAACCCGTGCCAAGGAGTGCTGGGGCGATATTGTACGCCTTTTCTGGACGGAAGAGGGCGGCGCGGTATACTCGGCGCGGGATGCGGAAAAAATGATTGTACGCCTCCTCGAAGGGGACGACGCCGCCACACCCCCTGCAAACGCCGTTTTGGCGCTTTGCCTTTATAAGCTGTTTCTCGCCACGGGCGATACCCAGTATAAAACCGATATGGAAAAGATTTTCTTTGCCTTCGGCGGCCAGATAAACCAAAACCCCGAGGCATTTTGTTCG
Organism: Clostridia bacterium; assembly: GCA_045577075.1. Classification (GTDB taxonomy): domain Bacteria; phylum Bacillota; class Clostridia; order UMGS1883; family UMGS1540; genus SIG447. Next base: position 32,090 of record JAZNHR010000034.1, on the reverse strand, counting down.
ATGCTGTATGCGAAATTGCAAACCGAATAACAAGACGGCAGGAAATCCTGCCGCCTTTTTATTCGCCCATTCTTTTTTCGTATATTTTCTTATACAGCATTACTTTTTTTACATACTTTTCCGTTTCGGGAAAGGGGATTTCGGTAAGGGTTTTGCCGTCAGGAGAATAGCGTGCGTCTGAAAGCCACCCGTCTACCCTGCCTTGCCCGGCGTTATAGGCGGCGACGGCGCACTTCTCGTCCCCGTCATACAGCGAGAGAAGGTAGCCGATATAATACGCGCCCAGGGGAATGCTGTCCGCAGGCTCTTCTAAATTGGGGACATTCCGCCCCATTTTTTCCGCGCACCACGCCCCGGTCTCGGGGAGCATTTGCATAAGACCAAGTGCCCCTTTTTTGGAAACGGCAGAAGGGTCAAAATTACTTTCCGCCTTCATCACGGCATACAAAAGAGCGGGCGAAGTGCCGCTTTCCGCTGCGCTTTCCCGCACCAAGTCGCTATAAGGCTTAGGAAACAGCCGCGCCATGCCCCATTTTACGCCCCAGAGCAGGGCGCATACTAAAATCATCCATAAAACGAGCCGCCAAAGACAGCCCTTCGGTTTTCTTTTCAAGTGGTGTACCATTCCTTTATAAATGCATCCGCTTTTTTGTAAAGCGTTTCTATATCTCCGTCATTTTCGAGGACTGCGTCGCAAGATGCGCGGTATAAGGCATCGTCACTCTGCGCCCCGATTCTGTTTTCCGCGTCCCTGCGGCAAATCCCGTCCCGTGCCATAATCCGGGCAATTCTTTCTTCTTTTGGGGCGGTGACGTAGAGGGTTTTGTCACACGGGACGCCGAAGGTATTTCGAAGGGGCGCGTCAAAAAGAGCATTTTTCTCCCCTTCGCCCAAACGCATCATTTCCTTTATAATATACTTATGGGTAATGGCGTTTAGTACCCCGAGCTTTTCTTTGTCAGCAAATACGGCGGCGCCGAGCTTTTTGCGGTCTAGCGCGCCGTCCGGCAAGAGGAAGTCTTTCCCGAAGTACGCCAGAATTTCCCCATACGCGTCTTCTCCCGGCGAAACGACCTGCCGGGCAATCTTATCTGCATCTATCACTGTATAGCCAAAATCCCGAAACCGGGCGGCGACTACGCTTTTCCCGCTGCCGCTGCCGCCTGTCAGCCAAATTTTCATTTGTTCTCCTTTTACGGCTTTGCCGCATACCAGCTTTTTCCGTACCCGACTTCTGCTAAGAGGGGCACCGCCATGTCTATGGCGCTTTCCATTTCCCGTTTCATAAGGGCGGCAACCTTTTCTGCCTCCCCTTCCGGCGCTTCCACCAAAAGCTCATCGTGCACCTGCAGTACAAGGTGCGCCTCGGGCACTTCCCGCCTCAGGGCGTCCGCCACCTTTAGCATGGCAAGCTTTATAATGTCCGCCGCAGAGCCTTGAATCGGTGCGTTCATCGCCACCCGTTCTCCAAAGGCGCGCACGTTAAAGTTTGCGGACTGCATTTCCGGCACATACCGTCTTCTTCCCAGCATGGTTTTAACAAACCCGTTTTCCCGCGCAAAGTCCTTTGCCTGCTCCATAAAATCACGGACGCCGCCATAGGTATAAAAATAGCTGTCAATATAATTTTTCGCTTCTTTGCGGCTCGTCTTTAAATCCGAGGCAAGGGTAAAATCGCCCATGCCGTAAATAATGCCAAAGTTTATAGTTTTGGCGCGCATACGCATCTCTGGCGTGACCATGTGTTCCGCAACGCCAAAAATCTGCGCCGCCGTTTTCGTATGAATATCCGCGTTTTCCCGAAACGCCTCCTGCATACGCGCGTCCCCTGACATATGGGCAAGGACGCGCAGCTCAATCTGGGAATAGTCTGCATCCACGAGTACAAAGCCGTCCTTTGCCGCAAACACCTTGCGGATTTCCCGTCCCAGTTCCGTTTTTACGGGGATGTTCTGGAGGTTGGGGTCAGAGGAGGAAAGGCGTCCCGTTGCCGTCACAGTTTGGTGGAAGGTGGAATGAATACGCCCCGTCTCCTTATTTATCATGGGTAAAAGCCCCTCTGCGTAGGTAGACTTTAGCTTTGCAAGCTGTCTATATTCGAGAATATCCTCAATAATAGGATGCTTTTGGCGGAGCTTTTCAAGGACTGCTGCATCGGTGGAATACCCGGTTTTCGTCTTCTTTGCCGCCGGCAGACCCAGCTTTTCAAATAAAATCACCCCGAGCTGTTTGGGAGACTGCACGTTAAAAACTTCCCCTGCAGCAGCATAAATCGCGGTTTCAAGCCCCTCGATTCCTTGTGAAAGCGTTTCCGATAGGGCGGCAAGCTGTTCCCCTTTTGCCAAAATCCCTTCGTGCTCCATTTCGGCAAGGGCGCGCACAGTGGGTAATTCCAAATCAAAGTACAGCGCCGTCTGCGCCCTCTCTTCCATTTCCTTTTTTAAGACTTCGATTAAATCAGGCAGCAAAATACAGGCGGCGGCAAGTGTAGCCGGCCGCTTGCCGAGATAGGTTTCGCACAAATGCTTTATATCGTAGCGGCTTTGGGCAGGGTCTAGGATATACGCCGCAATTTCCGTATCAAATGCCGCAGCCTTTGGCAAAATCCCGTTTTTAAGAAGAAAAACCATGATTTCCTTTATGCCGTGGCCGGCCATAGGCTTTTCTCTCAAAAGAGAAAGTGCCTCTTCCCCCGAAAGGGCAAAAACCGTCTCCCCTTTGGCGGCATAAAACTGCTCGCCTTCTTTTAGGACGTACAGGGTTTCCGCCCGTTCCAGGCTCCCGTCATAAGGAAGTGCCTCGGCGGCAAATTCCTCTTTTTTCTCCTCGGGCAAGGCAAGCTCCTCGGAAAGCGCACGAAACTCGAGGCGGCGGAACATTTTGCCAAGGGCGTCCTTATCATAGTCCTTTACGGAAAGGGCAGAAAGGTCATGGGAAATGGGGACTTCGCGGCAAATTCTGCCAAGCTCCCGGCTTAAAAACGCCATGTCGCGCCCCTCAGTCAGCTTTGTCAGCTGTGCGCCCTTCATGTCCCCTAAATTTTCATACACGCCTTCCACGGTTTTATACTTTTGAATCAGGGAAAGCGCCGTTTTCTCGCCAATCCCGCGAACGCCGGGAATATTGTCGGACGTATCTCCCATAAGCCCCTTGACCTCGATAAGCCCTTCGGGGCTCAAGCCGTATTTTTCCTCGACGGCTTTGCCGTCGTATTCCACCGTTTCCGTTTTGCCGCCCTTTGTGGTCGTTAGGAGAATGTGGGTTTTTTCGCTTGCAAGCTGCAGGTCGTCCCTATCCCCCGTCAGGATGCGGCAATCCATCCCTTCCTCCTCACAAAGACGGGAGACGGTGCCGATAATATCGTCCGCCTCATAGCCTTCCAGCTCCAAAATGGGAATCTCCATAATAGAAAGGATTTCTTTTAAAACAGGCATCTGCTCGGCAAGCTCCGAAGGCATTTTGTGCCTTGTAGCCTTGTATTCGCTGTAAGCTTTATGCCGAAAGGTGGGCGCGGGCAGGTCAAACGCCACCGCAACGCGCTCCGGGTTTTCTGCTTTTAACGTCCTTAAAAATGTAACCAAAAACCCGTAGATGCCGCCCGTATGGAGCCCGTCCGGGGCAGTCAGGTGGGGAATGGCGTAAAATGCCCGGTTTAAGATGCTGTTTCCGTCCAGTATCAGTAATTTCATCGTATAAATCCTTTCCAGATTCTTTCTGTTTCAATTATATACCAAAACACGGGAAAATACAATAGAAATCTTTTTCGTTTTCTGCGAGCCTTTCACAATGCCGAAAATGGTTTCTGGTAGCCATAAGAACGGATTTTTTTTAAAAACCCAAAGCCTTTGGCGGTATTTTTTCACTGCTGAGAAAAAAATTACAAAAAGTCTTGCATTTTTCTATGGAATCCTCTATAATCATAATGTAATTACCATACACCATGATTAGAAAGGATGAAGACAATGGTATTTGAAAAAGTTTCGGAAATTATTGCCGACCAGCTCGGTATTGATGCGGCGAGCATCAACGAAGAAGATGCGTTTATTGACACCCTCGGCGCTGATTCGCTCGATATCGTAGAACTCATTATGGCGTTTGAGGATGAATTCTCCCTCTCCATCTCGGATGAGGATGCGGAAAATATCCGCACTGTAGGGGACGCTGTCGCCTACATTAAATCCCATGCCTGATCTTTCCTTTTTTGAAGCACTGCTCGGGCACAAATTTCAAAACCCCGCTTTGCTAACGGAGGCGATTACCCACTCTTCCTATGCAAACGAAAACAAATGCTCCTGTAACGAGCGACTCGAGTTTTTGGGGGACGCAGTGCTTGGCATTACGGTAAGTGAGTATCTCTTCAGCCGCAAGCCCGCCATTTCCGAAGGGGAAATGACCAGGGTGCGTGCACAGAGTGTATGCGAAAAAGCCCTCGCCTGCCACGCAAAGAAAATGGGCATCGGCCCCCACCTTCGCCTCGGTCACGGAGAAGCTGCCACGGGCGGGGCTATGCGCGATTCCGTTTTGGCGGACGCCATGGAAGCCCTCATTGCGGCACTGTATCTTGACGCAGGCCGCGAAAAAACGCGGACGTATATTCTCTCGTTTTTAACAAAAACCATGGAGGATGCCATTCGCGGCGGCGCGGCGCGGGATTATAAAACGGCGCTGCAGGAAAAATTCCAGGCAAAAAATGCGGCGGCGCTTTCCTATACGGTCATCGATGAGAAAGGGCCTGACCATGCCAAGGAATTTACCGTTTCCGTCCATTTGGGCGATACGCTTTTAGGCCAGGGACGGGGCAAAACGAAAAAAGCAGCCGAACAAGCTGCGGCTAAAGCGGCATTGGAGGACGTCCAATGAAAACACATATGAACATTCCCGTGTTCATTCCGCACCTCGGGTGCGGTCATAGCTGCGCCTTCTGCAGCCAGAGGTCAGTCACAAACGTACAGGCGGCGCCTTCCCCGGAAAGCGTCGCTTTTTCCATAAAAGAGGCACTTTCCACCCGCGGGACAAAAAAAGCGGAAATTGCCTTCTTCGGCGGCAGCTTTACAGGCATTCCCAAAGAAGAACAAAAGGCGTATCTGCTTGCCGCCCGCCCCTTTCTCGATAGCGGCGAGGTCGAAAGCATTCGCCTTTCCACAAGGCCCGATTATATTGACCGGGAAACGGTGGCGTTTTTAAAATCATACGGCGTCAAAACGGTAGAACTAGGGGCGCAGTCCATGTCGGACGCGGTTTTGAAAGCTTCTCGCCGCGGTCACACGGCGGAGGACACGCGCCGTGCCGCCTTTCTCATAAAAGACGGCGGGCTCGCCCTCGGTCTCCAAATGATGACGGGGCTTCCTCTCTCTACGGCGGAAACGGAACGCGAAACGGCGCAGGAATTTGTGCGTATGGGAGCGGACAATGCGCGAATTTACCCCACGGTTGTCTTTCGGGACACGCTTTTATGTACCCAAATGGAGGCAGGCACCTATGTGCCCCCTTCTCTTGAAGAAACCATTGCCCGGGCGGCCCTTTGCCTTGCCGTTTTGGAGGACGGAGGCGTCAGCGTCATTCGCATAGGTCTGCAGGAAACGGAAACGCTGGGGGAAACCATCTTGGGGGGTGCGTATCACCCTGCCATGGGGGAGCTGGTGCGGTCGCGCCTTTGGCGAAACCGCCTGGAAGAAGCCCTTCGGGGCTTAGAAGGGGACGCGACGGTCTATTGCGAAGAAAAGCTTGTTTCCCTCGTTTTAGGGCAAAGGAAGGATAATTTTTCGTATCTATCCGCAAACTATCCTGTGCGCCTTGCCTTGGGGCACACGGAGAGGGGCGTATATATTTTGGCAAACGGAATCCGAAAGGAGATTTAAATATGATTGAAATTTCAAAAAACCTGGAGGCCATTCATAATAAAAAAGGCTTCATCTGTGACATGGACGGTGTAATCTATCACGGCTCCAAGCTTCTTGATGGTGTGGACAAGTTTCTTGACTGGGTACACCGGGAAAACAAAAACTTTCTCTTTTTAACCAACAGCAGCGAGCGTTCGCCAAGAGAGCTTTCCCATAAGCTTGCCCGGCTTGGGCTGGAGATTGACCCTTCCCACTTTTACACCAGTGCCCTTGCCACCGCTTCGTTTCTCCAGAGCCAATGCCCGGGGGGCAGTGCCTTTGTAATCGGCGAGCCGGGGCTTACGGGTGCGCTGTATGATGCAGGCATCTCCATGAATGATTATGACCCGGACTATGTGGTCGTAGGCGAAAGCCGTTCCTATAACTTTGAGAAAATTGAGCACGCCATTCACCTCGTATTAAAGGGGGCAAAGCTCATCGGCACAAATACCGACCTTACAGGCCCCTCCGAGCGCGGCATTTTACCTGCCTGCCGTTCCCTGATGGCGCCCATTGAGCTTTCCACAGGGAGAAGCGCCTATTTTATCGGCAAGCCCAACCCCATTATTATGCGCCACGCCATGAAAAAGCTGGGCACGAGACGCGAGGAAACGGCGATTATCGGGGACAGAATGGATACGGATATTCTCTCCGGTATCCAGACGGAAATTGACACCGTGCTGGTCCTCAGCGGTGTTACGGGGGAAAAAGAACTGGCAGAGGTTTCCTACCGCCCGAATTTCATTCTGCCGGGCGTCGGCCACATTCCGCCCCAATGAGAATTTTTACTGCCGGACAAAACGACGAAGGCAGGCGCGTAGACGTATTTTTATCCCGGCTTATGCCCACTGCGCCCAAAAGCCTTCTGTATAAATATATTCGCACAGGGAAAATCAAAGTCAACGGCAAAAAGCCAAAGCCGGAATCCCGGCTCGCTATGGGGGACGAACTGAAATTTTTCGGGGATGAAGCCCTTCTTCAAACCGCCGCGGCACCGCAAAAAGCCGGAGAAGTCACGGTTTTATACGAGGATGCCCATATTGCCCTTCTTTATAAACCGGCAGGTCTTGCGTCCCAGCCGGACGAGAAACGGAAAACGGACACCCTGGTGGACCGCTTTTTGTGGTATCTTTATAAAAAGGGGGACTTTGTTCCGTCCGGTGAGCACGGCTTTACCCCTGCCCTTTGTAATCGCCTCGATTATAATACGCGGGGCATTGTTATCGGTGCCAAAACTCTTTTAGGCCTTCGCGCCATGAACGAAAAAATTCGGCAAGGAAGTGTTAGAAAGCTGTATCTTTGCCGCGTCGAGGGCGTACCAAAGCCTGAAAAAGGCGAAATCACCGCTTCCCTTATAAAGGACGGCAAAACCAATATAAGCCGCATCGGAAATGGCGGCAAAGCGGCAAAAACAAGGTATCGCACCCTTTCCACAAACGGAAAGGAAAGCCTTGTGGAGGCAGAGCTTTTCTCCGGCCGTTCCCACCAAATCCGCGTCCACCTTGCCTCCATCGGCTGCCCCTTAAAAGGGGACGGAAAATACGGCTCGGGCGGCGCGGGGCAAGATTTATGTGCCTACAAGGTGCGCTTTGATTTTCAAGACGGCGGCGTCCTTTCCGGCGTAGCCGGTAAAACCTTTGTATTACCCGAATTCCAAGACGGAAACAGGATGTGAAGTATGAAGCATGTAACAATTTATACCGACGGCGCTTGTAGCGGCAATCCGGGGCGCGGCGGCTACGGTATTATTTTAGCCTACGGCGAGCATAAAAAGGAGCTTTCGGCAGGCTATCGAAAAACCACCAATAACCGCATGGAGCTCCTTGCGGTCATTCGCGCCCTCGAGGCGCTTCGGGAGCCCTGCGCCGTCACCCTTTATAGCGACTCGAAGTACGTCATTGATGCTATAAAAAACGGCTGGGCACTTTCCTGGCAGAAAAACGGCTGGCGCAGAAAATCGGGGCCGGCACAAAATCCGGACTTATGGGAAACCCTTCTCGCCTTACTGGGCGTCCATGCCGTTACCTGCGTCTGGGTCAAGGGTCACGCGGAAAACGAAAATAATAACCGGTGTGACGCCCTCGCCGTCGCCGCCTCCCAAGGCGATGCACTTCTTGTGGATGCGGAATATGAAAAAAATACCGCGTGTTCCAAATGAAACGCGGCGGCGACATATCGCGGCAAAGGCATCTCGCGTTGGCATAGCCAACCTATCGCAGAAACAAAAGGGGGCGTAATTATTTTACGCCCCCTTTTAGTTTCTTTCTTTATTTACTAATGCCCAGTACCTTAAAGGAAAGGGTTGCACCCGAGGGGACAAGCGCCTGTACCGTGTCGCCGACATGGGCGCCGAGAAGGGCTTTGCCTACGGGAGATTCGTCCGAGATTCTGTCCTTCGAGGGGTCCGCCTCGGTAGAACCGACGATGGTGTATTCCACCTCTTCGTCAAATTCGCAGTCAAGAACGCGAACCTTTACCCCGAGCCCGACCACGGTTGTATCAATATTATCTTCGTCAATAAGCTTAATATTCTTCAGCTTTTCTTCCAGCTCCATAATGCGGGCTTCCACCTGTGCCTGCTCGTTCTTAGCTTCGTCATATTCGCTGTTTTCAGAAAGGTCACCATACGCGCGTGCCTGCTTGATTTTTTCGGCAACTTCCTGTCTCTTTTGCGTCTTTAAGTACTCCAGCTCTTCTTCGAGCTGACGCAGGCCGTCGGCTGTCAGAATTGTCATTTTCGCCATGAAAAATTCCACTCCTACTTTATATTTCCCTTGCGAGATTCTCGCAGTCCATTTATGAATTATATCACAGTGGGGTATGAATGTCAAGGGTATTTATTATTTTTACATGAAAAAATTTTTTATTTTCGGCAAGATTTTGTACTTTTCGACAAAAAAACATCTGCATCGCGCAATGTATAGCCAAAAAATTGCAGCAGGGCTTCTATGGTATCCCCGTCCGTGCCTACCTTCGTACAAAGGGCGCGAAGGCCGGCAGGGGGCGCAAAGACACAGCTCTCCAAAGGGCATGACACATCGATTGCCCCTTCGCCGCACGCAATCCCCCCGGGAAGCCGCAGGCACGGCTTTTCTGTTTGCCCCGGAAAAGATGTATACACCGGCACGCTCAGCCCCGTTTCTTCCTCTATTTTTTCGGCAAGTGCCTCGCCGCCTTCGGGGCAGATAAGCTCTAGCGTCCGCACGTTTCGTGCAATTTCCAAAATAGCCTCCGTATCGTATACCTTGCCTACGGACAGCACCAGCCCCTCTTCTGCCGCCTCAGATGGGACAAGCTTATAGCAAATTGCCAAAAGAAGGCGATTCGCATCTCCCGAAAGGTGTGGCAAGGAAAGCTTTTCGGCAAATCCACGGTCCAAGGTGGTGCACCCCGCCGCCTTTTTAAGATGCTTTTTTACGCGCCGCTTTGCAAAAAAGCCTTTCTTTTCCGCATATCTAAGGTACAGGCATCGCCCCGCACCAATCACTTCCCACCTTGCGGTATTGACCTCATCCGGTATAAAAACTGCTAAGTCCGCCATTTTGCTCCCCTTCACTTTTTGCGGCGGCACCGGCAGCTCATGCGTCTCCCGATGCTCACCGCTTTTTTTATTTTCCGCTGTTTATGCCGCAGGCACAAATACGTTTCCACTTCGTCCAGCCACGACCATACATTGTGCTTCATCCCCGCGGCACCAAAAGGCGCATGCCGGGTACAATAAGTTTTTCTTCTTCAAAGCCGTTTGCGGCGGCGATTTTTTCCACCGAAACGCCGTATTTTTTTGCCAGACTCCATAGGGAGTCCCCCTTCCCCGTAAAGGCAATCACCACGCTCGGCTTCTTTTCCGCCGTCTCTTCTGTGGCGGTAATTTCCGAAACGGTTTCCACTTCCCCTTTCCCGGACAGCCGTATATCAAACGCCATGTTGACCCGAACATCCACCGATTCCGCATCGGAAAGGGTAAAGGTTGCCCCGCCAAACCGCGTCCGGCACGCAATTTCCGCATTCTCCGGTGCATGGGTGCGGGCAGAGAAGGAAAAGGGAATCCGGTCTTCAAAAGCTACAATGGGGGCGGCATCGTCCTCCGTCCGGTATAAAAGATGCGCCTCGGCGTACCCTTCGGCTGTAATTTCTCCGTCGTTTAGAGAAACGGCGGTCACCATGGGCTTTGCCGAAAGGTCACAAACCTCTGCGATTGGCGGATATTCCATAGGCAGGGTCAGCGTTTTTCGCACGCTGATTTCTTCCGCCACCACATCTGCCGTCTCCTCCGTTTGCACCGTTTCATAGGAAACCTTTGTTTTATAGCCGGGACAGAAGCAATCGTCTAAAATCTCCAGCTGTGCGTCCTGCATGGTTTTTGCGCGGACTTTCATGGTAATCTCCGCCCCAAAGCCTCGTGCCCCGTCCTCTGTATCGTCCGTTTCGCAGTAAATATCACAGATAGCATAGTCGAGCATATAATCCATGCCCTCCTCGGTGCCGGGCATATCGAGAATTTCTGTAAACGGGATTTCATGGTGCATAACGGCGAGGGGACGGGCAGGCACGGTGGTAAGATACAGGGTTTTCAGCCGAGCCGTGCCTTTTAAAATAATTTTCCCTGTAATCAGCTTTACGTTCTCTTCGCTGATGTGGGCTTCCTGCTCCAAAATTTCCGCAATCGGCGGATTTTCGCCGGGAACCTCCAGCGTATCTGCCGCAGTTATAGTAAACTCGCCCATGCCCGCGGGCGCGGCAAGGTGCACGTGCTTTGTTTTACATTCGATTGCTTCGTCCGTCTCTACCCCCGTGCAAAGCTGCAGCTCCTTTTGCCGCACCGCCTCTACGGAAATGCCCACCGTTCCCTTTAGGGAAAGCTTTCGGGAATTTAAAAGCATGGCTTCCGTATGCAAAATCTCCGCGTCTGCGGAAACAGAAACGTCCTCGCCTCCCTTTCCAAGGGCACAAATATCCTTGAAGGGAATGCGCACCTCCATACATTCTGCCGCGATGCCGCTTTCCGGCTCGGGGGCATACAGCACGGTATACTTTGCCTCACCGCTAATGCGTATTTTGTCCCCCAGTATCTCCTGCCCTGTAATTTTTGCCCTGCCGGCGGTTTTTAAAATACGGGCAATATCCGGCTTTGTGTCGGGTACAATACTGTCACTTTCCGCTATGGCCTCTGATTGTTTTTGCCAAACTGTCTCATAAAGGGAGAGCCCTTCTTTTTGCAATGTGATTTCCATCGCTTCTCCTCCTCGGTTTTTTGCTATATGTATATGTGTGTCCCTGTCCCTTTATGAAAATTTTTTACGGCAAGGAAACGGTCCACGTAAAAAGAACGTGCTTTGCCGCATCTACAGTTTGTGGCGCGTTTTGCTTTATAAAAATAGCGGCTAAAATGAGAAACACACTCCCGAAAATGCGTAGCAAAAGTCGTCCGCTGTATCCCGCCCTTTCCTGTGCCTGTTTTTGCGGCGGCCGCCTTTTTACCGCCCTTGTTCTCGTTCTTTCCATAAAAAAACCCCCTTTTGCACTACACTATGCAAAAGGGGACATGTTTTATGCTTTTTCGGAAAGGGCAATGATGCGCCGCATACGGTGATTGATGCCGGATTTGCTAACGCCAAGCAAGGTTCCAAGCTCCGAAAGCGGTGCCTCGGGAAACGCCAGCCGCATTTGGGCCGTCTCTCTCAGCTGTGGCGGCATAGTGGCAAAGCGCCCTGTTTTTTTAAGGCGATGGATGGCACGCACTTGTGCCTGCGCCGCATCCACGGCTTTATCCAGGTTTGCCGTTTCGCAGTTGACGCGGCGATTGACTTGATTTCGTGTCTCTTTTAAAATGCGGACGTTCATAAGCTCCATGTACGCCGAGGCGGCACCAATAATATTCAGTACGTCTCCGATTTCCTCGCTGCTTTTAAAATAGACCACATAGCTTGCCTTTCGCCGCACAATTTTTGCATTCAGCCCAAACGCTTTAAAAAGGGTAACCACATCCTCGGCAAGCGAGAGGCGCGGCGTTGTAAATTCGAGATGGTATTCTTTTTCCGGGTTTGTGACCGAGCCGCCTCCGAGAAACGCCCCCCGAAGAAAGGCACGATTGCAGCACGGGTTTTCCATAATTTCGTCCCGCACCCGAAAGGAAACCGCCTTTTTGTCAAGGAGGGAAAGCCCCGATAAAATTCGAAGGGCATCCGAAGGGCTGTCAATGCTGATAGCGTAAGCATTGCCGCCTTTCGAGGCGCGGCTGTGGTTTGTCAAAATCTCGCCGCTTATGCCAAAGCACGCTTTTATAAGGGAAAAGCCGCGCCTTGCCGTGGCGGCATTTTCTGTGGAAATCCGAAGCCTACCGCCGGGCAGGAGTGCACCGCCAAAGCACACAAGGCCGCACAGCTCTGCCTTTATACAGCATTCACTTTTCAGTTCCGTGCGAAGAAGCTCGCTTTTAATTTCAGATGCAAATGACATTTTATTTTACAATCTTTCTGGCTTCCAAATAAAACCGTTTTTCGTTTGCCTCGCCCATAGAGAAGGTTTTTCTCGGGAGAACGCCGTCTGCCTCCACCGTGTCAAAGAGCGCATTTTTGTCCATGGACGGCAGTAAAAAGCCCATGTTGCCGTCCTCTGTTCCCAGGCGTTCTACAACATCCGCCCCGTGAATATAGTCGGTCTTTATCCCCTTTTCGTCGAGGAACCGCTGGAGCGTGCCCACAGCGAGGGGAGAAACCGGCTTTTCAATGCGAAGGGTACCCTTGCCACCCTTATGGCAATATGGAATTTCCTGGGGCATATTGTCCCCTTCATTCTCCTTGCAGAAAGCGGCAAAATCGGCAAGCACGGTTTCGGGCGAGACGCCGAACACCACTCTGTGAATGGGCTCAAATACAAGGGCTTCGTCATGTAAGTTTACGATTTCCGCCAGCGCGTAGCGCGCAGGGTGCACCGCTGCTTCCGCAGGCGATAAGGTTTTCTTGATGTTTTCGTAGTATGCCTTGGCTGTTGCAAGAGAATGGTTGCCGTCACCCATGGCAAAAATGAAGGGATTTTCTTCTCCCGTTCTTTCGGTAAAATCTTTTCCGAGGCCCGACAGGGCATCCTGTACCTGTGCGGCATCTTCTGCGCTTACCTTATAGCCGCGAATGTGGCCGCCGCCTTGCATAAGGTCAAAGTCATAGAGCTTTTCCCCCTTCTTTTCCATAAGGGGCTCAATGACCGTCTTTTTGCGGTCGTCAATTAAAATCATAATGTGGGGCAGCTCCATGCTGGCCCCTTCGCGAACGCGAAGGCGCGGCGGAATGCGTTCGACCACTGTCCCCTCCGTTGCACGAATGGGACTTTTTGCGCCCTTTTCGTAGTTGTAGGCTTCCAAATCCACTTTTCCCACAATGCCGCGGCGGATTCTGCCGTCGGAGAGGGTGCGTTCTACATAAATAAACGTATCCTTCAGTTCCTCCATCTCGGGCGCGTAGGCGGCCATGGCTTCCCCGATTTTAGCAATTCTCTCGGGTGCGTCTGCATCCTCAAGGTAAATTTCCGGCAGGGTCAGGCGAAGGGTTGAGGGGGCATCCCCCACCTTTTTCTCCACTTCCTCCCAGTATTCTGGCTCGGAGGTATACTGGTCGCAGGCGACTACACTCCATGTTTCCCAAGCTTTGTTTTTCGGCAAAAGAATATCTGCCGGGCTAAATACGTTTCTCATTTTGTCCTCCTGTGTTTCTATTCTAAATACCATTTTCCGATGTTTCTGTATAGCTTTGACGATGCCGGTGCTTCAATGCCTTTGAGCGCCGCCGTGTGCACAAGGGCGCCGTCTAAAAACGCGATGCCACATAGGGGCATTTCCCGCAGGAACACCTCCTGGAACTGCTTATATGCCGCCAAAATCGTCTCATCTGTGCGCTGTGGCCCAAGCCCTAAAAGGGCGGCGCGCATATCGGGGGAATCATAGCCGTTTAAAACGGAAGATGCCGAAAGCAAAAAGTCATAGGAAAGGTCTGCGGAAAACACGCAGCCGCCGGCGTACATGTCAAACTCGCCCATATATAGCTTTTCCTTGTATGTTTCAAAGGGCACCGCCACAATTGAAACCGCAATGCCAATCTCCTTTAGATTTTCACGGATAACCTCGGCATATTTTTTCCGTTCCCCGTTTTCCTCGTTAACAAGAAGAGAAAGGGTGAGGGGCGTATTTTCTTCCCCTTTTTGCATCTTTCCGTCGATAAGATTAAATCCGTCCGCATATAAAAGCCCTTTGGCCTTTTCCGTGTCTCGCCCAGCCGCATCACTTTCCGCTCCCACATACATGTAGGCATTGGGCGGCACGGGCACGCAGGCGGCGCTTCCGTATTTGAGGAACACATCCTCAATAATTTTACCGCGGTCGATCGCATAGGCAATGGCGCGCCGTACATTTTCCGAATCTAAAAAACTGTTTTGGAAATTAAAGCCGATAAATTCATATTCCAGCGTAGGGTAATGGGTAATTTGCATATTCTCGCCGATGCCAAGCCCACCCACACTGCGAAAATGGGACGCCACCGCCGTCACTTCCCCGATTTTTACCATGCTCGTTGCATCCGCACTTCGCTCAATCATTTTCACGTATATCCGTTCCATGGCAGGCGGCTCGGAAAGGGACCAGCCCTCGTTTTTGATAAGGGTCATATTTTTTTGGGGCGTATACGTTTCCAGCTTATACTGCCCCGTGCCCACCATGGTTTGGTCAAGGTCAGACCTATGGCACGGCACAATGGGAAAGTCTAAAAGATTTAAAACGGTGATGTGGGGTCTTTTTAATTGTAAATCAAAGTGGTACATATCCCGTACCGTGATGCTTTCAATGTCGGTAAGGCGGTCAAAGTAAATGCAGTCCTCCCCTAAGCTGCGTATGCGGTTTATGGTGTATTCCACGTCCGCGGCCGTAAAGGAAGCGCCGTCATGCCAGTAAATGCCCTGGTGGAGAGAAAAGAAAATCGTGCGCCCGTCGTCTGACACGGTGCAGCTTTCTGCCAGATACGGCACCGCACGCATCTCCCTGTCCACATAGACAAGGCTGTCATACACAAGGTCATATACAAGTGCCGCTGATTCCTGTTTTGTTTTTAAGGGGTCCAGGCTCGTTTGCGTTCGCATGGCAAGGGTAAAGTCCCCTACGGAGCCTGCCTGCGGTGATGCACCTTGTGGCGTTTTGCCCTTACACCCGCAAAGGCAAAATACCACCAGCATCAGTACCGAAAGGATTTTTTTCATGTTGTCTCCTCCCGTATTTGAATGAGGGCGGCAAAGCAGCCTCGCTTCCCCCCTGTTTTTCGGTGGGAAAAGAATTCTGTATCGTTGCAAGACGTGCAGGTGTGCATATTGGAGATGTGCCCCACCCCTGCCGCCTTTAGGGTTTCTTCCACGGCCAGGGATAAGTCAATGTAGTACTTGCCGTCTTTTTTTTCAAAAACACAGCCGTCATTTTGGGGAAACGCGGTGAGAAATGCTTCGTATACGGGGCTATCGACCGCAAAACAGCACTTCCCGATATGGGGGCCGATTGCCGCGTGCACGTCCATGGGATTTGTACCAAATTCTGCCGCCATTTTCTCTACCGCTACCGCCGCGATTTTCCCCACGGTGCCGCGCCAGCCGCTGTGCACGCTGCCCACGGCTTTTTTTATGGGGTCACAGAGGAGAATGGGCACACAATCGGCAAAAAAGGTGAAAAGCGTTATGCCTGCCTCGTTTGTAATAAGGCCGTCCACCCCTTCGGAAAACCGGGGACGGACAAAGCCCGTGCCGCCATCCTCTTTTCCTACGCGAAGGACGCACGTCGTGTGTTCCTGGGTTGTAGTGACAATGTTTTCCGGGCTTGTATGGAAAGCGGCAGACACTCTTCTTACGTTTTCCGCTAAATTTTCTTTTGTATCTCTGCAATTTATCCGAAAGTTTAAAGTGGCAAATTCCCCTTCCGACACGCCCCCTTCCCGTGTGGTAAACCCTGCACGGACGAAGGGAAGGTCACAAAACGGCGCATAAAAGGGAACGCCGGCCTCTTCCCGTTTTTGGAACATAAGCACCTCTTTCTTGTATCGAGAAATACGGGGGCCCGGTTTCGGGCCCCTATTTTTACAGCATATAGTATTCTAAGGCAAACAAAATACAGTTTGGTGCGTGAGAAAGGGAGGTGAGCATACACCGTCCGTCCGTAAAGTCCTCAAAAATGCCGTCCAGCACTTCCCGATTCGTTTCCTGCCCCACTTCGCCTTCGCAGTACCTTCTCGCATATTCTGCACCCACTTCGACCATAAGCGTGTCCGGGGAAACAGGCCAGGTTGCCATTCTGCCGGTGTTGCCGTACATGGCAATATTGTCTGCAATTTGTTTGAGGACCCCTTCCGGGTCATTATACTCCCCTGCGTCAATGCCGAAAAATGCCGTGTACCCGTGGTACGGGCTGGGACAGCACTGCTGGGGGTATATAGCCCCACATTCGAGCACCGCTTTAATCATGTAGGTGTGAATGGTGCAGTCGGTAGAGAAAAACGCCGTGTTTGCACCGTAGTCCCCCACCTTTTGGGATACGTCCTCTTCCACGAAAAGACGGGATTCGCCGCCGCCGCCGTCTGCGGTGAGGGGGTCGGGGGAAGTTACATCAATAAATTCCATTCCAAGTTCTTCACATCTTTTTACCATAAGCTCCCGGCGTTTTAAAACGGGCTCGCTTAAAAGGTGACGGGCAAAGGTGTAGTGAATAAACTTTTTCGCGCCCATGCGGTACGCCTCGTTTACCGCTTCCGTACCCATAGTATACATGTCCTGGGTAAACACAAGGTCCGCCGTTTGGGCAACAAATCCGGCATCCTCCGTGTCTGCCCCGGCAACGAAGAGAATATCCTCTCGCATTTCCTTAACTTTTCTCGCCGCCTCGTCAATCCCCGCAACTGCCCGGACGAATACGATGGCTTTTACCAAAGGGTCCGCGGCGAGTTCTGTGCAAATAGAAACCGTGTTTTCCGCAGAAAGGTCATCGGGAAACGTGCGCGTAATAAAGCACGGGTTTTTTTCTGCCAGCCGCTTTGCCACAAAAATGGCTTCGCTATAGACGGGATTCCCCGTCACAATTGCAATTTTATAGGGAACATTGTTATTTTCATAGGGGGCATTTGCGCCCTCCTTCTTTTTACAGCCTGCAGGGAGTAAAAACAGCATGCAGAGCAGGATACATATCCATTTTTTCATTGTTCGTTCTGCCTTTCCTTGGTCTGTTTTTCCTTACCAGTATACCATATTCACCTCGGGAACGCAATGCTTTTTTAAAAAATGCACACTGCGCCTTTATATGTACAGCTTTTGCCCCGAAATTTCGCGGAGAAAGTGCATAATATATGCGGCAAGTCTCTCGGGATTATGTCTGGCAAGGTCGGTATCTTCGCCAATCAGGTCAGCACAAACGAGGGAAATGCCGTATTTTGTAAAGTCAGCCTCGTCAAACAAAACCGGGCTTGCGCCGTCCGCGGCATACCGCTTTCTGATTTTTTCGGCAAAGGGCGCTGTATTTACAAGACAGTAGTCTATAATTCCTTCGCCGCCATGGTCTAAAATGGCACGTACATGGTCAAAAGCGGTGTAGCCTTCCGTTTCCCCCGGCTGGCCCATAACGTTGCAAACGTAAATTTTCGGCGCCTGCGTTTGCCGAAGGGCATCGGTGACGCCTTCCACCAAAAGATTCGGGATAACGCTTGTATAAAGACTGCCCGGCCCTAAAAGAACGGCATCTGCTTCGAGAATGCTTTCAATGACCCCCGTTGCCGCCGCCGCACGCCTCGGTACAAGATTGATTTTCTCAATTTTACACCCATGGGCAATTTTAGCGTCAGGAATTCTCGATTCTCCCAAAATTTCCGCGCCGTCAGAAAGGCGCGCGCTAATATGTACGTTCTCCGTTGTGACGGGCAGGACCTTGCCGGAAATGGCAAGTACCTCACTTACCTTTAAAATGGCTTCCTCGAAGCTGCCGTACATGCCGTCCAGCGCCGCAATAATGAGATTGCCCACGTTTTGCCCCTTCAGTTCTCCATGGGGAAAGCGGTAGCCGAAAAGGGCTTCCATCACGGGCTCGGCATCGGCTAAGGCTACAAGGCAGTTTCGGATGTCCCCGGGGGGTAAAACGCCCAAATCTTCACGGAGTCTCCCACTGCCGCCGCCGTCATCTGCCATGGTGACGATAGCCGTTAGATTTTTCGTGTGTTTCTTTAGGCCGCGAAGCATGGTGGATAGCCCTGTGCCGCCGCCAATGGTAACGAGTTTCATTTCTTTCATATCAATCACCCGAAAATTGCCAAAATAACATGCTTTTGAAGGAATAGGGCGGATTTCTCCGCCCTACTTTCATTCTTCCTCTGTTTCTTCTTCTTCCTCATGCTCGGTAAGGGCAATGGACACAACATTTACGCCCTCTTCCATACGGATAAGGCGTACGCCCTGGGTATTTCTGCCGATACTGCTAACGGTAGATGCCGGCATACGGATAATAATACCTTCGCTCGTAATCATCATAATATCTTCACTATCCGTTACGGTGCTGATGCCTACAACGCTGCCTGTATTTTCCGTAATCTTGTAGGTGCGAATCCCGATACCGCCGCGGGCCTGAATTTTATAAGCATCCAGCGTTGTCCGCTTGCCGTAGCCGCCTTCGGTAACGACGAGGAGCTCTGCGTCCTCCCTCGCGGTGGTCATGCCGATAACGCTGTCCCCTTCGCGGAGCTTTATGGCACGAACGCCGTGAGCCGTACGGCCCATGGGACGAACATCCTCTTCCATAAAGCGGATGGCCATGCCGTCATGGGTACCAACGATAACATTATCCCCTTCTTTGACAAGGCGGACGGAAATCAGCTCGTCGCCATCATTGAGCCCGATGGCATTAAGACCGCCCCGTCTTGCCATGTTAAATTCGGTAAGCTGTGTCTTTTTAATCGTGCCGCATTTTGTTGCCATAATGAGGGCAGTTTCCTCTTCAAAGTGACGGATTGCAAGCATCGTCATCACCTTTTCGTCCTGGGCGATGGGCAGAAGGTTTACAATTGCCGTCCCCTTTGCCTGTCTGCCCGATTCAGCAATCTGGTAGCCCTTTAGATGGTACATTCTGCCGCGGTTTGTAAAGAACAAAATATGGGCGTGGGTGGAGGCGGTAAAGAGGGTTTCCACAAAGTCCTCTTCTCTTGTAGAAAGACCCGAAATGCCGCGGCCGCCGCGTCTTTGGCTTCTATAGGTAGAAGCAGGCACGCGCTTAATATAACCGAAATGGGTGAGGGTAAAGACGCATTCTTCCTCGTCAATCATGTCCTCATCGTCAATATCGCCAACCATGGCGGTAATTTCCGTTCTTCTATCGTCGCCAAACTTATCGCGGATGGCGCCAAGCTCCGTGCGGATAATGTCTTTAACCATTTCCTCGTTTGCCAAAACTTCTGTATAGTAGGCAATCTTTTCGAGAAGCTCATTATATTCCGCGTCAATTTTTTCACGTTCCAGACCCTGCAGTCTTGCAAGGCGCATGTCGAGGATGGCCTGCGCCTGCACGTCGGAAAGACCGAAGGCTTCCATAAGGCGCGGCTTTGCATCGTCATAGCTTTGGCGAATGATACGGATAATTTCGTCAATATGGTCGAGGGCGATGCGAAGGCCTTCCAGAATGTGGGCTCTCGCCTCTGCCTTTTTCTTATCAAAGGCAGTTCTGCGGCGGATAACCTCCTCCTGGAATACAATATAATGCCAAAGCATCTCTTTTATGTTCAGAATTTTCGGCTGGCCGTTTACAATCGCCAGCATAATCGCGCCAAAGGTTTCCTGCATCTGGGTGTTTTTGTAAAGCTGATTGAGAACGATATTGCCGTTTACGTCTTTGCGGAGTTCAATCACAATCCGCATACCCTCTCTGTCACTTTCGTCCCGAATGTCAGAAATGCCTTCAATGCGCTTTTCTTTTACAAGGTCTGCAATTTTCTGGATAAGGCGCGCTTTATTGACCTGGTACGGAATTTCGGTAACGATAATCCGTTCGCGCCCTGCATGCTCCTCTACTTCTGCGCGCGCACGCATGATAATGTGGCCTTTTCCCTTTGTGTACATACTGCGAATGCCGCTTCTTCCTAAAATAAGACCTGCAGTCGGGAAATCGGGCCCTTTTATAATGTTCATGATTTCTTCGATGTCAATTTCCGGGTCGTCCAGCATGGCATCAATAGCGTCAATCACTTCCCCGAGGTTATGGGGCGGAATGTTTGTTGCCATACCGACGGCAATACCCGAAGAACCGTTTACCAAAAGGTTTGGAAAACGGGATGGAAGCACTACAGGCTCTTTTAAGCGTTCATCAAAGTTCGGCGTAAAATCTACGGTTTCCTTCTCGATGTCCGCTACCATTTCGTGGGCCAGGCGTGCCATTCTCGCTTCCGTATAACGGTATGCGGCAGGGGGGTCGCCGTCCACGCTACCAAAGTTACCCTGGCCGTCAATTAAGGGGTAACGAAGGGAAAAATCCTGGGCAAGGCGCACCAAGGCATCGTAAACCGAGGCGTCCCCGTGGGGATGGTAGCGACCGAGCACGTCACCTACTGTGGTGGCGCACTTGCGATATGCTTTATCTGCGGTAATGCCGTCCTCATTCATCGTATAGAGAATGCGGCGGTGAACAGGCTTTAAACCGTCACGTACATCAGGCAGTGCACGGCCGATAATAACGCTCATGGCGTAGTCAATATACGCCGTTTTCATTTCCCTCGATATCTCAACGGGAATAATTTTTTCATTTTCAAGATTAAACATGTTTTATTCCCTCCTTAGATATCCAGGTTCTTAACGCTTGTAGCGTGTTCAATAATATAGTCGCGTCTCGGCTCTACCTTGTCGCCCATGAGAATCGTAAAGATTTCGTCGGCGGCAATGGCGTCCTCCAGTTCCACACGAAGGAGCGTTCTCGTTTCGGGATTCATGGTGGTTTCCCAAAGCTGTTCCT
Source organism: Clostridia bacterium (assembly GCA_045577075.1). GTDB lineage: Bacteria > Bacillota > Clostridia > UMGS1883 > UMGS1540 > SIG447. The sequence goes on along the minus strand of JAZNHR010000034.1, from coordinate 11,219 downwards.
TGTTCATTTCACCAAGACCCTTATACCGCTGTACTTTCGCATCCGCACCGATTTCCTCCAGTGCCTGCTGCAGCTCTGTATCGTTGTACGCATATTTTTCCTTCTTGCCCTTAAACACCTTATAAAGAGGCGGCTGGGCGAGGTAAACTCTGCCTTCGTCAATCAGCGGCCGCATAAAGCGGAAGAAGAAGGTAAGTAGAAGGGTGCGGATATGAGAGCCGTCAACGTCAGCATCGGCCATAATAATAATTTTGCCGTAGCGGACCTTGTTTATATCAAACTCGTCCCCAATGCCGGCGCCGATGGCGGCGATGATGGGGGTCAGCTTATCGTTTCCGATAACCTTGTCGACTCTGCTCTTCTCAACGTTTAACATCTTCCCCCAAAGTGCCAAGATGGCCTGGAAGTTACGGTCACGTCCCTGCTTTGCGGAGCCGCCTGCACTATCACCCTCAACGATGTAAATTTCGGTAAAGGTGGTGTCTTTGGAGGAGCAGTCCGCAAGCTTTCCGGGGAGAGACAGGCTGTCAAGCCCCGTTTTTCTTCTGGCGTTATCTCTTGCCTTTCTCGCGGCCTCGCGCGCTCTCGAGGAAAGGAGTGCTTTTTCGAGGATGGTTCTGGCAACGGTGGGATTTTCCTCTAAAAACGTTGCCAGCTTATTATTTACAAGACCCTCTACAAGGGTTCGCATTTCGCTGTTGCCGAGTTTTGTTTTCGTCTGCCCTTCAAACTGGGCTTCCTGGAGTTTTACACTGATAATTGCCGTGATGCCTTCTCTTACGTCCTCGCCCGAAAAATTCGGGTCGGTATCCTTTAAAATCTTATTTTTACGGGCATAGTCATTTAAGACCTTCGTAAGCCCTGCACGAAAGCCCGTTTCGTGCATACCGCCTTCTGTGGTTTTAATATCGTTTGCAAAGCTTACCACGGTTTCCGTGTAGCTATCGGTATACTGGAGTGCAATCTGTGCCGCGCGCACTTCTTCAATCTGTTCCAAATAAATAATTTCAGAATGGAGCGGCGTTTTGCTCTTATTGAGATATTCTACGTAGGAACGAATACCGCCTTCGTAGAAAAGGGTTTCCTTTTTCGGCTCTTCGCGTCTGTCCTCGAGGGTAATCCGAACGCCTGCATTGAGGAATGCCTGCTCGCGCATGCGGCGCAGGAGCACGTCATAATCGTAGATGAGCTCGTCGAAAATCTCAGGGTCGGGCTTAAAGTGGACGCGGGTACCCTGTTTGTCGGTTTTGCCGATTTTTTCTAAGGGACAAAGCACGGCGCCTCTTGCGTACCGCTGGTGGTATTCCTCCCCTTCCCGGTAAACGTTTACCTCAAGGCTTTCCGAAAGGGCGTTTACGACCGAAGCGCCAACGCCGTGAAGACCGCCTGATACCTTGTATCCGCCGCCGCCAAACTTACCGCCGGCGTGGAGTACGGTAAATACAACCTCAACGGCGGGAAGACCCGTCTGGGGCTGAATGGAGACCGGAATCCCACGGCCGTTATCGGTAACGGTTATGGAGTTATCCGCCTCAATGACAATTTCAATATGGGAACAAAAGCCTGCCAGCGCTTCGTCAATGGAGTTATCCACGATTTCGTACACCAAGTGGTGCAGACCCATGGAGGATGTGGACCCGATATACATACCTGGGCGTTTTCTGACTGCCTCCAGCCCTTCTAAAACTTGTATTTGACTGCCGTCATACTTTGTTTCTTGATTTTCCATATTTTCTATTCCTTTCTTCCCGTCCTGCCTGTCCATAGCCTACACCTTTTTTCGAGCGTTGCAGCCGTAACGGGTGTTATATACACGCACTTTTCTGTCACGACGAAGGATTTCGGTAAATCAAAGGATGTGGTTACGACTTTTCCTTCCTCTTCCTTCTTTCGCAGAAACTCGCGTGTGACGCGAGACGTGCTGGTATTTTCTATATCCATAATGCCGATGATATCGCCCATATATACGGCATGGGAGCCGCCTATGTGGATATACATACGCTTCCTTCCTTTACTTCAAAAAACCGCTTTTCGCCTTTATTTATCACAGCATCCTTTTCCGTGCAGGTCAAAATAACTTGCTTGTCCTTTAAATGGGAAAGTAAAAATTCCCGTCTTTCCCCGTCCAGCTCCCCGAACACATCATCAAGAAGCACTAAGGGTACTTCCCCCGATTTTTCTTCTAAAAGCACCCCTTGGGCAATTTTCAGAGAGAGGGCACATGTTCGCATTTGCCCCTGGGATGCAAAGGCGCGTGCGTCCTTTTCGCCAATGAGAAACTTCATTTCGTCCCTGTGGGGTCCTACAAGGGAGAGCCCCTGATAAATTTCCGCCTCCCGTTTTTTTTCCAGCGCGGAAAATAAGGCTTCTTCCTGTGTTTCTATATTTTCTTTTACGGGGCAGGACGGCGCATATAAAACGGAAAGCGTCTCCTCGCACCCTGCAATTTGCCGATGTAATTGGGCGGCTCTCGGCGAAAGCTCCTCAAAAAACGTTTTCCTATACTGCATAAGGCGCGCTCCTGCACTTGCAAGCTGGGAATTCCAAACAGAAAGCTCCTCTTTTTTGGGCTGATTTTTAAGGAGTGCATTTTTTTGTTTCCAAATCCGCAAGTAAGAACGAAGTGCACCATAATAGGCAGGGCGGAAAGCGCTGATAGCGCTGTCCATAAACCTTCTTCTAACCTCGGGCGCACCGGTAATAATATGCAGCTCGTCCGGTGAAAAAAGGACTGCCGGAAACTGCCCGAGAAGTTCACTTGTTTTCTCAAGGGGCGCGCCGCAAAGCTTTATCAGCTTTCTTTTTCCGGGGCTTATGATAATTTCCCCCTGCATTTCACGCCCAAAGGCAAAATATTCTGTTTTGACTGTGGCGGCACCTTCTGCAAAGCGAATCATTTCGCTATCCTGCACCGCCCGAAAGCTTTTTGCCGCTGTAAACAGCCACAAAGCCTCTAAAAGATTGGTTTTTCCCTGGGCGTTTTTGCCGTACAGGACGTTCAGTCCCGGGGAAAAGTCCAGTTCCGCTTTTTCATAATTGCGAAAATCGGAAAGGGTCAGCCGTTTTAAAAGCATGGTTTTTCCTACTCTTTTATGAAAATTTTTGCGTCCTCTGTTTCCACGGTGTCGCCATCGCGCAGTTTTTTACCGCGCTGAAACGCCTCTTCTCCGTTTACAAAAACACGGCCTTCCAATATCATATCTTTCGCTTCGCCGCCGCTAATACCTAAAACGTGCTTGAGTGCCTGGTCCAGTTTTATATATTCGCCGCGAAGGATGATGGTTTCTTCCATTTTTTCTACCTCTTATTCGCTGATTCTCACGGGGAGTACCATAAATAAAAATTCGTCCCCTTCTTTCGGTTTTATAATACAAGGGTTTCGGCTGCCGTTTAGCTCTAAAACAATTTCCTCGCAGTCACAGGCAGAGAGGGCATCGTGGAGATATCGCTGGTTAAAGCCGATGCGAATTTCGCTGCCGCAGTCGGGAATTTCGATAACGTCATGTGCTTTCCCCACTGCCGTGACGCAGTCAATGGAAAGGGTGTCCCCGGAAAGGGTCATAATAACAGGGTTTTTATAAACGTCCGTAGAAACGATGGGGTCCGCACGCTCAACGCAGGTTAAAATATCGGAAACGGGCAGGGTTGTCTGTATTTTAAAATCGGTGGGAATAATTTGTCTATACTGAAAATATTCGCCGGATAAAAGACGGGAAACCACCTTATTATCCCCAAACGCAAACTGGACGTGCTTTGTGCTTGCCGTCATAAAAACAGGGGTATCATCATCGGGCAGAATTCTGGAAAGCTCTAGGAGCGTTCTTGCGGGCACAATAAAGCTATAGGGCTCCTCGTCCGGGTTTTCCGAAAGGGGCTCGTGGTGAATTGCCATGCGAAAGCCATCTAACGCTACCATATGAAACGCCGTAGGCTCAATTTCAAAAAATACGCCGGTAAGGGCCGGTCTTTCATTTTTTTGCGCCGCGGCAAATACCGTTTGGCGAATCATTTTTTTAAAGGTTTCGGCAGAGAGCGTAATGCCCGAATCTTCTAAAACCTCGGGCAGGTCAGGAAATTCTTCCGGATTCATCCCGAGAACGTTATACACGGATTTGCCGTTTTGCACCGTCAGAGAAAAATTATCCTGCACAGTAATATCCACCGTGCCGGAAGGAAGCTTACGAATCACTTCCGAGAAAATACGGGCATCCCCTGTTACAACCGCACCGTCCTCTTTTATGTCAGCCGGGATTTTACAGGAAATCCCGAGCTCGAGGTTACTGGCCTTTAAAATGATACAGTCCCCGTCGGTAGCAAGGAGAATCCCTTCTAAAATCGGCATGGTGCTTTTATTCGATGCGGCTTTCATAACGGTGGAAACCGCTTCCGAAAGCATTTGTTTTTCACAGGAAAAAATCATGGCTTTATTGCCTCCTTCGTCTGGCGCTGTGCGCTATAGAAATATAAAATAAATTAGTATTTATAGTAGAGTATGTGGAAAGTGTGGATACGCCTTCCTTTTCCTTTTAAACCGCCAAAGTGCGGGGTGGAAAACTATTCTGTAATATCCTTCTTCAGTGTGGAAATTTCCATGCTGAATGTAGGATCGTTTTTAATTTCCGCTTCAATTTTTTCAATGCCGTACATAATGGTGGTATGGTGCATGTCTAAAAACTTTCCGATTTTCAGGTGGGAAAGCCCCAAGATTTCGCGCATGAGGTACATAACAACCTGTCTGGGTCTGGCAATGGTTTTCGTGCGCTTATTCCCCATAATGTCCTCTTCTTTAATATGGTAGAATTTTGCACACCCCGAAACGATGTTTTCGGGGGTTACGGCAGGGCGGCCCGTGGCGTGATAGCTTTTCATCGCGTCAAGGGCAACGTCTACGGTAATTTCGCTGTGGATAAGCCCGCGATAGGCAAGCACCCGGTTAAATACCCCCTCCAGCTCGCGAATGTTGGACGTAATTTTTTCCGCGATAAGCTCCAGGATTTCGTCCGCAATATCAATATTTTCAAGCTGGGCTTTTTTTCGTAAAATGGCAACACGGGTTTCGTAGTCCGGTGCGTATAAATCACCAATAATACCCCATTCAAAACGGGAACGGAGCCTGTCCTCGAGGGTACGCATTTCCTTCGGCGGTCGGTCACTTGTAATGATAATTTGCTTGTTTGCGTCATACAGCGTATTAAAGGTGTGGAAAAATTCTTCTTCCGTTACCTTTTTGCCGGCGATAAACTGAATATCGTCCACCATCAAAACGTCCACAGAGCGGTATTTTTCGCGGAACGCGTCATTGGTAGAGTCCTTAATGGAGTTAATCAGCTCATTTGTAAAGGTTTCTGCCGAAATATACATAACCTTCATGTCCTGATTATTTTGAATAATAAAATTGCCGATGGCGTGGAGAAGATGGGTTTTTCCAAGGCCTACGCCGCCGTATAAAAAGAGGGGGTTATACGTTCTGGCAGGCGTTTCCGCAACTGCTAAGGATGCAGCGTGCGCAAAGCGATTCGAGCCGCCTACAACAAAGCTGTCAAAGGTATACTTTGGATTTAGGGGCATGCCGAGATTGGCACATGCTTTTTCTGTTTTTTTCTCTTCTTCATATTCTCCGACATGAACCACAAGCGTACAGCGTGAGCCGCAAACCTCATAAATTGCATTTTGAATCAGCTCCTTATAGCGGTGGTCCACCATGTTTTTGTTCACATCATTGGGAACAAGTACATTCAAAAAGCCGTTTTCCATATTGATTGGCTTTATGGAAAGAATCCAGGTTTTATATCCGACGGGTGTTACTTCTTCTTCAATGAGGGGAAGAGAATGGTTCCAAATGTTTAAAAGTTCACCATTCATTTGTAAAAAATTCCTTTCAAAAATATGTATGGGAGCAAGCTGTTTTTTGATGTGTATTTTTCGGATAAGTGTAAAACAAAGTATGTGGAAAACTAGGTGAAAACAGAAAAAATCAGCTTATTTTATGTGGATAAGTCGGTGGAAAAGTGAAAAACTGCTTTCTGTATATGTGGAAAACAGAAAAATTCGTCTTCTCCCCAGTCTCTAATATTATACCAAAAAAAAACCTCCTTTGCAACAAAAATATGAAATTTTTTTTATTCTATTGTAAACAAAAAACGGAGAATTTTACAGGGCAAATTTTAGGCACAACAAAACGGCATTTTGTTTCACGTGAAACAATTTTATTTTTTTTATAAAAAATGTTTCACGTGAAACAGTTTTGTGCTATAATAGGGAGGAAATAAAGAAAATATAGAAAAAAGGAGATTGCCATGGCAAGAATAATTGCGATTGCAAACCAGAAGGGCGGCGTAGGAAAAACTACAACAGCCGTAAATCTGGCAGCCTGTCTTGCAAAAAAAGGACAGCATGTGCTTTTAGTGGATATGGACCCACAGGGCAATGCAACCAGCGGTCTCGGTATTGATAACCGCACCATTGAAAATTCCGTGTATGACGTGCTTGTCAGAGGGGAAAAAATGGAAACGGTCATTGTAAAAACGGATTACACAAATCTCGAGGTTTGCCCGTCCAGTATTGCCTTGTCGGGCGCGGAAATTGAGCTTGTAAACGTAATGGCAAGAGAATATAGATTAAAGGAAGCCATTTCTGCTGTGGAGGATAAGTACGATTTTATTTTGCTGGACTGTCCCCCCTCTCTCGGGCTTGTTACGTTAAACGCCCTGACGGCTTGCGGCTCGGTGCTTATGCCCATTCAGTGCGAATATTACGCATTAGAAGGCCTCAGCCAGCTGACCGCCACGATAAAACGGGTCAAAAAGCTTTTAAATCCCGATATCGAGATTGAAGGGGTACTGATGACCATGTTTTCATCCCGGACAAACCTTGCCATTCAGGTTGTGGACGAGGTAAAGAAATTCTTCCCCAAGAAAGTATATAAAACGATTATTCCCAGAAACGTCCGCCTTTCCGAGGCACCGGGCTTTGGCCAGCCGGTTATTGTGTATGACCCCTCCAGCCGCGGCGCAGAAAGCTATACGGATTTAGCCGAAGAGGTTTTGGAAGGCAGACGGGAAGAATAGTACATAATAAGGAAGGAAGTGAATCCATGGCAAAGCGAGGCCTAGGGAAAGGACTGGATGCCCTTTTTATATCGGAAGACATTCCGGAAAAGCAGGACGGGGACGCTATTGTTTCTCTTCGCATTTCGGAAGTGGAGCCGAACAGCGCACAGCCGCGTAAAACATTTCGCCCGGAACAGCTTGAGGAGCTTGCTGCCTCTGTACGGGAGCACGGCATTATCCAGCCCATTGTTGTAACGAAAAATGAAAAAGGATTTTATACGATTATTGCCGGTGAACGCCGCTGGCGTGCCGCCAGAATGGCAAATTTAAAGGAAATTCCGGCAATTATTCGGGAATATGATGAAAAGACGGCAAGTGAGGTTGCTCTCATTGAAAACCTGCAAAGAGAAAACCTAAACCCCATGGAAGAAGCGGACGGGTTCCGCAACCTCATGGATTTGTATGGCATGACACAGGAGGAAATCAGCGAGAAAATCGGGAAAAGCCGAAGTGCTGTTGGCAACGCTTTGCGCCTTTTAGCCCTTAAGGAGCCGGTGCGAAAGCTGGTTTCAGAAGGTAAGCTTTCCGCAGGGCACGCCAGAACCCTTCTCGGCGCACAGGATATAGACCAGCTTGCCCTTGCCGAACGCGTCATCGCCGAAGGGCTTTCCGTCAGAGAGCTGGAGCGGCTCGTAAGTCTTCGCCGTCCCCCGAAGAAAGCACCGGTAAAATACACCGCCGAAATTCGGGATTTGGAAGAAAAGCTGGCAAAACAGGTGGGTGCAAAAATTCGTATCAGCGGCAATGCAAAAAAAGGAAAAATTGAAATTTTTTACGAAAGCGCAGATGAATTTGACAGAATATGGAAATATATGGAAAATTAACAGATTTCAAAATTGCGTTTTAAGCCCATAAAAAAGAAAAATGAATGAAACTATATTAAAATGAGGTTTCTTTTCGCACAGACGAAAAATGAGCCTTACAAGAGAGGTAATTATATGGATAAAAAATCAAAGTCTTTTTGGATGTATACCATCATCTTATTTACCGTTGCCCTGGTGCTGGTACTGCTCAGTCTTTTTATGACGGATTATAAGAAAGCAAATGAAAATTACGAAAGCCGCGTCCAGAGCATACAGAATGAAAATCTGGCACTGAAAAATGAAAATGTAAAATTAAAGGAAGAAAAAGCAGGACTCGAAGTAAAAGTTAATCAGCTCAGCGCAGAAAACACCACCTTCCGGGAACAGGAGGACCGATACGCAGATGCCGTAGAGGCTATTTACATTGCGGACGGGTACTGTGACGAAGGGGACTTCGAAAAAGCAAAGGAAACCCTTGACACCGTAGACCCCACAATTTTGAAAGAAAAAATTAAAGGCAGATATAATAAGGTAAAAGCAGATATTGATGCAAATATAGACTAAGGAGAGAGTCAAAATGTTAGACATTAAACGTCTCAGAACGGAAACAGAAGAAGTAAAAAAAGCCCTGGCAAGAAGAAAAGAGGAAGTGGATATAGATGCGGTACTGGCGCTGGACGAAAAGCGGCGCGGCCTTCTCTTTGAAGCGGAACAGCTGAAAGCACGCCAGAACGAGGTTTCCAAGGAAATCCCGAAAATGAAAAAAGCAGGCGAGGACACGACGGCGATTTTTGCCGAAATGCGCTCTATTTCCGATAAAGTCAAGGCGCTGGACGCCGAAACAAGAGAAACAGAGGAAGCACTCCAGGCAATGCTCATGCGCATTCCCAATATCCCCAATCCTACCGTGCCCGACGGGGATACCGATGAAGATAACGTGGAAATCCGTAAATTCGGCACGCCTACAGAATTTCCCTTCGAGCCGAAAGCCCACTGGGACCTTGGCGAATCCTTAGGGATTTTGGATTTTGCGTCCGCGGCTAAAATTACAGGTGCCCGTTTTACCGTTTACCGCGGTCTCGGCGCGCGGCTCGAGCGTGCAATTATCAGCTATTTCCTTGATAAACACACCCTCGAGAACGGCTACACCGAAATTCTGCCTCCTTATATGGTGCACAGAAACAGCATGGTGGGCACGGGACAGCTGCCGAAGTTTGAGGAAGATGCCTTTAAGGTAACGGATACAGACTATTTCCTCATTCCCACCGCAGAAGTGCCCGTAACAAACCTCTACCGCGACCAGATTCTGGACGCCAGTGACCTTCCCATAAAGCACGCCGCCTACTCTGCATGCTTCCGTGCCGAGGCAGGAAGTGCCGGGCGCGATACCCGCGGTCTTATCCGCCAGCACCAGTTTAATAAGGTAGAGCTTGTGAAATTTACCCGTCCCGAAGATTCCTATGAAGAACTGGAAAAGCTGACAGCGGACGCGGAAAGCGTTTTAAAGGGACTCGGTCTTCCCTACCGCGTTGTGAAAATCTGCGTCGGTGACCTTGGCTTTACCGCCGCAATGAAATATGATATTGAGGTCTGGATGCCTTCCTATGGAAGATACGTAGAAATTTCCTCCTGCTCGAATTTTGAGGACTTCCAGGCACGCCGCGCGTCCATTCGCTTCCGTGATGCAGGCGGCAAAGCACAGCTTGTCCATACCTTAAACGGCTCCGGCGTTGCCATTGGCAGAACGGTGGCGGCAGTCCTTGAAAACTTCCAGCAGGGCGACGGCAGCGTTATAATTCCCGAGGTACTCCGTCCCTATATGGGCGTTGACAAAATCGAAAAATGAACAGAAAAACAGTAGCAATTCTCGTAGCCGCAGTCATTTTGGCGGCGGCACTCGGCATTGTACTTGCAAACTGCGTGCGGCGGGAGGAACCGATTCCTGCCGCCGTAAATGTGCCTGCCGCCCCGAAAAAAGGCACCATTATTTTAAGTGCCGCCGGGGACTGCACGCTGGGCAGCGACCCCCGTTTTGCCTATGCCGGCAGCTTTCATGCAAAATTTCGGGAAGTAGGCGAAAACCACGATTATTTCTTTGCAAATGTTGCCCCGATTTTTCGGGAGGACACCATAAGCTTTGTGAATTTTGAAGGCACCCTTACGGAAGAAACTGTCCGTGCCGACAAGGCGTATACCTTCAAAGGCCCTGCCCACTACGCAAAAATTTTAACGGCAGGGGATATTGAAGTGGTTTCCCTTGCCAATAACCATACCTATGATTTCCACGAAAAAGGCTTTACGGACACAAAAAAGGCCCTGGAAGGGGAAAATATAGCGTACACCTATAAAAATCAGCTTGCCCTCTTTTCCGTAAAGGACGGGAAAGCCGCGCCTGTAACAGGAGAAAAAACGGAAAATGAAGTGTACGTAGGCTATGCGGCGTTTAGCGTTTGGTACGATGACGGTGAGGTGCGCGCGAGCATTAAAAAAGCGATTTCCGACCTGCGGGACAGGGGCGCGGATTTAGTGTTTATAAGCTGCCATTGGGGGCTTGAAGGGGAGCATTTCCCCTACGAAGTCCAAAGAAATATAGGCAGATACGCTATCGATATGGGCGCAGACGGCGTTTTAGGCCACCACCCCCATGTAATCCAGGGTATTGAAACGTATAAGGGCAAGGAAATTGTATACAGCATGGGCAATTTCTGCTTTGGCGGCAACCACAACCCGTCGGATAAGGACTGCTTTATCTATCAGCTGACCTTTGAAACGCTGGACGGAAAGCTTACGGGCGAGTGGGAAAGCAAAATCATTCCCTGCCGCATTTCTTCCGTAGCGTATACAAATGACTATAGGCCCACCCCCCTCGAAGGTGAGGACGCGGAAAGGCTTATGGCGCGCATGGAGAAATATCGGATAAAATAATTTTGTAAAAAAGTATTGCAATTATAGAAAAACTATGGTATACTAAGCCGTACGAACGCGAAAAACGCGTCTCGTGGCCCCTTGGTCAAGCGGTTAAGACATCGCCCTTTCACGGCGGTAACACGAGTTCGATTCTCGTAGGGGTCACCACTACGTCGGAGCAAAGTTCGCTTGGCTCTGTTTCCCCCATGCGGGGAAAACGGTCGCCCGCTTTCTTGCTCCTCCTTCTCCCCAAAAAGCCTAAAGGCTTTTCGGGGGCCCGTTTTGTTTGGAGTAAAGGTCGCTTGGCTCTGTTTCCCCCATGCGGGGAAAACGGTCGCCCGCTTCCTTGCTCTTCCCTTTCCCCAAAAAGCCGAAGGCTTTTCGGGGGATCCCCTTTTTA
>JAZNHR010000033.1:0-18489 GCA_045577075.1 Clostridia bacterium | reverse complement strand
TATCTCAATATGGATATGACGGATTTTGAGCTTTATGGTACAGTAGATGCTGTTATAAGTGCACTGGACTGCTTGAATTATGTCACGGAAAACATTGACAAGGTCTTTTCTCTGGTATATAATTATCTTAATCCCGGCGGCATTTTTATTTTTGATATTAACAGCGAATATAAGCTTCGGTATATATTCGGGAATGAAACAATTGTTTGTGATGAAGATGACATATTTTACACTTGGGAGAATGAACTTGAAGGGGATTTGTGTCACTTTTATATCACCTTTTTTGTAAAGGACAAGAACGGTACCTATCAAAGGTGTGACGAATATCAAACCCAACGTATTTATTCGATTGATGCACTGATAAAGTCTGCGGAAAATGCAGGGCTGCGCGTACTTGGAGTGTATGGTGGGCTTTCGTTTGATGCACCCGGGGAAGATAGTGAACGCATATTTTTTGTATTAAGTAAGGAGAACTAAATTGCAGGTTATAGTAATAGGCGGCGGCCCGGCAGGCATGATGGCGGCAGGAATGGCGGCATCCTATGGGGCAAATGTTTGCCTTGCCGAGAAGAATAGTCAACTGGGGCGAAAGCTTCGCATTACCGGCAAGGGCCGTTGTAACCTAACAAATGCATGCAGTCATGAGGATTTAATTGCAAATGTTGTGGTAAATGCTTCTTTTATGCATAGTGCTTTTCGTGGATTTTCCAACTGGGATCTTATGGCATTTATGGAAGAGCAAGGCGTAAGGCTTAAAACAGAGAGGGGAAACCGCGTGTTTCCGGAAAGTGATGACGCACGCGATATTATAAATGCCCTGAAAACATGGATTTTAGAAAAGGGTGTTAAGGTGGTGGAGGCAAAGGCGGACCGGTTACTTGTAAAAGATGGCAGGGTTCGCGGCGTGTATTTTGGCGACAAGTGTATTGCGGCTGACTGTGTTGTTTTGGCGACAGGTGGCGTAAGCTACCCCCAAACTGGCTCCACAGGTGATGGATACGCCATGTCACAAAAAATAGGACATACCGTTATAGAGCCTAAGCCTTCTTTAGTACCGCTTGTATGTAAGGAACACTATGACCTTGCTGGGCTTAGCCTTAAAAATGTTGAACTCTCCGTATTTGCCGGAGAAGAATTAGTTTTTAAAGAGTTTGGTGAAATGCTCTTTACCCATGACGGGATTTCCGGACCCCTTGTGCTTAGTGCCAGCGCTCACATGCGAGAAAAAGCATCATACACCGCTTCCATTGATTTAAAGCCGGCGCTTTCCGATGAAATGCTGGATAAACGTCTTTTGCGCGACCTTGAAAAATATGCAAAAAAAGATTTCATACATGCGCTTGACGATTTACTGCCGAAGCGTTTGATTGAAACAGTAATTGCAAAAACGGGTCTTTCTCCAAGAAAGAAAGCCGGACTATTAACGAAAGCGGAGCGTCATACAGTTTTAAATGTTTTAAAGCATTTTACCCTGCATGTGACAGGGTTTCGCCCGATAGCAGAGGCAATTGTTACTTCCGGCGGCGTTAAAACAGCTGAAATTGACCCTAAAACTATGGAAAGTAAGGCTTGTAAGGGTTTATATTTCGCCGGTGAAATCATTGATGTCGATGCCTATACAGGTGGTTTTAATTTGCAGATTGCTTTTTCTACCGGCTATGCGGCAGGGGTGGCAATTGGAAAGAAGGAGGACTCAAAGTGAACGGCAGCAAGGAAGTGGCATCCTGTGCAATCCAAATGGCGATGACGCCAAATCGGGAAAGTGAACAGGAATTAAAAGAAAAACACGGAAAAAGTGGTGTTCTTGTCGCCGCGGCTGATTTTGGGGGCGAGTTTATTACATCTGTCAATAAGATTATTGAAAGAACGGTTGTAGCGGCAAGAAGAGAAGGCCTTATTTCCGGCAATCACAGCGATGAAGGTGCTGTGGCAGGTGCTGCGAGAGAAGCTGTATCTCAAATCGTAACAAAAGCAATTGGCCTGAATGTCGGTGGGAAAATAGGTATTGCAAGGTGTGGCGAGCATGTATGTGTTTGTATGTTTTTTGGCATTGGTCTTTTACATTTAAATGAAATGGCCATTGGTCTTGGTCATCGTGCACTTTAAGGAGGAAGTATGGAAGATTATATTATCAGAGCTGTAACGGCGGATGGCGCGGTGCGTGCATCTGCCGCAATTACTACAAATCTTGTAAATGCTGCGCAGGAAATTCATAAAACTTCTCCTGTGGCCACAGCGGCACTTGGTCGCCTTTTAACTGCGTGTGCAATTATGAGTGATATGATGAAGGGGGGAAAAGACAGTCTAACACTCCAAGTGGATGGCGGCGGCCCGCTCGGCAAACTGATTGCTGTAGGGGATAGCGAAGCCAACGTGAAAGGCTATGTTTCAAATCCCCTGGTGGACTTGCCGCTAAAAAACGGCAAACTGGACGTGGGTAGTGCAGTTGGTGCGGACGGTACGCTTGGCATTATTCGTGATTTCGGGCTGAAAGAACCCTACATCGGTCATGTGAAACTCTGCACGGGTGAAATCGGGGACGATATTGCCCTGTATTATGCCAGAAGCGAACAAATTCCGTCTGTTGTTGCCCTTGGGGTATTAGTGGACCGAGATTATTCGGTTAAAGCGGCAGGCGGTATGATTTTACAGGTCATGCCGGAAGCTACGGATGAGCAGATTGGGCAGCTGGAGGCAATGGTAAAGGAAATGCCGGCAATTTCATCTATGCTTGAAGAAGGTGCCACGCCTGAGGATATCCTCGCGTTTGCTCTTCGTGATTTTTCTTCTTATACGTTTGAAACATCGAAAACTGCGTATAGATGTGACTGCTCCAGAGAACGAATTGAGCGTGCAGTCCGGAGCCTTGGTAAAGCAGAAATTCGTGACATTATAGAAAAACAAATCAATGCAGAGCTGACTTGCCACTTCTGCAATCAAAAGTATGTAGTCACAAAAGAAGAACTTGAGGGGATGCTGGCGGAAGAATAAAAGGACAGGCACCAAATATGCACATTTTCTATACTGTAATAGTTGAAAGGAGATGTGTATATGAAAGAAAAACACCTGTTTGCAGGCGTAAATTCTCCAAAAGGTTTTTATTCAAGATTTGACTGTATTATGCAGGAAGAACCGGGAACACGGAAAATTTTTATTAAGGGCGGCCCGGGAATGGGCAAATCAACGCTAATGAAGAAGATTGCACAACGTGCGGCGGAATCGGATTTGGAATGCGAAGTATTTCATTGTTCTTCCGATCCTGCTTCTGTGGACGGTGTGCATATTCCAAAGCTGAAAACGGCGATTATTGATGCCACAGCACCGCACAATGCTGACCCGATTTATCCTTGCGTCAGCGGCGAAATTTTTGATGTTTCGCCATTTATTCAAAGAGATAAACTGATTTCAAGGTTGGACGAGATTGCATATTGCACAAAACAAAAAAAACAATGTTTTCAAAAGGGCTATCGGTATTTAGCAGCCGCGTTACCTCTTTTAGATCAAATTGAATGTGAATATCAGGAAAGTACGGATGCTCGAAGTATTTATGCCGCGGCAGAAGACTTGGCTTTGCGAGTTTTTGGGAATCTGGAAGGTTGCAAACAGGGGAAAAAACGACAACTGTTTGTAAGTGCCATAACCCCTGAAGGCTTTGTTAATTATGCGGACAGCATGTTTTCTGATACCTACTGTATAGCCGTGAAGGGAAGCTTTGGTGCTTCGCTTTTTGTAAAGCGGTTTGCAGAACTTGCAGACATTCAAGGTTTTTCCCCCGTGCTGTTTTATTGTCCTATGCGTCCAGATGAAAGAATTGAGCATGTTTACATTCCACAGCTTCGCTTTGCACTAACATCTTACAATTTCTATACCCATGCTTCTGCGGCAGAAACAGTGGAATTGGATGAATTTATTCGTATTTCTCCAGGCAGCGGAGAGAACTATAGCTATGCAGGCACTATGATGCAGCGCGCAATTGACGCTTTCGCGGAGGCAAAAGCCGCACACGCTGCACTTGAAGGTATTTATGTGCCTGCAATGCAATTTGAAAGCCTGCAGCACGCAGGAGAGAGACTCATAGAATCTATTTTTTAAGGGGTTTTTACATGCGGATTTATGAAATTATAAATGCAATTGAACGATATGCACCAAAGGAACTTGCGTCCTCCTATGATAATGTTGGGCTTATGCTTGGGGATAGAAATGCAGCTGTAAGTTCTGTGCTTTTAACGTTGGATGTAGATCTTGCAGTTGCAAAAGAAGCAAAAGCGGTGGGGGCAGAGCTAATTATTAGTCATCATCCGCTTATCTTTAATCCTGTAAAAAATCTTACGACGGATACCCCGGATGGAGAATGTCTTTTATATCTTGCGGAAAACAAAATCGCCGTTTATTCTGCACATACAAATTTAGACAGCACATCGGGCGGTCTGAATGACCTCGCGGCCCAGTTTTTATCACTTGAAAACATTTCTCCTCTTGAAGAAAACGGAAATGCCGGTATTGGTAGAATCGGTACGTTACCATTTCTTGTTACGCTGGAAGGACTTGCTGAAAAAATCAAACAAATCTATCATGTACCGCATATCCGTTATATTGGAAACAAAGCGTGTTTGCTTTCTAAAGTTGCCCTTTGTACCGGTAGTGGTGCAGATCTCATGGCTCTTGCCAAAGAAAAAGGGGCAGATGCTTATATTACCGGAGATATTAAGTATAGTGCGGCAAGATATGCGGCAGCTATCGGTCTTTCTGTAATAGAACTTGGACACTATGAGAGCGAATATATTGCTGTGGACCTACTTGAAAAAATCATTACCCATTACGGAGGAATAGAGGTCAACATTTATAAATCCCGTGCAAACCAGAATATTTTCTCCTATCTGTAAGGAAAACCTCGCCGTCTCAATTACACGGCGAGGTTTTTAATCAATCAAATTTTTGTTAATATTAGTTGGTTTTTCGCGAAAAAATTCCTGAAAACCACATTTTTTTCTTTTAAAATCTTGACATCGAAAAAAATCATGATATAATATAAAATCATTAGTTTAACAGGAGGGAACTGTAATGTCGTATGTAAAAGACGTGCTCGCACAGCTAGTGAGCAGAAATCCCGGTGAAAATGAATTTCACCAAGCCGCTGAAGAGGTTCTTCACTCTTTAGAATTGATCACAGAGAAAAACCCCCAATTCCAGAAAAACGGTCTTTTAGAAAGGCTTGTGGAACCCGAACGGCAGATTATGTTCCGTGTACCTTGGGTAGATGATAACGGGAACGTACAAGTAAACCGCGGTTTCCGTGTCCAGTTTAATAATGCAATTGGTCCATACAAGGGCGGGATTCGTTTCCATCCTTCTGTAAACCTCGGTATTATTAAGTTTTTGGGCTTTGAACAGATTTTCAAAAATGCGCTCACTGGTCTGCCGATTGGCGGCGGTAAAGGCGGTTCTGATTTTGACCCCAAGGGCAAATCCGATCGCGAAGTGATGGCGTTTTGCCAGAGCTTTATGACAGAACTTTACAAATATATTGGTGCAGACATTGATGTACCGGCAGGCGATATAGGTGTGGGCGCACGAGAAGTTGGCTTTATGTATGGGCAGTACAAGAGAATCACCGGCCTTTATGAAGGTGTTTTAACCGGCAAGGGTATTCCATACGGAGGTTCTTTAGCACGTACGGAAGCTACAGGTTATGGTCTTGTTTATTTTGTTGAAGCTATGTTGGAAGGCAAGGGCGAAAAGCTGGAAGGTAAGACTGTTGTTGTTTCCGGCTCCGGTAACGTTGCAATTTATGCCATTCAGAAGGCACAGCAGCTTGGCGCAAAGGTTGTAACGGCTTGTGATTCCTCTGGTTATATTTTTGATAAAGACGGCATTGATTTGGCGGCACTTAAAGAGATTAAAGAAGTAAAACGCGGACGCGTCAAGGATTATCTCCAGTATCGCCCGAATGCAGAATACCATGACGGCAAGGGCGTCTGGTCCGTACCTTGCGATATTGCACTTCCGTGTGCAACGCAAAACGAACTGAATGGGGAAGATGCAAAGCTTCTCGTTAAGAACGGCTGTAAGCTGGTGGCAGAAGGTGCTAACATGCCTTCCACACCGGAAGCAATTGCACATTTCCAGGAAAGTGGAATTTTGTTTGCACCCGGCAAGGCAGCAAATGCAGGCGGCGTAGCAACATCTGCACTTGAAATGAGCCAGAACTCCATGCGCCTGCATTGGACGTTTGAAGAAGTGGATGCAAAGCTGAAGGGCATTATGCGTAACATCGAAGCCACAACATCTACGATTGCTAAAGAATACGGCAAAGAAGATAACTATGTATTTGGTGCAAATGCAGCAGGCTTTATGAAGGTTGCAAATGCTATGATGGCACAGGGTATTGTTTGATTTTTAGATTTCAAAAAAAATAGTTCGGCTAAAACGCCGAACTATTTTTTTTATTTCTTGATTACGAAAGAATTGTCTTGGAAATCAACCGTCACGCGGTCACCCGGATTTAATTTTCCGTCAAGCATTTCCTCAGCAAACAAGTCTTCCAGTTTTGACTGTATTGCACGACGAAGCGGTCTTGCACCATAAACAGCATCAAATCCTTCTTTGGCGAGTGCTGCAATGGTTTCTTCTGTAAACGTTGCCTCGATCTCGTTTTGCGCAAGACGTTTTGTCAGGGTTTGCAGCATCAGTTTTGCAATTTCTTTGATATCATCTTCCAAAAGTGGATGGAATACAATGATGTCGTCAACACGGTTTAAAAATTCAGGGCGGAATGCACGCTTTAGTTCTCCCATAACATTTCCGCGAATGTTTTCATAGTCCGTTTTCGCCTGTTCTTCTGTTGCACCAAACCCCAGTTGTTTTCGTTCTGTGATTTGGCGTGCGCCTACATTTGAAGTCATAATAATGATGGTGTTTCGAAAATCCACCCGCCTGCCTTGTGAATCCGTTAAAATACCATCCTCCAAAATTTGCAGAAGAATGTTAAATACATCCGGATGGGCTTTCTCAATTTCATCAAACAAAACAACGGAATATGGCTTGCGCCGTACTTTTTCTGTCAATTGTCCGCCTTCGTCATATCCAACATATCCCGGAGGTGAGCCGACGAGTCTGGATACAGCGTGTTTTTCCATGTATTCTGACATATCAACGCGAATAATTGCATCCTCTTCGCCAAAGATTGCTTCTGCAATAGCCTTTGAAAGCTCCGTTTTACCAACGCCTGTGGGACCAAGGAAAATGAAAGAGCCGATGGGGCGCTTCGGGTCTTTCAGGCCCACACGACCACGTCGAATTGCACGTGCAGCGGCGCGAACGGCTTCATTTTGCCCAATCACACGGCGGTGCAATATTTCTTCCATGTTTTTAAGACGTTGCCCTTCCTCTTCTGCCAGCCGTTTTACGGGAATGCCGGTCCAGTCCGAAACGATGGCTGCGATGTCCTCGTCTGTAACCGTATCAGTTTTAATTGCGTTGGCCTTCTTCCAGTTTTCGCGCTGTGCAGAAAGTGTGTCCGCAAGTTCCTTTTCTTTATCGCGAAGCGTTGCGGCTTTTTCAAACTCTTGATTTTTTATAGCTTCTTCTTTTTCTGCCTTGACGGATGCCAGCTCGCTTTCTAGATTTTTCAGTTCTTGGGGTGCAGTCAGCGTTGTCAGCTTTGTGCGGGAGGAAGCCTCATCCATAAGGTCAATAGCCTTGTCTGGAAGAAATCGGTCTGTAATGTACCGCGCAGAAAGTTTTGCGGAAGCTTCTAGTGCCTCATCTGTTATTTTTACGCCGTGATGTGCCTCGTATTTGTCTCGAATCCCTTTTAGAATTTCAATTGTTTCTTCAATAGTAGGTTCTCCTACGGTAACAGGCTGAAATCTCCTTTCCAGCGCGGCATCCTTTTCTACGTATTTTCTGTACTCATTCAAGGTTGTAGCACCAATCATTTGGAGTTCGCCACGGGAAAGAGACGGTTTTAAGATGTTCGAGGCGTCAATTGCGCCTTCAGCAGCACCTGCACCAATTAGCGTATGCATTTCGTCGATAAACAAAATAACGTTCCCTGCGCTTTGGATCTCATCCATTGCTTTTTTCAGGCGTTCTTCAAATTCTCCTCGATATTTTGCACCTGCAACCATTGAAGAAAGGTCCAGGGTGAACACACGTTTATTTTTTAAGATTTCTGGTATATTACCGCTTACAATGCGTTGTGCAAGTCCCTCTGCAATTGCTGTTTTACCGACACCAGGTTCACCAATTAAGCAAGGGTTGTTTTTTGTGCGCCGTGACAAAATCTGCACAACTCTTTCGATTTCTTTGTCTCTGCCAATCACCGGGTCAAATTTACCTTCGCGAGCAAGCTGCGTAAGATCGCGACCAAATTGATTTAACGTTGGTGTTTTTCCATCGCCTTTTGCGCTACCGGACTTGTTGTTTTTTAATTGCGACGGGGAAGATAAAGGTTCTTCGTGGCTGGCTTGCGCAAGTTCTCCGTACAGAGCTTGCGGCTGAACACCAATTTCTGCCAAAATATTGAGTGCAACATTACTGCCTTCGCGAAGAATTGCCATTAAAATGTGCTCTGTTCCTATAAAGCGTTCGCCAAGACGCGCAGATTCAGCATAGCTAAGCTCTAAAATCTTTTTTGTTCTGGGTGTAAAGCCCATAAATTGAACAGATTTCCCGGGGTATGTGTCAATCATTTCCGAAAGAATGCGAAGAACTTCGCCTTCCGTGACGTCGGCATCGGAAAGGGCAGACGCGGCAACGCCGCTACCCTCTCGCAAAAGACCCAGTAAAAGGTGCTCGCTGCCTAAATAGTTATGTCCCAATTCCTTTGCAGCGTCTTGCGCGAGTTTAAGTGCCGTTTTTGCCTTAGAGGTAAAACGGTCGTTATAGTTGTTCATCATGGAAAATCAACTCCTTTACAATTTGTGCCCGTTTCATGTCGCGTTGTTCTACCGTTAATGAAACGGCAGACCCGGTTATGTTTGCAGGCATCGTTATGACCATAAGTGAGGTAAGCTTCTGGAACGGAATTTCTTTCAGTATACCCAAATAAATCCCTAATCGAACATCGCTAATTAAATTTAATAATTCTTTTCCGCTCAGCATGTAGGCGTATTGCA
Organism: Clostridia bacterium; assembly: GCA_045577075.1. GTDB lineage: Bacteria > Bacillota > Clostridia > UMGS1883 > UMGS1540 > SIG447. The sequence goes on along the minus strand of JAZNHR010000033.1, from coordinate 9,370 downwards.
TGTTGCCGTAACTTCTCCAGATACGGTCGACAAGTTTTGCGGGAATATCTTTGCTGAGTTGCTTGCGAAGAGAACTTTCCACTTCACAGACAGCAAAGACCACCTTGTTAAATCGTTCAATAAGCTCCTCTTCAGAAAAGCCAAGCGTAACTTGATTCGAGATTTGATAAAAGTTTCCTTGCGCATCCGTACCTTCGCCATATAAACCGCGGACGGCCATCCCTGATTTTACTGCCTGAGATAATAGACCTGTCATGCGGCCAGACACTGCAATGGCCGGAAGGTGCACCATCGCAGAAATACGAAGTCCGGTTCCTGTGTTTGTCGGGCAGCTTGTAAGATATCCAAATTTTTCATGAAACGCATAATTAAGGGATTCACTGATGAGATCATCAATTTTGTTTGCCATATCCCATGTTGCATCGGGTGCAAAACCGGGAGAGAGACACTGGATGCGAATGTGATCTTCTTCATTCACCATAATGGAAATGCTTTCATCTTTGTTTATGATGGCGGCTCTTGGAAAGCTTCCGCCTGTAAGATCGGGGCTAATAAGGTGCTTTTCAATTAAAGCCTGCTGCTTTACAGGGGAAAGCTTATGAATTTTATAGAGTGTAAATTCTTTTGCAATCGGGGCAAGTGCTTTCCAAACAAGCTCAATAATTTGTTCTCCATCTTGGGGTGAAAGCTTGGCGGCAAATGCAAAATCCGCGAGATTTCTGGCAAGACGTACACGGGTACTAATAATCATATCATTTTTCGGTCCGACTTCTTTATACCATGTCATTTTGCCTCACCTCCGTCAATCTCACGTATTTTATCTCTGATTTTTGCAGCTTTTTCAAATTCCTCGTTTAAAATGGCTTCCTGAAGCTGACGCTTTAGCCGTTCGCTTTCACGCTTTAATCTAAGGGCAGCATCTGCTTTTTTAGGGAGCTTACCAGTGTGCAGGGCGGTGCCATGCACTTTCTTTAACACAGGTTCTAAAAAGCTTGCAAAATGTGTATAACATTGCTTGCATCCAATGCGCTTTGTTGTCTTATATTCTTCATAGGTTTCACCGCAGCCGGGACAACGGGCGTGTCCGGCAATGTTGGGCGTCAGTAAGTTAAAGAAATCGGTACTAAAAAAGTTATCGGCCCCTAGATATCCCATTTGGGCTGCACAACTGTGGCAGACATGCATTTCTGTTTTTTTACCATTTATGTTTTGCGTAAGGTGTAGGTTTGCAAGATTGGTTCCGCATTTTTCACATAACATCTCAGACACTCCTTTACATCATAATACTCAGCAACATATTTTTGAGCAATGTGGCACGTACAGCGTCGCGCATTGGAAGTGGAAGGGGAAGCTTATTATCTGAAAGACCTGATAATATAATGCGTCCTTCTCGTGTTGTAAGGTATTCATTATCCACCATATTTTTTATAAACACAGTTGCAGTTTGGAAACTAATAGTTTCACCAATAGTATTAACGACGTGCATTAAATAATTTGTTTGCGTACGCGGCTCAACACGGCTTATACGAAGGTAGCCGCCGCCACCACGTTTACTTTCCACAATATAGCCGCGTTCACAGGTAAATCTTGTCCGGATGACATAATTTACTTGTGAGGGAACACAGCCAAATTGGTCTGCTATGGTTTTTCTCTGTATTTCAAGTGTTCCGTCAGATTCCTGCATCATTTTATGCAAAAACTGCTCTATGACATCACTTATGCCTAACACAATCATCACCTCGGAGTTTGACTTTGACTATCTTTGACCTTAACCAAAGTATACCATCTTAAATTCGTTCTGTCAAGAGATTTTTAAAAAATTTTTCCTGCATAGAAAACCACACTATTTTTATAGTGTGGCCTTTTTTAGCTAAGTTTTACACTTACTTCTCCGGTGGAAAGATTTTCCGTAGTACCGTCGGAAAGTAAAACGTGTAATGAAAAATCATCATTGATTGCAAGTACAGTTGCAGGATAGGAGGTGCCGTGACGATTGACGCTTACTGAGCGTCCCGCAAGCAAACTTCGTCTTCGATAAGGCTCGAGGAACGCTTTTTTCTCAAGTTGTCTGTAATAAAAATAAAAACGTTCTAATATACCTGCGGCAAATTTGCATCGGGCGTGGGGAAGGGGAGACTCAAAAACTGCACCGGCAATATCGTGAATTTCTCCAGGAAAGTTTCCTTTTGGCATGAAGAGATTTACGCCAATTCCAAGGACAGCATATTCTATGTGTTGTGTTGCCGGATTTACAGAAGCTTCTGTTAATATACCGGCGACTTTTTTGCCTTTAAAATATATATCGTTCACCCATTTGATTTGTGCGGGTTGTTCAGTCTCCTTTTCGATGGTTTCGGCTACGGCAACTGCCGCAAGTGTTGTGATTTGCAGTGCATCTTGGGGAGCGAGATTCGGCCGTAGGATTATGCTCATGTAAAGTCCGGTTTGATTAGGAGAAAAAAAGTGACGGTCCATCCTTCCGCGGCCCTTCGTCTGTGTTTCAGCAATGCAAATTGTGCCCTCGGGTGCACCGCATGTCGCCATTTCTTTGGCGGTCGTATTTGTCGAAGGAAGAGAGGAAAAAATTCGAATTTTGTTTTTGTCCATTGGGTAGTACCGTATAAGGTCGTCGGGAGACAAAGGGTCATCGCTGGCATTTAAACGGTATCCTCGATTTGTACAGCCTGAGATGTTGTAGCCTTCAAGCCGTAATTCTTCCATATATTTATAAACTTTACTTTTTTCTATTCCGAGCCGACGTCCAAGCTTTTCTGCCGAGATGTAATCCGCAGGATAAAAATACAAGAGCTGGAGTAAAGATTCTTTTTCTGACATATGGTCACCTCTTTTGCTACAGTATACCAAAAAAAGGTATACTTGTCAATTGATTTACTTTTGCATGGAGCGTCACAAAAAAATCATATAAAATATCAAAAAGCTATTGACAAATTACATAAAATATGCTTTAATTATATGCGTTTACAACCAGTAAACAAAAAGTATATTTTTTTTAAATTTCAAAGAAACGAATGTGATGTTTCATATGATGAAAATCGGCGATAAAATCAGGAATTTAAGGTTGAAAAACAATCTTACACAATCTGAACTCGGAAACAGATGTGATTTGACGAAGGGATTCATCTCACAGTTGGAGTCGGATCTTACTTCTCCGTCACTTTCTACGCTTGAGGATATTCTGCGTTGTTTAGGCACAAGCTTTCAGGAGTTCTTTAGTGATGAAAAGAAAGAAAAGATTGTATATAAAAAAGAAGATGTAATCATTAAAGACTTTGGTGATCTTCGTGTTTTTTGGCTTGTATCGGATGCACAAAAAAACGAAATGGAGCCTGTTATGGTTGAACTGGAAAGCGGCATGGCAACTGAAGAGGAAGCACCGCATGAAGGTGAGGAGTTCGGCTACGTGTTGAGTGGCACAATCAGCTTAGTAATTGGCAACACAACATACAAAATAAAAAAAGGTGAAAGCTTTTATTTTCAAGCACGCACGCCGCATTATATCCAAAATTCCGGCAAGGTGCAGGCAAAACTTTTGTGGATCACTTCACCTCCATATTTTTCGTTTGGGTAAGAAAGGGAAGAAATGAAGAAGAATACTTTGTTACGCACGGTTGCGTTATTACCGTTTTTAATATGGATTTTACTTCTCATCGTGGTACCTGTTCTTTTGATTGCGTATTATGGTTTTACAGATACGGACGGCACTTTTTCTTTGGTGCACTTTCGTCAATTCTTCCAGCCAAACTATCTGCGGGTTTTTGGTCGTTCGCTTTATTTGGCATTTCTTGCAACAATTATTTGCCTTTTGGCCGGATATCCCATTGCTATGATTTTGGCAGGGAAGACATTTAAGAAAAAGACATTACTTGTAGTTCTTCTCATTGCCCCGATGTGGATGAACTTTCTTCTTAGAACATATGCCTGGCTTACGCTTTTAGAAGGTAACGGCGTATTTAATACAATTTTACAAGCCATGGGGCTTCCCAAACAAGCTTTTTTAGGGAACGCTAATGCAGTTGTTTTCGGCATGGTCTATAATTTCTTGCCGTATATGATTTTTCCTATTTATACTTCCATTAGTAAGATCCCGAAAAATATCATTGAGGCTGCGCGTGACCTAGGCGGAGGAAGTGTTACTTGTTTTTTTAAAATCATTTTACCGCTGAGCGTTCCCGGAATTTTGTCTGGCGTTACCATGGTTTTTGTGCCAGGAGTTACCACATTTGTCATTTCGCAGTTTTTGGGTAGCGGCAAAATCACCTTGATTGGTGACATTATTGAACAGCAGTTTATGCATGCTGGTAATTGGGGCTTTGGCTCTGCCATCTCTATCATTGTCATGGTGGCTGTTGTACTTTGTATGTGGCTTGTGAACCGATTCTCGGATGATACGGGGGTGATGATGCCGTGACAAAGCTTTTCAAAAAACTATATTTTTATTTGATTTTGCTATTTTTATATGCTCCCATATTAACGCTTGTTGTTTTTTCGTTTAATGAAGCAAAATCCCGCGGCAAATGGGGTGGTTTTTCCCTTCGATGGTATAAGGAGCTTTTCCAAAACGCAGAAATTATGGAAGCCCTTTTATCTACGGTTTTAATTGCTCTTTTGGCGGCACTGATTTCCACGATTGTTGGTACCATATCTGCATTAGCACTACACAAAAGCGGTGCATTTTTCCGTAAGTCAATGATAAACCTTACGTACCTTCCAATGATGAATTCGGATATCGTAACAGGTGTTTCCTTAATGCTTTTATTTACTTTTCTGCATTTTGAACTTGGCTTTGTTACGCTTTTGCTGTCACACATTACATTTTGTATTCCGTATGTTATTCTTTCAGTCATGCCAAAGCTTTACGGAATCAGTCCGAGTGTATACGAAGCGGCTCTTGACCTGGGAGCAAGTCCTTTACAGGCGTACAGAAAGGTTGTATTGCCTGATATTTTACCGGGTATCATATCCGGCTTTTTAATCTCGATTACGCTATCAATAGATGATTTTGTAATCAGTTTTTTCAATACCGGAAACGGCGTTAAAAATATTTCTATTTTGGTATACACCTCAAAAACTGGCGTAAAACCTGAAAATTACGCATTGTCCTCGATTATGTTTGGGGCGGTGCTGATTTTACTTTTGATTATCAACATTAAAGAAAAAAAGAAGGTTACGGAGGGAAATTATTGATGAAAAAAATTGCTTTAATACTTAGCATCCTTATTTGCATGTCTCTTTTGCCCGGTTGTTCCAATAGCGGGAAGACGGTTCTTCGCGTATATAATTGGGGCGAATATATTGATGAAAGCGTATTAAAAGAATTTGAAGCAAGATATCCCGATATTCGCGTGCAGTATGAAACATACACGGACAATGAAATCATGTATACAAAAATCAAGAACAGCAGTACAAAGTATGATGTTTTAATTCCCTCTGATTATATGATTGAGCGACTTATCGGCGAAAATATGCTCGCACCTTTAAATTTTGAGAATATTCCTAACTATAGCTTGATTGATGCAAAATACAAAAATCTCGCTTTCGATCCGGAAAACAAATATTCCGTCCCATATATGTGGGGAACCCTTGGCATTTTGTACGATAAGACAAAAGTACAGGAAGAACATTTTACATGGGGTACTTTGTTTGATGGGAAATATGCAAATTCCATTCTTATGAAAAAAGATATGCGAGATGCGCTTGGGGTTGCCCTTAAATCTCTTGGGTATTCGTTTAACAGCACAAACGAGACTGAGCTGCGTGCGGCAAAAGACAAACTTACTGCCCAAATCTCAAATGTATTGGCGTATGTAAATGATGATGGCATGGATAAAATGATTGCCGGCGAGGCACCTATGGCACTCATGTATGCAGGAGATGCTGCTTACTGTATTTCTGAAAACGAAGACTTGGACTTTGCCATTCCGGAAGACGGTAGCAATTTATTCTTTGATTCCATGGTTATTCCTGCAAACAGCGAACACAAAGAGGCAGCAGAAAAATTCATAAACTTTATGTGTGAAAAAGAAATTGCAAAAAGAAATGCAGAGGAAATCGGATACTCCACACCACACACAGAAGTCTATAATGAACTGGATGCTGATGTAAAAAATTCCTTTGCGTACCCTAACGAGGAAATTTTGGGGAAGGCGGAGATATACAAATATCTGGGAGAAGAAATTACAACATTGTACGAAACAGTTTGGAGTGAATTTCAGGCATCGCTGTAAGCTGAGAGAGGAAGATGGATTTGGGAAATCACATCATTGATTTACAGGGAATTAGTAAGTCCTTTGGAGAGACTAAGGTTTTAAAAGATTTTAATCTTTATATTCGTGAAAACGAATTTTTAACATTACTTGGTCCTAGCGGCTGTGGCAAGACAACAATGCTTCGTATCATTGGCGGCTTTGAACAGCCTGATGAAGGGCGTGTTTTATATCGTGGAGAAAACATTGTGGATGTTCCTCCAAATAAACGAAACTTTAATACTGTTTTTCAAAAGTATTCGCTTTTTCCGCACATGAATATTTTTGAAAATGTGGCATTTGGTCTTCGTATCAAAAAAATGCCGGAAAGTGAAATCCGTAAAAAGGTTATGCGTGCGCTCGAAATTGTTAATCTGCCGGGCTTTGAAAAAAGATATCCGGAATCTCTTTCGGGGGGACAACAACAGCGTATTGCAATTGCACGTGCGATCGTGTGCGAGCCAGAAGTGTTGCTTTTTGATGAGCCATTAGGCGCGCTTGATTTAAAACTTCGCCAAGGGATGCAACATGAACTTAAAAAGTTAAGAGAAGAGCTTGGGATAACCTTTGTTTATGTCACACATGACCAGGAGGAGGCTCTTACCATGAGCGATACCATTGTGGTTATGAGTAATGGCGAAATTCAGCAAATCGGTAATCCCGTTGACATTTACAACGAACCTCAAAATCGATTTGTTGCTCGTTTTATTGGAGAGAGCAATATTGTGGATGGCACCATGCACGAAGATTTTCGTGTCCGTTTTTCTGACCATGAGTTTACTTGTGTGGATAGCGGATTTGCAAAGGAAGAACAGGTTGACGTTGTCATTCGTCCGGAGGATATTAAAATTGTCGCACCCGAAGCGGGGATGCTTACCGGTGTTGTGAAAAATGTGTATTTTAAAGGTGTACATTATGAAATGGTGATTTCCGCAGGGAATATTGACTGGCTCGTACAAAGTACACTTATGGAAGAAAAGGGGCGAGAAGTAGGTCTTTCTATTTATCCAAATGATATTCACATCATGAAAAAGACTGTAAACTAATTTTCAAATAAATAGCTTGACGAAAGAAAGGTTTTGTGGTATATTTAAAATATATATGTATTTAAGGAGGTACTATTTTGAAAAAAACATTTTTAGCTTTACTGATGACTGCTATTATGCTTTTTTCTCTTCCGGTTTCGGCGACCACACTTTCGGACTTCTTTGCTTCCTATTCCGTACCGACATCTGCTAATGTTGAAGTGAAAGCAGATGTGCAAGTGAAAAAAACAGCTTCTGAGACGTTTGTAGATGGACCCATAAATGTGACGAAAAAAAATTCGAGTGCCGAGTGGCCTGTTTTTGATTTTCGCGCGACTGTTTATATGGAGTCGGTTCGTAACGCTTTTAAGCAAGCCAGTTCTTTTGCAAAATTTTTAATTGCAGATGACACTGCTCTTCTTAGCGACTTTAAAAACATGCCTGTATATGGTCGGTTTGTCGTTTCGGCAAAATATCCTGTTTCCTTGTCTGTGCCAAAGTCTTTTTTGAGTGCGTCCGATATGGAAGGTTTCAACGAAGAGGCCAAAGCTGTTTTTAAAGAAATCAGCCGTACAGAGAAAACCCAGGGGAAGTGGAAAAATTTAGAAATTATTGTTTCGGTTAAAAATCCCTTTGGTGCAGGCGATTACGTTAAACAAAAAGATTTAGAAGACAATTTAGAAACATATTTACCCGATTTAACGTTAACCTGTCCGAATGTTTCCACATCTGGCTTTGGAACATTTCCTGTGTATGGTGCGTTGGAGGGATACACAAATATTGGTGGAAATAGCGCTGCAGACGGACGGGTGACAAGCATCAACTATATTGCTGTGCAGGCAGATGGTGACCCGGATACAAAAAACAAATTAAGTGCTACTGTTTCTGTTGTAAACGGTAGTACGGGATCCTCTGGATTTGGCGGTGGAGTAGTAACACCTACGCCGGATGATGAAGTTATTATTTCATTTAATGTTAGCGGAGATACTACATTGGTTGCCCCAATTATCGGGGACAAAAAGTCTTCTGTAAACTTAAATACGATTCCTGTGCCGCAAAGAGCAGGATATCGTTTCGATGGTTGGTATGCGGATGCGTCATGCAAAACACCGATCGGTGGATTGATAACTGTTACAAAAGACACTATAATTTATGCGAAATGGATTAATACAAAAGCACCCGACGTGTTGATTTCCGATTCACACTTTGCCTATATTAACGGTTATGAGGACGGAACGGTGCGTCCAGAGAATCTGGTCACACGCGAAGAGGTTGCTGCAATACTTTATCGTCTTTTAAAGGATGAATATAAAGCGACCCTAAGAGCTGACAAAAATACATTTTCTGATGTGCTACCGGAACGTTGGTCTGCAGATGCAATTTTCTGTATGGCAAACGGTGGATACTTAAAAGGGTATTCTGACGGAAACTTTGCACCCGACAAGCCGATTACACGTGCGGAATTTGCAACTGTAATCAATCGTTTTTATGGCAATGATTCTGTTTTGAACTCTATTGGATTTTTCGATATTGGAGGACATTGGGCCGAAGAATCCATTATATCCGCAGCTTCTCTTGCTTTAATTGACGGCTATGAAGATGGCTCCTTTAAGCCGGATGCATATATTTCCCGCGCGGAAGCTATGACAATTATAAATCGGATTTTGGTTCGTTATATTGATCAGGATGGCCTTTGTGAAGGGGTGAAGATGTGGCCGGATAATCCGAACACCGCTTGGTATTATTATCAGGTTATAGAGGCCACGTCAGCACATACATTTAATCGTCGTATAGATGGTGTGTATGAGGACTGGATAGCTTTGATAAAATAAAAATAAATATCCCCCCGTGAAACGGGGGGTATTTCATTTTCGGGCAAAGCCCTACACTTTACTAGCTGCGCACAAGTGCGCTTTTTATTGGCCTGCCAGCCACGCATCTGTTACTTGTTACCCATAAATGGGTCCCGCGGGTCAAACATCGCAAGCTGATCTGTTTCTTTATCTCTCGTTAATTGTTCTGCTATGTATGCTTTTATTGCTTTGGTATTTTTCCCCGCGGTATCCACATAGTATCCCTTAC
>JAZNHR010000032.1:0-46576 GCA_045577075.1 Clostridia bacterium | reverse complement strand
AGAAAAACTATGGTATACTAAGCCGTACGAACGCGAAAAACGCGTCTCGTGGCCCCTTGGTCAAGCGGTTAAGACATCGCCCTTTCACGGCGGTAACACGAGTTCGATTCTCGTAGGGGTCACCACACGGTCAGAGCAAAGTGCGCTATGCTTCGTTTCCGCCGAAAGGCGGACACAGCCGCCCGCTTCCTTGCTCTTCCCTTTCCCCAAAAAGCCTAAAGGCTTTTCGGGGGATCCCCTTTTTATTTGGGCCCTTAGCTCAGTTGGTTAGAGCATTCGGCTCATAACCGAACGGTCCCGGGTTCGAGTCCCTGAGGGCCCACCACGTCGGAGCAAAGTTCGCTTTGCTCCGTTTTTCTTTATCAAGAAAAAACTTCGCCTGCTTCCTTGCTCCTCCTCATCCCCAAAAAGCCTAAAGGCTTTTCGGGGGACCCCGGAAGGCCTAATGGAGAAAGTTCGGATATCAAAGCATTTGCTCCACCAGCAAAAAGCGTACTGAAAATTCCAGTACGCTTTTTGCTTCTATGTTGCTTTTATTATTTTTTCTTTTATTTTATAATCGTCACCGTCCGCGTCTCCCCGATCCAGTCCACCTCGCATCCGAAGGCGTCTGCCACGGCACGAAGGGGAATCAGCGTTCGTCCGTTTTCGATAAACGCCGGCACATCTAAGGGAATAGGCGTGCCGTTTTTGTAAAATTCCGTTTTGCCGACGGGCAGGGAAATTTCCGTATCTCCTAGGCGCGCATGGACGGTTTTCGTGCTGTCATCCCAGTCTACCTCGGCGCCGAGGGCGGTGAAAATGACGCGAAGGGGCACAAGAGTACGTCCTTCCGTTAAAAGGGGCGGCACGTCAAACGAAAGGGGCGCGTTGTTATAAAGCACCGTAATATCCCGCAGGGGATTTTTTACATAGACATATTTCATGGAGTCAAAATCCCGCAGTACAAATCTGCCCTCGCGGCAGACATCGGGCATATTGCCATTTAAAAGGCAAACAAGTCTGCCTTCGTAGTCAAGGAGAATGTTTTCCGTCATGGTCTGGGCGTAGAGAAGCCCTTCACCAAGAACCTGCACCGTTTCATATATGGGCGGCAAGAGAAGGGTGCCGTCGGTACGGACAAGACCTGTAAGCGTATGTCCCTCTATGTCGCCTGCCGGTACCTTTAGATAGATAAAGGGAGATACGTCATCCTGCCAAATCTGCACCAGTCCCCCATCTTTTGGCGCGGTATACAAGGTTTCGCCCTGCCGATTTAAAAGACGATTGCCGTCTACAATAATTACGTCCTGATACACTGTTTTTCGTGTAAAATCAAAGGGAATGACCACATTTCCGTTCATATCGAGAATGGCACTGCGCCCATCCCCGTCCAAAACCTCGATATAAATGCCGTTTGTGCTTTGAAAAATAGCACCGCCAAGGTCCCGAATCTGCCCATTTTTATCAATCATCTGGCTGGGGCCGTTGCCCCCCGGGGCAAAGCCATGGGAAAAGTCGCCAATATACCAGTAGGTATCAGCAGGCAAAATCACCGTGCCGTCCTCCCGAAGAAGGCCGTATTTACAGTTAATATACGTCCCGTATTTGGATACCTCGCTCCCCGTGCAGATTCTCGCCATGCCGTCATGAAAGCCGTAGGCATAGTCAAACTGGGGCGCAATCTGCTCCTCGCCTCGGCTGTTTAAAAACCCAAACTTTTTATCACGGCTTACGGGGATTAAATCGCTCTTCCCGTCCCCGTCAAAGCGAGCATGGAAATAGTGATACGTCTTTTCCCCCGTTTTTGCGTGGGGTTCGGGATAGGTGTCATAGACATAATCGGTGAGCTGTGCGCCCTCGACACTAAAAAATGCCGCCTTGTCGTTTTCCCCCAACACCATGATAAGCCCGTTTTTACGAATACATTTTTGACGGCTGTCAAAGGGCAGAACAAGCGCGCCGTCCGTATCTATAATCGCAGTTTCTCCGTTTTTCATAACCCGGGCAATTCCGTTTGAAAACGTGCCGGCAATATCATAGGTATCAGACGTTAAATGCCCGTAGCCTTCCGCCCTGACGCCGCATGTTAAAAGCAGAAGGGATAGAAGCGTTGCCAATCCTTTTTTCATGGTTTTACCCCCTTTTTCTTTTACTGTATCATAAAAGCCGATGCCCCGTCAAGGACAGCACCTGTACAGTTTCGTTACGTTTCCATTACATATTGAAAAATTTACAAAAATAGTTGAAAAGAAACACAACATATGGTATAATATTCATAATTACAGGAAAGGACGGAACAAACATGAGGAAAAAACTGATTTGCGGAATACTTTCGGCACTTCTTTTAAGCGCGGCAGTACTGCCTATTTCGGCGGCAACGTTCCCGGACGTAACGGAAGATACGTTTGGCTGGGCCTTGGACGCCGTAGAAGAAATGGTGGAGGACGGGATTATTAAAGGGTACACCGATAATACCTTTAAGCCCGAGCGCACCGTAACGAAAATGGAAGCCCTGGTACTGAGTGCGCGTATCTTGGGCTTTACCAAAGACGAAATGGCTCCTTATGCCGAATTTGCTTCGGAATTTTACAAAGATGTATTGGAAAAATATGATGTAGTTTATAAGAATGAGGTTGCGTTCCTTCTGTATAAGGATGTTATCACCGAAAAAGAGCTTGCCTACTATATCGGCGGCGATAACGCAAATGTAGGCATGAAACGCTACGAGGTGGCAAAGCTTTTAACCCGCGTGATGGCAGGAGAAGAGGATTTGGACGCAGATGCCTCCACCGCGGAATATACGGACTCTGCCGAAATCCCTGCCGACGCGAAGCCCTATGTCCGCTTTGTAACGGATGCCGGCATTATGAACGGCATGGACGGCGGTACGTTTGCCCCCCAAGGGGAAGTAAACCGTGCCCAGATTGCAACGCTTCTCTACCGCGTGCGCGGCATTTTAAAGGAAACCTATTTTGCAGGTGTTGTAAAAGCGGTGGACAGTGATGTGGAAAGCATTACGGTTGTAAACAGCGAAGGGGACACAGAAAAGTTTTTGATTCCCTATGACATTGACTTTCTTGTAAAGCAGGACGGCTACAAAGAGGATTTTGCCAACATTGCCCTGGGCGCCGATGTTCTGGTAACGAAGCGTGACGGCGTTCTCTTCTCCATGGATGCCCTCTCCAACACGCCTGACGAAATTTTTGAAGGCGTAATTTCCGCCATTACCACCACCGATGGTAAGCGTGAAATTTCCGTCTATGCCCTTTCTGACCCTGACGATGTAAAAACGTACACCATTGCAGAGGATGTTGCCATCACCTATGAAGGCAGTACCGGCAAGCTTACGGACCTGAAGCGTCTCCAGGCAGTAACGCTCCAGATTCGTGATGAGAAAGCCGTTGTAATCGAAGCGAAGGAAAGAGAACGCACCATTAAAGGTACAGTGGCAAAAATTTACCTTGAGCCCGCTTTAAGCTTTGATATAACCCTTACAGACGGCACGGTGGAAAATTACGCCGTATCACAAACGGCGAAGGCAACCCGCAATAAAAAGACGGTGGAGATGGACAAAATTCTCGTCGGAGACAAGGTAACGGTCATACTCCGCTATGAACAGATTGCCGAGGTAACCGCAACGAGCACAAAGTCTACTGAAAAGGGCACGATTGAAGAAATCCGTATTGCCACATTGCCCTCCATTAAAATCCGTTCCGGCAACAACGTGGTAGAATACAGCCTCTCCCGCGACTGTACGTATACCGTAGACGGCAAATCCGCTACGATTTATGACCTGCGCCTCGGTGCCAACATCACCGCAAGCGTGGACAGCGAAACGGTAACGAGCCTGACGAGTACCGCCCCGGCTGTCAATACCGCCACCACCGGTACCATTGAATCCGTCAATACAAACTACGGTTTCTTTACCCTGACCACAACGGATGAGGACGGCAATGCCGCCAGCGTCCAGGTCTTTACAAAGCGCACAAACCTGAAGGTCATTGATTCCGCTGACGGCTCCACCAAAGCAGTCCGCGACCTCAAAGCCGGCATGAACGTTTCTGTCACCGGCATTACCTCCAATGGTGCGTTTGAGGCAACAGCCATTATTATAATGCCGTCGTAAGGCTTTGTAAAAATGTGCAGGGCGCAAAAAGACAAGTAAATATGATTTGATTTCATAAAAAAGAAAAGCTTCCGCAAAGAAGCTTTTCTTTTTTAATGGTCTTTTTGCTACGAAAAATCAACCCACTCGGCGTACCCATGTACGCCGTCGGGTTCCCCCTTCGGGGGTTGATTTATCCGTCCTGCCTCATTTTTCCTGCGCCTTACCCCTCAGAAAGAGAAAGTGTAACACCTTTTCTTATGTAATCAATCAATGGTTTTATTGCATCCTTTTCCGTAAAATCGCCGTCTGCATCGCAAAGCTCGGCGAGGAGACGTTCCATTTCCGTCGGATTTTCTTTTTTCTGCATGATTTTTTTCAGTGCCCGAATGGCGGTGCGGTGGGGCAGAGAAAGCTCGGAAAGAATCATTTTTCCGGGGAAGTTAAATATGCGAAAGTTTTCCGGCACCCCGTTTTTAAAGTTTTTCTCCAATACGAGCGTGTCATAGTATTGCCGGCAGGAGATGGGCGTAATCCCCGTGGAAAAAACCGCGACCTTCTTATTTTGCAATGCCGCAAGGTTTTTTGTTAAAAGCGTCAGCCCTGCAATAATCTCGGCATAAAGCCCCCCACCGAGAATAATCGTATCAAAGGACGCAAGGTCCTCGATGCGTGTTTTTCGCGTTTCGCACATTTCGCACCCTAAAGCTTCGGCAATCCACTTAGCATACGCCTTTGTGGAGCCATATTTTGATGTGTACAGAACAATTGGATTCATATTTGTCACCTCTTAAAAAGGATATGCGTTAGCGGAGGGGTGTATGCGTTTATCCGCTTTCGCCGCAAGGCAAACTGAGTCGCTTAAAGCAAACGACGGATTCTACATGGCTTGTTTGCGGAAATAAATCATGGGGGTAAACTGTCCCTACCGCATACCCGTTCTCTGCCAAAAACTTCGCATCTCTTGCAAGGGTTGCAGGGTTACAGGAAATATAGAGAATTTTTTCGGGCTTCATATTGAGAAGCGTTTCGAGAAGCTGGGGCGAGCACCCCTTCCTGGGTGGGTCTACCACCGCAATGTCGGCTTTTTCGCCGCTTTTAATAAGCTTTTCCGTGACTTCCCCGGCGTCCCCGGTGTAAAAGAAGGCGTTATCAAAGCCGTTTCGCTTCGCATTCTCTTCCGCGTCCCGCACAGCCTGGGGCACAATCTCCACGCCGATAACCTTTTTGGCCTTTTGGGCTAAAAAGAGGGAAATGGAGCCGATGCCACAGTAGAGGTCAAACACGGTTTTATCCGAAATGTCCCCGAGAAGGGAAAGCCCCTTTTCGTACAGCTTTTGTGCCATGGGGGCATTGACCTGGAAAAAGGAATGGTGGGAAACGGCAAAATCAATATTGCCGAGGGTCTTTATGACTGTACCTGTGCCGTACAGCACCTTTGTTTTCTCTCCTAAAATGACGTTGGTGCGGGCAGGGTTTATATTTTGGAGTAGGGTGGAAACGCCGAGGGCACGCATTTTGTCTATGAGTACTTCTTTTTGCGGCAGAGAAGGCGTGCGCGTTATGAGGGAAACCATGGTGTCCCCCTTATCCCCCTCCCGAACAAAGATGTGCCGCACAAGCCCCGTATGGCTTTCCTCGCAGTAGGGCATAACGCCATAGGTTTTCATCCAGTCCACGACCGCAGAAATAATCTCCGCCGTTTTCTCAGACTGCAAAAGGCACCCCGAAAACGGCACAATTCTGTGGCTTCGGGGCGCAAAAAAACCGGCGGCCACGCCTTTAGGGGTGGTCGCTACCGGCATTTGTATTTTGTTTCTGTACCGAAAATCCCTGTCATCTGCGGCACACGGGGCAACAATAGCCTCCATCCCCCCGATATGGCGAAACGCCTCTTCCACGCGCTCCCGTTTCCAGGCAAGCTGGGCGCTTTTCTCCATGTGCATAAGGCTGCAGCCACCGCATTTTTCGTAGACGGGGCAGGGGGGCATAACGCGCGAGGGCGACGGGGAAAGCACTTCCAAAAGCTTCCCGAAGGCATGGGTTTTTGCAAGCTTTACAATCTGTACCCGTACCTTCTCGCCCCGAAGGGCACCGGGGATAAAAAGGGGAAAGCCGTCCGGCTTTGCAACGCCCTCCCCTTCGCATCCAAGGGATAAAATTTCTGTTTCTAAAATCTCGTTTTTCTGCATACTATCCAATCTGCGGCGAAACACCGGAGGGGAGCAGCATGACCCAGGTCGTGCCGGGGTTCAGCTTAATTTCCTCGCCTGCTTCGTTTTTCCAAACCGTTTTTGCACTGCGGCTTGCCTTTTCCCATGTAATGGGGACGGATTTGCCCATGGTAATATATTGGCCCCGTCCTGTGCCGACGGTATCCACGTTAATTCTTGCCGAGCCGTCACCCAAAGGATAGGTTTTCATCTGCATAATAATAATATTTTTCGCGCAAAGCTCGCCGTCGCCCTGGATGGGGTGCGCCGCGCCGCCAATCAGCTTTTTGTATGTACCGGTTTCCTCGTCATAGGCAAAGCCCGAAGTATAAAAACCGGCGTAGGGGATTTTAACGGAAGTAGCCGCCGTGCCGCCTGCAAGAGCCGTTTCCTGTTCTAAAAAGGTAAGCGGGGCTTTTTCGCGGTCTTTGCGATAGCCCAATTTATCTGCTTTTGCTAAAATTTTCTCCATGGAGGTATAGGCACTGTGATAGTCCCCGGTGTACTTTTCTTCACGCCAGAAAATGTCCGCACCCGAGCCTTCCACGCCGTTTAGATTGTTAATGCCGAGGGCGGGAATATCCGCTAGGGCCTTAGGACTGTAGCCAAAGTGGGTATAAATAGCGTCATGTTCCAAAACATAGTCAAGGAAATAGTGGCGAGAGGAACGAACAGGCCCGATTTTTGCCGTATTTTCAGGATAGAAAAGTGCCATAAGGCGTGTGGCGCCGCCTTCCACAGGTACTTCATAGACCATGTAGGCATCGAGAAGCCCTGCGTGGGGGCGGGCATCGCCATTATCGTTATCAATCATAACCGCCACGGGACGGGCAGTTTCGTCTGTATACTTCGTGTAAAAATCATGCGCAGGAAGGGATGCAACGGGGGTAGCCGAAGGTTCTGCGACCGTACCGGGGCCTGCCTCCTGTTTTTTGGAACAGCCGCCGAGACAAAGGGAAATTGCTAACAAAAATACAAGTGTTTTTTTCATTTGCGAATCCTTTCCGGCGCGATTGCGTGCGCCTATACGTCGATACCACCATTATACCAGTATCGGGGCCTGATGTCAAGGTTAAGTTCTTTTGGGAGTACTTGACAAACGGGCAGAAATATGGTACTATAAATGTAATAAATACGGAAGGGGTCGCAGTATGGCACTTTCAGAAGAAAGACGGAAACAACGTCTTAGAAAACGCAGAAGACAGCAAGCTACATTTTTAATTGTATTTTTTCTCATAATTGCGCTACTGATTTCCGGTCTCTTTTTCGGGATTCGGGGTCTTGTGCGCCTGTTTACAAAGGATGGAAAGCAGCAGGGCGCAGTATCTTCTGCCCCCGGTATTGTCACCCTCTCTACGGCGGACGAGTTTTTGCGGGAAGCGGAACGCCTTGCCGCCGGATACGATTATGACAAGGCCATTACACTCCTTAAAGACTATAAGGGCTATGAAGGGGACGGCCGGTTTACGGACGCGATTGCGAAAATCGAAGAAACAAAGGCCACCCTTGCGCCTGCGAATATTTACGAAATCACCCACGTCTTTTTCCATACCCTGATTAAAGACAATGCCAAAGCCTTTGACGGGGAGTATACCGAGGCCGGCTATAACCAGTACATGACCACCATCCATGAATTTGAGGCCATGCTTCGCATTATGCATGAAAAGGGCTTTGTGCTGGTAAACTTAGACGATATTGCAAAGCCTGTTACAGGGGAAGACGGCACGGAGAAAATGCAACCGTGCGAAATTCTGCTGCCGCCGGGGAAAAAGCCCATGGTTATGAGCCAGGATGACGTCAGCTACTACCAGTATATGACAGGGGACGGCTTTGCCACACGCCTTGTCATCGGCGAGGACGGCTATCCCACCTGTGAATATGTACATGAGGACGGCTCTGTGGAGCGCGGGGACTTTGACCTTGTGCCCATCCTCGAGCGTTTTATTAAGGAACACCCCGATTTTTCCTATCAGGGTGCCCGTGCGACCCTAGCCATCACCGGCTATGACGGGGTCTTAGGCTACCGCACCTGCCCCAGTGGCGAAGGCTACAACGAAGGGGAAATCGAAAAGGCAAAGGCCGTGGCGGACAGAATGAAGGAGCTGGGCTGGATATTTGCAAGCCACAGCTGGGGGCATCAGCTCTATGGCTCCATAAGCGTAGATAAGCTTCGTACCGACGCGGAAAAATGGGAAAACGAGGTACAGCCGATTTTGGGCGACAGCGATATTATTATCTATGCCCATGGCGAGGACATTGCAGGCATTGAAAAGTACACCTCGGAAAATGAAAAGTTTAACATTTTAAGAAATTGCGGCTTTAAATATTTCTGTAACGTGGACGCCCACCAGTACTGGGTACAGCTTGGGGATAACTATTTAAGACAGGGCAGACGAAATCTCGACGGCTACAGAATGTACTATAACCCCGAAATGCTGGACGATTTGTTCGCCGTTTCCGACGTTTGGGATTCTGACCGTCCCACCCCGGTTCCCCCCATTTAATGCGGCCCAAGAAGAATCCCTCGTTTTGTGTTTTACACCTGATTTTAAAAATTTTTGCAATGTTATCCAAAAGATAAAGCGTCGTAACACGTTTGTAACATGATGGGTGTATAATAAGATTACAGTAAATGAGGAAGTCGGTGCCAAGGCACCTTTTGGAAGGACTAAGATTATGAAAAAGAAAGCATTTTTAAGCATACTGACAGCACTTTTACTGCTTGTAAGCAGTATCCCGGCGCTTGCGGCACCGGAAACGATTGATGCGTACGACGGCGGCACGGCATCCGGGCTTATGATTGTAAAAAAGCCTGAGACGTCCGTTTCTTCCACCACAAAACAGAATTATACCCTTTCGGCAGTTTGCGTAAGCGGTGCAGAGGTTTCCCTCTATAGCTATGACCCGGTAAGCGGCGTATTCCGCTTAAAGCGTGACTGGGCCGGCAACCCCCTTGTAAAGTACATTAGTGCCGGTGGCATATATTTACAGGAAGTAGACCTTGCAAAGGAAACAAACAATCTGCTCCTTCGCTGCGAGCTGGGTGAAGGAAACTATCAGCATGTGCGTCTTGATATTACCCTTCTTGACCAGGGGCTGCTCGACAGTATTCGCGGCTTTGCGGCGAACTTCCGTTCTATCTTCGGCGGTTGGTAAGAAGCGGGGAAAAATAAACCGGCGGTTATTTCTGTATGAAAATGAAAAAGGAAAAGCTCAAAACGGGCATTTTGCTTATGTTAATATGCAGCGCAATTGCGCTGGCCGCCAATGTGTGGTTTGGTAGCGGCATTTGGCCGCAGGGGTACGATTTTTTCGTAACCTTACCGAGCCGCGCTTTTTTTTCGCAGATTTTTAAACCCGGCCAGCCGTATATAAGCCCCATGGAGAACCTGGCAAAGCCCCAGAAGCTGGTTGTCACGAACGGCGAAAAGCGCGCAGTCTATTATAATAGTGATGCATCCTATGCCCCGTTTTATGAAACGGTAAATATGTTTTTTAAAGAAGTCCTGGCAAATGAAGGCGCTGTTTTTATGTCTACGGAGGTAGGCGAGGACGAATGGTATGACGTTCTTCGAAATGATGAGCTGCTCGACACGCGCTCCGTTTATATTTCCTATTCCACCGCCTTCTCCCCGCATTTGTTCGCCCAGGTGTGCGGGATGGAGGCAACATGGCTTGAAAAACACGTCAGTGCCATGCAGGAAATGATTCTTGCGCCCATTGGAGATACGGGCGAGGATGTGCTTCTTTACGTGCGCGGCCTAACGGACGGAAAAATTACAAAATTCTATATCAATTATTCCGGCAAAAAAGCGCTTTATGACCAGATTTCCGGAATGCAAGAAAACGTCAACTATTCCTACGCCTTTGAGCTTAATCTCCATGACAGCGTGGTAGGCATTGGCGGCGGCGTAGAACAGAAGGTCGTCATGGAGCCTCTCATTCTCATTTCCCCCCGCAGTACGGAAAGCGGTGTAATTACCGGGGAAAACCCGTTAGGCACTGCGGCAGATACGGAAGCACTTCTTTCCGTTTTTGGGTATCGGGAGCGCGGCGTAAACCGCTATACCGGCACGGACGGCACCATGCATTTCGTGGAAAATTACGGCTCAATTAACATTTATCCCGATGGGCTTGTGGAATATTATGCCGTAGACGCGCAAAAAGGCGTTAACATTCTTCCTTCCGAGGGGGGCGCGGCGTCGCTGTATGACGTATTAAACGGTGCCGTAGGCTTTGCGGCGAGAGTGTGGCAGTCCCTCGTGCCCGACCAGCCCTTTGATGCCCTTGTATCCTCGGACCTTGTGGAGAACGAAAGCGGTGACTATACGTTTACCCTGGACTATTATTATGAAGGTACGCCCATTACCATCTCGGCCGGGGATATGCGTAACGCTGTAGAAATTCGTGTAAAGAACGGCAGAATTGTGGAATACCGTCACCTTCTCCGCCGCTTTGCCGAAACGGGTGAAACGGTGCAAAACGCGGCAATGATGCAGGCCATTGACAGTATGTATGCCCGTTTTGCCGCAGAGGAAGTGCAAATCCGCATTACGGACCTGTTTTTAAGCTATATAGAAGACACTGCCGAGGGAGAAAAACGCCCCGTGTGGTGTGCCCGGATTGCAGGGCGAGATGCTCTCGTATTTGATATGCCTGCCGGCTAAAACATGGGTTTTACGGCAGATTTTACGCCTTGCTTTTTCTGCCCCTTGCCTGTACAATGAAGGCAAAGGGGGAATTTACATGATAAAGCGTTTGTTTTTAGCTATTGACGGCGTTTCGGGTCTGCCGAAGCGCGTAATGCTCGGGGGGCTTGTGCCGGCACTTCTTTTGCTGCTGGCGGCGGCATGGATGTATTTAAGCCCCCATGTTTCATACGAAAAATTTTTACTTTCGCGCCAAATTTGCAAAACGGCGGTGACATTGTTTTCCGAAGGTATGATTCTGGGTCTTTTTCTCGATGCCGTTTTAAAGCGACAATAAGAAAAGCCTCTACAGCAAAACTTTATACAGATTTATAGGAGAACGGTATGGAATTTAACGGTTATCTTGCAAAAATCCGCGAAGTGACTGATTTTGTGCCCCGTGTGGGAATTGTGCTGGGGTCAGGGCTGGGTGGCTTTGCGAAAGAAGTGACCCCCGTGGCAGTGATTCCCTATCATACCCTGCCCGGCTTTCCTACCTCCACCGTAGAAGGCCACAAGGGGCAGTTTATTCTAGGCAAAATCGGGGGCGTGCCCGTGGTGCTGATGGAGGGCAGAGTCCATTATTATGAAGGCTATTCCATGGACGAGGTGGTGCTTCCCATACGCCTCATGGGGCTTATGGGCGCGAAAACCGTGATTTTAACAAATGCGGCCGGCGGCATAAACCCTGCGCTTTGCCCGGGGAGCCTTATGCTGATTTCCGACCATATTTCGTTCTTTGTCCCGTCCCCTTTAAGAGGGAAAAATATAGATGAGCTCGGCACACGCTTTCCCGATATGACGGCGGTCTACACCCCCGCCCTTATGGAAACGGCGCGCCAGACGGCCAACGAGCTGGATATTCCCCTTTCGGAAGGGGTGTACCTGCAGGCCTCGGGGCCAAACTATGAAACGCCGGCAGAAATCCGTGCATTTCGGCACTTAGGGGCTGATGCTGTAGGTATGAGTACCGCGGCCGAGGCCATGGCAGCGCGGCATATGGGGCTTTCCGTTCTTGGTATTAGCTGTATTTCCAATATGGCGGCAGGCCTTTCGTCCTCGCCCCTTTCCCATGACGAGGTACGTATAGCCGCAGAAAAGGCCGGCAAGCAGTTTACTGCCCTTGTAAAAGCCGTAGTAAAAAAGCTTTAGGAGAGAAAAGATGAGTAATTTCTTTGCCCTTTTATCCAGAATGAAATATATTGACCGCTGGGCACTGATGCGCGGTGCAAGGCAGGAGAACGTAAGCGAGCATTCACTGGAGGTCGCCATGCTTGCCCATGCCCTGGCAGTACTTGGAAATACCTATCTCGGCAAACAGTATGACTGTGGTGCCATCGCCCTTACCGCGATATATCATGACGCCCCCGAGATTATTACGGGGGATATGCCAACGCCAGTCAAGTATAATAATAAAACCCTCTCGAGGGCGTATCGGGAGCTTGAAAAGGAAACGGAAGAAAAGCTTCTTTCCATGCTTCCTGCCGAAATGCGGCAAAGCTTTGTGCCGCTGCTGTCTCCCGAAGACGAGGCCGTGAAAAAAATTGTAAAAGCCGCCGATAAGCTATCGGCGTACATAAAATGTATCGAGGAAGAAAAAAGCGGCAATCATGAATTTGCTTCTGCAAAGGCATCTATCAAAGCCGCCCTTGATAAAAGCGACGTCGCGGAAGTAGGATTGTTCTTTACTTACTTTATGGACGGATATGGAAAGACTCTCGACGAACTAACGGTTTAAAAAAGACCTGTGCCCCGAAAGGCACAGGTCTTTTTAGTCTGCATCTAATATTTCCCTGATTTTTGCGTCATACAAATCCGTCAGCTCCGCCGCATATTCCTCCCTGTCCGCATGGGCGATAATGCGGCAGGCAGGTCTTTTGGCATCGGGTAAAATCAGTACCCAGCCGTTTTTTTCGTAAATCTTTACGCCGTCGGTCTGGTCTGCCGCGGGTGCTTTTTCCAAAATGCCCCGGATAATGCGTCCCTTGTCCTTTCCGCGGCAGGAAATTTCCCGCCTTTGCATGGAAAAAGCAGGAATTTCGCCTAAAACAGCGGAAAGTGGCTTTTGTTCCCGATGAAGAAAAGATAAAATCCGAATCACTGCCCCCACGGCGTCAAAGTGGAGAATAAACTGGGCCTCCCTGTCCGCTTCTCCCCCTGTAAGGCCTGCCATAAAGGCGGCAGGGTCTTCTCTTGTGCGGATGACCGTGCTCCCGTATTTTGCCGCCAGGGTATCAATGGCACCCGGTGCGCTGACGGCGGCATATATTTTGGCATTTTCGTATTGCTTCATTACAAGTAGGGCGGCAAAGGTTTTATAAAGGTCACCGTCTAGAATACGGCCGCGCTCGTCTATTAAGGTTAAGGTCTCACAGGCAGGGTCGAGCACCGCACCCAAAGCACAGCCGCGCTTTGTCACCCCGTCTGCAAAGCGGCGAACGGCGGCAGGGTCATCGGGGGAAATATCTTCGTTTTCCAGATATAACGTACAGCCCAAAGTAGAGGCGGCAGAGGTTAAAAGCTGTCTGCCCCAAGACGAGCCCGAGGCGGCGGCAAAGCGAAGACCCATATTTTTTTCTGTGTCCCGCAGCACCTGCTGGAGATAGTGGAGCTTGTACGCATAAATGTCCCGTACGGGCAAGATGGCGGCTGTGTGGCTAAATTCTTCCCGGAAAAATGCGGTTTCCAGCTTTCGGGCGAGGCCTTCGTCGGGAGAAAGTCCCCCTTTTGTCAATACCTCCAGCTTGCCCCGTCCCCTTGCGGCGGCAGCGTGCACGGCACCGTCAAGCCCGTATACCTTTACCCCCGAGCGCGAAATGGGCAGGGGCTGATTTCCGAAATCAAACACCTCGCATCCGGCGCTTAAAAGGCCGCTTTGGGCAGCCGTTTTCAGCATAACACTTTCTGCACTGCCATCTGCGGCAATGCCGATGCGCTTGCCGAGCACAGTACCCACCGCACCCCCTAATTTTTGGGCTGCCGCCGGGGTAAGCTCCGCACCTAAAGTGCCGGAAAGACCGCGCGGAGAGAAAAGGTCAGCACTTTTTGCCGTACCCCAAACAAGGTTTGCGGATATAATTTCGCCGTTCCCTACCGCTTTTCCCGGCCAGATTTTAACCCCCGGCTTTACCACCGTATCGTCTCCAATGCGGCTTTCCTCCCCCAGGACCGACTGCTCGAAAAGCGCGGTATTCTCTCCTGCATACGCCCTCGAAAGGAGAATACTGCCCCGTACCTGGGCGTTTTTTCCCACGGTAACATGGTCATACAAGACGCTTCGCTTTATCGAGGCACCGCTTTCTATAACGGTGCCTTCCCCGATAACAGTATACCCGTCAATATGTGCGCCGCTTTTAATGTGGGCATTTTTTCCGACCAGAACCGGCGGCACGATTACCGCCCCCGGCTCTATTACCGCCCCTTCCTCCGCATACACCCCGTCGGAAAGGCGGCATGCACCGATTTCTGTCTCTAGTTTTTTGGAAAACACATCATAATGGCAATGGCGGTAGGCGTCCAGGTCTCCGATGTCGCACCAGTAGTCCGCAGAAGTAAACCCGTAAAGGGCACGCCCCTCGGAGAGAAGACGGGGAAAAATGTCCTTGGAAAAGTCGCAGGGCATTTTGTCGATAAGCTCCAAAACAGAAGGCTTTAAAAGGTAAATGCCTGTATTTACCGTGTCGCTGAAAACCTGGCTCCAGCCCGGCTTTTCCAGGAAACGGGTGATACGCCCGTCAGGCGAAGTGACCACCACGCCGTATTCGAGAGGAATGTCCATTTGCTTTAAAAGAAGCGTCGCCTCCGCCTCTTTTTCCTGATGAAATGCCAGAAAGGCGGTGAGGTCGGCATCGGTTAAGGCGTCACCGCTAATGACGAGAAAATCATCGTCCAAAAAGTCCCCGGCATTTTTAATGCTGCCTGCCGTTCCCAGGGGTGTCTCCTCAAGGAAATAGTTAAGATGCACGCCCCACTGACTGCCGTCCTCGAAATAGTCCCGTATTTTTTCCGGCATATACATAAGGGTAACGCCGATGTCCGTAATGCCGTGCTTTCTAAGAAGCAGCAGGATGTGCTCCATCACGGGGCGATTAAAAATGCGTGCCATAGGCTTTGGCATGGTACAGGTTAAAGGGCGCAGGCGTGTTCCCTCGCCGCCTGCCATAATCATTGCTTTCACTAAAAAACACTCCTTGGATTAGAAAATATTGTAAAGGGAGAGTGCCTCGCGCTTTGGGATATGGGCAATCATGGCGCGCAGGGTTTCGAGCTCTGCCACAAGCTCCGGCGCTTCCCGGCATGCGGCGTACCCTTTTGCACTCGCGGTCGTTTGCATAATTTCGTCCAGAATGTCATGGTGGGTAAACAGGGCAAAACGAGGTGATTTTTCTTCAATCATGCCGTCCGCCTTTTCCATTAAAGCATCGGTTTTTGCCCAATTCTCCGTGCTGGCCGCCGTAAAAAGCTCGTCCAGTACGGAAAGGAGCGCGTCGCTCTCCTGCCCGATAAAGGCACTATAATATATAAGACCGCCGCAAATAAGCAATAAAAGAACAAGTGAAACAATAAAAATACGCATTTATTTCTCCTTTTCCTGTATCTCGATGCCGTTTTCCACTGTGAAGGTGGCAAGAAAGATGTCTTTCGGGGCTTTCCCGCCCAGCATACTTTGCAGTTTTTTTCGGCTTATGCCGCATTTTTTCAGATTTTCGTCAATGACACGCCCGTCACTAATGAGCGTGTAGGGCAGGCTGTCGCCCCCGCTCATGGGAAAGGCACTGATGCTGCCGTCCGTTTCTAAAATGGCAATCTCCACGTCTGCCACGCTTTTGATGTCCTTTTTCCGAAGCTCGTCCTCAATATCGTCAATATTGACTCGAAGCCGCCGCATCTCCGCCTCGTCCAGCTTCCCGCCACGAATTAAAATGGCAGGGCGGCCGAGCAGAAAACCGCGAGCGCGTTTACTTTTGAGGCTGATATAGGAAAGCACAACCTCTAAAATCAGCAGCGCGCAAATGGGCAAAAGCCCGGAAAGAAGAGGAATGGACGTCTCCTGCATAGGAACGGCGGCGAGGTCGCTGAGCATAAGGGTTACCACAAGCTCAAACGGCTGCAGTTCCCCGATTTGCCGCTTTCCCATAACGCGCATGGCTAAAATCACGGCAAAATATAAAATAATGGTTCTGACAAAAGAAATAATCATGCCGCATCTCCTTTTTTTTCGTCCGGACTTGCTTTCGGAAGAATTTTTGTGTATACTAAACATGAAGTTTTATCCTATTATGTACAAAATACGGCAAGTTATGCCGAAAAATTTTAAAAAGGAGGGGAACAGACATGGTAAAGCTATCTGACAGCGTTGAAACACTTTCCGGCATCGGCCCGAAGAAAAAACAGCAGCTGGCTTCTCTTGGCATCTTTACAGTGCAGGATGCCCTTTCCTATGCGCCCCTTCGGTATGAGGACAGAAGTGAGAAAAAGGACGTTGCCGCCCTTTCCGACGGGGAAAAGGCACGGGTAATTGTGTTCCCCATGGGAAAAATGCAGGTGCGGCGAATGGGGGGCAAGACCCTGTATACCCAGGTTTTTCGGGACGGCACCGGCACCCTTTCCGCCACATGGCAAAACACGCCGTATCTCTCCCGTACCTTTATAAACGGCAAAACGTATTCCCTTTATGGCCGCGTTTCTGTCCGCGGCACAAGAAAGCTGATGTTTTCCCCTATTTTTACCCCCGGCAGTGCTCCCAACGAAAAAATCGGCAAGATTATTCCGATTTATCCGGCAAATGCCGGGGCAAGTCAAACCCTTTTGGGAAGTGTTATTTCCATGAGCCTTTCTGCCCTTTCGGAAGAAGTGCCCGATTTTCTGCCCGATGGTATTTGTAAAAAGGCAGGGATATACCCGAAAAACCGCGCCCTTTATGCTTTGCATCGCCCCGAGACGATGGCGGATGCGGCAGCGGCTTTAGATAGATTCAAGTTCGAAGAATTATTTTTGCTCTTTTTGGGCATGCGTATGCAAAGGAAAAGCCTCGCCGAAAAAGCAGGGCACAAGCTCCGTGCCGATATGCGTCCCTTTTTTGAAAATCTACCCTTTTTGCCCACGGACGGGCAAAAGACAGCAATTGCTGACATTTGCCGCGATATGGCAAGCGGCAAACCTATGAACCGCCTCCTTGAAGGGGACGTTGGTAGCGGCAAAACCGTGGTGGCGGCGGCAATGCTGTATATTGCCGCCATGTGCGGCAAACAGGGCGTTTTGATGGCACCGACGGAAATCTTGGCGCGCCAGCACGCAAGGACGCTCCGCACACTTTTGCCCCATTTACCTGTATGCCTTTTAACAGGGCGTCTCCGCGCCGCGGAAAGACGAAAAGCTGAAGAAAGCATCGCAAGCGGCAGCGCGAAAATTATTGTTGCCACCCAGGCGGTATTAAATGACACTTTAAATCTTACAAATGTAGCGGCTGTGATTGTGGACGAGCAGCACCGCTTTGGTGTGCGCCAGCGTGGCTTTCTTTCCGGGCTTTCCCAAAGTCCCCACGTCCTCGTCATGAGTGCTACGCCCATTCCCCGTACGCTTTCCCTTACCTTTTACGGGGATTTGGATATTTCCGTTCTCCCCGCGGTGCCCGGCGGCAGAAAGCCCGTAGATACCTTCGCCGTGCCCCCCTCGTACCGCGAGCGGATTTACGCATTTATTAAAAAAGAACTGGAGAAGGGTAACCGCGCGTATATTATTTGCCCCTTAGCGACGGAAGGGGGCGAAGGGCTGTGCGATGCGGAAAGCTATGCCGCCGCCCTATCCCCGCACTTCCCTCCCGGTACGGTGCTTTCCCTCCACGGCAAAATGAAAAATAAAGATGAAATTATGGAAGCGTTTTCAAAAGGGGCGCCGAAGGTGCTTGTTTCCACCACGGTGGTGGAGGTAGGTGTGGACGTGCCGAGCGCTACTGTCATGGTCGTGGAAAATGCTGAACGATTCGGACTTTCCCAGCTCCATCAGCTTCGCGGCAGAGTGGGACGGGGGACAGAAAAATCCTACTGTATTCTCGTTTCCGAGCCCCATACCAAAGAGGCAAAAGAACGCCTTCGCACCATGCAAAATGAACGGGACGGCTTTAAAATTGCGGAAGCGGATTTAACCCTTCGCGGTCCGGGGGAATTTTTCGGCGTGCGCCAGCACGGGGATATGCAGCTTCTTTATGCCGATATTCTGGCGGACAGCCGCCTTCTGCCCCTGGCGGCAGAAAGTGCGGAAACGCTTTTACGGGAAGACCCTGCCCTTCGAAACCATGGGGAGATACGAAAGGCGGTCAAAACCCTGTATGACCGATTTGCCATGAACTAAAGGAGGAAATTATGCAGAAAAAGTGGGTTCGCAGTTTATTCAGCCGCCGCATTTTTGTGGTGCTGTTGCTCATTTTACAGGCGGCGGCACTTTTCGCGCTCATTCGAAGCGGCATACGGCGGTATACGTTTTTAGCCCCCTTGCTGGAGCTTACCAGTGCCTTTGCCGTTTTATATATTATAAGCCGACAGGATACTGCCGGATATAAGCTTACTTGGGCAATTTTGATTTTGATTTTTCCTGTTTTCGGCGGTCTTTTTTATCTTTTGTACCGGCTCCAGTCCTCCACCGAACGTCTTGCCCGTCCGCTGATGCCACTTTCTGAGGCACTGCTTTTTCCGGGAGATAGCCTGCAAAAGGCGACGGAAGCGGTACCCCAGCGCATGACAGAGCTGACCGCTTTGCAAACCTTTTCGGGCTTTCCCGTTTATGACGGCACAAAAACCGAGTTTTTCGGTAGCGGCGAAGAAACATTTGCCGCTCTTCTTGCGGATTTAAAAAAGGCGGAGAAGTACATTTTTCTCGAGTATTTCATTGTAGAAGCAGGGTATATGTGGGACAGTATTCTGGAAATTCTCGAAGAAAAGGCAAAACAGGGCGTTGAGGTCCGTTTTATGTATGATGATATGGGCTGTTTTCTCCTCCTGCCCCAGGGGTATCGCCACACGCTTGAGAAAAAAGGGATTCGGTGCATGGTCTTTAACCCATTCCGCCCCTTCCTGTCTGCAGTGCAAAACAACCGGGACCACAGAAAAATCGCGGTGATTGACGGTAAGGTTGCGTATACCGGGGGCGTCAATCTCGCGGACGAATATATAAACCGCGTCGAACGCTTCGGCAAGTGGCGGGACTGCGCCATTCGCCTTGAGGGAAAAGGTGCGTGGAGCCTTACGGCAATGTTTCTCGAAATGTGGAGCCTTTGCGCTAAGAAAAAGGAGGACCCGAAGGCGTATTACCCTTACGGGGCGACGGGATGCCCCACAGAAGGAGAGGGCTTTGTCCAGCCCTATTGCGATAGTCCCCTTGACCGCGACCACGTCAGCGAGCGCACGTACATGCAGATGATTACGGGGGCAAAACAGTATCTTTATATCAGCACCCCCTATTTAATTATTGACGACAGTATGCTCTCCGCCCTTGTCACCGCCGCCCAAAGCGGTGTGGATGTACGGATTTTAACGCCCGAAAAATGGGACAAGCGGCTGGTGCATCTTACAACGCGCTCCTATTATCGGGCACTCCTTCGCGGCGGCGTGAAACTTTACGAATATACCGGCGGCTTTAACCACGGGAAAACCTTTGTTTCCGACGATATGGTTGCCACGGTGGGTACGGTCAATCTCGATTTTCGAAGCCTTTACCTCCATTTTGAATGTGGCGTAAAGCTGTACAAAACGCCTTCCGTCCTCGCCGTGCGGCAGGATTTTCTCGAAACGCTCAAGACGTGCAACGAGATTTCGGAAAAAGATTTGAAGACGGGCACAGTCGCCGGCATCGCGCAAAGTCTTTTGCGTCTTATTGCGCCACTCCTGTAAAAAGCGGAAGAAATTCCGCTTTTTTTGCGAAATAACCTTGACAATCGGGCGAAAAACCTTTACAATATAATGAGGTAGATAGTGGTCTGCCGTAAAACAGTACATAAAAATTTTTTAAGGAGGTGGTAGCTAGATGACAGGAACAGTAGGATTACTGATTGGTGCGGGCGCAGGGCTCCTTCTTGCAATTATTGCGGCGTTTGTGGCATTTCGCCTCGGCATTTCCTATCGCAAAAAGATTGCGGAAGCGCAAATCGGCAGTGCGGAGGAAAAGGCACAGCGCATTATAGCGGATGCGCAAAAAGCGGCGGAAGGCAAAAAACGGGAAGTTCTCCTCGAAGCGAAGGACGAAATTCATAAAAACCGCGTAGAGTACGAAAAAGAAGTTCGCGAACGCAGAAACGAAATCAGTAGACAGGAGCGCCGTATACAGCAAAAGGAAGAAACGCTGGACAAGAAGACGGAAGCTCTGGAACACAAAGAAGAACAGCTCGCAAAGCGTAACCGTGAGCTGGACGCAGAAAAAGAAGAACTGAAGAAACTGAAAGACACGCAAATCGAATTGCTTGAAAAAATTTCGGGGCTTACTGCAGAAGAAGCCAAGGAGTATCTCCTCAAGAACATCGAGAGTGAAGTTCGCCATGAAACGGCCATGATGATTAAAGAAATCGAAACACAGGCAAAAGAAGAGGCGGACAAACGCGCAAAGAACATTTTAGGTCTGGCAATCCAGAAATGTGCCGCAGACCATGTGGCAGAAACAACCGTATCGGTGGTACCGCTACCCAGTGAGGACATGAAGGGACGAATTATCGGGCGCGAAGGTAGAAACATCCGCACCCTGGAAACCCTGACGGGTATAGATTTGATTATCGACGATACGCCGGAGGCCGTTATCCTTTCCGGCTTTGACCCTATAAGACGTGAAATTGCACGTGTTGCACTTGAAAAGCTGATTGTTGACGGACGGATTCATCCCGCCCGCATCGAAGAAATGGTTGAACGCGCCAAAAAAGAAGTTGACGCTACGATTAAACAGGAGGGTGAACAGGCTACCTTTGAAACAGGGGTACACGGTCTGCATCCCGAAATTATTAAGCTTTTGGGTAAACTCCATTACCGTACAAGCTATGGACAGAATGTTTTAAAGCACGCAATTGAAGTTTCCCACTTATCCGGACTTCTTGCCGGAGAATTGGGTGCGGACGTTATGCTTGCAAAGCGCGCAGGTCTTCTCCATGACCTTGGAAAGGCCGTTGACCACGAAACCGAGGGTACACACGTTACAATCGGTGTGGACATTGCGAAAAAGTACAAGGAAAATCCGGAAGTTATTCACGCCATTCACGCCCACCACGGCGACATTGAGGCGACGACGCTGGTCGCTTCCATCGTCCAGGCGGCAGACGCTATCAGCGCGGCACGCCCCGGCGCACGGCGCGAAAACATCGAAACGTATATCAAACGCCTTGAAAAGCTGGAAGAAATTGCAGATTCCTTTAAGGGCGTTGATAAATCCTATGCCATTCAGGCAGGCCGCGAAATCCGCATTATGGTAAAGCCGGATGCAGTCAATGATGACGATGCCATCATTTTGGCACGCGATATTGTAAAACGCATTGAAGGCGAGCTGCAATATCCCGGCCAGATTAAAGTCAATGTGATTCGGGAAACCCGGGCCGTAGATTACGCGAAGTAGAAAAACATAAGTGCCCCCTTTTTTAAGGGGGCATTTCTATTATTTGACAAGCATAAAAATACACAAAAAACATTGACGGAATATAAAGTTTATTATATAATTATTATTAAGAATGACCAGAAAAACGGAGAGGTAGAATAAGATGTATCAATCTTTTGGAAAACGACTCTTCGACATTGTATTATCCGCTGTCGGCATTTTGCTTTTAGCGATTCCTATGCTGATTATTGCGATAATCATTAAGCTTGACAGCCCCGGGAACGTATTTTTTACACAGCAGCGCGTAGGTCTACATAAAAAACAGTTTACAATTTTGAAGTTTCGCAGTATGCGGCGCGACACGCCCCATGATGTGCCCACGCATCAGCTTTCCAATGCCGCGGGGCATATTACAAGGTTTGGTGCATGGATGCGCAAAATGTCCATTGACGAGCTGCCACAGATTTTTTGTATTTTCGTAGGCACGATGAGCATTATCGGGCCACGCCCGGCCCTTTATAACCAGGAGGATTTAATTCGGGAGCGTGATAAGTACGGCGCAAACGACGTAAAGCCCGGCCTTACGGGGCTTGCCCAAATTAGGGGCCGCGATGAACTATCCATCGAGGAAAAAGCCGCCCTTGACGGCGAATATGCCCAAAAAATAAGCTTCCTCTTTGACCTTAAGCTTTTCTTTGGCACCATTTGGAGCGTCCTTCGGTCGGACGGTGTGGTGGAAGGTGCCCGGGAGAGGGAAAAAGAAGAGGTGGCCTCCAAATGAAACGGATTTTAATTACCGGCGAAGGAAGCTATATCGGCACTTCCTTTGCGGAGTATTTAAAAAAATTTGACACCTATCAGGTAGATACAGTGGATATGTTGGGGCCATGGCAGGAAAAGGATTTTTCCGGCTATGACGTCGTTTTCCATGTGGCAGGCATTGCCCACCGCAAGGAAACGAAGGCAAACAGAGAACTCTATTATATCGTAAACCGAGATTTGGCCGTCAAAACGGCAAGCCATGCCAAAAACTGCGGCGTTAGGCAGTTTGTGTTTTTGAGTTCTATGAGTGTTTACGGCATACTGGAAGGGCGCATCGACATAAATACGACGCCTGCCCCCACGTCTGCCTACGGGGAATCGAAACTCCAGGCAGAAAAAGCCTTAATGCAATTGGCGGATGATGCATTTCGGGTAGCCGTTTTAAGACCTCCTATGGTGTACGGCGAAGGGTGCAAGGGGAATTATTCGCGGCTTTCCGCGCTTGCAAAAAAGACGCCCCTCTTTCCCGACATACAAAACGCACGAAGCATGTGTGCGATTGAGAATCTTTGTGCGGCGGTAAAACACGTGATAGATACGGCGGGAGAGGGGCTCTTTTTTCCGCAGGACCCGGAATATGCCTGCACCAGCGACATCGTGCGCGGCCTTGCAAAAACGTTTGGCAGAAAAATATGGTTTACGCGCCTTGCAAACCCGATGATAAAGCGACTGCCGCTTGCAGCGAGGAAAAAGCTGTTCGGGTCTTTGGTGTATGATAAATCCCTTTCGGAAGAATTTTGGGAAACGGAGCAAACGGTATGAAAAAATGTCTGTTTGTTGCAACGGTTGTAAAAAAACATATCAACGTTTTTCACTTGCCGTACCTGAAGATGTTTCAGGATTGGGGCTGGGAAACCGCCGTTTGTGCAAGAAACGATTTCAGCGATACAGAAACATGTGAAATTCCCTATTGCGACAAGTACTACGATTACCCGTTTGAACGGTTTCCGCTGAAAAAGAACAATATAAAAACCTTTTTCCTGCTTCGCAGGCTGATTTTGCAGGAAAAATACGATATCATTCATTGCCATACGCCGAGTGCGGCGGTGCTTTGCCGCCTGGCGGCACGCGGTGCAAGGAAAAAATACGGCACCAAGGTCTTATATACTGCCCACGGCTTTCATTTTTTTAAGGGTGCACCCCTTATAAACTGGCTACTGTATTTCCCCATGGAATGGCTTTGCTCCTTCTTTACGGATACGCTCATTACGATAAACCAAGAAGACTATGCCCGGGCGAAAAAACATCTGCATGCCCGACAGACGGTATACGTTCCCGGCGTTGGGGTTGATACGGAAAAAATTGCCAATGCAAGAGTAGACAGGCTGGAAAAGCGAAAAGAACTCGGCATCGGAGAGGCAGAAATTGCCGTTTTGTCCGTTGGGGAACTGAACGATAATAAAAACCACGAAACGGTTTTGCAGGCTTTGGGAACGCTGCAAGATGAAAGGCTTGTGTATGCAATATGCGGCATGGGTGAAAAAGCAGCAACACTTCGGGAGACAGCAGACCGTCTTGGAGTCAAGCTTTTGCTGTGCGGCTATCGGGATGATGTGCCCGCAATATGCAAAGCATGTGACATTTTTGCTTTCCCTTCCAAACGAGAGGGGCTGGGGCTTGCGGCACTGGAGGCAATGGCATCGGGGCTACCCCTTGTCGGCTCCGATGTACATGGTATACCCGATTATTTGGAAAACGGTATAAACGGATTTCGCTTTGCACCGCAGGATGTGGACGGCTTTGCGGAGGGGATTCGTATTCTGGTAAACAATTCGGACCTTCGTGAGAAAATGGGACGGAAAAATGCAGAAGCCATAAAAACATTTGATATTTGCCTAGTCGCAAAACAAATGGAAAAAATATATGCGGGAGAATCGGAATGAAGCGACTTGCCAATATTATAAAATACTTTAAATTTGTATACAGTATTTACTATTATGTGTTTAACTTTCTGCTTAGATTTTTAAAGTTGTTTGTAAAAGAGGACGAAAAGCTCATTTTATTTAATAGCTTTGGTGGCAGAAAATATGATGATAGCCCTAAGGTGATTTTTGAAGCAATGCAGAAAGACCCTCGATTTCAAGGCTACAAAATGGTGTGGGCCTTTCATGCGCCTGAAGGCAGGGAAATTCCCGGTGCTGTCTGCATTAAAACCGACTCTTTAAAGTATTTTATAACGGCACTGAAGGCGAGAGCGTGGATTACAAATTCCTCGGTTGAACGGGGACTCAATTTTAAAGGGAAAAACACCTTTTACTTTAACACGTGGCACGGCACGCCTATTAAGAAAATGGGAACGGACATGGGAAAAGAAAACAGCTCCTTTCACAAAAAGGGCGAATTTCGCGTGGATGTAATGATGGCACAAAGCAATTTCGAGGCCGATATTTTCTCCCGAGTGTTTGGGATTCCCAGAGAAAACTTTCTTCTTGGCGGACTTCCCCGAAATGACCGGCTGGCAAGCTATACTGAGGAAGAGCGTGCGGCGGTGCGGGAAAAACTGGGAATCCCGAAAGACAAGATCGCTATTTTATATGCCCCCACATTTCGGGAGTATACGAAAGACAGAGCGCGCGGTTGCGTTTTAAAGCCACCCATGGACCTTGCAAAATGGGAAGATACGCTTTCCGAAACACATTGTCTTTTGTTTCGGGCACATTACGAAGTTGCAAAAAGCATGGACTTTACGGAAAACGATTTTATTCGGGACATGACAGCATACCCCTGTTTAGAGGACCTGTTGATTGCGGCAGACATTTTGATTTCCGATTATTCCAGCATTTTCTTTGATTTTTCCATTATGGACAAGGCGATGCTGCATTTTACGTATGACTACGGTGAATATGCCGAAAAGCGCGGCATGTATTTTGATATTCGGACGCATCTTTCCGGAAGCGATACGGAGGACGGCGTGCTGGATATTTTACTGCATATGGACAGAGAAGAAGAAAAAAAGCGTGCGAAAGCGTTTCAAAGCCATTATGTAAACTTTTACGGAAATGCCACAGAGGAAGCCCTCTCCTGTATTTTCCAAAACATTGGAGGCGCGTATGAAGAATAAAACGGCTATGGTCGTAGGCGGAAGCAACGGCATTGGGCTTGCCCTTGCCTTTCAGCTCCTTGGACGAGGCTATACCGAGGTGGTGGTTGCGGACAAAGAAAAACCGAACGCAGAGGATGCAAGGATCAAGTATCTAAAACTGGATTTGCGCGACTGTGATTTTTCGGTATTGCGGGAACACCAAGACATTGACACGCTGATTATCACCGCAGGCTTTGGGAGACCGGCGCTTTTTTCCACCATTACCGCAAAAGAAATTGAAAACAGCTTTTCGGTAAATGCCATGGCGGCTATTCAAATCCTGCGCGCGTATTATGATAAATTACAGGGCAAGGAAGCCTTTCACTGCGCCGTTATGGGCAGTATTGCAGGGCTTGTTTCGTCTCCGGTGTTTGCGCTGTATGCCGCAACGAAAGCGGCGGTGTGCAGATTTGTGGAGAGCGTAAACATTGAACTGGAGAAACACGGCACAAAAAACCGCATTTTAAATGTTTCCCCCGGCTCGCTGCGCGGCACAAGATTTAACGGCGGCGAGAACGACCTTTCGCTTTTAGAGGACGTGGCGATAAATATTCTGGATAAAATGGAAAAAGGGGAAACCCTGTACATTCCGGAATATGAAACCACGTATAAAAGCGTTCTGGAACGGTATCGGGCAGATGGGCATCAGTACGGCTTAGAGAGCTATGACTATAAGATGCAAAGCGGACGCATTAACAACCGTCCCCAGGTCAAGGTAGGATACCTTAGCGGAACCTTTGATTTATTCCACGTGGGGCATTTAAATCTTTTGCGCCGGGCGAAGGCGCACTGCGATTACCTCGTGGTGGGCGTCCATAAAAACGGGCTGCATAAGGGGAAGGAAACATTCATTCCCTACGAGGAACGTGTGGAAATTTTGGAAAGTATAAAGTACGTTGACAAAGTGATTCCTTCTCTTCCTGAGGATATGGATGTATACGCAGAAATCAAGTATGACTATTTATTTGTCGGCTCCGACTACAAGGGCACAGAACGGTTTAACCGGTACGAAGCATTTTTCAAAGGCAAGGGTGTTGAAATTATATATTTTCCTTATACGACGAAAACGAGTAGTACCAAAATTAGGGAAGCCATTAAAGAAAGCGGAGAAAAGAAATGAATAAGCCAAATCCGAAAATCTCCATTATCATTCCCGTTTATAATGGGGCAAATTATATGCGAGAGGCCATTGACAGTGCCCTTTCGCAAACCTATAAAAACATAGAAATTATTGTTGTAAATGACGGGTCGTGTGACGAGGGGGAAACAGACAGAATTGCCAAAAGCTATGGCGACAAAATTCGGTATATTCCTAAAGAGAATGGCGGTTCGTCCTCTGCCTTAAATGAGGGGATTCGCCACATGACGGGAGATTATTTTTCCTGGCTGAGCCATGACGATGTGTATATGCCCACGCGAACTGAAGAAATGGTACAGCGCATTGTGCCCGAAGAGGCGGACATGCGGGCCATTGTTTGCGGCGACAAGCTGATTGACGCCGCCGGAGAATCCATACTCCATCCAAAGAAACAGCTTTCGGGGGATTTGGACGGAAAAGCGATGCTGTCCTGTCTGCAGAGGGGGCTTCGGATTAACGGTTGCGGCATTCTCGTTCCCCGAAGTCTCGTAGAGAAAGTAGGGTTTTTTGACGAAAAATTACGGTATGTCAACGATACAGATTATTGGTACCGGCTCATTGTTGCAGGCTGTAAGTTTACCTGTTTTCCTGCCCCTTTGGTGGCAAATCGAATACATGGGAAACAGGTGTCGGTAACCCATTCCGCGCTTTTTGCAGAGGAAAGTGCCCGTCTTGCGGAGAAGGTGTTAGCGGCCCTCCTTGCAGATAAAGATAAAAACATGCCCCTTTTGCGAATTTACCGAAAAAAGGTGGCGATAGATGGGAATTTGCCGGTGCTGAAGCCAATGATGCCGCACTATATTGCACGCATGACAGAGCGGATAGCAGTTTATGGGGAATTGTATTTCTTTTACGCATACGGAAGAGGCGTGCGACTTTTAAAAGGACTTTACAAAAAACTATTTTTTAAAAGATAGGTGAAAACAATGCGTGTTGTACAGATTAACCCTGTCTGCACGGGCAGTACGGGCAAAATTGCCGTGGAAATCAGCAAACAGTTAGACAAGAGCGGCATTGAAAATTACATACTGTATACTATGGGTCATTCCGATTTTAAAAATGCCCGAAAATATGCCTCGGATCTCGAAATCAAAGCAAATGCCCTTTTTGCAAAGATAAGCGGGATGTACGGCTTTCATTCTCGCTTTTTGACAAAGCGGCTGATAGAAAAGCTTACGGAAATTAAGCCGGATGTAGTACAGCTGCATAATCTCCACGGGCATAACGTGCACCTTGGCATGCTTTTTCGGTATTTAAAAACAACGGATGCCAAAATTTTCTGGACACAGCATGACTGCTGGAGCTTTACAGGGTACTGCACGCATTTTGACTATATAAAGTGCCAAAAGTGGAAAACAGCCTGTACCTGCTGCCCGCAGAAAAAAAACTACAGCTGGTTTTTTGATAAAAGCCGTGCACTATTTGCACGAAAAAAGGAATTGTTTTCGGGTCTTACGCTTACGGTGATTACCCCCTCCGCCTGGCTTGGGGATTTAGTCCGCCAATCCTTTTTGGGCGCATACCCCGTAAAGGTAATTCCAAACGGCATCGATTTGGCACTTTTTAAGCCTACAGAAACGGATTTTCGAGAAAAGTACGGGCTGGAAGATAAAACAATATATCTCGGCGTTGCGTTGGGCATGGGAGAACGAAAGGGTTTTTCCTACTTTTTGGAGCTTGCGAAAAGCTTAGAAGAGGACACGCACCTTGTTTTAGTAGGCGTTTCGGGGGAACAGATTGCCGCGCTTCCCAAAAACGTAACCGGGATTACACGGACGGCAAATCAAAAAGAGCTTGCCGGCATGTATACGGCAGCGGATGTGTTTCTAAACTGTACGCTGGAGGATAATTTCCCCACAGTAAACTTAGAAGCCTTGGCGTGCGGCACCCCGGTGGTTACTTTTGACACGGGCGGCAGCCCCGAATGTATTGACGAGACTTGCGGTAGCGTAGTGCCAGGGGGCGATATCGCCGCTATGGCGGAGGCGGCAAGAAAATGGGCGGCAGGCGGCACCCCCAAAGCGTGCCGTGCCCGCGCCGAAAAGTTTTATGACGGCGGTGCGCGATATGCAAAGTATATCGACATATATAAAGGATGAAAAGAGGACAAAAATGGAACTGTCACAAAAAAGAACTACATCTCTCCTTTTCATATTATCATATTGCACGGTGATAATTACAACGGTGTTGCTTTTTCTGCACCATTATACCCAAAGTGCAGTGTATGCATATTTGGGCCTGGTAAGTATGTTGATTCCGGTGTTTTTTATGGACACCAAAGACTGCACATATTTGCTGCTGTTTTACATACCGAACATACGAATGTATAAGTTTGAGACGGGGAATACACTGGTTGGATTTTTAATTATAGCCATATTTTTTAAAATTTGCATCTGGGAACAAAAGCGAATAGGCACAAAAGAGCTTATGGCAATTCTTGGCATGCTGGGCGTGGTGCTGGCAAATATAGTGGTTGTAGGCGACAAAATGTTGCTGATGTCTTTCCTTCGGTTTGCGATGGGATACATGATAATCGCAAAATATATGTCCGTGCTTCCTACAGGCGAGAATTTTGACGGAGAGTATGAAAAACTTCGCAATCATTTTTCAGCCGGCTGTGTTAGCATGCTGCTTTGCGGAATTCTTTTTTACGTGCTGAAAGGAAAGTCGTTATTGGACGGAAGATTTTTGTCTGTAAACAATGACCCCAACTTTTTTGCACTGACAATGGGTGTTGCCGTTTCGTTCTTATTGGTTGATATTACTTTTAATAAAAAGGCAACGGTTAAAGCGTTTTTAATCGTCTTATTTTTGTTTTTCGGGGGATTGTTATCCGTTTCTAGAGGATTTTTAATTAGCGTTTCCATTAACCTTATTTTAGTTTTATACATTTTTTTAAAGGGGAAAACGCTGAAGACGTATCAAAAATTTCTGCTTCTTTGCCTAATACTTTGCGTTGCATTTTTATGTCGTGAAGTAATAGAAAACGTCATAGAATCGTTTTCTACAAGATTTAATGACAGTTCAATGGAAAACCAGAACGGCCGTGCAGATATAAATGCACTTTACTTGAATGCATGGAAGAAAACACTCCGCACCATATTATTTGGGCTTGGTGATGCAAAATATTGGTATAGCGTGGGCGTGACATACGCCGTCCACCATAACTATTATGTACAGCTTTTGACAAGTCTCGGCGTCTGCGGTGTTCTGGCCATGATGAATTTATATAGAGTGATGTACAAAAAGATTGTAGGCAATTTGAAAAGGGTAAATGTTTTAATGCTTTTTCCCATGATAACCTATGCCGTTATGTTGTTAACACTGCCGGCACTTTTTGGCGATTCGCATCTATTTATTATTATGTTAATTTTTGCACAATATAGGAGATTTCAGGGAACGGAGGAAAGAGTTTCTTGATGAAAATAGCCTTTTGTTCAAACTTTATGAACCACCATCAGGAAGAACTGTCGAAGGCACTGTACAGCCTGACGGGGGGCGCATACCGCTTTATTGCCTGCACGCCGATTGAGGAGGAACGCCTTCGCCTCGGGTATGCAGACCTGAATAAAAAGCATGCATTTATTCTCCGCCCCTATGAAAGTGAGGCACAGGCGAAAGAAGCCCTTGACTGGTGTGTGGAGAGTGACGTTTTGATTTTCGGCTCGGGCGATGAGATATATTTTCAAAAGCGCATGGAAAAGAACAGGCTTACCTTCCGCTATTCGGAAAGACCTTTAAAAAAGGGAACATACCGGCGGTTTGTTCCTACAACACGAAAGAAAATTTATAACGGCTTTACAAAATATAAAGATAAAAACCTGTATGTCTTGTGTGCCAGTGCCTATGCTTCCCATGATTTAGCCCTTTGCGGCTTTGATGCAAAAAAATGCTTTAAGTGGGGCTATTTCCCCAAGGTACAGGCATACGACATAGAGAAGCTTATGGCAGACAAAACACCCGGCTCCCTGCTCTGGGTCGGCAGATTTATAGATTGGAAACACCCCGAGGCGGCAGTCCGAGTAGCAGAATATTTGCGAAAAAAAGGCAAAGACTTTCATCTTACCATGGTGGGGGACGGCGGTGAAATGCCCCGCATCCGCAAAATGATAGAACGCAAGAATCTGGAAAACTTTATAACCCTTACAGGCAGTATGCCGGCGGACAAGGTGCGCACCCTTATGGAAAAAGCGGAAATATTTCTTGCTACTTCTGATTTTCAGGAAGGCTGGGGTGCCGTTTTAAACGAAGCGATGAATAGCGGCTGTGCCCTTTTGGCAAATGCCGCCACGGGCGCGGCACCGTATCTGATTCAAAACGGCGAAAACGGCCTTTTATACAAAAACGGGGATATAAAAGCCCTTTGTAAAAAGACGGCGTTTTTACTTGAAAACAGCAAAAAAAGACGGCACATGGGAAACGCCGCTTACGAAACAATGCGCGCGGTTTGGAATCCGGAAAACGCGGCTGATGCGTTTTACAAATTGGCAGAAGGTATGCAAAACGGCACGAAGAAGCCACGGGTTTTATTGGGTCCCGGTGCGAGGGCGGAGGTCTTGGAGAATAATTGGTATGGAAAGAAAAGTTAAGAACCAAATCAGCGTAATTGTGCCGGTATATAACACAAAGGAATATCTTAAAGAATGTATTGAGTCGATTCTCGCGCAAAAGTACAGCGCGCTGGAAGTGATTTTGATTGATGACGGCTCTACCGATGGCAGTGGCGAGATTTGCGATTTGTACGCCGAGAAGGACGAGCGGGTTAAAGTGCTTCGGCAAGAAAATGCCGGGCAGGGTGCCGCGCGAAACCGTGCTCTTGACGAAAGCAAAGGCGAATATATTGCTTTTGTAGACAGCGACGACCGTATAGAGCCGGATATGTTTAGCAACATGGTAGCCGCAATGCAGGAAGAGGGATGCGACATTGCAATATGCGGCATTCGAAGCGTCAGTACCTACACGGGAAGGCAGGCAGACGGGAAAACGGTTTCAAAGCAAACCGTGCTTGAAGGAGAAGCAATTATGGAGGCGTATGTGACGGGGAAAATTTTCACCGGCATGTGCGATAAGCTTTATAAAGCGCAGTTGTTCGACAAAATCCGATTTCCTGCCACGCGTTGCAGGGAGGATGTCCATATTTTACACGAGGTTTTGGGTGGTGCGTGGGGCCTTGTGTTTCTTCCGCAAATCGGATACATCCAAAACATCCGAGCAGGGAGCACGGAGCAAAAGGCGTATGACGCCATAAAAACAGAACTTACGGAGGCGGCACTTCGCAGACAACAAGCATATATTTTGCAGAAGTACCCACGATTATATGGGCATGTTGCGCTTTCGGTGGCGAAGCTCTATTATGAAACCATTCAGGAGATTTTGTGCCGGGATAACCTAAGTCGGAAAAGTGATGACTATTATCGGTATTTAAAATTGTTAAAAACAGAACTTGCGGCGGTAGAGGAAACCGCTTTGCCGCATAATATGCAGGAAACATTTCAAACGATATGCAAAGCCGCGGAAAAACCGGGACGGTTTTACCTGGAAGCCTTACCCGCTTTTGCGAGGAAAAAGATTAGAAGCGGGCTGGCGGCAATTCGAAAAATAATAAAATGAGGAAAAGAAAATGGAGCAGATGCTTTTGTACGGCAACGGTCCGGCAGAAAACCACGGCTGTGAAGCCTTGACAAGAACAATTCAAAGTGTCATGGATGAGCCGGTTTTGTCTCTTTGCAAGGACAAGGCGACGGAAGAAAAGTATATACAGGAAAAAAGCATTCGTTCTGTTGCGGAACGGATGCCTACGGTACGAAGCGTCGGAGGACTCTTCGCGGGGCTACTGAAAAGGACGCGCCTTGACCGCCATGCCTTAATGCGGTACAGGACGAAAAATATTCGACAGGCTTTAAAAAAAGGTGCAGTTGCCCTCTCGGCAGGCGGCGACAATTATTGTTATGGCGAATTTTATAAGCTCCTTGCCCAGTACAATACGTTTTTTGGGATTAAGGGAATGCACACCGTTCTCTTTGGCTGCTCCATAGAGCCTGCCCTTTTGCAAAAGGTGGAGGTTGTACAGGATTTAAAACGGTATTCTTTGATTTTGGCAAGAGAAAGCCTTACCTACGAGGCACTTCTTTCTGTCGGCATAGAAAACGCAAAGCTGGTGTCGGACTCTGCCTTTACCCTGCCAAAAGTGGAAAAAGACTTTCCGAACGGCTTTATACCGGGGAAAACGGTGGGTATTAACGTAAGCCCCCTAATCACGGGCGAAGAAACCGTGCCCGGGATTACCATGGCAAACTATAGGGCGCTTATGCGGTTCATTATTGAAAATACAAGCCTGCAAATTGCACTTATTCCCCATGTGGTGGTAAGGGGCAGTGATGACAGAACGGTTCTTCGCGCTTTGCAGGAAGAATTTCGGGATACGGGACGTGTCGTCCTTATAGAAGATGCAAACTGTATGGTGCTGAAAGGGTATATTGCAAATTGCCGATTCTTTGTCGGCGCCAGAACCCATGCCACTATTGCCGCGTATTCTTCTTTTGTGCCCACCCTTGTGGTTGGATATTCTGTAAAGGCAAAGGGGATTGCGAAGGATATTTTTGGCACGGACAAACAGTATGTTTTGCCCGTGCAGAGCCTGCAAAATGAGGATGAGCTGACGGCGGCGTTTCGGTGGCTTATGGAAAACGAAACGGAAATCCGGAAGCATCTTGAGGCGTTTATTCCGTCTTATGCGGAGAAGGCACTGCTTGCAAAAAGGTATATAAAAGAGCTGAAAGAAGGGCAAAAAGCTTGAAGGTCAATCAATTAAAGGCAGGGGCGTTTTTATCATATGCCACGCAGGGTGTGCATGTGTTAAGCGGGCTTATTTATACGCCCGTAATGCTGCGCCTCCTCGGACAAAGTGAATACGGTCTTTATCAGCTTGTGTATTCTGTTGTACATTACCTCAGTCTTTTGAGTCTGGGATTTGGCTCGGGATATATTCGTTTTTTTGCGCGCTGTAAAGTGAAAGAAGATAGAGCTGGCATTGCACGGTTAAACGGCATCTTTTTTCTGATTTTTGCAGTCATTTCCTGTCTTTGTATCGTTTTGGGGGCACTCATGACATGGAAGGCGGATTTGATTTTTGGCCAAGGCCTTACAAGTGCAGAACTTGAAAAAGCACGCGTTTTAATGGCTTTAATGGTAGTAAATTTGGCGATTACATTTATAAACAGTGTGTTTGCCGGCTTTGTAACTGCACATGAAAGATTTTTCTTTCAGAGATTTTTGGAATTTTTACGTGCTCTCTTCAGTCCCTTTATTACGGTGTCGCTGTTGTTTCTTGGATATGACTCCATAAGTATGGTTTCTGTTTCGGTTTTACTCGCGGCAGTCGTTTTGTGCGTAAATATATATTTTTGCTTTCGCAAGCTGCATATGCAGATTTCGTTCCGAAATCTGGAGTTTGCCTTGCTGAAGGAAATGTGGGCATTTACATTCTTTATTTTTCTAAACATGATTGTAGACCAAATTAACTGGAGCGTAGATAAATTCTTGCTGGGGAGAATGATTGGTACGGCGGCAGTTGCGGTATACGGTGTTGCAGGGCAATTAAACACGTTATATCTAAACTTTTCCACCGGAATTTCTGGGGTGTTTATCCCTAAGGTTAATTTTAGTGTTGCCGAGAAACGGGACATGAAAAGTGTGAGCAACCTGTTTAACAAAGTGGGAAGACTTCAGTTTTTAATTGCCGGGCTGATTGTTTCCGGCTATGTTCTGTTTGGCGAAGCGTTTATTCGCCTTTGGGCAGGCGAGAGCTACGGAGAAGCCTATCGAATCGGGCTGTATCTTATACTTCCCGTCACCATTCCTATCATACAGAATCTTGGCATTGAAATCCAGCGCGCGCAGAATAAGCATAAAGTGCGGTCCGTGGCGTATTTATGCATTGCCGTTACAAATATTTTCATCAGCATTCCCCTGATTAAATGGTGGGGCGCGACCGGTGCGGCAGTAGGGACCATGCTGTCTCTCTTTTTGGGGAACGGCCTTTTTATGAATTGGTATTATCACAAAAAAATCGGGTTGGATATCATAGCGTTTTGGAAGGAAATCGGAAAGCTTATGCCGGCAATTATTCTGTCTGTCGGCGGAGGGCTTTTGCTAAAAAGGTTTATTCCCATTGACCAAATCGGCGGACTGATGGGCGTTATCATTGTATATTGCGGTCTATATGCTGGATTTATGTGGCTTTTGGGCTTAAATGATATAGAGAAAGATCTTGTTCGCAAACCGCTAAAGGGACTGGGAGGAAAGATATGCCGAAAATCATAAATAAAAAGGATTGCACCGGTTGCCA
This sequence comes from Clostridia bacterium, assembly GCA_045577075.1. Taxonomy (GTDB): domain Bacteria; phylum Bacillota; class Clostridia; order UMGS1883; family UMGS1540; genus SIG447. The sequence continues at coordinate 11,636 of JAZNHR010000032.1, read as the reverse complement.
TGCGTGTTACAGCGTATGCCCCCAGGGAAGCATTACCATGCGCCCTGACCGGGAAGGTTTTCTGCACCCGGAGATTGACGAAACCACCTGTGTTTCCTGCGGCAGATGTATCGCGGTCTGCCCTATAGAGAACGAATTGCCGCGAAACCCAAAGCCTATGGCGTATGCCTGCATAAACAGGGAAGAAAAGGTGCGGGAAGAAAGCTCGTCGGGCGGCGTTTTTTCCCTGTTGGCGGAGGCTGTTTTAGACTGCGGCGGTGTTGTGTTCGGGGCGGCGTTTGATGCAAAACTTCAGGTGCACCATGCCTATATAGAAAACGCTGCGGATCTATATAAGCTTCGCGGCTCGAAATATGTGCAAAGCACCATCGGGAATGCTTATAAAGAGGCAAAACAATTTTTAGAGGCAGGCAGACAGGTGCTTTTTTCGGGAACGCCTTGCCAGATTGCAGGTCTTGTGTCTTTCCTTGGGAAAGAATACGAAAATCTGCTTTTACAAGATATAATTTGTCACGGTGTGCCCGCGCCGAAAATATGGGAAATCTATAAAAAATATCGGGAGGCGAAAGCGGATGGCAAAATAAAGACGGCAAGGTTCCGGGAAAAGGAGAGCGGCTGGAAGACATTTTCTGTTAAATTCATCTTTGAAAACGGCAAAACTTATACAGAGAAGTTTCAAAATGATTTATACATGAAAGCCTTTTTGCAAAACATGGATTTAAGACCTTCCTGCTATCACTGCCGAACGAAAACCCTGGAGCGGCAAAGCGATATTACGCTGGCAGATTTTTGGGGCGTCAACACGGTTCTGCCGGAGATGGATGACGACAAGGGGACATCTTTGGTATTTGTAAACTCGCAAAAGGGTGAAAAACTGTTTGCGTTTATCAGGGAGAAAATGCAGTTTCAACCTGTTGACATTCACACGGCGGTGTGTTATAATACGGCGGCATTTCAATCTGCAGAAAAGCCCCTAAAACGGGCGGCATTCCTTCGAAATGTTACTACTGAAACCTTTAAAGAAGCGGTGGGAAAATATACGAAACGGAGCTTTGCGACACGGCTTGTGTCAAAACTAAAGCGAATAGTCAAAGGAGCGATGCATTTTGTTCAAAGATAAAACCTTACTCATTACCGGCGGCACGGGGTCATTTGGCAATGCTGTGTTAAACCGTTTTCTCGAAACGGACATCGGTGAAATCCGTATTTTCTCTCGTGATGAGAAAAAGCAGGACGATATGCGCCATGAATATCAGGCAAAATATCCTGCCCATGCAGGGAAAATCAAATTTTATCTCGGCGACGTCCGGGACCTCGGGAGCGTAAAAAACGCCATGCACGGGGTGGACTATATTTTCCATGCCGCGGCACTCAAGCAAGTGCCCTCCTGCGAGTTTTTCCCCATCGAAGCGGTGAAGACCAACGTCCTTGGGACGGAAAACGTCCTGACGGCGGCGATTGAGGCAGGCGTTCGTAAAGTCATCTGCCTTTCCACCGACAAGGCGGCATACCCCGTAAACGCCATGGGCACCTCCAAAGCTATGATGGAAAAGGTGGCGGTGGCAAAATCGAGAACGGTTTCTCCCGACAAAACGGAGATTTGCTGTACGCGATACGGCAACGTTATGTGCTCCCGCGGCTCCGTAATTCCCCTTTGGATTGACCAAATTCGTGCCGGCGAAGCCATCACCATTACAGAGCCTTCCATGACGCGCTTTATCATGAGCCTTGAAGAAGCGGTGGACCTTGTGCTCTTTGCCTTCCAAAATGGTGAAAGCGGTGATATTCTCGTACAAAAAGCGCCTGCCTGCACCATTGAAACCCAGGCCCAGGCCGTTTGCGAGCTGTTTGGCGGCAAAAAAGAGGATATTAAAATTATCGGCATTCGCCACGGGGAAAAGATGTACGAAACCCTTCTTACAAACGAGGAGTGCGCCGTGGCGGAGGATATGGGCGATTTCTACCGCGTGCCGGCTGACCGGCGCGATTTAAACTACGATAAATATTTTAAAGACGGCAATCGCGAACGGACGCGTCTTTCCGAGTTTAACTCAAACAACACACGGCTTTTAGATACGGAGGCAGTGAAGGAACGGCTGCTTGCCCTTCGTTACATCAGGGAAGAACTGGAGAAATAGAGGGTTTTCATGGACATACAGCAGTTTATACTTTTGGCCGCGCGCCGTGCGGCATGCGGCGAAGGGGAACTCCCCCAGGACACCCCGAATCTTTTCGAGGTGCATGCGGCGGCGAGAAATTTTGGAATGGAAAATATCGTGGCATATGCTCTTGCGGACAGGAAGGACAGAATAGACCCTGCCGCCTGGGCAAGGCTTGAAACCGGCATTTTTCGCGCCATCGCACAGGAGGCAGAGCAGGAAAAAGCACTTTCTGCTTTCCTTGGCGCCCTTAAAAAACGGGAAATCCCGTACATACTTTTAAAGGGATACGTCCTAAAGCACCTGTACCCTTCTTCCGACATGCGCTATATGGGGGACATTGATATTTTGATTCCACCTACCCACGCCGCGGCGGCAAAAGAAATTCTGGGGGATTTGGGCTTTTGCATAAACTTTGAAAACGTGCGCGAATTGAATGCCGTGAACGAAAAACAGGTACATTTGGAAATCCATCTGGACATGGTTTCGGCACAATTTAAAACGTGGCACGCCTACTATGGAGATATTTGGGAGAAGGCAAAAAAGACGGCGGAAGGCGAATCTGTGCTTTCCGACGAGGATTTTTTTATCTACCACATTGTGCATCTTGCAAAGCACTATAAAGGAACGGGCATTGGCCCCAGAGCGTTTCTCGACGTGTTTGTATTCCTTTCCCAAAAGCCAAATCTGGATTTTGTCTATATAAAAAAGGAACTGGAAAAGCTGGGGCTTTCGGCGTTTGCGAAAAACGTCATTGCCCTTTCCCGCATGTGGTTTGGCGAAGGAGAAAGAACGGACCTGCTTTCTTCCATGGAACAGTATGTTTTGGAAAGTGGCCTTTACGGCAGCCGCGAGCACGCCGCGGTACATGAGAAGGTGCTGTCCCTTCGGGACGGGAAGGGGAAAACGGGCTTTCGCGCCGTATTCCCCACAATGCATACCATGTCCATTCTCTACCCTGCCCTTCGAAAAAGAAAATATTTACTTTGGTATTACTATATAAAACGCATTTTGGATAGACTCATCCACGGGCGAAAAACCGCCCCCGTGCCGAAAACGGCAGAAATGGAAAAAGTGGCGGTGCGCATTGCCGACCACATCAAGACCGTGGGCTTATAGGAGGGAAAGAAATGCAGATACTCATCACCGGCGCCGCCGGATTTGTCGGGAAAAATCTCGTTAGCGCCCTGGAAAACATACGGGACGGGAAGGACAAAACCCGTGGCCTTTCCGAGGACATCACGATTTTGCCCTATGATTTAGACACGCCGCCGCACCTTCTGGACGCATACTGCCGGGAGGCGGACTTCGTGTTTAACCTTGCCGGCGTCAACCGCCCGGAAAAAGAAGAAGAATTCATGGAAGGCAACTTCGGCTTTGGGGAAACCCTTCTGAAAACCCTGGAAAAGCACGGGAACAAGTGCCCCGTCATGCTTTCCTCGTCCATGCAGGCAAGCCTTGAAAACCCCTATGGTCGCTCGAAAAAGGCGGGCGAGGATTTGTTCTTTGCCTACGGCAGGCGCACAGGTGCGCCCGTATACGTATATCGCTTTCCCAACCTTTTCGGGAAGTGGTGCCGCCCTAATTATAACAGCGCCGTGGCAACGTTTTGCCATAACATTGCGCGAGGGCTTCCTATTACGGTAAACGACAGGGCACATAAAATGACCCTTTGCTATATTGATGACGTCATAGACGCGCTACTTGGTCTCCTTTCGGGGAAAATAGAAAAAGACGGCGACTTTTGCACGGTTCCCGTTTCCCATCAAATCACCCTCGGGGAAATTGCCGACCTTCTTTATGGCTTTGCGGAAAGCCGCAAGACCCTGGAAGTGCCCGAGATGCAAGGCTTTTCGAAAAAACTGTATGCGACGTATCTTTCCTATCTGCCCGGCGACGGGTGCGCCTATCCCCTTATAAAACACGAAGATGTGCGCGGTAGCTTTACGGAAATTCTTCGCACGGCCGAGCGCGGCCAGTTTAGCGTCAACGTTTCAAAGCCGGGCATTATAAAAGGAAACCATTGGCACAATACGAAAAATGAAAAATTCATGGTGGTCAGTGGCAGGGGCGTAATTCGCCTTCGGAAAATCGGGGAAAAGGCGGTGCACGAATATTTTGTGTCCGGCGAAGAGCATGAGGTGGTGGACATCCCCCCCGGCTACACCCATAACATCGAAAATCTCGGGGAAGGGGACATGGTTACCTTCATGTGGGCAAACGAGTGCTTTGACCCTACTCGCCCCGACACGTTTTTTGAGGAGGTATGAAAATGACCAAGCTAAAGCTTATGACCATTATCGGTACAAGACCGGAAATCATCCGTCTTTCTGCCACCATAAAGGCATGCGATACATATTTTGACCAGATTCTGGTGCACACGGGGCAAAACTATGACTATACGCTAAATCAGGTATTCTTCGAGGATTTAGGCCTCCGCGCACCCGACTATTATCTCGACGCGGTAGGTAAGTCTTTAGGCGAAACCATTGGGAACATTATCGCTAAATCCTATGACCTGATGGCGTCTCTTCGCCCCGATGCCCTGCTCGTTTTGGGTGACACCAATTCCTGCCTTTCCGTCATCGGCGCGAAAAGACTGCATATCCCCATTTTCCATATGGAAGCCGGCAACCGCTGCTTTGACGAATGTCTCCCCGAGGAAACAAACCGCCGCATCGTGGACGTGACGGCAGACGTAAATCTCTGCTACTCCGAGCACGCGCGCCGATATCTAAACGCCGCAGGCGTGCCGCGAGAGAGAACATATGTCACCGGCTCGCCCATGGCGGAAGTGCTCCATGCAAATTTAGAAAAAATTCAAAAGAGCGATATTTTATCGCGGCTGGGTCTGGAAAAGAAAAAATATATTCTCCTCTCCGCACATAGAGAAGAGAATATTGACACCGAGAAGAATTTCTTTAGCCTTATGCACGCCGTCAATGCCATGGCGGAAAAGTACGATATGCCCATTTTGTACTCCTGCCACCCGAGAAGCAAAAAATATATTGAAAAGCGTGGCTTTGTTTTTGATAAGCGCGTGATTTGCCATGAGCCATTGGGCTTCCATGATTATAACAATCTCCAGATGAACGCCTTCGCCGTGGTAAGCGACAGCGGCACCCTCCCCGAGGAAAGTAGCTTTTTCCTGTCTGTGGGCAATCCCTTCCCGGCCGTTTGCATCCGTACTTCGACAGAGCGCCCCGAGGCGATGGATAGCGGCAACTTTATTCTTGCCGGCATTACCACCCGCGAGGTTCTCGGCGCCGTGGATACCGCCGTTTCCATGCAGGAGAACGGCGATATGGGGAAACCGTGTGAAATGTACACGGACGAAAATGTGTCCGTCAAGGTGGTAAAGCTCATCCAAAGCTATACCGGGATTGTAAATAAAATGGTGTGGCGGAAGGAAGAAAATTAAAGAATTTAGCTGTATGCGGCGTTTGAGAAACCTGCAATTTTTGGCATTTCCATTTAAAAAGTGCTTGACAAATTTAAAGGCCTATGGTATACTGGATTCCGTTAAGCAATCGGGCTTGTAGCTCAGCTGGGAGAGCGCTGCGTTCGCAACGCAGAGGTCGAGGGTTCGATCCCCTTCAGGTCCACCACGTCAGAGCAAAGTGCGTTTGACTCCGTTTCCGCCGTATGGCGAAAACATCCGTCCACTTCCTTGCTCTTCCTTTTCCCCAAAAAGCCAATGGCTTTTCGGGGGCCCCGGAAGTCCTAATGAAGAAAGTTCGGATATTAAAGCATTTGCTCCACCACAATAAAAAAAGACCACTCATAAGAGTGGTCTTTTTTTATCGTTCGTCTTATTTTCTTACATCCCAAAGTCCCAAGGCAGGGTTACTGATATAGTAAATTTCCTCGCCGTCGGGCAGGGTGTTAAAGCCGTCCTGCAATACTTCCGGATTATACTTTGCCGCAGCTTCCTTATAGGGCATGTAATTAAATGCAACGCCGCGTACTTCTTCTTTTGTCACCTGCTCGGTGCAGTAGGTAATGGAGAAGCGGCCGTCGCTCGAGCCGTGGATAAGGTGCGCCGCAACCGACAGGTTTTCCTGCAAATCACGGTTTTCGTCAACAAGCTTTAAAACATTTTCTCTGCCTACATAGCCGTACTTGCGAATCAGGCGGTCGTTTTCCTCGTCCTCACCGAACATACGAATCCCCGGTGCCAGCACAATCAGCTCGCCGCCGTCGGCAATCGCCATACGGGTACGGTAAACAGATTTATTTCCAAGCCAGGTGCTCTTAAATTCTCTGGGGTCAAGGTATACAACAACCTTCTTAAGCGGTGCGTCCACATAGGTAAAGTTTGTATTCTGGCTTTTTGATACCGCCTTTTCAAAATAGGCGCGTTCGGAGCCGATGTAAAGGCCGTGGATATAAACGTCATCCCCAACGTTTGTGGTAACAGTCAGCACAAAGAGAAGGGGTACATTGGAAAGGAAGTTTTCCTGTGCATAGTCAAAGACCTTGCGAACAGGCGAAAAGTCCTTACCCATAATGCGTTCCATGCCGTAGAAAGCACCGAGCATATGGGAGCTGTTAATCATGCTGTTACCGCCACAGCCGACAAAAATATTCTTCGAGTAGTTTGCCATACCCACAACCTCGTGGGGCACAACCTGCCCGATAGAAATAATTAAATCGTAGGACGGGTCAAGGAGACGGCGATTGACTTCTACGTCAATCTTGTTATTCACAAGACCTTCCGAAACCTCGGAAACAAATTCTGCCGGCACTTCGCCGATTTTTTCAACGTCCGTCTTCCAGTTATGCACAAGCATTCTGTCAAAGGGAACGTCCGGGCCAAAGAAGGCGACCCATTCTTCCTCCGTCATGGGTACGTGTGTACCGAGGGCGGGAAGAATGTCAATTTCGCACGTGTCCTTTAAAATTTCATAATAAATACGGGTAATGTCCCCTGCGCCGCTGTACATACGGGTATAGTCCGGGGGAATCAGCAAAACTTTTTTCAGGCTCTTGCCTTCGATGGACTTTTCCAGTGCCGTACGAAGCTCTGCCTGGGACAGTCCCTTTTCACTTTCGAAAATCATGGTGTTTTCTCCTTATTATATATTAGACGCCGGAGTATGCTGCAAAGCCGCCGTCAACGGGAACAACTACGCCGTTTACAAAGCCGGATGCGCCGTTGTCACACAGCCACAAGAGTGTGCCGAGGAGCTCTTCTGCTTCGCCGAAACGGTCCATAGGCGTCTGGGAAAGAATCTTCTTGGAGCGGTCGGTGTACGTGCCGTCTTCATTTAAAAGAAGGGCGCGGTTCTGGTTTGTTACAAAGAAGCCCGGTGCAATGGCATTTACGCGGATGCCCACTTTGGAGAAGTGCACGGCGAGCCACTGGGTAAAGTTTGAGATAGCAGCTTTTGCGCCGGAGTATGCCGGAATCTTCGTTAAGGGGCTAAAGGCGTTCATGGAGGAAACGTTTACGATAATAGCGTTTCTTTCAATCATGTCCTTTGCAAACACCTGTGTGGGAAGAAGCGTGCCGAGGAAATTGAGGTTAAATACGAACTCAACGCCCTTGGGGTCGAGGTTAAAGAAGGTTTTGATTTCCTCGTTATCTACATCTTCGGGATAGAGATATTCCTTGTCCGTGGTGCCTCTGGGGTTGTTACCGCCGGCGCCGTTTAAAAGAATATCGCACTTGCCGAAGGCTTTGAGAACTTCCTCACGTGCTGCCTCAATGCTTTCTTTCTGCAGAACGTTTGTTTCAATGCCTATGGCCTTGCCGCCTTCTGCACAGATTTTTGCGGCAACTTCCTTGGCGCGTTCGCCGTTAAGGTCAAGAAGTGCTACAGATGCACCGTTTGCGGCAAGTGCTTCTGCAAACATACTGCATAAAATGCCTGCGGCACCCGTTACAACTGCAACTTTGCCTTTAAGGTCAATAGAAAGGGGTGTTTTCATCATGGTAATAGCCTCCTAAATACGTTTGATTTTCCTTATTATAGCAAATTAGGATGGGAAAGTCAAGGGGTTCGGGCGAAAAGACGGTTTGCAAAGCAATTGCATATATATAATAAGGAAAAATACAGAGATATATACGAAACAGATAGCATTTTAGATAAAAAATTGACAAATTTTCTTGACAAACCCCGAAAAAAATCATATAATTACAATTAGGATTGTCTGCCTTGGATACGGGCAGGGGGGGACCCTTATGTGACAATGATTTTCACGCAACTTTACATTTGTGTTACAAGTTCGAAAATCGCTTGACGAATGTAAAACAGGGTGCTATAATCAGTCCTGTAAGGGAAATACTCCGTATTTTCCACGCACAGTCGCAGTTGAAAGAGATGCGGCGGGTGCAAGTCGCTAAATCTCTTTCAGAATAAAAAATTTTTTAGGAGGAATTGAGACATGAAAAATCTCAGAAAAGTTCTGGCACTCGTAACAATGCTTACGATGCTGCTTAGCGTAGCAGTTAGCGCCGGCACCCTGTATCCGGATGTTGACGATAGCGCTTCCTACGCACAGGCAGTAGAAACCCTTAACGCTCTTGAAATCATGATTGGTGATGAAAAGGGCAACTTTAACCCGGATGCAAGCATCACAAGAGCTGAAGCTGCAGCTATTGTTGTTCGCTTAAAGGCGCAGGGCGATTTAGCAGCTGTTGCTGGCGCAACTGCATTTACAGACGTTCCCGCTGACCACTGGGCAGCAGGCTATGTAAACTTTGCACAGCAGAGTGGCATCATCAATGGTTATGGCGATGGTACATTTGGTCCTTCCAACCCTGTTACCTACGAACAGATCATTAAGATGATCGTTGCAGCTCTCGGTCGTACGCCCCAGGCTGAAGCACTCGGCGGCTATCCTTCCGGTTACCTGATGGTAGCTTCCCAGGAAAAAATCAACAAGGGCGTTTCCGTAACGGTTGGTGCTGAAGCTCCCCGTTCCGCAGTAGCACGCGCTGCTTACAATGCTCTCGAAGTTGAAATGTATGGTCAGTTAAGTTACTCCAACACTGGCGAAGCTGAGTTTGGCCCCAACGGCGAAACACTTCTGGCTGATTACCTCAAGGTTGAAAAGGTTGAAGGTATTGTAGACGCTACAGTTCTGACAAGCGGCACACCGGAAGACGATGCATTCGTTAAGATTGACGGCGTACCTTACCTCGTTGGCGACACCAACGCAATCAGCTTACTCGGCTATGCTGTAGAAGCATACGTTGCTGAAGACGAAGAAACCGGCGATGACATCATCAAGGGTATCACCAAGAAGTCCTTTAACAGCGAACTCGTTCTGGATGAGAGCCTGTTTAGCGACCTGCTTACAGAGACCGAAGGCGAAGATGAAACCGTAACGTCCCTCGTTATCGAATATGTTGAAACAGCAACATCTACTGACGAAAAAGAAGCTGAAATCCTTGGCGCAAAGCGTTTCTTTAACGGCAAAGCAGATAAAGGCGACGTTAAAACATTCCTTGATAATTTAAATGCAGGCGATGCAGACTTCGGTACGCTGACTCTTATCAACAATGACAGAGACGAAGCTTACGAATACGTACTGCTCACACAGGAAACTGACACTGACCAGGTTATTGCAGTAGACCTTGACAATCTCACGATTGACACCAAGGGTGCTGTTGGTGCTGACATCGACGTTGAAGATGAAACAGAGTTTACCATGTTCTTCAAGGCTGACGGCACAGTTGCAGAACTGGCTGACGTTAAGAAAGACGATGTTCTGACTGTATACGAAAACGGCAACCTGAAGATGATCTACATCTCTGATGCTAAGGTAGAAGGCAAGGTTACAGAAGTATCCGCGCTGAAAAAGTACGGCGAAAAGGTAGACAATGAATACGCAATCGGTACCGAAAAGTATCGTGCAGCTTACATTAACGACGAGTTCGTTAAGGTAACAGCAGGTCAGGAAGGTACATTCTACCTCGACGTAAACGGCAAAATCGCTTTTGTTGATGCTTCTAAGGTATCTGGCAACTATGCTTACCTTTACACTGCAGCAGAAATTGCTGATATCAACGGTGCAGCAGTTCAGATGAAGGTTCTCACAAGCGAAGGCAACTGGGAAGTTTTAACAACTGCTATAAAGGTAAACGGCAACTCCGTATTTGCAGCAGAAGCTGATACCGAAGCTGGTATTGACGGTCTGTTCGTAACTGAAAACAAAAAGGTTACAGAAGTAACTCCGGCTATCTTCCAGTACAAGCTTGACAAGAACGGCTATGTAAGCCAGATTGTGATTCCGGAAGCTACTACTGAATCCGGCAAGTCCTACAGAGCAGCTGACCAGAGAATCGGTGCTGTATACTTCACAGATGACACCCTCGTATTCAGCCTGCCTGAAGGTGCAATCGATGATGAAGAAGACATTAAGCTTGTAAAGGCCACCTCCCTCTTCACAGAAGGTACCGAATACACCATTGACGCATACGATCTGGACGAAGAAACAAACGTTCCTGCAATCGTTGTAACAAAGGGTGCAACCCCCGACATCCTCGGTGGTACCAACCTCCTCGTTATCACAAAGACTGCTGAAACTACTGACGAAGATGATCAGGAAATGACTAAGGTCTATGGTTATCAGAACGGTGCTGAAGTAGAAGGCGCATTCTACGCTGACTGTGAAATCACCGCTCCCGAAGGCCATGAAATTGGCGCAGGCGACGTTGTAATCTTCAGCGTTGATGCAGACGGCGTTATCAACAAGCTCGAAGTTCTCATGAGCAACAAGCTTGCTGCTGACACCATTAAGGCTGGCACAGGCATTGGCGGCGACGGATACACAGAAGTTGCTCCCGACGGCGAAGCATACGATGCATTCGGCTTTGTATACAAGAAGGACGGCAACCGCGTATTCTTATCCGCAGACGGTAAGGGCGAAAATGCTCTGGTAGACGAAGAAGGCACAGTTCTTTCCCTCTCTCTCGTAGGCGACATTACCGTATACGAAGTAAATCTTGACAGCGACATCATCAAGACTTCTTCTGTAGGTAAGATTAAGGCTAACGTTACAAGAGAAGGCGCAGATGCAAACTGGGTATACGTTCGCATGTATGACGGTGCTGTTGTAGACGTAGTTGTTTACACACAGGCAGTTGTAGAGGCAGAATAAGTTTCTGCAAACCAGTCCGTATGGACTTAGCGGAATAATAAAACGACCTCCCTTTTGGGAGGTCGTTTTTTATGTTAGCGGAAAGCGTGTAAAAGGCAAAGCCTTTTAGCGAGTCGCGCCCGCGGGGGCGTGGGGTGTCGCGCCACACCCCACAAATAAAAGAATAAATAAAAAGAATAGTGAATAGAAAATAAAACAAACGTGGCATGATAGCACAGCAATTTATTATTTCTTATATATTCACTACTCTCTCTTCTTTTAGGCAGGTTTATCTCCGCTTTAAAACCGGACAGTATTTTACTTCATTTTTCGTGTCTACGTTATACCTTTCTTAAATTAAGCCCTCTTAACTAAAAATCTGCACTT
>JAZNHR010000031.1:0-12650 GCA_045577075.1 Clostridia bacterium | reverse complement strand
GTTGCGATTCGTTTTAGACCTCCGGAAATTACAATCGCCAAAAGTATGCTTCCCAGTATCCCCGTTACAAACACGGGAATGCCGAACGTGCCGGACAGGGCAGAGGAAACGGAATGCATCTGTGCCATATTTCCCATGCCGAAAGACGCTAAAATGCAGAAAAGCGCAAAGGGAACTGCAAGGAAACGAGAACCCAGCCCTTTTTCCATATATACAAAAGCACCACCCACATAGCTGCCATTTTTGTCTTTATGCCGATATAATATAGAAAGTACACTTTCTGCATAGGCAGTCATCATTCCAAAGAAAGCCGAAACCCACATCCAAAAGATCGCGCCGGGTCCGCCTGTCGTGAGGGCGGCAGCAACGCCTGTTATGTTTCCTGTCCCCACAGTAGCGGCAAGCGTAGTGGCGAGTGCTTGAAACTGTGTGATGCTGCCTTTTTCGCTTTTTTCCTTTTTAAATAATCTGCCAAATGTGTAAGAAAACCAAAGTGGCATGTGTCGAATCTGGAAAAACCCTGTACCGACGGAAAACAAAAGGCCCACAAAGAAGAAAAGCGTCAGCATATAAGGCCCCCACAGAAAATTACAGAGTGCTGAGTTTTTTTCAAGTATCCACGCGGTCATATTTTCACATCCTTTCCTAAAGTCAGTATACGTTTTGGCGTTTTCAAACATGCCTCCGAGGCAAACATAACTTTTTTAGATAAAATTTCAAAAAAACTATTGCATTTCAAAAAAAACTATGGTATAATACCAAATTGTGATTATGGGTATTCCGCTGAGAACAATATATTGTGTCCATGAATGCCTAAAGAAAGAGAGGAAACAAAATGGATACCATTCGCGCAATTACGAATGAACAGCTGCGGACTGACCTGCCGAAGCTTGAAATCGGTGATACGCTTCGTCTTCACCTGAAGGTCAAAGAAGGAAACAAAGAAAGAATTCAGATGTTTGAAGGCACTCTGATTGCTCGCAAAAACGGCGGCATCAGCGAAACCATTACCGTAAGACGTATTGCTTCCGGCGTAGGCGTTGAAAAGATTTTCCCGCTGCACTCGCCGAACATTGACAAAATTGAAGTTATTCGTCACGGTAAAGTACGCCGTGCAAAGCTTTACTATCTGCGTGGCAGAGTTGGTAAGGCAGCAAAGGTTAAAGAACGCTTATAAGAAAGCAAAAAGGGACAGTTTTGTCCCTTTTTCAATATCAGGAGGTTTTCATATGAACGCAGAACAAACGGAGAAGAAAAGCGTGGGAAGAGAAATCTTAGAATGGATTGCTTGCATTGTAGTTGCAGTTATCATTACGCTTATTCTTCGCAATTTTGTTTTTACCATTGTTAGAGTTGACGGTACGTCTATGGACCCAACGCTTGCCAACGGACAGCGCCTCGTGATGATTCGCCTCGGGTATAAGCCCCAGGCAGGGGACATTGTAGTGGTGGACCCAAATAAAGAAGGCACACCAAAAGCACAGCAGAAACCCCCGTATATTAAGCGCATCCTTGGCATGCCCGGCGATACGTTAGAGTTTAAAAAGGACGCAAAAGGGTCTGTGACGCTGTATATTAACGGGGAAGAAAAGGAAGAGGCCTATATCAGCTCTTCCGTGTATCCCTATAGTGAAGAAAAGTACACCGTACCGGAGGGTCACGTGTTTGTAATGGGCGATAATCGCCCCGTAAGCCTTGACAGCCGAAATGCTGCCGTAGGCTTTATTCCCTATGACCGTGTACTCGGCGAAGCTGCATTTCGAATTTGGCCCCTCGGCGAGATAGGTACCCCGTAATGCAAATACAATGGTTTCCGGGACATATGGCAAAAACGGCACGCCTTATTTCCGAAAATTTAAAGCTTACGGATGTGGTGGTGGAAATTGCGGATGCAAGAATCCCCCGTTCCAGCCGAAACCCGTATCTGAATAAGCTTCTGGGAAATAAACCTCGTGTGCTGGTTCTCAACAAGGCAGACCTTGCTGACCCACAGGTCAATGCCCTTTGGAAAAAGCGGTATGCCGAAAAAAAGGAAAAGGTCGTTTTTGTCAACAGTCGCGATGAAAAAATTTGGAAAACGATAATTGATGCCGTGGAAGAAGCCCTGCAGGCACTTCTTTTGCGCCGCAAAGAAAAAAATATGCAGGGGCATCCCATTCGTATGATGATTACGGGTATCCCCAATGTTGGCAAATCTACCTTTATCAATAATATGTCCGGCAGGGCCAGTGCTAAAACAGGCGACCGCCCGGGTGTCACCACAGGAAAACAGTGGGTAACCCTTCGGAGTGGCTATGAACTGCTCGACACGCCCGGTATGCTCTGGCAAAAGTTTGAAGGGGAGAAGGAAGGATTGCATCTGGCGTTTACAGGTGCTATCAAAGACGAAATTATTGACGTAGAAGAGCTGGCTTTTCATATGCTCGTTTTTCTCAAGGAAAATTACCCTGATGCCATCACCGCACGGTATGGCATAGAAAATCCATCGGAAATGGAAGGGTACGAGCTGCTTTGTGCCGTGGCGGAAAGACGAAAGTTTATTGTCAGCGGCGGCGAGCCGGATACGGAGAGAGCTGCACGCATCGTAATCGATGAAGTGCGAAGCGCAAAACTTGGCAGAATTTCCTTTGAAAAGCCGGAAGAATAGGAAGGAATATAACGATGAAACTTGGTATAGTGGGGCTCCCAAATGTTGGGAAAAGTACACTTTTTAATGCAATTACACATGCAGGCGCAGGGGCGGCAAACTATCCCTTTTGCACCATAGAGCCGAATGTAGGCGTGGTTGCAGTGCCCGATAAGCGGCTGGATGTTCTGGCCGAAATGTATAACCCTGAAAAGCTTACACCTGCCTATATTGAATTTGTAGACATTGCAGGTCTTGTTAAGGGTGCATCCCGTGGCGAAGGGCTTGGTAATAAGTTTTTGGCGCATATTCGCGAGGTGGACGCCATTGTCCACGTGGTACGCTGCTTTGATGACAGCAATATTGTTCACGTTGACGGCTCTGTAAGCCCAAAAAGAGACACGGAAACCATTAACCTCGAACTGATTTTTGCCGACCTTGAAATGGTTACGAAGCGGCATGACCGCGTGGCAAAGCTGGTAAAAACAGGGGATAAGAAGTACGCGGTGGAAGCCGACCTTCTTTCGAGAATTATCGAAACCCTTGAAAAAGGTCTGCCGGCTCGCAGTATGCAGTTTACCGAGGAGGAAGAAGAAATTCTTCGCGAAATCTCCCTGTTAACTATAAAACCGGTTATCTATGCGGCAAACGTTTCTGAGGACGGCCTCCACAATAACCCCTATATGGACGAGCTTATGGAAATTGCCAAGGCAGAAAAAGCCGAGGTGCTTCCTATTTCCGCCAAAATCGAGGAGGAAATTGCAGACCTTGCTGGCGAAGAAAAGCAGATGTTCCTTGAAGAAATGGGGCTTTCCGCATCGGGACTTGATCGCCTTGTGGAAAAGAGCTATTCGCTTCTTGGTCTTATCAGCTTTTTAACGGCAGGTCCGAAAGAAGTACGCGCGTGGACGATTACGCGAGGAACGAAGGCACCTGGTGCCGCAGGCAAAATCCATTCTGATTTTGAACGGGGCTTTATTCGGGCAGAAGTCATTGCCTATGATGAGCTCGTGGCACTCGGCTCTACGGTTGCCGCAAAAGAAAAAGGACTTATTCGCAGTGAGGGGAAGGAATACGTCATGCAGGACGGCGACGTGGTTGTATTCCGCTTTAATGTATAATGTTTATTAAAGATATTTTTGCAAAAAATGAAACTGTAATTTCTCTGGAGGTTTTTCCGCCAAAGCCGGAGGTGCCCATGTCCGATGTTTTGCCGGCTGTGCATCAGCTTGCAGAAACAAAGCCTTCGTATATGAGCGTTACATACGGCGCCGGCGGCGGCAATACGGCAAATGCCTTGGAAGTAGCCTCTGCCATTCAAAACGATTTTGACGTTACAGTTCTGGCGCACTTAACCTGTATCGGCGCAAAAAAAGACGTCATTCTTAAAATTCTGGATAGCTTTAAGGAGAATAACATTCAGAATATCCTTGCACTTCGTGGTGATTTTCCGAAGGGTAAACCCTTTGATAGAGAGAGCATGGAATATAAGTATGCCTTTGAGCTGATTCGCGAAATCAAAGCATACGGCGGCTTTTGCGTGGGCGGTGCTTGTTATCCTGAAGGACACGTAGAAAACCCAAACAAGGAAAAGGATATTGACAATCTCCTGTATAAAGTGGAAGCCGGTGTAGATTTTCTTGTCACACAGCTTTTCTTTGATAATAATATGCTCTATAGCTTTCTCTACCGTCTTGCGGCAAAGAATATTTCCGTTCCCGTCACGGCAGGCATTATGCCCGTTACCACCGCAGGCTCCATAAAGCGTATGTGTGCCATGTCCGGCGCGACGCTTACGCCGAAATTCCGCGCCATGGTGGATAAATTCGGCGATAAGCCTGAGGCGCTAAAGCAAGCTGGCATCGCGTATGCCACCGAGCAGATTATTGACCTTATTTCAAACGGCGTTCGCAGAATTCATATTTATACTATGAATAAGCCTGAAATTGCAGGCAAGATTTTAGAAAACATCAGCAGCATCATAAGCTGAGGAGTAAGCGATATGCTAAAGGAAGCACTTCGATATTTAGGCATACAAGGCGAGGCGGACACACAAACGCTTCGCCTTGTTTCAGAATGTATGGAAACGGTGAAGAGGGTCGCGGCCCCCAAAATTATGACGCGTAGCTTTTCGCCGGAAGCATTTGCACCCTACCTACGGGGTAAAGACATTATAAACCACCTTCGCGGTGCACATACTGTCGTATTGTTTGCGGCAACCTTAGGCCACGGCGTAGATTTGGAAATCCGCAAAGCGCAGGCAGTAGACATGGCGCGAGCGGCGGCGCTGGATGCTTGCGCGGCAGCATATATTGAGTGGTGTTGCGATGAAAATATGCCGGAAGGATTACCTGCGTGTTCTCGTTTTAGCCCCGGATACGGTGATTATCCCTTATCCCTTCAGCCGCAGCTTTTAAAGGCGTTAGGGGCGGAGAAAATCGGCATAACGGCACTGGAAAGCTTTATGCTGCTTCCCACAAAGTCCGTCACAGCCGTGATTGGACTGCGATAAAACGCTTTTATGGAGGAAAATAGATGAAACTTGCATTCGGAAAAAAGCTTATGTTTATTGACGGGGCAATGGGTACCATGCTCGGCGCGGTGGACGGTGCGCCGGAAGCACTGGTGCTCCATGACCCTGCGCGCATTTTTAATATTCATAAACAATACGTCGATAGCGGCGCCACGATTATTACGACCAACACCTTCGGCGCAAACCGCCTAAAGCTGAAAGATACGGGACTCGCCGTCAGCGAAGTTGTGAAAACCGCCGTAAGTCTTGCCAAAAAGGCGGCAGGGGATCAGGCGGCGGTGACGCTGGATGTAGGCCCTACGGGCGCACTGCTTCGTCCTATGGGTACGCTTCCCTTTGAAGAGGCGTATGACATTTTTAAAGAGGTGGTATGTGCAGGGCGTGAGGCGGATATGATTTCCATTGAAACCATGACCGACACCTATGAACTGAAGGCCGCCGTCCTTGCGGCAAAAGAAAATTCAAATTTGCCCGTGCTTGCCACGGTGAGCCTTGACGCGCGCGGCCGCCTTTTAACAGGCGCAAATCTCGAATCCGTCGTCGCACTTTTGGAAGGACTCGGCGTCGATGCCCTGGGCCTTAACTGTGGCCTTGGACCTGTACAGTTTAAAGCCTATTTTGAAAAACTAAAGGCAATTACTTCTATTCCAATTGCCCTTTTGCCCAATGCCGGATTGCCTAAAATGGAAAACGGCGAAACGAAATATGACCTTTCGCCTTCTGAATTTGCCGCCCATATGCGCGCATTTGCAGAAAATGGCGCCCATGTTCTCGGCGGCTGCTGCGGCACAACGCCGGAGCACATTCGCCTCATGACCGAAGCGTGTGCCGGCATTACGCCTTTGCCCCTTACGGATAAAAACATTACCGTCGTTTCCGCATACGGGAGCGCGGTAGAAATCGGCAAAGCGCCTGTCATTATCGGGGAACGGATAAACCCGACAGGGAAAAAGCGGTTTAAAGAAGCCCTTCGAAATGATGATATTCAATACATCCTGGCAGAAGGCATTGCCCAGGAAGAAGCCGGCGCCCATATCTTAGACGTAAATGTCGGCCTTCCCGAAATTGACGAGGGCGAAATGATGGCATGCGCCATCGAGGAACTACAAGGCGTTTTAAGCCTACCGCTTCAAATTGATACGGGGGATGCCCTTGTTATGGAACGCGCGGCAAGACTTTATAACGGAAAACCGCTTTTAAATTCCGTAAATGGGAAAGAAGAAAGCATGAAAAGCGTTTTTCCCATTGCGAAAAAATATGGTGGCGTTGTTGTTGCTCTAACCCTCGACGAAAACGGTATTCCGTCGACTGCAGAAGGCAGAATTGCCATTGCCGAGAAAATTATAAGTACAGCCGCGTCCTACGGAATCCCGAAAAAGAATATCGTGATTGACGCCCTGACCCTTGCCGTAAGCGCCGGGGAAGGTGGCGCAGAAGAGACGCTGCAAGCACTTCACTATGTGCGCCATACTTTAGGCGTCAATACGGTGCTTGGCGTATCCAATATCTCCTTCGGGCTCCCAAATCGGGAAACCGTAAATGCTGCATTTTTTGCCGCGGCTCTTGAAAACGGACTTTCCGCCGGTATTATAAACCCCAAATCCGAAAGCATGATGGGCGTGTATGATGCGTTTTGTGTTCTGCATGGCTTTGACGAAGGATGCAGTCGGTATATTTCAAAATACAGCGGCGTCCAAACTGCACCTGCGGTCGGAGAAACAAATACCACGCTTTATGACATGATTTTGAAAGGCCTTCGCGGCGGTGCCTACAAGGCGGCGACAGAGATGCTGAAATCCATGGAGCCGATGCGTCTTGTGGAAGAAGTTATGATTCCGGCACTGGATGCAGTGGGGAAGGGGTTTGAGAAAGGCAGCCTATTCTTGCCCCAGCTTTTAGCAAGTGCCGAAACCGTAAAAGAAGCCTTTGAGGCCGTGCGGGAAAAGGCAACAGATGAGAGCGCTGTTAAAAAAGGAAAAATTGTACTTGCAACTGTATACGGCGATATTCATGATATCGGAAAAAACATTGTAAAGCTTCTCCTTGAAAACTACGGCTATCACGTTCTGGATTTGGGACGGGATGTGCCTTCGGAAAAAATTGCAAAAACTGCAATAGAAGAAAATGCAGATATTGTTGGCCTGAGCGCCCTGATGACAACGACTGTAGGGAGCATGGAAGAAACCGTTCGCCTTCTCCATGCAGACGGCTTTGTCGGGAAAGTCATGGTTGGCGGTGCTGTTTTAACAAAAGAATATGCCGATTCTATTGGCGCTGACTTTTATGCACGGGATGCCCTGTCCGGCGTTTCCTTTGCAAAAGAAATTATAGGCTAATCGGCAAAAAATTCAAAATCGTTGCACCTATTTGATGTGGGTTCCATACTATGTATTGGACCCACATTTTAAATAGGAGGTAATATAGCGTGGAAAATTGTAAAGAAGCGGTTTGTATTCAAACCGGACAAATTTATGACTCTTGCAAAGACAAGGAATGTATTGAAAACCTGCGGGTGTATCTGTGTGGCCCCGGTCAGAGCCTTATAGACCGCGCAGTCAATGTAAAAGCCAAAAACGCAGAACTCATTTGGGTGTTCCCAACGGTAGAACCTGTTCCGTTTAATAAAGGCTTTTACACAGTGGACATGAAGTTTTTCTTCAAGGTCACACTGGATGTGTTTACAAACGTATGTACGCCCACACGCGTATGCGGACTTGCAACATATGACAAGAAGGTTGTTCTCTTCGGCTCCGAAGGAAACTCCAAGGTGTTCACGTCACAAAACGGGGGAGAATGTGATTTTGAGCTGTCCGACTGGCAGAAAACAAATCTTCCCAAAGCCGTTGTTTCCGCAATTGACCCCATTGTTCTCTCTGCCAAGGTGGTAGAGGCCTGTGACCCTTGTGCCTGCTCCTGCAACTGCGACTGCGGCTGCGAAGTAGAAATGGACAATGTGCCGAAAAGTGTACAGCGTCTTTTTGACGATGCTCTTGTCCTGGCAGGCGAGCAAAAGAGAGTCTATGTGTCTCTCGGGCTTTTCTCTATTGTAAAACTGCAGCGGGATGTTCAGCTTCTCATTCCGGCATACGATTTCTGCGTGCCGGATAAGGAATGCCAGACCTCTACGGAAAGCAACCCCTGCGAGCTATTTGAAAAGCTCAACTTTCCCGTGGATGAATTTTTCCCACCCACAAGAAGTGATAGCGACAGCGGTTGCGGCTGCGAATAAACAAGAAATTTCGCACCTCTTTCAAAAGGGGTGCGTTTTTAATATATATAATTAGGAAGAAAAAATCTTAAGGAGGGTTTAAAATTATTTTTAAGCTATAACGACCCAATATTTTTCGACGTAATTTTACAGGAATGTTACAAGCAGGTTACTACAAAGATACTTTTTCAATATATCACAATAAAACAACTATACATCACAATATGTCGAGAACGAAACCGTATGGTTTGGTAAAATCATCTGTGAGAAAAAGAGGTATCTTTTTCGATTAAAATGTACTAAAAATTCTTTTCCGGTAAATAACCCTAGCCGAGAAAGGATTTTCAGTAAAATAAGAAAGGACAACATGAAAGGAGAAAAAGAAGTATGTTGAAAAAAATTCTCACGCTTTGTCTTGTGCTCTGCATGGTATCTCTGCCTGCATTTGCAGCACTGGAAGACATTGCAGGCGAAAAGTTCGAAAAAGAAATTTCGCTGCTCAATTCTATCGGCATCGTTGAGGGTAAAGAAGCAAACGCTTACAAACCCGCTGACAAGCTGACACGTGCAGAAATGACCACGATTGTTCTGCGCCTTTTGACTGTTGACGCATCCATTCCTGCAACGTTTGAGGACGTAGCAGCTGACCACTGGGCAAGCAAAATCATTGGTAGTGCTGCACAGCTCGGTATTGTTAACGGTATGTCTGCTACCACATTCGCACCGGAAGAAAACGTAACATATCCGCAGGCAGCTAAAATGCTCGTATGCACCTTGGGTTATGGTGTTGCAGCAGAAGCTATGGGCGGATGGCCCACAGGTTACCTTGCACAGGCATCTCAGCTTGGCATTCTGAAGGGCACCAGCGATGATGGCCAGCCCATCAACCGTGCAGTTATGGCTAAGATGGTTGCAAACTCTCTGGAAGTTGACTTAATGGTAAGAACTGGCTACGGTTCTGAAATGACCTTCGAACCGAAGGAAGGCGCAAACCTTTTAAACGAATATCTTGATATCGTTGTATTAAAAGGTACCATTGATGCAAACTACACCTTAAATCTTGGCGGGGCTTCCTGCGAAGAAAATGAAGTTGCAATGGGCGACACGGTTATGGAAGTTGGCGAAACAAACATCGCTTCCTTCATCGGCCGTGAAGTAACTGTTTATGCAAGAGAAAATGAAGAAGAAGAAACCTTGACAGCTCTTTGTGTAGAACCCAAGAAAAACTCTGAAGTTTTCACAATCGATGCAGAAGACGTTCTCCCGCAGACAACTGCAACTGAACTCTGGTACGATGCAGATGGCTCCAAAGAATTCTTTGAAATCAATGCAAAAGCTAAATGGGTATACAATGGCAGCCTTGTTAATGATCCCGTTGACCTTACGAATGTAAATGGTTCCATTACGCTTTCTGCGAATGACGGCGAAAGAGCTGACGTTGTTTTTGTTGATGCACAGCAGGATGCAGTTGTTCAAAAGGTAAACGCTTCTACAGGCGTTGTTACCTTTAAGGCACCCATCCTTAATGCAAAGGGTTCTGAAATCCGCAACATTACGCTGGATGCAGATAACAAGAGCGTTAAGTTCTCTATCACAGATAAGGACGGCAACGCAGTTGCAGTAAAAGACCTGAAGGAATGGGATGTTCTCACAATCACCATGAACAATGAACAGACCCTTTACCAGATCGTTCGCAGCAACGATACCATTACAGGTAAAATCACTGAATACAGTGTAACAGATGAATCTGCTAAAATTGGCGATGCAACATATGACATTGCTGCTACTCTCGTTGATGTTAATGGTAAGGCAGTTCCCACCACAACTAAGCTTGAAGCTAAGTTCTTCATGAACTATCTTGGCAAGGTTGTTGCAGCTGACACCGAAGGCATTAAGGAATACAAGTATGGCTACATTGTAGCGCACGCAGCAGGCACAGGCATTGATGCTACTGAATCCGTAAAGATTTTCACTGAAGACGGTGAAATGAAGGTCTTTACCTTAAACAAGAAGTACACTAAGTCTGAAGAAATCAATCTGGCTGAAGAATCCCTGCTCCAGTACAAGCTGAATGCTGCAGGCGAAATCACGGAACTGAAGTACATGGAACCCGTTCCCGGCCCGTATGGCGACTTTATTGGTGCTCCGACGCTTGCTTGGAACTACAGATACAAAGTTCTGGAATCCACCAAGATTTTCACTGTTCCTGATGAATACACCGGCAACGATTCCTTGTATGGCTTCTTCGACCATTCTCTTCTCACAAACCACGCATCCGTTCCGAACGTACAATTATACGATCTGGACGAAGAAGATAACATCGGCGTTGCACTTTCCAGAGGCGTTTCCGCTGCTTGCGGTAGTGTTGGTGTCGTATCCAAGGTTTCGGAAGCTCTCAATAATGACGAACCCGTAATTCGTGTAGAAGTTATTGCATGGCGTTCCGGTAACACGGTCGCCCTTGACATGAAAGAGGGTACAACCGATATTCGTTACATGCTTGGTGCATTCACAAACGAAAAGGAAGTTTCTGTTCGTACAGACACGAACGTAAAAACCCTCGAGTTTGACGGCGGCTACGCAGGCCTTGAAGTTGGTGACGTAATCTGGTATGCCCCCAAAAACGTTGAAGGCTATACCGCAGCAGTTCAGGTTGTAGCGCGCGCAAATCATCAGCGCACAGCAAACCGTGGTCTCGCTTTTGGGGACTCCACAAAGCGTTACTGCGCTTACCTCTATAATACAGAGGATAAGTTCAATTTTGCTTTCGTTGATACGATTAAATCCATCAGCAATCAGTATATTACATTCGAGAACAAAGATTTTGAACAAGATGAGCTTGTTCGTGAAAGCAAGGAACTCATGAACTCAGAATGTGTTATCCTTTATGATATGGAAAGAGGCACCCTCACAAGAGTTCTGCCTGATGAAATCATGGAAGATGACAATCTGGTCTTCGCTTCTAACACCGACAAGCCGCTCTTGACGGTTATTTACCGCAACGTACCGGCAAGCGCACAGACCTCTCCTTCTGCTGAATAATTAAACGCAGAATAGGGTTCAAAAGTTGAATAACTAAAAAAAGACTTGTGCAAATTTGCACAAGGCTTTTTTGTGCTCGTACAAAAGTGCACCTTATCATTTTTGGCATACATGCTAACTTTTCGCATTATTGTGTCGTTCCTATAAAATTTCAATTTATTTTCTTATAAATTTGTTTAAAAATTTACAAATTATCTTGACATTCTATGTAAATTGTGCTAAACTAATTTTGATAATAGTATAGTTCTATTATTTTGAACCTTGACATGAATGGGTATATGGAGTTACATCACCTTTTGCAAGCACTTCTCTGTTTGTAATTTTTTGCATATACTTAAAATATTGATGAAAGGAGTATATGAATGCGAAAAATAGCATTGCTTCTATGTGTAGTTTTTTGCTTCGGGTTCTTTACGCCACTCCCGGCTGTAGCTGAGCGATTTGCAGTAGACCGTGAACCTTTTGAAGAAGGCGAAAATACGCTGACTGTAAATGTAAACGCTGCAGAAGTGATTGTGAATAATGGCTTTGAGCGTGATCAGGAATTAACTGCTTCTACCACGCCATGGGCAGTCTCTAAACAAGAATCTGGGGCAAAAGTAAGTCGTTCAAATGATGCACATACCGGCTCCTACGCAATGGAAGTATTGAAAGAGGAGAATGGAAAGACTGTTTGTCTAATGCAAGGGGTGTCAGTTACAGAAGACATTGAATATGAATTATCAGCTTGGGTAAAAACATCAACCACGTCCTCTGGTACGATTTACATAGAATGTCTGTTTTCCAATGCGAACGATGACCAAGCGAGCTATGAGAGACCGAAAGTGACATTTCAAAACCCTTCGTCCGGTGTTTATTTAACAGCAAACAAATGGACGCAAAAAGGTGTGCGATTCACAGCTCCTAAAGGCGCAACTGATGTTATCGTTTATTTTTACCTTGTGGATAGTGGCCACGTTCTGTGGGACGATGTTTCGCTATTAATCCCCAAAGCTTCTATTCCTGCAATAGAAGGTGTTTCCGAAAAGAAGAGTCCTGTTTTAACGGAAAACAGCAGTAGCTTTGGTAATATATATGAAATTACCGCGGTAGAAGGTAACTTTGAAGGATATGATGTAGGTCACACTATCCATAAATCTGCAAACCCGGGCGGACATTATTCCGTGGTTTCTGATGATTACGACCACACGACCGGTACGGGTAAAAGCTTGCGGATGGAGAGAAATAGTAACGATACAAAT
>JAZNHR010000030.1:0-3389 GCA_045577075.1 Clostridia bacterium | reverse complement strand
TAGCCCCAGTTGTCTTCCTAAGACCGCTTGGCCTCCGACTTTATTACGGTGCTTACAGACCCGACCACCGGCGGCGTTACGGCAAGCTTTGCCATGCTCGGGGACATTATTCTCGCCGAGCCCGGTGCACTTGTCGGCTTTGCCGGTGCCAGAGTTATCGAGCAGACAACGGGCAAAAAGCTGCCCGAAGGCTTCCAACGTGCGGAATTTCTCTTAGAGCACGGCTTTGTGGACAGAATCGAAGGTCGTAAACGGCAAAAATATACGCTTTCCAATCTTTTGAAACTCCATCAAAAACCGACAGAAGGGAGACAGGGCGCATGAACGCATACGAAAAAGTAAAGGCGGCAAGAAAAGGCGACCGTCCCATGGGTGGCTACTACATCAGCCGCATGATTGATAATTTTGTAGAGCTCCACGGCGACCGTCGCTTTGGGGATGACGGCGCCATTATCGGCGGCGTTGGCTTTTTAAACGGCAGACCCGTCACCGTAATCGGCATGGAGCGGGGAACAACCGTGGAAGAACGCATGAAAAGAAACTTCGGTTACCCTTCCCCCGAAGGATACCGCAAGGCACTTCGCCTTATGAAGGAAGCGGAGAAGTTTCACCGCCCCGTCATATGCTTTATAGGCTGTGCCGGTGCCTACTGCGCCATTGATGCGGAGGAACGGGGACAGGGCGAGGCTATTGCGGAAAATCTATACGAAATGATGGGGCTTCGAACGCCCATTATTTCTGTAGTCGTAGGCGAAGGGGGAAGCGGCGGCGCACTGGCACTCGGCGTATGTGATACGGCAATTATGCTGGAAAATTCCGTCTATTCCGTTATTTCTCCCGAAGGCTGTGCCAGTATTCTCTGGAAAGATTCTGCCAAGGCTGACGAAGCGGCAGAGGCGTTAAAGCTGACTGCACAGGACTTGTACGGCTTTGCCGTTGTGGAAAAGGTCGTTACGGAAGAAGCAAGAACAGAGGAAGAAATTTGTTCGGATTTAAAGGCGTGTATTTGTGCCTCCCTTGCCGAAAAGGAACACATGCGCATAGAGGAACTGCTTGACGCACGGTATGCGAAGTTTCGGAAAATAGGAGCATAACATGATTCGGATTATTACAGATTCCAGCGCGGATTTTGAACGTCCGGACCTTGCACGCCTTGGAATTACCTGCGTGCCCCTGTCCGTTTCCTTCGGGGAGGATACCTATCGGGAGCTGGAAGATATCACAAAGGACGCCTTTTATGAAAAAATGCAAAACGAAGCGGCGTTTCCCAAAACGTCCCAGCCTTCCACGGCGGATTTTTTAGATGTCTTTGGTAAAGCTAAAGATAGAGGGGATACGGTTATTGGCATTTTCCTCTCGTCCGGTCTTAGCGGCACGGTGCAGGGTGCACGGCTTGCCGCGGACACTCTCGAATACGAAAACTGCTATATTATTGATAGCCTTTCCGCTACCTGCGGTATGCGAATTTTAGTCGAGGAAGCGGTGCGCCTTCGGGACGAAGGTATGGAAGGGGCAGCAATTGCCAAAAGCATCGAAGCCCTAAAGGGCAGAATTCGCATTTTTGCAAGTCTTGATACCCTTGAAAATCTAAAACGCGGCGGCAGAATTTCTGCGGCAGCCGCAGCGGTAGGCAACGCCGTTCAGCTAAAGCCCATCCTTCGAGTAACCGAGGAAGGCACGCTGGAGATTCCAAAGAAAGTCATTGGCGTTCTTCGCGGCATCGAATATGTAGCGAGCCAGGTGGCGGCGCGGGAGGTAGACCCGGCGTTTCCCGTCTATGCAATTTATGCAAACGAAAAGAGCAATGCAGAAAAACTGGTCCGCAGAATCGAAAAGGACGGCATACAGATTCCGGCAGAGCAGATTATAAACCTTGGTGTTGTCATTGGCAGTCACGTAGGCAGCAATGCATTCGGGGTGGCATTTGTCGAAAAATAGAATATGTTGACGCATTGTGCAGGGTGGAAAGCCACCCTGTATTTTTTTGACTGCATTTCAAAAATAAACCTTGACAAACGTCGATTTTTGTTGTATACTTACTTTGTTGCTAAAAAGCAACAAGAAAGGAGGTGCTATGACGAATAAAGGAAACTGTGCGTTTTGTAAAGAGAGAGACTGTCTTACCACTCTCGGGCAGTATGCGATTTGTCCGCCCTGTTATATTTCGCTACTGGAGGCGGCAATCCAATTTGCAAAGCGTAATACGGTACGTGGAACGGTTTACCACGCAGCATTTTCGGCTGTACATAACCGTCTTACAGAAGAACCGGAAAAATTCATAAAGGAGGCACGAGATGCGTCAAAACACATCATTTAGTGAGAAAACAACGGTACTAAAGAACGAACTACAGACAATGCTGGATAAGGCCATCTCGGACGCTATGCGCCTTGGTGCCCAAGGGGAAAGACAAAAGGGCACGCGCTCGTATCGGGAAAGAGTGGAACGCCTCTTATATGCAAGAAGAGGCCTTGACATTTTGATTTCGGCTTTAGAGGAGGAACTGCGTGAGGCCACCGATGCGGCACCGCCTTCTTCCATGGCATACGAAAGAACAGACAGCAAGGTTGTGCATCTGCTCCCTTCGGGGGATGCACTGGGAATTCCTTATCGGGTGCCAGATATAAAAGCACTGCTTACGCGAAACCGCCTTGCGGCAAAACGGATAGACCGGGCTGTGGCAACTCTTGCAGATGACCCGTACTATGCGCTTTTAGAACTGAAATATACGAAAAGATTTGCAGAGGAAAAAATTGCTGAACTTCTTTGCTGTGACCCTTCCACCATTCGGCGGAACAAAAACAGAATGCTCGAGAGTCTGGCAATTATTTTCTTTGGAATAGATGCAGTTTAAAATACGAAAGATAAAACGTGCTGTGACAGCTTATGCGTCACAGCACGTTTTGTTTTTAGCGAGCGGCTAGATAATCATCTAAAACTTCGTAAAAAGACACAGGCGTAACCTGATGTTGGCAGAGCATGGAACAAACTCGAATTGCTTCCTCCTTCTCCGGGCAGAAGGCTGTGCAGTATGCCGCTTCTCCACCGGCAGAAATGCCGATGCCATAGCAGGGGATATCTGTGTCCGGGGGCAGGACGGGGGCAGAAACAAAATAATAAACTTCTAAAGGTGTTTCGGAAGACGAAATTGTAATACGCGCTTCCCAAATCATAACAATCGCTCCTTTCGGTAAGCCTAATTATATAAGGGTTTTCGCCTATTTGCAAGCCTATGTGGAGTGGTGCGTTTTTCCGACGGAATTACCAGAAAATGGAAATTGCATACAAAAGTGAATGGGCAAAATCATGCACATAACTAGAATACAGATATATTTTTTGTAATATTATTTTTATATTTTTAAATATAAAACATAAAATATTTTCTAAATAT
>JAZNHR010000029.1:0-29930 GCA_045577075.1 Clostridia bacterium | reverse complement strand
TTTTGATTGCTCCTATTTAGAAGCGGAGGTTTTCATCTATTCCATTATTGCGTTTGTGGTCGACTACGCCATTTGGGATGACAGATTCAAAACACAAATGCTTTTGGATAATTTGCATGAGAGAATTGTAAAACGACTGCAGCTTGACGGTGGAACCGGGCATATAAAATCTTAAAGACGGCAGCGGAAAGGAATTTATTTGTGCAAGAAAAACAAAAAAACCCCGGTGGAAAACAGCTTAAAATTGTTTTACTCGTTTTATTTGCGCTTATCTTAAGTGCAATCATCGTTTTTCTTTATTCCCAAAAAGATAATCTGAAAGCACTTTCTTATGCGAGTCGGTATAGTCAGGAAGAACTTGCACAAAAAGAACAGGCTGTAAACGCAAAGCTACAAGAGATCGTTGAAAAACTTCCGGACGTGCAAGTCAACCAGCTTACGGAAGAAGAACAAAAAAAGCTGGAGAACGGAGAGATTAGTGCGGAAGAGGCACTTTCGATAATTTCCGGTGCACCCCAGGAGGACAAACAGTCGAGAGGGGATGCAAAGCCGCAAACCTCTAGTGTGAATGCAATTATAGCAAAATTCTACTTGCTGAAAGCAGAATACTTAAATTCCATCAATGGGCTGATTGCCCAAGGCAAATCCGAATGGCGTTCCCTCCCCAAGAAAGAACGAACGCTGACGGCAAAACTCAATATGGCGAACAAGTACCTTGGCATGGGCAGCTCGCTGGAAGGTGCATGTGACGGCAGAATGCAGCAACTTCTCGCAGAACTTGAGTCGGAACTTGTGGCCACGGGACAAAATACGGCAATTATTGGGGAGATAACAGCACTGTATAACGAAGAAAAGGCTGTGAAAAAAGCAGCACTGATTGATGCGTATTACCCCAAGATTTAATAAATATTATTCATTAAAGGAGCTAAGACCATGAACAAAAAAATCTTTTGCTGGCTGTTAACTGTTTTTATGCTTCTGCAATTTGGTTTAACAGCGATTGCAGCCGATCATTTCGATAACGTAGAAACAACGGCAAAAATCCAGGTTGTAAAAGCCGGAGAAACCATCACGGCTGCAACGCCGAATACTGTGTCTGTAACGAAAAAAGGGTCCGAGCCGTTCCCGGCTTTTGATTATCTTTGCACGATGAACATGCAGAATGTACGGGATAAATTTACGGCGTATTATACAAACTGGGCATCCATTTTGGGCTACATCAATCTCCCGGCCGACAAAATGGCAGAGCTGAACCGCAAGCTGGAAGCCATGCAGGTCACAGGCGAATTCACCATTGAAATTACATATCCGAATTCCTTGCAGATTCCCGCCGCGTTTTTGGAAAGCGGGCAGATGTATGGGTTTGATGATAATGCCCGTTTGATTTTTGGTAACGATGTTCGCACACTGACACAGGGCACAAGCGAAAACACGCTGAAAATTGTAGTAGCAGTCGTTGGAAAGGACAATGCGGGCACACGGCCCGGTTATGTTCTGGCAAAGGATTTAAAAGATAATTTGAGCACTTTTCTTAGTGACTTTACCTTAAAATGTGAAGGCGTAGGGACAACCGAGTACGGCACCTTTGCCGTTAAAGGAAAGGTGACCGGCTTTACGCTGGCGGCAAGCGATTCTACGGACTTTCGCGTAGACTATAAAACAGCTGAGGATGCAATTGCACGTTGCAACGTTAAAAAACCAACCGGCGGTGGCGAGGGCAACACGTTAAAGCCCACTGTACTTTTGATTCACTTCGATGTAGAAGGTGACCGGAATGTGGTTGATTCTGTCAAAAAAGAAGAAGGCGCAACCGTCAAGGTAAGCGAACTCAAGGTTCCGCATAAGGACGGATATGCATTTGACGGTTGGTATCTGGATAATGCCTATACACAAAAGCTGACCGGAGACTTTGAAATTACAGAAAGTATAACGCTTTATGGTAAATGGAATAAATCCCAGGGCGTGGAAATACTCGACAGCGATGACCATTTCGCTTACGTTATAGGTTATCCGGAAGGAGATGTCAGACCTGAGAATTCTATCACCCGTGAGGAAATAACGACAATCTTCTTCCGGCTCCTAACTAACGAGAAAAGAGATGCCCTGCTTTCTAAATCTAGCAGCTTCTCCGATGTTGCAGTTTCTCATTGGTCCAATACTGCTATTTCCACAATGGAAAAAGGCGGATTCATTACAGGCTATGAAGACGGCAGCTTTGCGCCCGCAAAATACATTACCAGAGCGGAGTTTGCGACCATTGCTTCACGTCTCGATACGATGAGTGACAACGTTTCCCACGGCTTTACGGATATTTCCGGGCACTGGGCAGAAAAGTATATTGCTGATGCAGTCGTAAAGGGCTGGATTGCAGGATATGAGGACGGCACCTTTAGACCCGACCAGGAAATTACAAGAGCCGAGGCTATGACAATTATTAACAGAATGCTGAATCGTTTTGTAAACGAGGCAGGTCTGCACAAAGATGCAACCTTGTGGCCGGATAACAGCAAGGATGCGTGGTATTATTACGCCGTTTTGGAAGCTACCAACTCCCACGAATGTACGAGACAGGCTGACGGCGTTCATGAAACCTGGACGGCAATGACGGAAAATAGAGATTGGCTGGAATACGAAAAATAAACGATATGGAGCAGGTTGATTCATATCAGCCTGCTCCGCAACGGATGCGCATTATCGACAGTAGCGATTTGCATATGAACATGCGTAGAACTTTAGGAAGGATACGACGAATGGATTTGAACAACGAAAATGCGATTCTTTCGATCCAACAGGCAGAGAAACAAGTGAAAACATATATTGTAGATGCTGTAGTTCCTGCAGGGGGGATGTGCTATCGTTTGATTAAGCAAGTATTTGACGTTGTTTTTTCTATGGTATTTGGCATAATCACTTCACCTATCATGCTGGTTGTTGCTTTGTTAATCAAATGCGATTCGCCGGGCAAAGTAATTTTCGCGCAGGAACGAGTTGGGAAAGACGGCAAACGGTTTAAAATGTTAAAATTCCGAACAATGGTTGAAAATGCAGAGCAAGGCGCGCCTGTTTGGGCGGAGGACGATGACCCACGCTACACAAGAATTGGGAAAAAGCTTCGTCAATATAGATTGGACGAGTTACCACAGGTGTTGAATATTTTAATGGGACACATGAGCGTTGTAGGCCCCCGGCCCGAGAGACTGTACTTCTATGATTCGTTTGAAAAATATATTCACGGGTTTCGTAACAGGTTGGCTGTCAAACCTGGTTTGACAGGATTAGCACAAATAAGTGGCGGTTATGACTTAAAGCCGGAAGAAAAAATTTTGTACGATATGGCGTACATAAAGTCTAGAACCATTTGGCTCGATTTTAAAATAATACTAAAGACAATTAAAGTGATATTGAAAAAAGAGGGTGCGAAATAATGGATAGCATGACGCCTCTTGTATCCGTAATCATTCCCGCATATAATGCAGAGCGATATATAAAAGAAACGATTCAGTCTGTGCAGAATCAGACTTTTCATTCGTGGGAGATTATAGTAATTGATGACTGTTCTCAAGATGCTACCTGTTTTGTTATTACCCAAATTATGGCTAATGACGCTAGAATTCAACTAGTTAAAAATGTGGTAAACCTGGGAGCTGCGGCGTCAAGAAATAAAGGTGTTTCACTAGCAAAAGGAAAATATATTGCCTTCCTAGATGCTGATGATGTATGGTTTCCTGAGAAACTTGAAAAAACACTTGTACGCCTGCAAGAAGAAAATGCGGACTTTGCGTATTCTTCCTATGCAATTGTGGATGCGAAAGGGGAAAAGGTCAAACCAGACTATATTGTCCCCAAAACAACAAGTTTTGTTTCGATGCTGAAAGAAAATGTGATTGGGTGCTCTACGGTTGTTATCAGTAGAAATTTAGCTGACAAATATCGGTTTGTTGAAAATTTTTACCATGAGGATTACGTCCTATGGCTTCAACTTTTAAAAGAAGAATATAAAGCCGTAGGCGTTCCGGAAGTTCTGGTTGGATGGCGATTTCTGGAAAACGCCAGATCTTTCAATAAAAGAAATGCTGCGATAAATCGGTGGAAAATCTACCATAGTTTTTTGAAACTTCCTATTTATAAGAGTGTATATTATTTTTTAATTTACGCTACTATGGGGTTTAAGAAGTACGGGAAAGCTGTTTAATAAAAGATATATTAAAGATATATGAAAATTTGGTCGACGTGCGAGTTGGGTAAAGAAATGTATCAAAGGCGCGGGGGGAAAATATTTTGTGAGCGAAGCAAGACCGCAAAAAGATATGAACTAGACTACAATTATCGGCTGCAATGCATATTTAATGAGTATTACGAAGCGTTTTATTTCACAAGCACTTCGTCTAACAAGGTTAGAGGACGCGTCTTCCAAAGTTTTGTGCGCAGTTAATTGGTATGAAAGGTTATCTATGGTCATATTAACTTGTCCAAAATAGCAAAGGAACTGGGAGATTATCTCATCGTTGCTTTGTCTACGGACGAATTTAACTTGAATTCAGATAAAAAAGTAGATTATTTCTTGTATAAAAAGAGAAAGGCTTTCCTTGAAGCTATCCGCTATGTTGTTTTGGTTGTTTCTGAGGAAAACTGAGAATAGAAGAGGAACGATGTGCACAGATATGATGTCGATGTGTTCGTATTGGGTGACGATTGGGAAGAATATTTCGACTTTATTAGAGAGGAAGGCTGTGAAGTTGTTTATTTACCACGAACACCCGATGTGTGCACAACGCAAATTAAGCGCGAATTGGTAAAGCAACCACTTTAGTATCTTGAGGAATTTTAAATTGGAAGAGAGAACCGCATAAAAATTCTGAGCGTAAGTCATTTTCCCATGAGTGTGTAGCTAATAGGGGAAAACTTTTGCTTTTTGTTTGCTTCTTTTAATAAGTTGGAACTTTGTAAACTACCCATATATCCACCGTGCTGGGCATGGATGCTTGTTCTTCTTTCTACAGAATCGCGGACGCGGACATCTGAAGGGCTTACTGCAGATGTCGCGTTCAAGGTGGAGAGGTTTACGCTAACGAGAATGTATGAAAATGCTATTGATGAAAAGTACGAGACTTTTTTCTTTGACAGAATGTTAATATAATGGTGGTGAGCAATATTAAAGTTTTATTGATTTCTCATAATCCTTTATCTACATATCAAAATATGGGAAAGACATTTATCTCTTTGTTTTCTTCTTTTGCCAAACAAGAAATATGCCAGTTGTATGTATTTCCGTCTTTTCCTAATATTGATGTGGCGAGTTCCTTTTTTAGAATTACAGATCGAGATGCATTCCAGGTTTTTTTTTCACGGAAGTGTGCTGGAGGAGAGGTTGGGGTGCATCCGTTCAAGGGAAATATAGTGGAAGATAGAATTGATAAAAGATTTTATATAAGGCGGTCCAATCATTCTCCGCAAAAACGCCTGTTGAGAGATACTATTTGGAAGATATCGCCATGGAATTCTCGACGTCTAAAAGAATGGCTTGATCGAGAAGCACCAACTTGTATTTTTTTGGCACCAGGGTATGCAAAGTTTATCTATGATATAGCGCTAAAAATTGCAAAAGACAGGAATATTCCAATCATAACATATGTTTGTGATGATTATTATTTTGTTAATGAGCCTAAAACTTTACTAGGGAGATATCAGCTTAAAACCTTGCAGAAAAAGATCCAAGAGATAATGCAAAATACAAAAAGACTGATTGCGATATCTCAGGAAATTGGGGAAAAATATGCAGAAGAATTTTCTGTGAATACAGACATTATTATGACGGGGTCTGCCTTTGACGTCGCTAGAATT
Organism: Clostridia bacterium; assembly: GCA_045577075.1. Taxonomy (GTDB): domain Bacteria; phylum Bacillota; class Clostridia; order UMGS1883; family UMGS1540; genus SIG447. Next base: position 24,089 of record JAZNHR010000029.1, on the reverse strand, counting down.
CCGGCAAACGTGGACAAAATCAATGGTTTCTGGTATTTTGGAAATGTTGGTGTTAACCGCGAGAAATCTCTTGCAGATATTGGGCGTATATTAGATGAAAAGAACAAAGAAAATCACACAGAGTACTTCTTAAATGTTTATTCGGGCACCCCTGAACCACTATTAAGAACCGCTTTTGCGGGGATTAAATCTATTAAATTGCGTGGTTTTTTAGTTGGAGAGGCGTTTTTACGGGAATTTACAAAAGCCGAGTGCCTAGTACACGTTGAGGCTTTTGAACAAGAAAGCGTAGATTTGGTTAAGGGCTCGGTTTCTACTAAAATTGCCGATTCTCTTGCCAGTGGAAAACCGTTATTGGCATATGGTCCTGAAGGTATAGCATCAATTGAACATTTAAAGAAAAATCACTGTGCTTTTTGTGCTACTACTCTAAGCAGTTTAAAAGAGGTCATTAACGAAATTATTACGGATAAAACCAAGCGTAAAGAATTTGCAGAAAATGCAATTCGAACAGCGAAACAATATCATGTTTCAGCTACGAACAGTGAGCATTTAAAAGCCATTATGCAAGAGATAGAGGCAACAAAATGAATACGCTGCAACAAAAAGAATTGGATTTATTAAAGATTTTTTTAGAAATCTGCGTAAGGCTTGAACTTCGCTATTTTCTTGTGTGCGGCAGTGCACTTGGGGCAGTGAAATATAATGGCTTTATTCCATGGGATGATGATTTGGATGTGGGATTATACAGGGAAGACTACAATCGCTTTTTAAAAGAAGCCCCTAAATTTTTGCCTAAGGGTGTATTTTTACAAACATACGACACAGACCCTTATTACCCGAATATTTTTGCAAAGTTAAGAGACTCAGAAACAACCTATATTGAAAAGGCTGTTACCGAAATTCCAATGAATCACGGGATATATATTGACATTTTTCCTTTGGACGGATATCCTCTTGATGTGGCAGAACAACGAAAGCTTGAAAAGAAGAAACGGCGTTACAAACATGTGATTTCTTGTGCATATCAGGTGGACAGAAGCATAAAAGGCAGAATCGCTGTTCAATTGATGCGTTTCGTGGGTATTCATAAGAATACGCAAAAATATTTGCGGAAATATGAAAGGCTTATTTCCGCCTATCCGATTAAAAATTCGTTACTTGTATGTAATCATGGTAATTGGCAAGGGAAACGGGAATATGCTCCCAAAGAACAGTACGGACAGGGGGAAATATTAACGTTTGAAGGATTACAAGTGCGAGTGCCGGAAAAGTATGATGAATATCTTACACAAAAATATGGTGATTGGCGCGCGGAACTGCCCAAAGAGAAACAAATAGGCCATCACACCTATGCGGCATGCGATCCGTTAGTATCGTATCGGAACTATATTAAACAAAAAAGGAATAAAAAATGAAAGAAAGACAATCTTCAAAGAAAATAATTATAACGATAACAGCAGTTCTGTTACTTATTATAACAGCAATGGTTTGGATTGGCATTTCTGCGAGGAAACGAGCGAATGAGGAACAAGTCGTATCGTTTCAAATCGAAACACCTTTTATGACGTTAGAATATCCAATGCGTTGGGAAGGGAAAATTCAAACTCGGTGGATAGGAAACGACCAAAACGGGAGAATGGTGTTTTCAACGAAGTTGGATCGACAAGAGGTTGTAGAGTTATTCAAGATACATTTCAATGAAGACGCACAAATACCTGTAGGCGTTTTGAACACTGAAGAAAAAAAGGACGTTTATATCGGCTTTTCCTTTGCGGAGATTTCATTTGACGAAAGTTGGACCGAAGATGAAAAGAATGAGCTTTATGCAATGCAGGAAGATGTAAATTTCATAATACAGCAGTTATCTAAAGACGAACGGTTTAAGAAAGTGCAGTAAAACAAAAACATAGTATGAAAGCGCAGATGCAGATTCCATTTTTAGCACATATCGAATAGAACGTTGTTGATAGAAACGTGCAGCATTCTAACAAACATAGATACACTATAAGTCTAAATGGTATAAACAGGAAACCCTGCTTATATAAAATTTAAAATGGAGGAAAGAAGTATGAACATCAAACATGTAAAAGTAGTATCTTTACTGCTTACTCTTATCATGCTTGTTAGTGTAATGCCCATACAGGCATTAGCTGACTCGTTTGATTTTGACGAAACAGTAGATCAATACTACAACGTAATCAGCAAAAAAGATTACGACATCGCTCCCGGTATTGTTGAATCTGAAGTCGTTTTAAATAACGATGATGGTTCCAGACGCCAAGTACTTCATTTCATGGAGGCTGATATCAGCAATCCTTATACCAAGATTATCAGCAGCTACACAGAAATGAACACCAACAAGTATCAGGTATCCAACATGATGGACCAGGCTACTTGGATTGAGAAAAATTGGGGCTGGAATGTAGTTGGTGCTATGAATACCTGTCTTAGCTGGTATAACACAGACTACTACCTGAAAGAACACCCCGAACTCATCAATGAGCCTCTTGGCTTTATGATGGTTGATGGCGTTATAATGAATGATGAAGCTGTTGGGTTCCCCACGGTTCTCGTTATTCACTATGACGAAAAAGACGGCGAAGCTAGACCTTCTGATATCCCGAAAGTCGAAATGAAAACCATTAAAACGGTTGACGATCTCAACGGATGGGAAGAACAGGTTATTCCTTGCTCCAGCGGCTTTGTTCTTAAGGATGGTGTGATTCAGTCTTCCGAGACGCATAGCGGAAATGATGCACCACGTTCTGTTGTTGGTATTAAAGCTGACGGAACAGTTGTGATCATGATGAATGACGGCCGTCAGTCTCCTTACTCCGCAGGTATGACGATGTATGAGATTGCGGCTGCCATGAAGGCGGCAGGATGTGTACATGCTGTAAACTGTGACGGTGGTGGTTCTTCTACATTCTTGTCCCAGCGTCCCGGCGAAGACCTTGCAGTAAACTGCTCCCCGTCTGACGGTGCACTTCGCTCCACCACACAAGGTATTGTGTTCGTTTCTACAGCGCCCGCAACAGGTGAGTTTGTACGTGCCAACATTACGACAGAAAGCGAATACTACACACCCGGCAGCACAGTTACATTTAATGCGCTTGGCACAGACCTTGTAGGCACGGCAACAACCATTCCGGATGACGCAACATGGCAGATTAAGGAAGTCAACATGGGTACGATTTCCAACGGCGAATTTGTTTCTAACGGAACTTCCGGTGTCGTTACCGCGCAGATGGTATATAACGGAAATGTTGTTGGAGAAAAATCTATCGAAATTGTAGTTCCTGAATCTTTGGCGTTTGGGCAGAGTACCATGACGGTTCCTTTTGGCAAAGAAGTCGTTATTTCCTTGACAGCCACCATTCATGATGGTATTCATGAGGTTACATTAAAGCCGAGCGACATTGTGTTTACTACCACAAACGATGCGCTGGGAACTTTTGATGGGTTTAAATTCACCTCTGTAAGTGCAGATGAAGCGCCGGAAAATCTTACAAGTACGCTTACGGCAACGCTTGTTCATAACACCAATCTTGTTGCAATGGCATCGCTCAACCTTGGGAAAGGCACAGAGGTTATTGAGGACTTTGAGAACGGTGTTGATGGTTGGAGCGTAGGCTGTGTTAACAGCGGCGGAACAAACTTTTATATTGATGATGCAAATGCAACCAGCGGTCAGGTCCATGACGGCAGTGGTGCCTTGAAATTCAATATTAACGGTCTTAACTTTGACAATACTGCGGGTAGTTACAAGCAGGTGGCGATTTATCCGAAAGAAGACATTATTGTTGAAAACGCGAAATCTATCGGCGCATGGGTTTACATTCCTGATGAATTTTACAACCTTTGGATTCGCTTCCACTACTATTACGAAGGCGCAGATGGAAAATACACAGCAAAGAATACAGTTCCCGTATTTAATCAACCGTCTGTATATAATCTTGTGAATGAATCTGGTTGGTATTATTTCTCTGTTGATGTGAGTGCCTACAAGAGCATTATGATTAAAGGCGGCGAATCTGAAGACGCAAAAGCAAGCAGATTCATCGAATTTAATGCTTGCCATATGGCAACCAATGACATTTGGACACAAATTAACGGAACGCTCAACGGCGACTATACGCTCTATGTGGACAGCATTTGCGCAGACTTTTCTGATGCAGTGGATGACCGCGAGGCTCCCATCTTTGATTCTGTAAATATTGTTGCAAACGATTCCGAAACTGTACTTGAAAATCATGGCATGGCAACGATTACGACGAACGTTCTCAATGTTACCGCCAAGGTTTCCGAGGACACAACGAAAACAAACGCGACAGGGCTAAACGCTACATCTGCAAAGGCATATGTTGACGGGGCCCTGGTTGACAGTACATATTCGAACGGAAAAATCGTTATCAGCGACCTCGCAGTTGCGGATGGCGTACATCGCATAAAGTTTGAAATCTGTGACAATATGGGCAATAAGTCTGTTGTTGTTAGACTGATTAAGGTTCACTCTGGTGTTGACGCTTCTACTGTCCAGATAGTTCCGGCAGATGCTTCGCTGGATAAGATTCTCGGTGGCTCCGTTTACTGGATGAATGTTCATGCTAACAAGATTGAGACGATTCAGTCCGTAAAGGCGGCAATAGACCTTAACAGCTCTAACCATTGGGAACTTGACCATATGGAAGTGGCAGAAGGATTTACGGCAACCCATACAATTGATGCGGAAAACAACACGGCTACGATTACAATTCAGCGCACAGGTGCGAATAAGCAGACCGGCGCAGAAACACTTGCGGCGCTTCCGATTCGTGTGATTTATTACGACACAGATATTAACCTGGATGGTTACACCGCTGAGCAGTATTGGAAGGATTACAATTTCTGGTCACATGACGTTAAGGTCGATGTTGACATGGGACAGATTACCTATGTTGACGGCTATACGTCTTCGGTACTTAACACGTTCTCAAATGAAGAGTTTAGTGTAGATACCGAATGGTACACCTCTGGCCTTAACACAGATGCAGCTCACAAGACAGAGAAGGGAACATCGCATGTTCATACAGCCGAGGAGCTGATTGACTCTGCTGCTACTTGTACACAGGGAGGATATACAGGAAGAACATTCTGTGAAGTATGTAATTCGGTTGTCGATTGGGGCACAAAAACTCCTGCAAAAGGCCATAGCTGGGCAGTGAACGAAGAAGGTAAGCTCGCCTGTAAAAATGGTGGCGAATTGTTTAACGGTGTATTTACTGACGGCAAAACATACGTTGATGGTGTGGCTGCTACGGATGGATGGAACGCCGATAAAACATCTTACTTTAAAGATGGCTTAAAGCTTACCGGTTCGCATATGATTGATGGCGTGATGTGCACATTTGACGAAAATGGAACATATCTGCCTAACATGGTTTACGAAGGATTTTATGAGACAACTGACGGCAAACATATGTACTTTGTCAATAATAAGCATATCACAGGACTCAATAGAATCGTTGATGATTATTGCAACTTTGATAAGAATGGTTACGCATATGATGGCGTCATCAATATCTGTGGGTATGACTGTACATTTGATAAAGGTGTGTTTATCCCTGATGAAACCGTTACACTAGCCGGTCTTTGCGGCGAAAATATCGTTTACGTTATGCTGAAGGATGGCCGTATGATTATGGAAGGCGAAGGCCCGACGTATGACTTTACAAATGTTGGTGTTATTCCATGGTACGATTGGGCGATTCGTAGCTCTGTCACATCTATTTATGTGGATAAGGATATTACAGCTGTCGGCACACGTATGTTCTATAACCTTGACCACGTTAAGACTATAGAGTTTGAAGAAGGCAGTAAGTTAATAACTATAAAGGCTTATGCCATGGGTCAAATGGTTAATCTTAAAAAATTGACCTTACCAGAGACGGTTAAGAGCTTATATGGCTATTCTTTCTACAAGACATATTATTTAGAATTTCTAACAGTTCCTGAAACTGTTAGTATGATTGGAGATACTGCATTTGATGAAGTAAAGAATATCACACTGAATGTTGTGAACGGGTCTTATGCTCACACATATGCAGTAAACAAGGGTATTAATTACGCTTTTTATGCGCCTGTTGTTCCGGAAATGAAACAGGGTCTTGTAGTCGACGAAGACGGGGAAATCCGTTATTATATCGATGGTGTTGCACAATATGCAGGACTAGTTCAGGACGCAGAAGGCAATTACTATTACATTGGGAACGATAAAAAGGCAAGGAAGGATTGTTACTATGGCATTTCCAAAACGAATGGTCTCTTGCCTTCCGGTGGTTACTGGTTTGATGTAGATGGAAAGCTCTGTCTCTCTAATCCTAACCTTAAGCAGGGAGTTGTAATGGATGAAGACGGGGAAATCCGTTATTATATCGATGGTGTTGCACAATATGCAGGACTAGTTCAGGACGCAGAAGGCAATTACTATTACATTGGGAACGATAAAAAGGCAAAGAAGGATTGTTACTATGGTATTTCCAAAACGAATGGTCTCTTACCCTCAGGTGGGTACTGGTTCGATGTGGATGGTAAAATGATAGTCGAAGAATAAATTAAAATTTTACAATCTACCCGCAATTTTTGCGGGTAGATTGTAATTATCTTTTGTAAATCATGAAAATACTACAAATAAATTGTGTCTATTCTAAAGGCAGTACGGGGAAATTGACCCAGATTTTGCATACAGGAATTCAAGAAAATGGTTTTAAATCGTTAGTAATATATGGGAGAGGAAAGAAAATAAAAGCTCCTAGCATACATTACGTTTGTGGTGATATTATTGGAAAAATTAATCATGCGGTATCACGCATTACAGGAATGATGTATGGAGGATGTTATTTGTCCACGGCAAAAATCAAGAGTATTATTAAAAAGGAACAGCCGGATGTTGTTCATCTTCAATGTATAAATGGATACTTTTTGAATATTTACCATTTGATTAATTGGCTGAAAAAACGTGGTATCCATACAGTACTAACACTTCATGCGGAATTTATGTATACAGCGAATTGTAGTCATGCAGTTGATTGCGAACAGTGGATGTCGGGTTGTAAAAAATGCTTGCGTTTCAAAAAGGAAACCGAAAGTCTATGGATAAACCAAACCGCACGGTCTTTTAAAAAAATGCAAGAAGCATTTCGTGGATTTAATGATTTGTTGACAGTTGTATCGGTATCGCCGTGGTTAATGGAACGAGCAAAACGATCACTTATTTTGGCAAACAAAAAACATGTATGCATATATAATGGTGTTGATGCATCAGTTTTTCATAGATATCCAGAAGAAAATGTCAAAAAACAATATTGTCCCAACGGAGAGAAAATGATTTTTCATGCGACCGCATGCTTTTCTGACCGTAATGGTAACTTGAAGGGCGGAATATGGTTGTTGCGATTGGCAGAACACATGAAAGAACAAAATGTTCGTTTTGTGGTTGCCGGTAAGATTTGTGTGGAAAAATCAGTTCCGGAAAATGTGATATTATTGGGGGAAATTTTAGATCAGCAGGAATTAGCAAGGTTATATTCTGTTGCTGATGTCACACTTTTGGTTAGCAGAAAAGAAACCTTTTCAATGGTGGTAGCAGAGAGCCTTTGCTGCGGTACGCCAGTCGTAGGGTTTAGAGCAGGCGGGCCAGAACAAATTGCAATTTCTGAATACAGTGATTTTTATTCTCAAGGAGACCTTGAAGAAATAAAAAAAGGTGTGGAGAAATGGATATGGAATTCTAAAATAAATAAAGACGAAATTTCAAAAAAGGCAATCTCCATTTATTCTACAGAAAAAATGATAGAAAATTATGTTGCAGTATATAGGAGTTTTCTATGAAAATTAAGGCCTTTCAAATGGCTCTTTTTAAGATTCTGTTTTTATCGGCTAATATTGTATGCGTACTGAATGTCTTTCAGTATCATCAAATGATATCAATTCTGCTGCCCGTTATATTTATGCTTGTTGTGGTTTTGACCGTGATGAGTTTTTATTCAAAAAGGAATAATAGAACAGATGTTGTATTACTTCTACTTTTAATTGTTTTTGTTTTATGCAATTCGACACTTTCGTTGTTGCTGTCTGAACGCACGGCTTCAATGAACTTTTATAACAAAACGATAGTTTTTATTATGACAGTGGCGTTGCTCTTTTCGGTTAATCGGCTACTTGCTGATCAAAGAACGGTTACTTTTATTGAGCGAACAATTACTTTTACAACGATAGCATTTATAATAATGTATTTTTTTAAACATAATGAGGTTTATGTTTATACAAATCTTGGAATCAAATACTTATATTTTAATTTTCAGAATCCAAACTTTACAGCTATGCATTTTCTAATATTTGGAATTTATAATTTAATTTTAGCAGAAAAGCGTACTAAAATAATAACAAGACTCTTTCACTGGAGCCTAGCGTTATTTATGTTTTATTTTATACTTGAAACATTGTCGCGGAATGCGCTGTTAATTGAAATTGGATTTGCCATCATATTTTTTTACACAAAATTTCGAAAAAAACAAGCGTTATCTTTTAGCAAAACAGTCAGTATGGTCGTAGCGGCTTGGCCATTGATTTTCGCGTTTCTGTATATTGTTTTTATACATACAATTAGCAATAGTAATTTTTTATCTTTTTTGGTTGGAATCGGCAAGGAATTAGACTCAAGGATTGGCGTGTGGAATATTGCTTTAGCAGAAATTAAAAAATCACCGCTGATAGGAAATTATGGTTTTTCTTTACTTCGACAATCGCATAATACCCATCTCGACATATGGGTGTCATATGGAACGATAGTACTTGCGACAACAATTATTTTTATAAAATATATTATCCATAACAACGGCTACACATATAGAACTAGAACGTCTTATCTGTACATGCTGGGATTTATTTGTTGCATCCTTATGGGGATGGGCGAAGCAGCACTGTTTTCAGGAAGCCAAGCATTGTTTGTTTTAATCGGAGGGTTTGTATTACTGAGCAAATCAAAAGATGATAATGATGTCAAAGATGTACATTTAAAAAAAGGAGATTGATGTGCAGAACAGAGTTGTAAAAAATACAATATGGATTATTGGCTGCAAGATTATTCAATCGTTACTGAACTTGATTATTGGGATGGTGTCTGCACGCTACCTAGGACCATCCAATTATGGATTGATAAATTATGCTGCGGCTATTACTGCGTTTATGTTGCCTGTCATACAGTTGGGATTGCGTTCCACGTTAGTGCAAGAACTTCTCGAAAGGCCAGAGAGAGAAGGCGAAACATTGGGAACTGCCATTGCTTTAAATGTTTTGTCCTCCGTCTTTTGTATGTTTGGTATACTGTCTTTTACGGCGGTTGCAAATGCGGGCGAGAAAACAACGGTAATAGTATGTGCGCTATATAGTATAAATTTAATTTTTCAGGCTTTAGAAATGATACAGTATTGGTTTCAGGCCAAATTACTCTCAAAGTACACTTCCTTGACCATGCTGTGTGCATACATAATTGTTTCCGTGTATAAAATATATCTTCTTGTTGCCCAAAAAAACATTTACTGGTTTGCAGTTTCTCAAGCTATAGATTATGCAATAATCGCAGTGGTGTTGCTATTTATATATAAGCATTTAGGGGGAGAGAAATTTTCTTTTTCTTTTAAGAGAGGAAAAGAAATGTTATCGAAAAGCCGATACTATATTGTATCAAGTATGATGGTGACTATATTTGCGCAAACCGATAAAATTATGTTAAAGTTTATAATTGGCGATACGGGAGTTGGACATTATGCTGCTGCCGTTGCCTGCGCAGGGATTATTGGATTTGTATATGCTGCTATCATCGACTCGTTTAGGCCAATAATTCTGGAGAGCAAGAAATTACGTCCTGAGGTGTTTGAAGAAAAAGTCACTCTTTTAAGTTCGATTATTATTTATCTTTCGTTGCTACAGTGTGTATTTATGACCTTGTTTTCGAATCTAATTGTGAGGGTTTTGTATGGAACTGCGTACGCTACGGCGGGGGATATTCTTAAAATTTTGGTTTGGTATACAACCTTTTCGTATATAGGGCCTGTTAGAAATATATGGATATTGTCTGAAGGAAAACACAAGTATCTTTGGATTATTAATTTTTCGGGCGCTGTAGGCAATATTGTTTTGAATATCATTTTAATTCCTTTCTTAGGAACAGTGGGCGCGGCAATTGCTTCTTTAGTTACACAAATTTTCACAAATTTTGTTATAGGATATATCATACGCCCAATTCGAAATTTCAATAGATTGATGATAAAAGGGCTGCATCCGAAACTTGCTTATTCCGCAATAGTTAAAACATTAAAGTGTCGATAATCCGAACGAACTCGGCACGAATTGGAATACGTAGCCACATTTGACAGCATGGATTTTGACATAAATGCACTAAATAAGAATTAATGCTAAAATTATTTTAAAAAGGTGCGAAAGGAGAAAAAATGCATTTTTCAGACATACATATTCATGCTTTACATGACTGCGACGACGGGGCAAAAAGTCAAGAATACATGTACAAAATGATTCATGCAGCATATGTGGACGGTGCGAGATACATATGTCTTACGCCCCACTATAATCCCGGATATTTTGATGAAAACAAAGAGGAGAGTCAAAAATCCTTTGAACGGCTTTCGGCTTATGCAACCAAAAAATATCCGGATCTTCGACTTGCGCTTGGGAATGAGCTACGGTACAATCCCGGCTGTGCAGAATGGCTTGCAGATGGGCGTTGCCGTTCTTTAAATCAAACAAAATATGTGCTTGTGGATTTTTTTGAAGGAGAAAGCAAAAAAATAATCTCGACGGGTCTTGAAAGGCTTTTAAACGCGGGATATATTCCGATTCTAGCGCATGCAGAGCGGTATTGGAGCATCAGGGGCGATATGGCGTTCTTGAAAGAACTGCGGGATAATGGCGTTTTAATACAGATTGACGCCGGTTCCATAGTAGGTGCTTTCGGATGCTGTACGCGTGCGTTTTGCCGCAAGATTTTACGTCGCCAGATGGCTGATTTTGTGTCATCAGATGCACATGGCATGCAAACACGTCCGCCGGGAATACGCGCGGCGTATGAATACATAGAGAAAAAATGCAGTAAATCTTATGCGGAGGCAGTATGCTGTAAAAACGCTTTACATATGATTTTCGCTCATTCACTTTGAAAGGGGTAAAACAACATGAATGAACAGACAAACACAAAAGTGATAACGCTCGGCGATTTGTGGGATATTTTCCTCAGACGGTTATGGGTGCTTCTGCTTGCAGCAGTGATAACTGTAGCCGCGGCTTTTACAGGCATTACTTTGACTTTTGTTCCTAGGTATGAGTCTGTTGCAACACTTTACATTTTGCAGCAAAACCAGACGACGCCCGATAAGAACTATGAGGATTTTAACCTTGCCTTAAAGGTTGTGAATGACTGTACGCATTTAATCAAAAGCCATTCTGTGCTGGACAGTGTCATAAAAGATTTAGATTTAGACATTTCCTATCAGGAACTGTATAAAAGCATTAAAATCACAAATCCCACAGACACCAGAATTTTGGAAGTTGTAGTTGAAAGCGACTCGCCGCAAAAGGCAAAGCTCATTGTGGATACCATTTGCTCTATCGGAACAGACAAAATAACGGAGGCGATGGGCTTTGAGCAGGTCAATTTTTATGAGAAGGGTGTATTAAACGAATCACCGTCCAATGCGACATCTTTCCTCATGTATATGATTATAGGGATTTTGGCCATCGTGGTTACGTATGCTGTGTTTTTAATTCGATATATTCTGGACGATAATATCCGGACAGATGAAGACATTAAGAACTATCTGGATGTAAGTATTTTAGGTGATATTCCAAACTTTGATGAAACCAGAAAAAAGAAATATGGCGGAAAGTATTATCAGAACAAGTACTACAAACGCGGATATTATCAGAATAAAACCTATGGAGGTGACACGCAGCAATGAAAAAGACAGAACTAAAGCTTTTAGGGACAAATGATTTTTTTACGCAGGAAGCATATAAGGTTTTAAGAAGTAATCTGCAGTTTTGCGGTCAAAATGTTCGTGCAATTGCGATTACAAGTTGTTATGAAAACGAAGGTAAGACAACGATTTCTCTTCATCTTGGTAAAAGCTTTGCGGAACTTGACAAGAAAGTTCTTGTGATTGACGCGGATATGCGTAAGTCCGTTATGGTGGGACGAAACTCATCGAGTAAGGACGTAAAAGGGCTTAGTGAGCTTCTTACAGGGCTGGCAAAATTTGAGGACTGCGTTTATGAAACGCAGTATCCGTCACTGCACCTAATGTTTGCAGGCAAATATCCGCCAAACCCCGTTGAACTTTTAAGCAGCACAAATTTTACTGAACTTTTAACATTTGTAAAAGAGGCGTATGACTATGTAATCATTGACCTTCCGCCTCTTGGCATGGTTATCGATGCAGCCGTTGTTGCACCGCAGTGCGACGGGGTTGCACTGGTGCTGAGTGATGATACAGTAAAATATTCTCAGGCGCAGGAAGTCATTTTACAGCTGAAGAAAAGTAAAAGTAAAATCCTGGGTGTAATTCGAAATAATACAAACAGAAAAAAAGGTAAATATTATTACAGTAAATATAAGAGTCGGTATAAAGGATATTACAAAAAAGCATATTCGAACGAGGGAAAAGAGTAGTTGGGACAATACAGAAAAAGGAGACCCTATGATAAAAATTCTTGCTATACTTCTTGGAATTGGCATACTGCTTTTTATTATACTTACAATTTTATGTGCAATGGTGCTTGCAGGACGGGCAGATAAAGGAAACAACGAAATTGAGGCAGAGAACCAAAAGCCCGAAAGGAATGTAAGCCTATGTCCCAAATGCAAGGTTGGACAGGAAAGCTATGCGCTTGACAAGCAGTCTGAAGCGTGTCCCCATCTCGCAAGCTGGAAAACCGGAAAATGCAGCTATTTTATTCCGATTGAGCCGTCCGAAAGGGCGGGGAAAAGGTAGTCTGCTTTTCCGTCTCTCTCCCATAAATAAAAAGAACTTGGGCGGCAGGCCGTATAGCTTGCCGCCCAAGTTCTTTTTTACGATAAAAGTAATTATTCTGTAAGGAGAGATAAAGCCTTTTGAAGCTGTAAATCTTCTTCGCCCTCTCCGGCTTCCACGATATAATCCGGCTCGATGCCGTGATGGTTTATGTTGTAGCCACCGGCGGTAAAGTACTCTGCTACCGTGATTTTCACGCCGCCGTTGCGAAGCTTATACAGCGTCTGTACGCTACCCTTCCCAAATGTTTTTTGCCCGACAAGCTTTGCTCTGCCATTGTCCTTTAAGGCACCTGCCAGCACCTCGGATGCAGACGCGCTGTTTTCATTGACAAGGAGAACAATGGGAAGACGTGTACAGTCTGCATCGCTTTCATATAAGGATTCCCGTTTTCCCTCTTTATTTTTCGTGTACACAATGGTGGACTGGGGCAAAAGCATATCTGCAATGTCCGCAACGCTTTCCAGATACCCGCCCGGGTTATTCCGTACGTCAATCACAAGACCGCGGGCGTTTCGCTTTTCTGCGTTTTCGATTGCGGCCGCCATTTCACCGGCTGTGGGCGAATCAAAACTGCGGATGCGGATATACGTAATGTCACCATGTTCTTCGCTCATGACCGTATCCAGCTTAATGGTGCCGGGTAAAACGGCAATTTGCAGTTCTTCTTCGCCACGGCGCACCGAGAGTGTAAGCGCGGCTTCTGTTTCCCGGTTTCGCATACGGGAAATGGCTTCGGCGTATGTTTCTTCCGTAACCGCAAGGTCATCTACCTTTTCAATAATGTCCCCCGGCAAAAGACCTGCTTCCGCGGCAGGACTTCCCTCAAAAGGAGAAACGACGTGCAGTTCGCCATCCTTTAGTTGTACTTCTACGCCGATACCGGTATAGGAAGCATCCATCTCCTGGAGAAACATGTTATATTCTTCTTCGTCAAAATAGACGGAATAAGGGTCTCCGAGGGCGGCGACCATGCCCCGTGCCGCACCCTTATCAAGCGCCTCTTCCGTAATTTGGCCGGTGTAGCTGTTTAAAATCAGCAGCTTTAGCCGCTGGGTATCGCTCATGGTAAAAATCTGGAACCCGAAGGAGACGAGCAGGGTGGCGGCGACACTTATCAGTGCAGTTGTGATAATGGTTTTTTTCTTAGACAAAGATTTCTTCCTTTCTGCGAAAGTGCCGCTATGAAAGCGGCACCATAAGAAAATACGGCAGTATACTGTATTCCCGTTTTATTCAAAATATGCCATCGGGTCCGTATAGGAGCCGTTGATCAGCACTTCAAAATGCAGATGGGGGCCGGTGGAAACACCGGTGGAGCCAACCAGTGCAATTTGCTGTCCACGGGAAACGGTTTGTCCGCTTTTGACGAGCAGGGCACTGCAATGGCCGTACAGCGTCTGCACACCGCCGCCGTGGTCAATGACCACATAGTTGCCGTAGCCGCTGTTCCAGTCGGCACGAAGCACCGTTCCGGCCTCAGCAGCAAGAATGGAGGCGCCGTGACCGGCACCGATGTCAATACCCGTGTGGGTTTTGTTTCGTTTTTGAATCGGATGATAGCGTGTGCCAAAAGGCGAGGTAATATACGTGGTGGAGGGTGTGGGCCAGCAGAATTTGCCGCCACTATAGGGCGGGGGCGTATTCTCCGTCGGCTTCTGCGCGGTGCCGGGGGTTGTTAGCGCCTTGATTTCTGCACGGAGCGCTGCCTCCGCTTCGTCCGCTTCGTCCAGTGCCGCACGGTAAGCATCCTCGTCGGACTGGAGTGCCGACATGGCAGAATCGAGGGAGGCTTTCTTTGCGTCCAGTTCTGCTTTTTTTGCAGCCTGAATGTCGCGGTTTAACTCTGCAATGGCATTGGTTTCTTCTAGTGCCGTTTTCTTCATTGCAATTTCCGCCTGTGCTTCTTCCATGCGGTCCATGACCGCATCGTCATACGCCGCAATCTGGGAAATCAGCTCAGCACGTTTTAAAAGGTCGGAAAAGCTGTCTGCACTAAATAATACGGTTAAAACGGAAAGGGAGCCGCGCTCGTACATGATGCGAACGCGTTCTTGGAAAATTGCCTTGTATTCGTCCGCTTCGTCTTGGGCGTTTTGCAGTTCCTCTTCAATTTGCCGAAGACCCTTTTCGTTTTCTTCAATTTCGAGAGAAATGGCGTGAATTTCCTGTTCCAATACAGAAATTTCTTTGTCCAGGGCGGCACGGCGTGCTTTCACATCTGTCATTTCCGCCTGTACGCCGGAAAGTCCGCTTTCCGCCGCTGCACGTGCTGCCTCCGCTTCTTTCAGTTTCGCTTCCAGAGCGCCAATTGTATCCGCGCGGGCGGTAAAAAGAGGCGTCAGTACCGGGATTAAAAAGGTAATCAGCGCCAGAGAGGCGAGCAGTATAATCCATTTTCTTTGTTTCTTACCCATAAGACCTCCTCAGACTTTCAGGTGCCGTCTGACTGCGATAATACTCCCCAGCGCGCCCATTAAAGCCCCGAACAAGAGAAGAAGCAGCGTCAGCGTACCGGATATGTGACCAAACGAGTGAAGGGTAAAGGGAAACCATGAAGAGCCCGAGACGGCACGTATTAAGGCACCATAGATTCCCATGCAGGCAAAGAGGGATATAAGCCCTCCAAAAAGCCCGACAATAATACCTTCGATAATGAACGGCCAACGGATAAACCAATCCGTCGCCCCGATATATTTCATAATGTGGATTTCCTTTTCCCGCGCAAAGACAGCGAGTTTTATCGTGTTGGAAATGATAAACACGGCAATGAGAGCCAACAGTGCCATGGCAATTACGAGGGCGATTTTGATAACGCTAGTGGTGGAAAGAACGGCGTCTGTAATATCCTGCTGTTCTTTCACTTCCTGTACGCCTTTTACCCCTCGAAGGGCCTCTGCTGTTTGTGCCGAGTCCTCTAAATCCTTAACGGAAACGGTGTAGGAAGCGCGGAGAAAGCCGTCTTTTTCCATGCCGTCTAAGGAAATACGGGACGTGCCCAGCATTTTCTTAGCGCCTTCAAAGGCTTGTTCTTTCGTTTCAAGGTCTGCCCCGGAAACGTTTTGCACTTCAAGAAGTTTTGCGCCGATGGCCGCAGTTTCTGTATCGGAAAGGGAAGGGTCAACATAGGCAACGATTTTACATTCTTCTTTAATTTGGTCGGCTATGTAGCTGAGGTTTGTGCTAAAGAGTGTAAAAAAGCCTAGGAACAAGAGACATCCCGTAACGGTGACAACGCTTGCCAGCGTCATTAAAATGTTATAAAAAATACTCTTGAAGGCTTCGCTGCAAAAATATCGTAATTCTCTAAACGCCAACGTTATACACCCCTTCCTGTTCGTCGCTTACAAGGTGCCCCATGTCCAGCGTAATGACGCGTTTGTGCATCTCATTGACAAGCTTTTCTGCGTGGGTTGCCATCAAAATGGTGGTACCGCGATTGTTGATGTCCTCGAGGATTGCCATGATTTCAGCCGCCTTTTCGCTGTCTAGGTTGCCCGTGGGCTCGTCCGCAATTAAAATAGACGGATTATTCGCAAGGGCGCGCGCCATGGAAACGCGCTGCTGCTCGCCGCCGGAAAGCTGAGAAGGATACGCCTTGGCTTTTCGGGAAAGCCCTACCATGTTGAGGACTTCCGGAATTCTGCGGCGCATTTGTCTGGAGGACGCACCTACAATGCGCATGGCAAAGGCCACATTTTCATACACGGTTCTCGAAGGGAGCAGACGGAAATCCTGGAACACCACACCGATTTCCCGGCGCAGGAAGGGAATTTCCTTGTGGGAAAGGGAGCCAATGTCATGTCCGTTTACAATGACTTTTCCTTTTGTGGGCGTTTCCTCGCAAAGGAGCATACGGATCACGGAGGATTTTCCTGCACCGCTATGCCCGACTAAAAAGACAAATTCTCCCTTTTCGACATGAAAATTCACATTTTCCAGGGCAAGTGCTTTGTTATCTTCATATACTTTTGTAACGTTATCAAAAATAATCATAATCTTTTATCCTTTGGCAGAATAGGCAAAGCCTGCCGGCTTTGCCTACGTTTTTACAGTTTCATGGGGCTCGCGTTTAAATACCGCTTTACCATCATGGCAATTTTAAATACAATGGCGTGGTCAAAGATACGTAAATCAAGACCCGTAAGCTTCTGTACCTTATCGAGACGGTACACGAGCGTATTTCTGTGGACATACAGCTGCCGGGAGGTTTCGGAAACATTCAAATCATTTTCAAAAAATTTCTGAATGGTGAATAGGGTTTCCTGGTCAAGCGCATCAATAGATTCCTTCTTAAAAACCTCCGATAAGAACAACTCGCAAAGGGTTGTAGGTAGCTGATAGATAAGGCGGCCGATGCCAAGGTTTTCGTAGCTTACAATCGGGTGACTTGTGTCAAACACTTTGCCGACTTCGAGTGCCACGCGAGCGTCCTTGTAGGATTTGGCAAGGTCCTTAATCGTAGGTGCTACCGAGCCGATACCAATATGAATCTGGGCGTATGCTTCTGCGTTTACAGTATCCAAAACGCTCTGTGCAAGCTGCAGAAGCTCGTCTTGCGCCGTGTCTTTCGTAATTTCTTTGGCTAAAATGGTGTTGCGCTCGTCAAGACTAAAAACAAAGTCATGATTTTTATCCGGGAAAAGACCTTGTACCACCTCCACCAGGGTATGGGCACTGGCGCTGCCGTCCGCTGCGCGAAGGAGCATAATCACACGCGGTGCGTCATAGGTAAGGTGGAGCTCTTTTGCACTAATGAGAACATCTCCGGGAAGCACATTATCCAAAATAATATTGCGAATGAGATTGGATCTATCGTACCGGTCGTTATGTAACTGGTGCATGGAATGCACAGAAATGGAAATCATTTCCGCAAATTTTAGTGCTGTTTCATCCTCCCCTTCTACGAAAACGAGAAAATCGGGACTCGTAAGGGAAGGCGCACCGAGAAAGGTGAAGCCAAGAAAATGGACAGGTTCATCCATGTTTTCCGTAAGACGTGCAATATCGTCCGCATGCCGAAGCATCACGGTGTCTTCCGGATAGGAGAAAATAAAGTCACCGTCTTCATAAAGACCGACACGTCTGTCTATAGATACGCTCATTTGATACAGTAAGCTTTGATATAATTTGTTGGACATTCTTTTCACCTTCTCTGGTTATTTATCTATTTAGTATTATACCTGTTTTTTTGTATTTTTACAAGGAATTTTTGTAAAATTAACACAAATGTAACATAATACTACGGAAAAACAGAAATATACGTTTGAGGAAGCATAAATTTGGACAGACTTTAATATACTAAATAAAAAACAAAGGAAGGAGAGAAAAGCATGCATCACACAAAATGTCTTGCCATGATTTTAGCAGGCGGCCAGGGAAGTAGACTCGGTGCTCTGACGAAACATATCGCAAAACCAGCGGTGCCATTTGGCGGAAAGTACAGAATTATTGACTTTGTACTCAGCAACTGCACCCATTCCGGCATTCACACGGTTGGCGTTTTGACCCAGTACCAACCGCTGGATCTCAATACCTATATCGGCAGCGGACAACCATGGGATTTGGATCGCAGCCGGGGCGGTGTATATATTTTGCCGCCGTACATGAAAAGCAGCGAGGGGGAATGGTATAAGGGCACTGCCAATGCCATTTACCAGAATATGGGGTTTATTGAACGATTTAATCCCCGATATGTTCTGGTTTTATCCGGTGACCATATATATAAAATGCACTACGGCAAAATGCTGGATATGCATTTGTCCACGGGTGCGGCGGCAACGATTGCGGTTATACGGGTTCCCATTAACGAAGCGTCTCGCTTTGGTATTATGAATACGGACCAAAACGGCTTTATCACAGAGTTTGAGGAAAAGCCCCAAAAGCCGAAAAATGATTTGGCATCCATGGGTGTGTACCTGTTTGACTGGCAGATTCTCAAAAAGTATTTGATTTTGGACGAGGGAAACCCCACATCTAAAAATGATTTCGGGAAGAACGTCATTCCCCAGATGCTGGCGGCAGGCGAAAGACTCCATGCCTATAATTTTGACGGCTACTGGAAGGACGTAGGTACAGCAAAAAGCCTTTGGGAGGCAAATATGGATTTAGTATGTACGCCGCCCCGTTTTGATTTGTATGACCCGGACTGGACCATCTTCAGCCGCAGTACCGCCCAGCCGCCTCATTTTATTTCCGATGCCGCCAAAATTTCGGACAGTATTGTCACGGAAGGCTGCCGCATTTACGGCAGGGTTCACGGTAGCGTACTGTTTCGGGGTGTTACGGTGGCGAAGGGGGCAAGAGTGGTAAATAGCATTGTCTTCCCGGGGGCGTATATTGAACCGGAGGCGGTGGTGGAAAACGCCATTGTGGGGAGCGAAGCGAGAATACGCCGCGGTGCGGCAGTCGGCAGCAGCCAGGGCGAGGATATCTGCGTGATCGGTGATGGTGAAACCGCAGAGGCGGGAAGCATCGTTTATCGGAATGCGGCAATCGGAGGGATATAGTATGCAGGATACAATGGGAATTATTTTGACGGAGTCAGACGATGTGACACTTCGAGAGCTTACGGAAGTACGCTCGACGGCCGCCCTCCCGGTTGCAGGCAGATACCGCCTGATTGACTTTGTGCTGTCCGGCATGGTCAATTCCGGTATTATTAACGTGGGCGTGGCCACAAAACATAAATATTCCTCTCTTATGGACCATCTGGGGGCAGGCAGCCCTTGGGATTTGCAACGGGAGCATTATGGGCTTTTCATGCTGCCGCCATTTGCAAGCCATGAAAAGTACGGCCAAATGGCAGGTGAAATTGATGTTTTAATGGGAATTATGCCGTATCTCCGGCGAAGCCGGCAGAAATATGTGGTACTTAGCGAAGGCAATACAATTTGTAACATTACCTTTGACGAGGCAATGCAAAAACACAAGGAAACCGGGGCGGATATTACGGTGATTTACAGGGAGGAAACGGCAGAAGAAGGCGCATCTAGCCGCCTGGTGCTGGAAACGGATGAGGACGGCAGAATTACAGACCTTGCCTATCAGCCCCTTCGCCCTACCGGCTCGAAGGCAGGCATGGACATGTATATCATGGAAAAGGAACTTTTGATTCGAATTTGTGAAGCGGCGTATGCACGGGGAGAGCACAGCTTTATCATGGATGCCCTTGTCAGAAACGTACACACACTTCGCATGTACGGCTGGGAGTTTAAAGGGTACGCAGGCAGAGTGGACTCGGTGGCATCTTATTTTGCCTGCAATATGGACATTTTACGGGAAGAAGTGCAAACGGCACTGTTTCGGCAAGAGGAGCCGATTTTTACGAAGGTGAAAAATCGGGTGCCCACCCGGTACGGTGACGATGCCGAAATTGCAAATTGTCTCATTGCAGACGGCTGCATTATTGAAGGCAGTGCGGAAAACTGTATTTTCTTCCGCGGTGTAAAGCTGGGAAGGCACGCCCATCTTCGAAACTGCATCATTATGGAGAAAACCCATATTGATACGGGCGGTATCGCGGAAAACGTGATTTTTGACAAGGAATGTCTGATGCGGGAAGGGAAAAGGCTGACAGGACAGCCGAATTATCCAATTATCATTCGAAAAGGGGCTGTTATTTAGATGAAACGACTGCTTTTGCCGCTGGCGGCAACGGTGTTTTTAACCGGCTGCGGTGCCGAACCTTTAGAAATACCGCCCTCGGCTTCTCCGGAAACCACCGCCGTTGCGGCAGGGATAGAGGGCTGGGGCTTTCGAAGAATGGAAGGCGCACGGCCGGAATTTACGGCAGAGCAAATCAGGGACATGGAAACTTATGGCTGTATGTACATGGGCAAAGAGGATGAAGGAATTTATTTGACCTTTGACGAAGGATATGAAAACGGCTATACGGCGTCTATTTTAGATACCCTTCGGGAGAAAAATGTAAAAGCCGCCTTCTTTATTACCGGGCCGTACCTGAAGGCGCATGAGGACCTTGTAAGACGCATGGTAGAGGAAGGACACATTGTTGGGAATCATACCGTGAACCATCCGTCACTCCCTACGGTAACGGATGATAACAAACTCAGAGAAGAGCTTGCAGGTCTTTCCAGTGCATTTGAAGAGAAATTCGGGCAGGAAATGCGCTATGTTCGTCCCCCAAAGGGCGAATATAACGCACGGACCCTAAAGCTTACAAAGGAAATGGGCTACACGAACGTGTTTTGGAGCTTTGCGTATCAGGACTGGGAGCAAAACGCGAGCCGAGGAAAGGCCTATGCCTATGATAAGGTGATGGGCGGCATCCATGGCGGCGCGGTGATTCTTCTCCATGCCGTGTCAAAGGATAATGCCGAAGCTCTGGGCGATATCATTGACGGCGCAAGAGAAAAAGGATATGTTTTTCGAAGCCTTGACGAATATGTGCAATAAGTGTAGCCTAAAAACTACATTAGAAAGTATACAGAGACTATCCCAGCAAAGAAGGTCGGACATTTTGTCCGACCTTCTTTTAGTCTTCGTATATTCTTGTCACGCGGGGCATGAAATTACAAACGACCTCGTAATTAAAGCTGTGGCAAAGTGCGCCGAGTGTTTCTGCGGAAATGTTTGCATCCCCGCTTTTTCCTATAATTACGGCTTCGTCCTCTGCGCTGACGTCCGGAATATCCGTAACATCCACCATAATCTGGTCCATACACACTTTTCCCACAACAGGTGCTTTCCTGCCTCGTATCAAAACGTAGCCGTTTTCGGTAAGGCACCGATTGTAGCCGTCCGCATATCCTATGGAAACGGTGGCAATCCGTCTCTCGCCGGGCGCGGTGTAAATATGGCCATACCCAATTTGAAAGCCTTTTGGCACGGTTTTAACGTGTACGACGTGGCTTACAACTTCCATGGCGGGGATGAGTTTTATTTTTTCTGTGTCCATTTCCTCGGAAGGATATAAGCCATATAAAGCGATGCCCAGGCGGCACATGTCGTACTGTTTTTCAAAGTCCATAGTGCCGGCACTGTTGCAGATATGTTTTATGGGGATAGAAACGCCCCTTTCCTCTAAAAAGGAAATAAAGCGGTCAAATAAAGCTGTTTGGCAAAGGGCATCGGTTTTGTCCGCACAGTCCGCACAGGCGTAGTGGCTGAAAAGCCCTTCCAGCTCGATGCCGGGCATAAGGGAAATTTCCCGAATTTTATCCGCACTTTCTTCCGTAGGCGTAAAGCCAATTCTACCCATTCCGGTGTCTACCGCTATATGTACCTTGGCTTTCTTGCCCAAGGCGTGTGCGGCTTCGGAAAGGCGAGAAGCATCCTCTACCGAAAAGATGGAGGCAGTAAGGTCATACTTTACAAGGGTATCAAAAAGAAGGGGACCGGTGTAGGAAAGAATTAAAACGGACTTTTTGATGCCGCCTTCCCGCAGGGTAATTGCTTCCTCGATACAGGCAACGGCAAAATAATCTACGTCTTTTTCTATGTGTTTTGCCACATGGACGCTGCCGTGACCGTAGGCGTCCGCCTTTACAACCGCCAGTGCGTGAACACCGGGGCAGAGACACTTCTTCAGTTCATTTAAATTATGCTTTATCGCAGAAAGACTTATGCGGGCAAAAGTCCTGTGGTACGGTAAAGCTTCATATGTAAGATTCATGATTTTAGGCCTTTCTCAGTTGGTTGCTTCCATAAATTTACGAAGGACTTCGTCCTGTAGTGCGGATAAAAGCGCCGGTGCCTTACCGCCGACGGGCACGCCGTCAATTTCCGCCACTTGCAGACATAAAGAACCGGCACTGGAAACGATAACCTCGTCTGCCGCCATCATTTCGTCCACCGTAAAGGGCGTTTCGTCCACCCCAATGCCGAGCTTTTTGCAGGCTGTAATGAGGTGTGCGCGGGCAGTGCCAGGCAAAATCAAATGGTCGGTAGGCGCAGTTACAAACATGCCGTCCCGAATTATGTGCACATTGCTGTGGGCACATTCCGTTACTCTACCACTACGGTGGAGGACGGCTTCGTCGCACCCGGCCTCTTTCGCCTTTTGGGAAGCTATAACGGAAGGAATCAGGTTTAAGGTTTTAATGTTACAATGGAGAAAACGGGTGTCCTCCAGGGTAATTAGCTTCAGCTTTTTGTGAATATCTACAATATTCTTGGGGGAAATGTTAATCCAAAGATTTCCTTTGGAACCGTCGGTCGGGAACAAATGGTTGCGTTTGCCCGTGCCGCGTGTAACTTGCCAGTATACAAAATTTTCGCCCGTATCCATCTTGGCAACCATTTCATTTAAAATGGCCTTCATTTCTTCCTTCGTCTGTGCAATTTCAATTTTCAGAAGTGCGGCGCTGTTATAAATGCGGTCGATGTGGTCATCAAGGGCATAGATTTTATAGTTGCGGCTGTAGGTCGCATCATATACGCCGTCCCCGAAATAACACACTCTATCATTCATGGGAATCATCATTTCATCGGCTTCGCCGAATTTACCATTGTAGTACCCGAGGTTTTGCATATCTAAAAGCTCCTTTGCTAAAAAATACGATTCTGCACATGTCAATTGTAGCACGCTGTGCCTAAAAAGTCAATTGCTCTTTTCAGCGAAAAAGTGGGGCCGAACCTTTTGGCACAGCCCCTTTTGTATTAGTCACCAATCCAGAAGGCGAGAACGCCTTTCTCCCCATCAATGTCTACGTAGAAGGTGTAATAGGAGTACATTTCTCCGTAGCCTAAAATCTTGATGGATTGTCCTTTCTTAAATTCCCGCATCGCTTCAAAATCATAGTTTTGAATAAACGAAGAATGAGCATAATCTACAGGGGCGTTATCCATCGGTGTGAAAAAGGCTTTAAAGTCATTCCCGACTGTATACGTTTCTTCCGTTTGTGCCGGAATTGTATGCTCTACCCATGTGTCATTTTCCAGAGCAAAATATCCAAGTGCCAGACGTGGGCTCGTGAAGCCGATTTGCTGGAAGGACGTAACTACAATCCCGTTTTGGTTTGTCCACATCGCACCGTAGGT
>JAZNHR010000028.1:0-27673 GCA_045577075.1 Clostridia bacterium | reverse complement strand
GGCGGTAATTCCGCCGTATCCCGCAGGTTTTCCTTTGGAATCAGCACCGTTTTCTTCCCAAGGCGATGGGCCGCCAAAAGCTTTTCCTTGATGCCGCCAACGGGCAAAACCTTTCCACGAAGGGTAACCTCCCCCGTCATGGCAATGTCACCGCAAACAGGGCGAAGGGACAAGGCCGAGGCAATTGCCGTGGCCATGGTAATGCCGGCAGAAGGGCCGTCCTTTGGCACTGCGCCCTCAGGCACATGGATGTGTAAATCCTTCGTTTTATAAAAATCGGGGTCAATGCCCAGGGACTCGGCACGGGTGCGGATAAAGCTGATTGCCGCCGACGCGGATTCCTTCATCACGTCCCCAAGGCTACCTGTAAGCTGGGTTTTCCCTGTGCCGGGCATCACGGCGACCTCTATTCTAAGCGTTTCGCCCCCCACAGCCGTCCAGGCAAGACCAGACGCGGTGCCCACCTCGGCTTTACCAGTTTCCATATCGCGAATAAATTTATATTTCCCTAAAAATTCCTCTATGTTTTTCACCGTGACGGTGATTTTTTCTTCGCCGCCTGCAACCTTCCCTGCCACGCGACGGCAAAGGTGGGCAATTTCTCTTTCCAGCTGGCGAACGCCGGCTTCTCTTGTATAGTGCGCAATGATACTGCGCACTGCATCTCGCCGCACTGCCACGTTTTTGTCCGCAAGACCATGGATTTGCAGGTTTTTCGGCAGTAAATGCCGCATGCCGATTTCCAGCTTTTCTTCCTCGGTGTAGCCGGAAATATCAATGACCTCCATGCGGTCATATAAGGGGCGGGGAATCCTGTCGCGGTCGTTTGCGGTTGTAATGAACATAACGTTTTCAAGAGAAAACGGAACTTCCAGATAATGGTCCCTAAAAGTATGGTTTTGGGCAGGGTCTAACACCTCTAAAAGTGCCGCCGCAGGGTCGCCTTTAAAATCCTGCCCCATTTTATCAATTTCGTCGAGGAGTACGAGGGGATTTTCCGTTCCGGCGCGGCGAATGGCATCGGCAATTCTTCCGGGCATGGAGCCGATATACGTTTTTCTATGGCCGCGAATATCCGCTTCGTCATGGACGCCGCCGAGGGAAATACGAACGTATTCTCGTCCTAATGCTTCCGCTACCGACTTTACGATGGAGGTTTTCCCCACACCCGGCGGCCCCACAAGGCAAAGAATCTGCCCCTTTAAATCGCCTGCAAGCTTTCGAACGGCAAGATATTCCATCAGCCGTTCTTTTACTTTTTCGAGGCCATAATGGTCGCGTGCCAAAATACGTTCTGCCTTCTTTAAATTTTCGTTTTCCATGGAGCGAATGCCGTAGGGCATCTGGAGCAGCGTTTCCAAATACGTATATGTGACCTGTGCCACCGGTGAGGACGGATTTTGGCGGCGTAGCTTTAAAAGCTCCTTTTCCGCTTTTTCCCGCACTTCGTCCGGCAGTGCCTTCGAATAAATTTTATTTTCAAAGTTTGTGATATCCTCGTCAAAGTCATCCCCAAGTTCGCGGGAGATTACCTGCATCTGTTCTCGAAGGTATGCTTCTTTTCGCTGCCGGGCAAGGTTTTCCTGCACTTTGCCGGCAATAGCGTTTTCCGTCCGCAAGACTTCGACCTCTCCCTCCAAAATCACAATAAACTTTTCTGCGCGCTCCGCTACATTCTTTTCTTCCAGTATTGCCTGTTTATCAGAAGCACGCACAAAGAAATTAGAGGCAAGGAAATCGAGATACTTCCCGAACTCCTTTTCCCCCGATACGGTGCGGTATAAATCTGCGTTTGCCCTTGGGTTTAGCTGTAAGTATTCTTCAAAAAGACGGTCTATCACCCGTCTTGCCGCCTCCGTATCCACCGAGGTAAGCCCCCTTCGAAGGGACCGAATCTGCCGGACCTCGCAAGAATAAAATGCGCCGTCCGTTTCCACGTTTAGAAGTTCTGCGCGGTACAGTCCCTCCACCAAAACGCGGACATAATTTTGCGGCAGGCGCAGTAGTTGGCGAATTTTTGCCACTGTGCCCACCGTGTAAAGGCCGTCCCTCCCGGGCTCGTTTTCGGCGGCGTCAATTTGTGTTGTTAAAAATGCAGTTTGTCCGTTTTGCATAGCGGCTTCCAGTGCCGCAATGGATTTATCGCGTGCTACGTCAAAATGAAGAACCATATATGGAAAAATGACAATACCGCGAACGGGAATCAGCGGCATTGTCAAGGTCTCTAAAGGCATGAAAATGCGCTCCTTTCTGTTTTGCTTTTCTACAGTATAACGCATTTTCGCCCATATTTCAAGTGTTTCTTCCAAACTCCGCGGTGTATTTTCAGGAAACGGGGGAAAGATTGCACGCCTTTGGAAAAGTCTCGTCCCCTTTTTCCGTGCCGAACAGCCGCGACAAAAATTCTCTGCCCCCCGAAACAGGTATGATTTCCACGCCCGCATCCTGTAAATTTTCGCTGTTTTCATAAGGCAAGAATACCTTCAAAACGCCTGCAGATGCTGCCGCGGCTATCTTTTGCCGAACACCGCCGACGGGTAGCACGGCACCCCGAGGCGTAATTTCCCCCGTAAAGGCAACTGTATCCGGCACGGGCACAGAAAAAATCGCAGAGTACAGCGCGGCAAGGACAGCAAGCCCTGCGGAAGGGCCGTCCGCCATGGCAAAAGAGGGAAAGCTTACGTGGATTTGATAGTCTGCCGCCTGAACGCCGCAGACGCTTTCCAAAAAGGAAAGGGCATTTTCCACCGCGGACAGGGCCGTGCTGCGCCGGGAAAGCTGTCTTTGCCCAAGTGTAATGCACTCCGTTTCGCACGCACCGGTAATGGTGAGATTTCCTTCCCCTTTTTTATAAACCGCCACCGCCTCTATATCCATGGTGAGCCCTTCCGAAAGCCCCATGACCGCAAGACCCCGCACCGTGCCGATTCTGCCGAGATTTCGGCTTTTTACCCGAAGGCGCGGCGCATATCTTCCTGCCTCCGCCACCCATAACACATCGCTTCTGGAAATCTCGCCCCGCCCCTCACATCGGGCAAAGCTGCCGGCAGTTTGAATGATGTTTACCGCATCCCGTCCGTTTTGGGCATAGTCCGCCACAGCCGCGACTGCCGCTTCCTCCGCCTGAAAACCGCTTTTCTTGGCGGCAAGGGTGGCGATGGATAAAATTTCCGGTTCGGAAAGGGCGTCAAAAAACACCTCGGCGCATCTCGAGCGAAGGGCAGGGGGAAGCTCTTCGGGGGAGCGCGTCGTCGCGCCCACAAGGCGAAAATCTGCAGGCAAGCCGTTTTGGAACATATCGTGAATGTGCTTTGGAATGTCTTTATTCTCGCGGCTGTAATACGCGCTTTCAAAGTACACGCATCGGTCCTCCAGCACCTTTAAAAGCTTATTGAGCTGGAGGGGCGGCAGTTCCCCGATTTCATCTAAAAACAAGATGCCGCCGTGCGCCTTTGTAACCGCCCCCGGCTTTGGCTGGGGGATGCCCCCCGGCCCGTATGCACCGGCACCCTGATAGATAGGGTCATGGACGGAACCGATGAGAGGGTCGGCAATGCCACGCTCGTCATATCTTAGGGTTGCCGCGTCCATTTCTACAAATTTTGCATCCCTTCCAAAGGGCGACGCCGGATTTCGCGCTGCCTCCCGCAGTGCTGCCCGTGCCGCCGCCGTTTTCCCTACCCCCGGTGGCCCGTAAATCAACACGTGCTGTGGGTTTTCGCCGCAAAGTGCCGCCCGAAGGGCGCGAAGACCGTCCTGCTGTCCCTGAATTTCTGCAAAAGACGTCGGCCGCGTTTTTTCGGAAAGGGGGACAGAGAGATGCACACTTCGCATTTTGTGCAGCTTTTCCAGTTCCCGTCTTGATTCCTTTTCCATTCCCTTCTCGCCACTTTTCTGCGAGCGGAGAAGATGATAAAAATAACACGCCGTCACGGCGGAAAAACAAAACTGCGAAAGAAGTAATATCGTAGAAAGCATTTTCTTTCCTCCTGCTTTTTTCGATAGTATTTGCCGCAGTTTTAAAAATATGTCATGATGTGTTCTGGAAAAATTTCGTCTTTCATATAGTGATAGAAAGAAAGGAGGGACTTCCATTTTGAATTTATCGTCCCTTTCATATTTTTTTCCGTCTGAAATTTTTGCAGAGCTTTCCGCCCTGCCTGTTTCCTTTGACGCCTTACAGGAAATTCGCCTGCGTGCCGAAGCACCCCTTGTAGTGCTTGCAGGTAAAAATCCCGTTTTAGGGAAAACCATATTGTCCGGCGAAACAGTGCAAAGCACCGCACGGCGTATGTGCCAAAATTCTCTGTATGCAAGGCAAGAAGAGCTTAAAAACGGCTTTGTCACATTGCCCGGCGGTCATCGGGCAGGCTTTTGCGGCAGGACGGTGGTGGAAAACGGCAAGGTGCGTATTCTCACCGATATTTCTTCTATAAATCTTCGCGTTGCCCACGAGATCTTGGGCGCGGCGGACAAGGTTTTGCCCTCCCTCCTGCATGGGAACGATATCTATAACACCCTGATTGTATCGCCCCCTGCCGCAGGAAAAACCACGCTCCTTCGGGATATTGCAAGGCAGCTTGGAAGCCGGGCATACGGTTTTCGGGTAGGCATTGCGGACGAGCGCGGCGAGATTGCCGCGATGTACAGGGGTGTGCCGCAAAACGATGTTGGAATTTTCACGGACGTATATGACGGCTGCCCGAAGGCAGAGGGCATGCAAATGCTCCTTCGCGGTATGTCCCCGAGAGTCGTGATTACGGACGAACTGGGGAGTGAGGAAGACGAGATGGCCGTTCGCGCCCTTTCCCATGCCGGCGTTCGGGTCATCTGTTCTCTCCACGGCACGGGACGAGAGGATGCCCTCGCTCGCCCCGGCATCGGCGAGCTTCTTCGCGCCGGTATTTTTAAAAAAGTCGTGACTTTAGGCGGTACGGGGAAAGTACTTTCCATTGAATAAAAAATCGGGACGAAAACTCGTCCCGTTTTTTTATTCCTGTATGCGCTCAATTCGTATCGCTTTTCCTTTTTCATTGGTTTCAATAAATACGGCTGATGCCATATGCCGTCCCCGTGCCACCTCAAAGCCACGGCGTACAGAAGATGTAAACCGCCCCACAGCAAGGTTTATCTCCGCGCCCAGCACAGAATCTATCGCGCCGCACATCCCTACATCAGTAATAAACGCAGTGCCTTTCGGCAAAATACATTCGTCTGCGGTCTGCACATGGGTGTGGGTGCCCACGATGGCACTGACTCTGCCGTCCGCATAATATCCGAGCGCCTTTTTCTCGCTGGTTGCCTCGGCGTGAAAGTCCACCAAAACATGGGGCGTATCCACCCCTTGCAGCACTTCATCTAAAACGTCAAAAGGGCTTGAGACAGGCATGTCGATATATAACCTTCCCAGTAAATTGATAACGGCAAGCTTTTCGCCACTATCTGCCGTGTATACCAAAACGCCCTGCCCAGGGTCGGTTTTAGGCAGGTTTTGGGGGCGCAAAATGGGGATTTCATCGAAAAGCTCGATAATCTCTTTTTTGGACCAGACGTGATTGCCGGTTGTAAATACATCCACCCCTGCGCGCATGAGGGTTTCGGCGTGCTGTCGTGTAATACCAAAGCCCCCGGCGGCGTTTTCGCAGTTGGCAACGCAAACGTCCGCGCCATACCGCTTTCTGAGCATATTGATGTTTTCGAGCACCGCTTCTCTTCCCGGTCTTCCTACAATATCTCCGAAAAATAATATCTTCATGTTTTTCCTCTATGCGCGAAGCGATTTCATGTTTTCCAGTACTGCATACGGAATTGCCATGTTGCCGAGACCCTTCCCGATGGAAATGTGGGGCTTCATTGCGCCATGGAAATCCGTACCGCCGGAAATTGCCAAATCCAGTTTTTTTGCAAGACCCTGATATTCCGCCTGCATCTGGGGCGTGTATTCCGTGTAGTACCCTTCAATGCCGTCCATACCGGCGTCCTTAAGGTCCGCCACAAAGTCGTAAAGCTCCTGCCCCTCAAGGCGCGTCAGGTGCAAGTGCGCCAAAAACGCAAGCCCTCCCGCAGATTTAATCAGTTCCACCGCATCGCGAGGGGATAAAAGCTGGAGCGTGGAATACCCGGGCTTTCCGTTTGCAAGGTATTTATCAAAGGCTTCCTTTACCGAGGCGACATAGCCGCGGTTTGCCATAACGCGTGCAAAATGGGCACGGCCGATAATGCCGTTTGGTGCGAGCTCCATAGCGTCCTCCACCGTAATGGGGAAGCCGATTTTCCGCAGGTTTTCCGCCGTTTCGTAGTTGCGCTGCATCCTGACCCGTTTAATCTCCTCCAGCTTTTCCAAAAAGGTTGGATTCTCCAAATCCACGAAATAGCCGAGAACGTGGGTCTCCGTTTTAAATTTTGCAGAAAGCTCAATACCGGGAATGACCTCGACGCCCACTTCCTCGCCACGCTTCATCGCTTCCCGAACACCGTCAATCACGTCATGGTCCGTAAGGGAAATCGCGGCAAGGCCTGCTTCCTTTGCCGTGTCCACAACCGCATAGGGCTGCATGGCGCCGTCACTTTTAACAGAATGTGTGTGTAAATCAATAAACATGTTCTTTATCTCCTGCTATTCATTCTTTCCCTTATTATACCCCCCAAAGGGATAAAAAGCAAGACTATTCACTTTCTTTTCTTTTTTTTATGAAATAATTTGCATTTTTTACCCTTGCTATGATATACTGAAAACATTATAGGAGAAAGGAGTTGGTTTCCTTGAAAAAACCGACGAAAATTTTAGCATTATTTTTAGCCCTTACCATTGCCCTTACGTTTACGGCGTGCAGTAAGGACGAGGGGGAAAATACGGACAACGCGAAAAGCACCGAAACCTCCCAGCCGGAAAAATCGGCAGAACGGCCGAACACGGACGAAACGGATGCCCGCATGGTGCTAGAAGGCTTTGCCGATACCCTTTCCCGCGGTAACATAAAAGGTCTTGCCGATTATGTTGCACCGGGCAGCGAGCCATATGATACCTATATAAACTTTGACCCCTCTTCCCTAATTCCCGAAGAAAGCCGGGAAGCCTTCAATATTACCGACGAAACGGCGCAGGCTTTGACGAAAGAAATTTTTTCCAAATTCTCGCTCACGATAAAGACGATTTCCGCAAACAACGGCACCGCCACTGCCGTCATGGTCTCTAAGGCGCCGGACCTCCAAAATCTGGGAACGGATATTGATTTGGAAACGCTCCTCATGCAGTATATGCAAGCCAAAAACATCTCCATGGAATCCATAGGAAACACCGCAGCCGACCCGGCATGGCAGGAATCGTTTTTAGCGGACTTTGGTGCATGGGCACTGCCCCAGCTTCTTTCCCAAGCACCTATTGTAGAAAAGGATGTAAACTTGACCCTCGAAAAGCAGGAGGATGAATGGTACATCATACAGATGGACGCACTGTTTTAAAACTGTAAAAAGCTGCCCGGCGGGCAGCTTTTTTGTTATGAAAAATTTCTCTCAAATGTAATCACGGTGAAATAGGTGGGGTTATGACGGCTGAGACGCGCATCAATTTCCGCCTTTAAATCCCCCGGCTTTCCTCTCCATGTTCCCGGCAACACAACATCAAAAATTAAATTCGTGTGGGTATCTCCGCTGACAACGCGAAAATCATGGATAGAAAAGGCAGGGTCAATGGTCGCGACGATGTCGCACACCTTTTCCCTAAGGGTATTGGTAAGGGCGTCGTCCGTTTCTAAGGGGTCTAAGTGAATCGTAATGGCAACGCCAAGCTCCTCCATCACGCGCCGTTCGGCAAGGTCGATAGCATCATGCATTTTTAAAATATCGCAATCGGCGCGCACCTCGGCATGGGCACTTGCCATAAAGCGGTTGGGGCCATAGTTGTGCACAATCAGGTCATGAATACCGATAACGCCGTCGCAGTCGAGCACCCGTTGTTCGATTGCTTTGACCAAAGGTTTTGGCGGTGCCTGCCCCAGAAGCGGCCCTACGGTATCCTTTAAAATCCCAATCCCGGCAAAAACAACAAAGCCGGATACCAGCAGGCCGATGACCCCGTCTACGGGAAAAACCGTATGCTGGGAGAGAAGGGCAGATAGAATCGTGGCAGATGTGACAAGCACGTCATTTAGGCTGTCCTTCCCTGCCGCCTGCATCGCAGGAGAATTTGTTTTTTTGCCGACCTTTTGGGTATACAGCCCCAGCCCAAGCTTTACCGGCACGGCAAAAATCAGCAGGAGCAGGGAAACCATGGAAAAGTGTACTGCCCCGGGATGCAGAATTTTCTCTACCGCATCCATAAAAAGCTCCACGCCCAAAAAAAGAATGAGAAAAGAAACCACAAGGCCCGAAACATACTCCACTCTGCCGTGGCCAAAGGGGTGCTCCGCATCGGACGGCTTTTCTGCCATACGCAGCCCGACAAGCCCGACGCCACTTGCACCCATATCCGAAAGATTATTAAAAGAATCGGCAATAACGGACACACTGCCCGCTATGGTGCCGACAAAAAACTTCAGCAAAAATAAAAGAAAATTCGTTCCCAGTCCCAAAAGGCCTGCAAAGCGAATCTGTTTTTCTCTTACACTATATTCCATACTGTCACCTCCCTACCAGTATAGCAAAATACGGCAAAAAAGTCAACGGCACAAACGGATTAAATTTAGCATTTTGCCTATTGACTTTCCCACCCGGGTATGATATACTAAGCAGAATAAATCTTACAAAAAGGAGTGTCCCCATGAAAAGTACCGTTTCGATTCGCGAAGGCATTACGTTTGATGACGTTCTTCTCGTTCCGCAAGCCTCGGACGTTCTCCCTGCTGATGTAGATATCAGCACAAGGCTTACAAACAAAATTCGCTTAAACATTCCGCTGATTAGTGCCGCTATGGACACGGTAACGGAATCCCGCCTCGCCATTGCCATGGCAAGAGAGGGCGGCGTTGGTATCATTCACAAGAATATGAGCATTGAAGCCCAGGCAGCGGAAGTAGACAGGGTAAAACGCTCCGAACACGGCGTTATTGTTGACCCCTTCTTCCTCTCCCCCGAGCATACCTTGGCAGACGCGGATGCCCTCATGGGAAAATATAAAATTTCCGGCGTGCCGATTACAGAGGGCACACGCCTTGTGGGTATTTTAACAAATCGTGACCTTCGCTTTGAAGTGGACTTTTCCAAGAAAATCAGCCAGGCGATGACAAGGGAAAACCTCATCACCGCACCCGAAGGCACAACCTTAGACGAAGCACAGGAAATTTTGCGCCGTCACAAAATCGAAAAGCTTCCCATTGTGGATAAGGACTATAACCTGAAGGGTCTCATTACCATTAAAGACATTGAAAAGGCAGTCCAGTACCCGAACTCCGCCCGTGACGAAAGCGGTAGACTTTTAGCCGGCGCCGCCATTGGTGCTACTGCGGATGTTTTAGACCGCTGTGCCGCCCTTATCGACGCGAAGGTAGACGTGGTAACCCTCGACTCTGCTCACGGTCACTCCAAAAATATTATTGAAGCCGTTGCAAAGGTTAAAAAAGCATATCCGGACCTCCAGCTCATCGCCGGTAACATCGCCACAGGCGAAGCCGCCCGTGCACTGATTGATGCAGGTGCAGACGCCGTTAAGGTCGGTATCGGCCCCGGCTCCATTTGTACCACCCGTGTTGTTGCCGGTATCGGCGTGCCGCAGGTTACGGCAATTTGTGACGTTTACGAAGTCGCATCCAAATACAATATCCCCGTCATCGCTGACGGCGGTATCAAATACTCCGGCGACCTTCCCAAGGCCATTGCCGCCGGTGCAAACTCCATTATGATTGGCAGTCTTTTTGCAGGCTGTGAAGAAAGCCCGGGCGAAGAAGAAATTTACCAGGGCCGCCGCTTTAAGGTATACCGCGGCATGGGCTCCATCGGCGCTATGAACGAGGGCAGCCGTGACCGTTATTTCCAGACCAACAACAAAAAGCTGGTGCCGGAAGGCGTTGAGGGCCGTGTGCCGTATAAGGGTGCGCTGTCGGATACAATCTATCAGCTTTTAGGCGGTCTTCGTGCAGGCATGGGCTACTGTGGCGCCGCGACCATAAAAGCACTCCGCGAAAAGAGCGAATTTGTCCGCATTACGGGTGCCGCGCTTCATGAAAGCCATCCCCACGATGTATTTATCACAAAAGAAGCCCCCAACTACTCTACCAGTCAGTAAAGTTTGTTTACATACCGAAAAAATCTGCCCCGGGGCAGATTTTTTCATACCGCAATCTAAATAGAAAGAAGAAAGACCATGGCGTATCAAGTATTTGACATGCACGTGCATGTTTTTCCCGACGCAATTGCGAAAAAAGCTGCTTCCAACACCGGCAAATACTACGGCGTGCCCATGTATGCCGACGGCACCCATGACGCCTTTTTGACGGCACTGGAAAATGAAAAACGGATAAGGAAGTGTCTGATTCATTCCACCGCCACAAAGGCGGCACAAGTAGAGCATGTAAACGATTTTGTGGCAAGCCTTACATCCGACCGTCTCTTTGGCTTTGGCACCATGCATCCCGATTATCCCCATATAGAAGAGGAAATCGACCGTATGATTTCCCTTGGGCTCCGGGGCATCAAAATGCATCCGGACTTTCAGGGTTTTCCGGTCGACAGCGAAAAAGCCGCCCGTATTTACGCCTATGCAGAAGGCAAGCTCCCCATTCTGTTCCACGCCGGGGACGCCAATGTGGATTTTTCAAGCCCCAGGCGTATGCGCGCTGTCCATGACCGTTTTCCCGGTCTTACCATGATTGTTGCCCACATGGGCGGCTATTCCCAGTGGGACGAATCCGAAAAACACCTTGTGGGGCAGAACGTGTACTTTGACACTTCCAGCTGTCTTGAGTGGCTCGAAAAGGAACAGGCCCTTCGCATGATTCGAAAGCACGGGGTGGAAAAATGCCTTTTCGGCACAGACTTTCCCATGCACAGCCCCTCCGCTTGTATTGACCATGTGCTCCGCCTCGGTCTTAGCGAAGCGGAAAACAAAAAAATCTTTTGGGAGAACGCGCACGAGCTTTTGCGCCTGTAAAAAATATGTGGAATTTATTTGTTTCCTTTTTTAAAATCGGGCTTTTTACCTTTGGCGGCGGCTATGCCATGCTGCCGGTGATACAGCGTGAAATTGTAGAAAAGAAAAAACTATGTACCGAGGAAGAAGTGCTGGACTATTACGCCATCGGGCAATGTACCCCGGGCGTTATTGCGGTAAACACCGCCACGTTTGTGGGCTACAAGGTAGGCGGCGCCCTCGGCGGCTTGGTTGCCACCTGCGCCGTTGTGCTGCCGTCACTCCTTATTATCACAGCCATTGCGGCATGCCTTTCTTCTTTTGCTTCCTACGCCGCTGTGCAGCACGCCCTCGCCGGCATTCGCGTGGCGGTAGCGGCACTTGTGTTAAAGACAGTACTGCAGCTATTTCGAAAGAATATTTGCTCTGTCTTATCCGCCCTCGTCTTTCTCGCCGCGCTGATTTTGTCACTCGTATTTGACGTGTCTTCCATGTATATTGTGGTCGGTGCCATCCTTTTCGGCATTTTGTTCGGCACAGTAGGGAGGGCAAAAAAATGATTTATTTCGAGCTTTTTCTTGCCTTTTTCAAAACGGGACTGTTCGCCATTGGCGGTGGTCTTGCCACCCTCCCCTTCCTTTACGAAATCAGCGAAAAATACGGCTGGTTTACGCCGGAAATGGTTGCGGATATGCTTGCGGTTTCGGAATCGACGCCGGGGCCAATCGGCGTCAATATGGCATCTTACGCAGGGTTTACTGCCGCCGGGGTGCCGGGTGCAGTACTTGCCACCTGTTCGCTGGTGCTTCCCTCGCTTCTCATCATTCTCATCGTTGCCGGCTTTATGAAGCGCTTTCGGGATAACCGTTTTGTGAATGCGGCTTTCTTAGGGCTTCGTCCTGCGGTGGTGGCGCTGATTTTGGTGGCATTTTTTGAAGTGCTAAAGGCTTCTATTTTACATGTGGATACGTTTCTTATTACAAAGAATATATCAGCTCTTTTTGACCTGCCCGCTGTTCTTCTTTTTGCGGCTCTTACGTTTATCTCGTATCGGTTTAAAAAACTGCATCCTATTGTTTTGATTTTTATAGGAGCGCTTGTAGGTATTTTGTTTAAGTTTTAAAAAACGGCAGAAACGTTATGGTTTCTGCCGTTTTTTTGCATCTGTTAGAATCTTTCGCCGCACACCGAACAGAATATCGCATCCCGTTCCATTTCCTTCTTGCAGGTGGGGCATATCTTTGTGTTTTTGAGTTCTGCCACTCTTGCCTGCAATTCCTCAATCCGCGCATACGCTTCGTCAAGCTCTGCACAGGTTTCTTCGAGAGAAAAGTCCGTCTCTTCCCCTGTCTTATAGGCTTCATACAGCGCCTGGCCCATGCTGCGCAGGGTTTTGTTGACGGTGGAAAGCTCATCGGAAATGGATGCCTTCAGCTTCGTAATTTCCACGATTTCGCTCGATTTCTTCGCCGCCGTCCGTGTGGCGGTGGTGAGTTTTTCTTTTACAACGTCCAAAAAATCCATTGCCATGTGTCTTGCCTCCTTTTTATTTGCGGTCGGAAAGGGAAGTATACTGTGCCTTGCCGACTACATTTTTATATGCCGGACGGATAATCTTACCGCCGGTAATGACTTCTTCCATACGGTGTGCGCACCAGCCCGGCGCACGGGAAATGGCAAAAATCGGGGTATACAGCTCGTGGGGAATACCCAGCATGCTGTACACAAAGCCGGAGTAAAGGTCAACGTTTGCACACATTTCTTTCTCCACGCCCTTGACCTTGGCAAACATGGTAGGCGTCAGCGTTTCGATAAGCTCATAGAGTCTAAATTCATTTTCTCTGCCCTTTTCTTTTGCAAGCTCTCTTGCCTTTTCCTTGAGAATTACGGCACGGGGGTCGCTTAAAGTATAAATGGCGTGACCCATGCCGTAAATAAGACCTGCGCCGTCAAAGGCTTTCTTTTGTAAAATCTTTTCAATGTATGCGCCGACTTCCTGCTCGCTTGTAATATCCTTGACGTGCTTTTTAAAATCGTCAATCATCTCGCGCACTTTAATGTTCGCACCGCCATGGAGGGGACCCTTTAAGGAGCCGACGGCAGAAGCAATTGCAGAATACGTGTCCGTCCCCGTAGAGGAAACCACGTGGGTGGTAAACGTAGAGTTATTACCGCCACCGTGCTCGGCGTGGATAATGAGGCACTCATCTAAGGTATCTGCCTCAAGCTTTGTATACGCATTGTCCGGACGAATCATGCGCAGGAAGTTTTCCGCCGTGGAAAGGGCAGGGTCCGGTGCATGAATAATCAGGCTCTTATTATCATAGTAATGTGCCTTGGCATAGTAGCCGTAGGTGACCATGGTGGGAATACGGGCAATCAGTTCTATGGACTGGCGAAGCATATTTTCGATGGAAATATCATCGGGATTCGGGTCATAGGAATAGCTTGCCAAAACGGCACGCGCCAGCTTGTTCATAATATCCTTACTGGGTGCCTTTAAAATCATATCCTCCGTAAAGCCTTCGGGCAACGTGCGAAGGCTACCCAAAAGGGCGGTAAAATCGTCAAGTGCCTTTTTAGACGGCAATGTGCCGAATAAAAGCAGGTAAACAATTTCCTCAAAGCCTTTGCGGTCCTCTTCTCTGCAGGCACGAACGATGTCAAATATGTCCACACCGCGGTAGCGAAGAATACCTCTATCGGGAATCTTATCCCCTTCGTTTACAATATAGCCATGGGCATTCCCGATGTTGGTAAGGCCTACCAAAACACCTGTATTATCCGCGTTACGAAGACCGCGCTTTACGTTATAACGCTGGTACAGTTCTCCTTCTATGGAATACGCCGCTTTCGCCGCGCCGCATAATTCTTCAAAAGTCTTTTGCATGGTTTTCTCTCCTTTATCTTACTATTTGCTTTTACAGGGCAGGGTACAGGGTTTGGTTTTCCGTTAAATTCGCCCCTAAGGCAAGTCTGCCAAAGCTTTTCACCGTCATGCCGTCTACTAAAAAGCGGACTTCTTTTACATGGGGGAGCGTGCAGAGGGAATTGACAATGGCGTATACCGCCATTTTCTCCTTTTGTGCATCGCCTGTATTTTTCTTTACAAAAGATGCGTCCATGTTTACAAAACAAACGCCACTTTTTGTCTCTACCGAAAGGACTTGCGTATCCTCTGATACGGCAGGGGCAAGGTGCGTTGCCGTCGGCCCTCGCAGAATTTCCGTTACGATTGCACCTTCCGGCGTTTGCCCGTCCTCTAAGGTCACCTTTCTGGAATCGGGCATTAAATACTTGCCGCTTTTATCAGGAAAATAT
Organism: Clostridia bacterium; assembly: GCA_045577075.1. Lineage (GTDB taxonomy): Bacteria > Bacillota > Clostridia > UMGS1883 > UMGS1540 > SIG447. Next base: position 13,290 of record JAZNHR010000028.1, on the reverse strand, counting down.
AAATTCAAAAGCACCTGTGCGCCGCTTTGGGGCATTGCCGCGGCAATATCCGCCGTGCCCAGCGCTCCCAAGGGCTCGCCGTCTTTAAGACTTGTAAGGGGCTTGCCGTCTGTGAGAAGCTTCACCTTTTGCACGTCCTCTACGGCGCAGGCGGTATAAATGACCGTGTATCTGCCCAGCAGGCGCGTGTGCATATCCCCTGTATCAAAGGGGGCAGACAAATCAATTTCTGCCACCGTTCCCATCATCTTTACGCTTTTGAGGGTTGTGCCCTCGGGAATCACGCGCTGAAGCCCTGCCCCCTCGGGCCCTTCCAAAAGGGCTTTGACCGCTTCCTCCAAACGGGAGCCATCCACAGAAACGGCGCGTGTTTCGCTTTTGATTTCCTGCCCGTCAGCGGAAACAAAGTAGAGGCTGACGTTCGCGGTGTTTTTGGGGCTACAGCCTGCCAAAATACAGAGCGCCAAAAGTATCGTCCATATTTTTTTCACGCCGTCTCTCCTCTCTTTATAAATCCGTTGTCACGGGAAGGACAATGCGGAAAAGACTGCCTTCCTCCTCCCGGCTTTCCACTTCTATATAGCCGCCGTGGAGCTCTACCGCGCCGAGGGCTATGGAAAGGCCAAGCCCTGTGCCGCCTGTTTCTCTTGCACGGGCTTTATCTACGCGGTAAAACCGGTCAAAAATTTTGTTGAATTCCGACTCTGCCATGCCGATGCCGCTGTCGGAAATGGTAATCAGCACATTTTTTTCGTCCCGATACAGCTCTACATATACCCTGCCGTCCTCGGGGGTGTATTTAATGCTGTTATCTAAAATATTGTAAACCGCTTCCCAGATTTTGTCCGCATCCACACGAAGAAATACGGATTCCGTCAAATGGGTCTCTACCATAATATTCTTACTTTGGGCAAGGGGTAACAAGGCTTTGACAACATTTTGCACCAGAAGCTGCACATTCACCGTGGAAAAAGTAAATACCTCGGATTCCTCCACAGAAGTGTCCAGCTTGGTAAGGCTCAGGAGCCTATTGACAATACGGGTAAGCCTGTCCACCTGCTCGTTCATATCGCCTAAAAACTCGTTGACGGTTTCCCTGTCTGTTTCCGGGTTTTGGAGAAGAGAATCGCAAATCAGCTTGATGGAGCTTAAGGGGGTTTTCAGTTCATGGGACGCATTGGAAACAAATTCCTGTCGTCTTGCATCAATATCGTTAATACGTTCCACCATGAGATTAAAGGCGGAAACAAGCTCTGTAATTTCGTTGCCGCCGCGCACATGGACGAGCCTTCGCGTGTCCGTTTCGCTCATTTCTTTAATCTGCCCTGTTACCTTGGAAATAGGCTTTGTAAAAAGGGCGGAAATAAAAACGCCGAAAAGCCCAATCAGAAGACTGCCGCAAACACTTATCACGATGAGGCGGAAACGAATATGGTCAAAATAGTCATATAAATCCTCGGCGTCTGCCTTTAAAACCAGCGCACCCACTGTAGCGTGCCCATCATGCACCGGCACCGCCGCCTGGATATAGTGGCGGTCACCCGTCTCGGTTTCCATGACCTTGTTTTCACCCGTAAGAGCTTCTAAAATAAAAGGTGCCGCCATAATCTTGCCGTTTTGGGCAGCGTCCCCGGTGTCCAGCGTCACCTTGCCGTCCCTGTCGAGGAGGATGACCCGTTTCCCATCCGCTTCAATATACACATCCGGGAAAAAGACGGCCGCTTCGCCTTCGCCGGTTACAAGGCCGGCAGTAAAGCTCGCCAGAACGTTTGCATCCCTGAGTATTTCCTTTTTCCGTTGCTCCAATGTGTATCCCTGTATAAGCTGCAAAACACAAACCATAAGCAGCACCAGTGCTACGGATATGACGATAAAATAGGTCGCCACGAGGCGCAGGCGCAGAGAACGCAAAAACAGTTTAACTTTCTCTAAAATAGTAGCCTACCCCCCATTTGGTAATAATATATTTCGGGTCCGCAGGGCTTGGCTCAATTTTTTCACGAAGCCGACGGACGTGTACATCCACTGTGCGGATATCGCCGGGATAATCATAGCCCCAAACAATGTCCAGAAGCTGTTCTCTCGAGTACACCTTGCCGGCATTTGTGACAAGAAGCTCCACAAGGTCAAATTCCTTTGCCGTCAGCTCGATCCATTTCTCGCCGATGCGTACCTTGCGAAGATTATAGTCGAGGGCAACGTCACCATCGTATTTAGCGGTGCGGCTTTCTGCCGCGCCCGAGGCACTGCGGCGAAGAATTGCTTTCACGCGCGCCTTTAGCTCTAAAATATTAAAGGGCTTTGTCATATAGTCATCGGCGCCGTATTCAAGACCCATGATTTTATCCATATCCTCCGTCTTTGCCGTCAGCATAATAATGGGCACACGGGAAAATTCACGGATTTGCTGGCAGACAGTGAGCCCGTCTACCTTCGGGAGCATAAGGTCGAGAATAATAAGATTTATACTCTTATCTCTTGCGAGCTTTAAGGCTTCTTCGCCATCATATGCCGTTTCCACCTGAAAACCCTCTTGCTCAAAATTAAACTTGATGCCTTTTACCAGCAGTTTTTCGTCGTCCACAATTAAAATTTTCACTGCCGATTCGCTCCTTCCCACGCCTGATTTTCGTCTTTTTTTGCAAAAACCCTTGCTTTTAGACGCCATTTGGTATATTATATAACAATATCCATGATTTTTCAATCATAAAATGAAATATTTTTTCTTTTTATAAAAAGGAGGTTTGATTTTGAAACGAAAGCTTTCGGCTCTGTGCCTACTTTTGCTTCTGGTCTTTGTCCCCACAGCCTATGCCGCACCCGCTGTTTCCGCACCCTGTGCCGTTTTAATTAGCGCGGATTCCGGTCTTGTCCTGTACGAAAAAAACGCGCACACACGCATGTACCCTGCCAGCACCACGAAGGTGATGACGGCAATATTGGCACTTGAAAACGGAAATTTTGATGACGTGGTTACGGTCAGTCACAACGCAGTAAACACCATAAGCTTTGACTCGAGCAAGGCAGGGCTTTACGAAGGAGAACATATTTCCTTTAAAGACCTTGTTTACACCCTTTTAATTTGCTCCGCCAACGATTCCGCAAACGTCATTGCCGAGCATATCGCAGGAGATGTTTCCGCCTTTGTGGATATGATGAACAAGCGAGCTTCCGAGCTTGGTGCCAAAAACACCCATTTTGTCAATACCCACGGGCTACATAACGAAAGCCATTACACAACCGCCTATGATTTAGCGATTTTGGCAAGGCATGCCATGACAATTCCGGCATTTCGCGAAATCGTCGCCATGCGCTCCTACAGCCTTGCCCCCTCGAATAAATTTGACGAAACCCGATATTTTAATTCCACAAACCATCTTTTAAATCCGAACAGCCCCTACTATTACAAAAATGCCATCGGCATTAAAACGGGGTACACGGATAATGCGAAAAGCTGTCTTGTATCTGCCGCCGAAGCAAACGGAAAAACGTATATTGCCGTCGTACTCGGTGCGGAAAATATTGACGGGCAGGCCATGTCCTTTGTGGACAGCCGCACCCTGCTTTCCCACGGCGTAGAAAATTACGAGCCTGTAGAGCTTTGTAAAGCAGGCGCGTTTGCAAAGCCGATTCCCATCCAAAACGCCAAAGACACAGATGTTGCCGGCGTACATACGGCTACCGCTGTAAATGCCGTTTTACCCGAAGGGGCAAAAGCGGAAGAGGTAGAAATGCGGGAATACATTAAGGTGGATTTAAAAGCCCCTGTCACCGCAGGCACTGTCCTTGGCAGGCGGGAATACTGGTGCGGTGACGTCAAGGTCGGGGAAGCTGCCCTTGTTGCCGACGCAGATATTGCAAAGGAAAACGGTTTTGTCCGATTTTTCAAAACCATCTTTTCGTCCTTTTGGTTTTACGCCATTTTGTTCCTTGTTTTGTTTGTACTTTTCTTTCGGGGCACAAAGCGTATGCGTGTAAGACGAGAACGCAGACAAAGGGCTGAAATGCGAAGACGAAATAAGTATCAATAGTGAAAAGAGGGAACCGCAATTGCGGTTCCCTTTCTTGTAGCACTACGTTTTATTTGATAGGCTCAAAATCCTGCGCCCCGTGTTTACAGATGGGGCAGACAAAATCCGCAGGGAGTGTATCTCCCTCATGCACATAACCGCAAATTTTGCAGACGAAGCCTTTCTTTCCTTCCGTTTTCGGCTTCGGCTTTACGTGATTATGATAATACGTATACGTCATAGTTTCGGCACTTGAAACCACTTTTGCCTCCGTTACGCTGCAAATAAACATGCCGTGGGTCCCGAGGTCCACATACTGCTCGACAGAAAGGGACATATAGGCATTCATGTACGCAGGCAAAACGGCAAGGCCGTTCTCGGTGCGGATAATTTCCGTATTTGCAAACTTATCGGTACTGCGTCCGCTTTGGAAACCGAAGGTTTCAAAAAGGCTAAAGGGTGCATCCTGAGAAAGACAGCAAAGATTCAATTTCCCCGTCTTTTCAATCACGTGGTGGGAATAATTGTCCTTATTGATTGTTACGGCAACGCGGTTTGGCGTGCTGGTGACTTGACTGACGCTGTTTACAATCGCACCGTTATCTCGCTTGCCGTCATGGGACGTTACCACATAAAGGCCGTAGCCGATTTTAAAGAGGGCAGTCCAATCGTTTTGCTTTGCCCCGTTTTGCGCTGCATAGGGGGCACACAGCTCGTTTGCGAGGGCATCAATGCTCTCCTGTGCCGCGTTATCCACGGCAGAAAGAATACGGACTGTATTTTCTGCAAAAGTAAGGTTTTTGCACTTTGCAAGCATTCCGCCCATGACCTTTGCCGCCATAGGTGCCCAGGAACCGTTTTCGATAAAGGCAACGGTGCGGTTTTGGTAGTTTCTCTCTATGAGCGCATCAATAAAGGTACGCATGAAGGGGAAAATGTCTGCATTATATGTGGTTGTGGCAAGAACGAGGGTGCTGTAGCGAAACGCATCCTCTACCGCTTCCGCCATATCGTCTCGCGCAAGGTCGCACACGGCTACCTTCGGGCAACCAATCGTACGCATTTTTTCCGCCAAAAGCAGGGCAGCACGCTTTGTATTGCCGTAAATCGAGGTATACGCAATGAGCACGCCCTCATCCTCTGCTTCGTAGGACGACCATGTGTTGTAAAGCCCCAGATAGTAGCCAAGATTTTCTTTTAAAACCGGGCCGTGGAGCGGACAAATAATAGAAATATCAAGCCCCGCCGCCTTTTTGAGAAGGGTCTGCACCGGCTGGCCGTATTTGCCCACAATCCCAAAGTAGTACCGCCGTGCTTCGCACGCCCAGTCTTCTTCAACGTCCAGTGCACCGAACTTTCCAAAGCCATCGGCAGAAAACAGGACTTTATCCGTTTCGTCATACGTTACGATAACCTCGGGCCAGTGTACCATGGGGGCAGTAACAAACGTCAAGGTGTGCCTTCCAAGGGGGAGCTTGTCTCCTTCTCCAACCACGATGTGCCGCCCTTCAAAATCCGTGCCGAAAAACTGGCGCATCATAGTAAGGGCTTTACTGCTTGCTACCACGAAAGCCTCGGGATATACTTCCATAAACTTTGCAATGAGTGCCGAGTGGTCCGGCTCCATGTGCTGTACGATTAAATAAGCAGGCGATTTGCCGTCCAAAGCTTCCGCAAGATTATCCAGCCACTCGTGGCCAAAGCGTGCGTCCACCGTGTCCATAACGGCAATCTCCTCGTCTAAAATCACGTAGGAATTATATGCCATGCCGCCAGGCACCACATATTGGCCTTCAAATAAATCCACCTCGTGATCATTGACGCCTACATACACAATGTCCTTTGTAATCTGCATGTTAATTCTCCTCCCCGTCTGCATGCATCTGCATTTCATAAAATTGTTGTTTTGTAATTAAAACCTGCCTGGGCTTTGAGCCTTCATGCGGCCCGATAATGCCTCTTGCTTCCATCTGGTCAATAATTCTGCCGGCGCGGCTGTAGCCAACCTTCAGGCGCCGCTGAATCATGGAAACGGATGCTTGTCCGCTGTCAACCACAATTTCAATTGCCTCGGACAGAAGGTCGTCGCTATCCCCCGGGTCATCCGCCTCCTGCTCGTCTGCATGTTCCAGTTTTTCCATAATTTCTATATCGTATGCAGCTTCTTCCTCGCCCTTTACAAATTCCACCAGCGTTTCCACTTCTTTGTCGGAAATAAAGGCGCCTTGGAGCCGTATGGGCTTTGCTGCACCATAGGGCAGATACAGCATATCCCCCTTCCCCAGAAGTTTTTCCGCGCCCATCATGTCGAGAATGGTGCGGCTGTCAATCTGGCTGGCTACGGCGAAGGCGATACGGGACGGAATGTTTGCCTTAATAAGACCCGTGATAACGTCAACACTCGGGCGCTGGGTGGCAATGACAAGGTGAATCCCTGCCGCACGGCCCATCTGCGCCAGGCGGCAAATTGCGTCCTCCACTTCGTGGGGCGCCGCCATCATAAGGTCGGCAAGCTCATCCACAATTACAATGATAGACTCCATTTTCTTTTCGCCCTCGCCCTCGAGGTATTCGTTATAGCCCGCAAGGTTTCGAACGTTACTTTCCGAAAACAGCTTGTATCTTCTAAGCATTTCCGTAACTGCCCAGTTTAGAGCGCCTGCCGCTTTTCGTGGGTCAGTAACCACAGGAATTAAAAGATGGGGAAGGCCGTTATACACTTTTAGTTCTACCACTTTCGGGTCAATCATCAAAAGCCGTACATCTTCTGGCGACGCCTTATAGATAAGGCTTGCAATAAGGGTGTTTATACATACGCTCTTACCCGAGCCTGTAGCACCTGCAATGAGAAGGTGGGGCATTTTGGAAAGGTCTGCCACCATGGTCTGGCCGGAGATATCCTTCCCCACGGCGAACGCCGTTTTTGCCTTAAAGTCACGAAACTCTGCCGTTTCCAGCATTTCTCTGAGGGTAACGGTTGCGGCACTTTTGTTCGGCACTTCAATCCCCACCGCCGCTTTCCCCGGGATAGGCGCTTCAATACGAACGCCCGTTGCCGCAAGGTTTAGTGCAATATCGTCAGCAAGATTTACGATTTTACTAACCTTTACGCCTGCCGACGGCTGGAGCTCATACCGCGTAATGTTCGGTCCCTTTGTAACCTCTAAAATTTTTGCGTCCACGCCGAAGCTCTTTAAGGTTTCGATGAGTTTCTTTGCACTTTCCCGAAGGTCCTCCGCCTTTTCCGATTTCGCAATGCGCGGTTTATCCAAAAGGTCGGTAGAAGGGTAGACGTAAATCCGTTCCTTCCGCGGCTGGGTAATTTCCGCTTCGATTTCGGAAACGGCTACCGGCGGGCCGGCCTCTTCTTCCTTTTCGGGTACATGCTCCGAAGGCTCGTCCACCATGGACTCGTCCGCTTTTTCTTCCACGGGGAAATCCTTCATTTTCATTTGGTCATGGGTATAAATCTTAATAGCATCAAAGTCAAAGGGCTCGTCCTCGGTTTTCGTTTCCTTTTGCCGTGGCTCTGCCTTTTTCGTAGTCTTAATAACTTCCGTTTCCTTCGGCTTTGCCGCCTCTTTTTTCTCGCCTCGTTTTGCGATTTGCTCCCTTAGGCGTTCCACAATGTCTGCAAGGGAAAGCCCCGTCACCGCGAGCACTGTAAAGAGAATACATACGCCGAGGATTACGCCTGCAACGGCACCCCCTGCAAGCTTTACTAAAATGGTGGTCAAAAGCCCGCCAAGTACACCGCCGCCGTTATGGTATGTATAAAAATACGCAAAATCCCACTTGTGCTCCCCAAACAGAAGATGCACCATCGCCGCCGCCAAAACCAGCAGCAAAAAGGACAGCACATAGTACCGCTTATAGGGGGAAAAGTCACGCTTTATAAGATACTGCACCCCAAAGCAAAGGAGATATATGGGCAAAAGGTAGCCTACTATCCCCAAAATGCCGAGGCCAAAGCCTTTTACAGCCCGTCCCACAGGGGAGGCTGCCGCTTCCGTATAAAAGCAAAAGAGGGTAATGATGCCGAGGGCAATGAGGATAATGCCCCAGCCCTCCTTCGTCATACCTGTATTCTTTTTCTTTGCAGATTTTGCAGGAATTCGTTTCCGATTTTCCATGGTTTAGCCTCCGATATTGATAAAGTGAAGTACAATGGAAAGGGCGCCTGCCGCAAGACAGTAGTAGGAAAAATAATGCATTTTACTGTTTTGTACAAGGCGCAGTAGCCAGCGAATTGCCAAAAAGCCGGAAATTGCCGCCACCGCCATGCCTGCCGCCGCCGCGCCGAGAGATATGGAAAACGCGCCGCTTTGTATGACCTCTGCCGTATCTAAAACGGCTGCGCCAAGAATTGCCGGAATTGACAAAATAAAGGAGAACTTTACGGCAAATGCACGGGTATAGCCGGCCGCGGTAGCGCCAACGATGGTGGAGCCGCTGCGGCTGATACCGGGCAAAATGGCAAGACCCTGAAAAAGCCCGACAAAAAGGGCGGAAGGATAGGACGCGGACGCCATATCCTTTTTGCCTTTTGGCATCCTGTCACTAAGAAAGAGGAGTGCCGCCGTGACAAAAAGAGCAAGCCCTACATACAAAAGGGGAAGGGTGCTAATCACGTCCTTTAGTAAAATCCCGATAATCGCCGCCGGCACAGAGCCGATGACAACCATAATCACAAAGCGACGGTAGGGGGAAGAAAAGTCCGGCTTTCCGCGAAGTACGTCCCATACCATGGCGAAAAATTCTCGTATAAGCTGCCAGATATCCTTGTAATACACAATAAAAACAGCAATCAGGGTACCCACATGGAGGAGAATATCCATTGTAAGGGATGCCTGCAAGGCGTCCGCCCCCAAAATCTCTTTAAAAATAGCAAGATGACCGGAGCTGGAAACGGGCAGAAACTCAGTAAGCCCCTGCACAAGCCCTAGTAGCATGGACTGGATATATTCCATGAAAAGCCCTCCTTTTTTGCAAAATATCATATACTTAATAAGTATATCACACTTTAAAAGAAAATGCCAGACTTTTTTCCTTAAACTGGCAAAAAAGCCTTGCCTTGACTTTTTTCTTTCCATATGGTACAATAAAGCGGAAATGAGGGATACTATGCTGGAAAAAATTTTATCTGCCGTACAAAAGCCGACGCGATACATAGGCGGCGAGTACGGTTCTGTTTACAAAAACCCGAAAGACGTGAAAATCCGTTTTGCCATGTGCTTTCCCGATTTATATGAAGTGGGCATGAGCCACCTCGGTATGCGGATTTTATACCATTTGAAAAACACGAGAGAGGATACCTTTTGCGAGCGCGCCTTTATGCCCTGGGACGATATGGCGGCAGAACTTGAAAAGCACGACATGCCCCTCTTCGCCCTGGAAAGCCGTGACCCTCTGGGCGTTTTTGACATGCTGGGCTTTTCGCTCCAATACGAAATGAGCTATACGAACGTTTTAGAAATGCTTCGTCTTTCTAAAATTCCCCTTCGTAGCGCAGACCGAAAAGACGCGTTTCCCTTTATCTGTGCAGGTGGGTCTTGCGCCTATAACCCGGAGCCCCTTGCGGAATTTATTGACTTTTTTCTAATCGGCGAAGGGGAAGAGCTGAACATGGAGGTGCTGGACGCTTTTAGCTTATGGAAGGACAGCGGCAAGCCGAAATCTGCCTTCCTCGAAACAGTGGCAGGGATTGAAGGCGTATACGTGCCGTCCTTTTATACCCCTTCCTATGACGGGGAGAAGGTGCTTTCTATTACACCCACGCACCCCGCCGCCCCCACGCGCGTTAAAAAACGCATTGTGGAAAATATGGACGATTGCTTCTTCCCCGAAACACAGATTGTGCCTTATGGCGAAATCGTTCACGACCGCATTTCTCTCGAAATGTTTCGCGGCTGTATCCGCGGCTGTAGGTTTTGCCAGGCCGGCATGATTTACCGCCCTGTCCGTGAGCGTTCGCCCGAAAGACTTTTAGGTCTTGCGGAAAAGCTGATAGAGGCAACGGGCTACGAGGAAATTTCCCTGCTGTCACTCAGCACCAGTGACTATACCTGCCTTGCCGACTTTACGGCAAAGCTTCTGGACATGACGGAGGAAAAGAAAATCAGCCTTGCCCTCCCTTCCCTTCGCATTGACAATTTTTCCATGGAGCTGATGCAAAGAATCCAGAAGGTACGCAAAACCGGTCTTACCTTTGCCCCCGAGGCAGGTACCCAGAGAATGCGTGATGTGATTAACAAAGGCATCACGGAAGAAGACGTTTTAAATTCTGCCCGCATCGCCTTTGGCGGCGGCTACAAAAATATTAAGCTGTACTTTATGATTGGTCTGCCCTTTGAAACCATGGAGGATGTTGCCGGGATTCCCCTCCTTGCCAAAAAGGTGGTGGATACCGCATTTGAACTGCCAAAAGTAAAGGGCGAAAAGCCGGTGCAGGTTACGGCAAGCGTGTCTTCCTTTGTACCAAAGCCCCACACCCCCTTCCAGTGGGAGGCACAAAACACGGCGGAAGTCCTGCGGGAAAAGCAAAAGGTGCTGTGCGAAACGGTACGCTCTAAGCGTCTTACCATAAACTACCACGAATCAAAATTAAGCGTCCTTGAAGGCGTGTTTGCCCGCGGTGACCGCCGTCTTTGCAAGGTCCTCGAAAAAGCGGTGGAGCTCGGCTGCCGGTTTGACGGCTGGAGCGAGCATTTTGACTTTGCGAAGTGGCAGGAAGCCTTCGCTTTGTCGGGCGTAAAAATGGAAACGTACACGAGAGCAAGAGATATCGACGAGTTTCTCCCTTGGGAGGTTATTGACTGCGGCGTATCGAAAGCGTTCCTTAGAAAAGAACGGGAAAAAGCCCAAAAAGGAGAAGTGACGCCCAATTGCCGCGCAAAGTGCAGCGGCTGCGGCGCATCTTCCTGGAAAGCAGGTGTTTGCCATGCCTAAATATGTGATTCGCTATGCAAAGCGTGGGGACGCAAAATTTGTTTCCCATCTTGATTTTCTGCGCCTTATTCAGCGTGCCATGCGCCGTGCAGGTCTCCCCCTTAAATTTTCCGAGGGCTTTAACCCCCACCCGTGCCTGTCCTTTGCCCAGCCTCTTGGCGTTGGGTGCTCGGGTGAGCGAGAGCTTTTTGAGGTGGAACTGACGAGTGCCTGTGACGATATTGTGTCCCGTCTTGCACCCAAAATGCCGCGGGGCATCGAAATTGTGGAAGCTGTCCCTTGTGAAAAAAATAATTTTACAAAGATTGCACGGGCAGTGTATGCCGTGCGGCCCGAAGTACTGCCCACAGAGGAAATGCTTCGTACATTTTTGGAAAAAACAGAAATTCTCACGGAAAAGAAAACAAAAAGCGGCGTAAAGCTTACAGACATTCGCCCCGATATTTTCAGCGCAAAGCTTGGGGAAGACCGTCTTCTTCTCCGTCTCGCGGCAGGCAGTACGGCAAATTTAAAGCCGCAAACTGTTATGACCGCCCTCGAGGAACAAACCCCCGGCTATCAAAGCGGTTTTTGCTTATACACACGCCTGTGCCTGACGGACGAAAATAATGTTGAACTTTAAGTTTTGGCAATATGGCACAAAAATAAAAAATAATTTCGTGCAATTCTTCCCGAAAAAACCATTGCTTTCCATGAAAAAAAATTATATAATATATAATTGACCTATGATTTTGTAAGATAGCTATAAAAATAACGCCTGCATTTTATATGCGGCGCAGTAGGAGGCTTAAATATGTTTGGTTACAAGCAGGATATCGGGATTGACCTTGGCACCGCTTCCGTCCTCGTATACGTTAGAGGCAGAGGGATTGTGCTTAAGGAGCCGTCGGTCGTATCCATCGACAAAAATACCGGCAAGGTACAGCAGGTCGGCCTTGAGGCCCAGCGCATGATTGGGCGTACCCCCGGTAATATTGTTGCGATTCGTCCCCTTCGTGACGGCGTCATTTCCGATTATGATACAACAGAAAAAATGCTGAAATATTTCCTCAAAAAGGTTTGCAATAAGCGCCTGTTTCGCCCGAACGTTATCGTTTGCGTGCCCAGCGGCGTAACGGAAGTTGAGGAGCGCGCCGTCATTGACGCCGCCATGCAGGCAGGCGCAAGACGGGTGCATCTTATCGAGGAGCCCATTGCGGCGGCAATTGGTGCGGGGCTTGACATTGCAAAGCCCTACGGCAGCATGATTGTAGATATCGGCGGCGGCACGAGTGACGTGGCGGTCATTTCCCTCGGCGGCATCGTGGTTGCAAATTCCATTAAAGTGGCCGGGGACGCCTTTGATGAAACCCTCGTCCGCTATATTCGCAAAAAGCACAATATTTCTATCGGTGACCGCACGGCAGAAGATATGAAAATTAAAATCGGCTGTGTGTACCCGAGAGAAGAAGAAGAAACTATGGAAATTCGGGGCCGCTGTCTTGTGACGGGTCTACCGAAAACCGTTACCGTTTCTTCCACCGAAATGCTGGAGGCACTCGAGGAGCCGGCAAACGCCATTGTGGACGCCGTGCATTCTGTACTCGAAAAAACACCGCCGGAGCTTGTGGGTGATATTAGTAACGCCGGCATTGTTTTAACGGGCGGCGGCTCACTGATTCATGGCCTCGACCAGCTTCTCCAGAAGGAAACGGGCATTAGCGTGCGCGTTGCGGAGGACGCTGTTTCCTGCGTTGCCATCGGCACGGGGAAGGCCCTTGATAACATTGATTCTTTAAAGGAAAACGTCAGCGTGTCAAGACGTAAATTCCAAATGTAACTTAAAAATGCTCGGGGCAGGGTGCAATTCCCTACCGGCGGTGATAGGCAAAAAACGCCTTAAGCCCGCGACCCGCCTTTTTTAGGCGGCTGATTCGGTGCAAATCCGAAGCCGACGGTACAGTCCGGATGGAAGAGCAGGTATCTTTTGACTATGCAGAAGAACTGTCTCTTTTTGTACCGAGACAGTTCTTTTTATATTTTGTAAAGGAGAAATTTTTATGAACACCAAAACTTTACTTCGCATTTCTATTTTAGGCGCCATCGGCTTTATTCTCATGCAGTTTGAATTTGCCATTTTGCCCTCCGCAAGCTTTCTGCGGCTGAATTTCTGTGACATTCCCGCCCTCTTCGCCGCCTTTGCCATCGGGCCTTTTGCAGGGCTTGCGGTAGTTGTCCTTGAAAACGCCCTGCACCTCTTCCAAACCTTTTCCGGCGGCGTCGGGGAGCTTGCCAATGTACTCATTAGCGGCACCTTTGTGCTCGTGGCAGGCTTTGTTTACCGCAAAAAACA
>JAZNHR010000027.1:0-19394 GCA_045577075.1 Clostridia bacterium | reverse complement strand
GGTGTGGTTTGTGTAGCTCAGGGTTTTACAGACCAGCGCCCAGGCCTCCTCCCATGGAAGACCGAATTCATCCAGGAGAATGCGCATCAGCTCAGGGACACAGAGAGCCGGGTGAGTGTCGTTGATGTGAATGGAAACCCGATCGGGAAGAGAGTAGATTTCTTCAGGTGATTTGATATGCTTTTTTATGATGCTTTGGACAGAGGCGCTGACCAAAAGGTATTGCTGCTTAAGCCGCAGTTCCTTGCCCTTATAGTGATCATCCGCTGGATAAAGCACCTTGGAGATTGCCTCTGCCATGGCGTTTTCTTCCATGGCACGAACATATTCACCTCGGGAAAAAAGCTCCATGTCCAGATGCTTCTGAGACTTGGCGCCCCAAAGAACAAGGGCGTTGACCGCATCTGTGCCATATCCGGAAATCAGCATATCATAGGGAACGGCAACAACGACCTCTCCGCCCTCATGATTGATGTTAATCTTTTTTTCCGTCCATTGTTCCGTTACCTGACCACCAAAGCGCACCAAAACGGCATCCTCCTCACGAGGGGTCAGCCAGACATCTCCGCGCTCCAGCCAATTATCGGGAAATTCCATCTGCCAGCCGTCAATGATTCTCTGTCGGAAGATGCCAAATTCATAGCGAATGGAAAAGCCTGTGCAGGGAACGGAAGCTGTTGTCAGGGCGTCTAAATAACAGGCGGCAAGCCGTCCCAGACCGCCGTTTCCCAAACCGGGATCAGGATCTAAACTGCATAAATTCTCAAAGGAGACGTTATATTCCTCCAGAATTTCCTCTAAGAGCTTTGTCAGCTCCAGGTTAAAGGCATGGTTTTTCAGACAGGGACCGGTCAGAAATTCCATAGACATATAATATACCTGCTTTGTATCGTCAGCACGGTATTTATCGTGAAATTTCTTTCTTTTATCTGTTAAAAGGCCATATACTACAGAGCAAAGCGCTTTATACATCTGCTGCTCCGTAACTTCCTTTACATCGCAACCAAAAAGTCTTGCGCAAGCGTCGTTTAAGAGCTTGACTGTATTGTCCGACTGATTCGTTGTTTTTGTCTGTTTAGTAGCCTTTGCTGCAGTTGTCTTTTCTGCAGTTGTTTTTGCTGCAGTTGTTTTTGCAGCCGTTGTTTTTGCCCCAGTTGTTTTTTTCGTTGTTTTCTTGTCGCTCATTTTTTTCTCCTGTCATATAATTTCATTGTATATCCTCAAATATTCCTGCACTGATGTTTTCCAGCTACTGTTATATTTGATAAGATTTTTAACATGCTTGCTCCATTTAGCTTTGTCGCCATAGAATGCTATACATCTGTCAATGGCGCCCAGCATATCATGGGCATTATAGCCTTTGAAGGTAAAGCCCCTTCCCTCTAATGTTTCAATATTAAGAGGTGGTACGGTATCCCACAGGCCGCCTGTCTCGCGTACGATTGGAACAGTACCATAACGCATTGCAATAAGCTGTGAAAGCCCACAAGGCTCACTCTTGGACGGCATTAGGAACATGTCCGCACCTGCGTAAACTTTATTCGCTAACGCCGGATTGAAGGTAATATTGGCAGACATCTTGTCACTATGAACATATGCGTTAAAATTAAACATATCTTCATATTTTGAATCGCCTGTACCTATGACAACAAACTGCAAATTTCTCTGCATCAGCTCGCCCATGACATACTCTACCAAATCCAAACCTTTATGCGGTACAAGCCGTGATATCATGGCCACCATAGGCACATCGGGATTTACGGGAAGACCCAGCATTTTCTGGAGTTCTTCTTTGTTTTTTGACTTTCCTGTAAGATCTGATGCTGTAAAATTTTCAAAAATAGTTGTATCCTTTGCAGGGTTATATAAATCGGTGTTAATGCCGTTTACTATCCCTTCCAGTTTATAGGCGTTTTCGTTCAAAATATCTTGCAGTCCGTGTGCAAAATAAGCATGGCGTATCTCGTGTGCATATGTGCGGGATACGGTGGTTACCTTATCCGCTGTCACAATAGCACTTTTCATAAAGTTAATGCAATTATCATATGTGAGCACGCCTCTCCAGTATTCGTCTACTCCGATAACATCTGTCATAAACTCGTTTGGCATTTTGCCCTGATATTCAATATTATGAATCGTAAATACTGTACGTGCATTATCGTAAATACCTGCAAAAAGTGCTTTTTTCAGCACGGGAATAAGTGCTGTCTGCCAGTCATTGCAATGGATAATATCGGGAAAATAATCCAGCTGGCGCATTGCTTCTAAAACGGCCAAAGAAAAATAAGTAAACCTCTCGCCATCGTCATAATGTCCGTAGATCGTGTCACGATAGAAATAATACTCGTTATCCACAAAATAATAATTGAGTTTTTTTCTCTTGCTAACAGCTCTAAATATGCCTACATGCTCTTTACGCCAAGCCACCTGCACAGCAAAGCTTTTTATAAATTCAACCTCGATATCAGGATTATCTTTGATACTCTTATAGTAAGGTATGAATACGCTTACCTCAACATCCTTTACCTTAGCAAGTTCTGCTGGAAGTGCCTGCGCAACATCACCTAACCCACCGCTTTTTACAAACGGCGCAGCCTCGCTGGCGGCAAATAATACTTTCATATAGTTTCACCTTTCTTTATGATAACAGGGCTACCTATAGCACCTATTAAACGCGTCCCGTCGGTTATTGTAACATTTTTATCAATGATTGCGTTTTCTATGTACGCATTTTTACCAATCTTGCTTCCCTGCATAATAACAGAACCAATAACCTTGGCACCTTTTTCGACTTTTACATCGCGGAAAAGCACAGCGTTCTCCAGTTCACCATTGATAACGCAGCCATCTGCCACGATACATTCATTCACAACAGAATCCGCACCGTAATATGCGGGAATTTCGTCGCGAACCTTTGTATAAATGGGTGCTGATGGTTTAAATAAGCTTTTATGGATTTCCTCGTTTGTCAGCATAATATTATTTTTTAAATATGTGGCAATATCTCTATTTCTTAATATTGTTTCACCAAAAGTATATACATGAACAGAAATTTTACCTTCATTAAAATATTTTTGGAGAAAGTCCTTTTCTAAGTGATAAAAGCCTGCAGAAACACATTCTGTTACCACTTGAATCAAAGCTTCGCGCCCCATAATGAACATACCAATGCCCACTAACGAATTTTCTCCGGCCGCACAGTTAACAGCAATTGATTTTGCACTGCCGTCATCATTTGTTTCAAACACAGTCGGGTAGTTGTCGGCTCCGCTGCGGGGTTTTGTGGCTACAGCTGTAATATCCCTGCCTGATTTTATGTGTTCTGCAAGAACCTCACGGTAATCTATATTGCAAATCGTAATCGTATCTGAAAGCACGATGTAATCTGTATTTTGAGATTTTAAAAAGTTGAGCGCAGTATGAAGTGCCTCAAGCTTTCCATGATACACGTCAGCCCTTCCAAACGCAAATGGCGGAATGATATATAAACCGCCGTTTTTGCGATTCAAATCCCATTCCTCACATGAACCCAAATGGTCCATAAGCGACTCATAATTATACTTAGTAATAACGCCTATGGAAGTGATATTGGCATTCACCATATTAGACAGTACAAAGTCAATTTGTCTGTACCTGCCGCCAAAGGGCAAAGATGCTACCGTTCTCTGTGCAGTCAGATCTCCCAAAGCCCCGTCATAGATATTTGAAAAAATTATACCGGATAGTCTTTTCATATTTGCTCCCCCCTTTAAACAACCTCATTGGGTTTGATAATACTGTTTTTGGCGATATGCTCCTCTTTCCCTACTACGCTTATATTCCATTCTTTTTCTTCGTAGTAAACAGGGTCGCCACCAATTCTTGTATTCTCTCCAATAACGGCACCTTCACCTACAATGGCATATTTGATAACTGCGCCTTTCTTGATAACGGCCTCAGGCATAATAACGCTGTTATAAATCTCTACATCCTCTTCAATGGTACATCCTGTTGAAATAATAGAATGTTCAATTTTGCCTTTCACCGAACATCCCTCAGCAACAAATGAATTTATAATAGAACTACTTTTTGCTATGTAGCTTGAAGGTTTGGCATAGTTTCTCGCATAAGTCTTAAAGACTTTATCACGAATATTGAATTTGCCGTCAAGAAGCTCCATATTAGACTCCCACAGGCTGTAAATTGTACCAACATCCTTCCAATAATCAGCAAATGTGTAAGCAAAAAGTCTTCTGCCGTCGCGAAGAAGTGCCGGAATTATATTTTTACCAAAATCATTATCAGAAGTTTTGTCCGCTTCGTCTTCCATTAAATATTTACGCAGTATGTCCCACTTAAATATGTACACGCCCATGGAAGCGTGATTACTCTTTGGATTCGCAGGCTTTTCTTCAAACTGATAGATTGAGCCATCGGGATTCGTATTCATAATACCAAATCGACTTGCTTCTTCCATAGGTACATCACGAACTGCAATGGTACATTCAGCATCATTCTCCACATGATACTTAAGCATCTTGGCATAATCCATCTTATATATATGGTCACCGGACAAGATAATCACATGTTTTGGGTTATACCGCTCAATAAAGGGAATGTTCTGATATATTGCATTTGCAGTACCTTTATACCACTCCATTTTTTCAGATTGTGCATAGGGCGGCAGGATATGCACCCCGCCAAAATTTCTGTTAAGTCCCCAAGGTTGTCCGTTTCCGATATAGTTATTAAGCTCTAAGGGTTGATACTGGGTTAAAATACCCACGGTGTCAATACCTGAGTTTACGCAGTTAGAAAGCGGAAAATCGATAATGCGATACTTCCCGCCAAACGGCACAGCAGGCTTTGCAGTTTTGTGCGTCAAAACCAACAATCTACTGCCCTGTCCTCCTGCAAGTAACATTGCGATGCATTCTTTTCTTCTGTCCAACATAACATACAACCCCTTTTAAAATTATAATGTTAACAATGAATATAATACGTGGTTGAAAGCGGTGGTAGTGTGGCGGAAATTGACTGGTCAAATCCGTGCATTTTAATGTCCTTTGTTTTAACTTTTCTAAGGCGTGTGCCCAAGCCGCCATATTTTGCACTGTCACTTGACAAAACAGGCTTATACTCTCCAATTTTTGGAACTCCAATCCGATAATGCTTTCGCTCTACCGGACAGAAGTTACAAACAACAACAATCTCATTTCCCGATGCATCACGGCGAATAAAGGAAATAACGCTTTGCTGGTGGTCATCGTGGGCAATCCAACTAAACCCGTGCCAATCGGAATCATTCTCCCAAAACGGTTTGTTATTAAGATAAAAACCGTTTAAGTCCTTTACAAATTTCTGCATTTTTTTATGCTTCTCATGCTGTAGCATAAACCATTCGAGAGGCTTTTCGTAGTTCCATTCTATAAACTGTGCAAACTCGTTGCCCATAAAGCTGAGTTTCTTGCCAGGATGTGCCATCATATAAGCATAAAATGCACGTAGGTTTGCAAATTTATCATCATACTCGCCCGGCATTTTACCTATCATAGAGCATTTGCCATGCACAACCTCGTCATGAGACAATGGCAATATATAATTCTCAGAAAATGCGTATGTCATTGAGAAGGTCAAGTCATTGTGCCGTCCCTTCCTAAAAAGCGGGTCTTGCGACATATAACCCAAAAGGTCGTTCATCCAACCCATATTCCACTTAAAGTTAAACCCCAGGCCACCATCATAGCCCGGTTTTGTGACCATCGGAAAAGCCGTGGATTCCTCTGCCACCATGATTACGGACGGCTCAAAGGCAAAGGCTGCGCTATTCATGGAACGCAAAAATTCAATAGCATCCAGATTGTAATTGCCACCATATTGATTCGGACGCCATTCGCCATCTCGTCGCCCGTAATCTAAGTATAACATGGATGCTACGGCATCTACCCTGATGCCGTCTATGTGATATTTATCTAACCAGTAAACGACATTCGATATTAAGAACGATTTAACTTCATATCTGGAATAATCAAAAATTCTCGTTTTCCAATCAGGGTGCTCATTACGCAGAGGATCGGACGATTCATAAAGACAGCTTCCGTCAAACTCATAAAGGCCGTTCTCATCCTTAGGAAAATGCGCACCAACCCAATCTAATATTACACCGATTCCTTCCGAATGAAACATATCTACAAATTTCATAAAGTCTTTCGGCGTGCCGTATCTTGATGTAGGCGCATAGTAGCCGGTAACCTGATACCCCCAGGATGGGTCAAAGGGATACTCACTGACAGGCAGCAGTTCTATGTGCGTATAATGCATCTCTTTTACATATTTTACAAGTTTCTCTGCCATATCGGTGTAAGACAGAAAATTGCCGTCATCATGCTGTAACCACGACCCAAGGTGCACCTCGTAAATATTCATTGGCTGTTTTGTGATTTGCACCTTTTTTTTCGCCTTTTGATACGCACTATCTGTCCATTTAAAACCTTCTATATCATAAACCTTTGAGGAATTTTCAGGGCGTGTGCAGGCATGAAATGCATACGGGTCACTTTTATAAACGAATCCCCCGTCCTGCTTGCAAATATAATATTTATATTCATCATAAACATTTGCATTCTGAACTGTTGCCTCCCAAACACCATATCCGATACTGTGCATGGGGCAGGCAGAAACGTCCCAATTATTGAATGTACCAACCAGACAAACGCCGGTTGCATTCGGCGCCCAAACTCTGAAAATAAATCCCTCTTTACTTTTATGACATCCCATGAATTCATAAGCCCGCGAGCAGGTACCTGACGCAAACTCATTCAGCATTGTATTTAAATCATGTCGCGAGTTTTTTGTCATAAAGAATTCGCCCCTTTAAAAAAATGTAAATCTAATATTATCTATATCTATATATTATTATCTATACTTATATTATAAATCACAAACGCTTATATGTCAATGAAAATTAGGATATTTTTCTAATTTTTGTCATTGAAAGTTCTGCATAAATATGATATACTTTTTTCATGTTATTTTTTGACACAATAGGAGGTAACGTGTTTTGGACAGAAAAAGCGGCGTACTTATGCATATTTCCTCACTTTTCGGTGATTATTCAATCGGCGGTTTTGGAAATGAGGCGAAGTATTTTATAGACTTTTTAGCAGATTGCGGGTATACCTATTGGCAGGTACTGCCTTTTTGCCCTTCCGATAAATGCAATTCCCCATATAAATCTCCTTCTGCCTTTGCAGGAAATCCCTATTTTATCAGTTTGCAAAGTCTTTACGAAAAGAACTTATTGACCGATACGGAACTCAATTGCCAAAAACAATCTTCTCCGTATGTATGTGAATATGAACGATTATATAAAGAAAGACTGGATTTTCTAAAGCTTGCGGCAAGCAGAGCCACCAATCACAGCGAGATTGAATCTTTTATTGCCCAAAATCCTTATCTGGAAAATTTTTGCCGATTTATGGCAATCAAAAAGGCAAATAACGACAAGCCATGGCAGGAATGGGAGCACGAAAATTATCATGAGGATGACTTCTTTATGTGGAAGTTTATCCAATATGAATTTTTTAATGAATGGTCGCAAATCAAGCAATATGCAAACAACAAAGGCATTCAAATCATTGGGGATATGCCTATTTATGTTGACCTGGACAGCAGCGATGTATGGGCAGATAAACATCTCTTTAAGCTTGACGAAAAGAATTTGCCCGTTTCTGTTGCAGGTGTTCCGCCCGATTATTTCGCCGCAGACGGTCAGCTTTGGGGAAATCCAATATATAACTGGGAAGCTATGGAAAAAGAGGGATTTCGCTGGTGGAAAGACAGAGTCGCGCATATGGCAAAGATGTTTGACGGAATTCGGATTGATCACTTCAGGGCCATTGAATCCTTTTGGGAGATTCCAGCGCAGGCAAAAACCGCCAAGGAAGGTGTTATGTCCAAAGGTCCGAATTTGAAATTGATTGATGCAATTAAAGAGAGTTGCAAAAACACGCTGATCATTGCAGAGGACTTAGGATTTATTACCGAAGATGTGATAAAGCTTGTAAAAGAAAGTGGTTTTCCGGGCATGCGGGTTTTTCAATTTGCCTTTGTAGGCGACAAAAGCTCCTCCCACCTGCCTCATAACTATACCAATCATTGTGTTGCCTACACAGGAACCCATGACAACAACACCTTGCTTGGGTATCTTTGGGAACTGGACGATGAAACGCGGCGTTACATGCTGGAATATTGCGGTCATCAAGGCGCAAATTGGGAAAGTGGCTGTGATGCTATCATTCGAACCATGCTTGCATCGCATGCAGGGCTGGTTGTTATGCCGATTCAGGACTTGTTGGGGTATGGCGCAGACACACGATTAAATACCCCCGGCAAAGCGGAAGGTAATTGGGGATACAGAATTACAAAGGAACAACTGGACAGCATTGACAAAGCAAAATTCAGACGATTAAATGCGCTATACTCCAGAATATAGCAAATATCTTGAGGGTCATTTCTTAGTCATAACCGCCCGCAAACCGGTGGCTTGCACCACCGCATTACTATCACAGACAGCTGCACCTGAGCGGCTGTCTTTTTTGTATAGCAAAAATGGCTCAAAACACAAGGTTTTAAGCCATTTTCATGGTGCTCGAGACCGGAATCGAACCGGTACGGGATTGCTCCCACGGGATTTTAAGTCCCGGGCGTCTGCCAGTTCCGCCACTCGAGCTCTTTTATGTTACCCAAATAGTATAACACAAAGCTTAAAAATTGTCAATATTTTTTTGCCAAAAACGGAAAATTACATGGCATGACCTTCCGCACTTCCACGGTTTCCACCTTCTCGGCATCTTGAAACTCCGCCGAGAAAACGGGTGCATCGGAGAAAAACCGCTTTGTGCCTGCGGCCGTGCCTCCGTTTATGAAAGCCTCCACCATCCCACAGTCTACAAAGATTTCTATAGTTTCTGCCGCCACGGCGGCATCGTACACCTGCTTTTCACCGCTTGGATATTCCAGTACAAAAGCACAAGTGTCCGCATTTCCAATAAGAAACAGGGTTTGTTCCTTGTTACGTCCGAGCAGCAGCCGAAATGCCGTTGTCGCACGAAAAGAAATCCTCACATAAAAAGCGGCGCTTTCCAGAATAACGGGCATCTTCTCCCCTCGCCCGCGGTATAGAACATCCCCTAAAAGACTGTACACTTCTGCTATGGGTTTTAAGCATAGCCGTCCGTGTTTCCAAAACACTTCCCGTGGCAGGACAAGACTTGGGTTGACTTCTGTCGCATCAGGACAGGCGGTTGTGGCAAATAGAATCCTTCTGCCTGCATGCAAAAATGTACTCATTGCGTAAAAGTCGCCGCCGAAATCCATTCTGCCGCGGTTTCGCACGCGAAGTTTCCCTTCCCGAACACTGCCGCAAAACCAGTACAAGGGTGACATGGTTCCGTCGGCATCCCGAAAGCCCGAAAGTCCGGCGCAAAGCACATGCGTTCTGCCGATGGCAAAGAAATCCGGTTTCGTAATCTTGTTCACTCTGGGGTGTTTGCATACATAAAGCGACGTTTTGTATTGCCATGTTTTGCCGTCCGTCCCATAAAGAAAAACAGCACCCCGGCCGCCAATACTGCCGCCAAGCACCATTTGTTTTCTTCCTTTTATGGCAGTAATGACCGGGCTTTGAAATTCCAAATCCGCTTTTGGCGGAGATTCGGCAAGAATCGTTTTCTCGGGCGAGATATGTAAAAGGTCACGGCTTTCCAATACGGACTGATATGCCCGAAGGGTCTGCCCTGTTTTTCTGTCACCGATAAGGCGCGTTAGGTACAGCCGCACACGGTCCTCCAGCACCTCAGCACAGCCGGAATAGGCACCTCCCGTTCTGTGTCGCGTCCGCACCAGTTCCTTTTGCGGCTCCAGCAAAATCGGAAGTTCGTGCCAATGCACCATGTCACGGCTTGCGGCATGCCCCCAGTACATCGTTTGTTCTGTTTCGGAAAATGGATTAAATTGAAACAAAATGTGAAAATACCCTTTGTAAAAGCAAGCGGCACTCACGGCACGGAGCGGTGTAGGATAGGGCGAAAAATGATACGCTGTTTCGCACGTTTTTTCTTTCCCGTACAGACTGTCCAAAAACAAAACGCCACGGTCTTTCATATCTTCGGCGTCAAACAGGTACGCAAGGCCGATTTTAGCATCGCCTGTCGAAAGTGTATAAACCATGTTTTCCGAAAGACGAAAAATCACTCTTTCCCTGCGGCGTCCCTTCTTTTTTCGTATTCTCTCTACACTTTTTAAAGTAATTTCCGCAACCTCGTCCGGCTCGACTTCGAGGAAAACGGCAAGCTGCCTGAAATTACCGCTGTGAAACGTAAGCATTTGCATTCTCCTTTTGTCTTATTGTATCATAAAGGCGGGCTTTCGTGCAAGTCTTTACGAGTAAATTCTGGAAAGCAGGCGGTACAAAAGATATACACCGATTGCCATTAACACTGCCGCCGCCAGGTATTCTGTGTAAAGCACTGTTTTTTGCATGAAAACTCCTGTTCTAACTGCTATGGGGAAACCCTTTAAAATCCCATAACAAAGCACCGCAGACAAAAGAGACGAAATAGTTTTTCCGAGGAGATAGGGTTTTATGGAAAGGCGAGCACGTCTCGTAATGGACATCGTTTGCAGTAAGACGGAAAGGCCCCCAAACGAAAGGAGTGCCGCCATAGCAGGCAGGGCGCCCGGCGCTCTTTGCGCGGCGGTGGAAATTTCAAACATACCTAATGATAAAAGGGACGCTGTTTCCGGTGAAAGCCCAAGGTTTTGAAAAAGCATGCAAAGAAACGATATAAGCCCTATCTTCTTTGCAAAGGCAATGAGAACGGCGAAGAACACCACATAGCCGCAAAGGGAGAACACTGTATTGACGGCGTCCCCCATCGGGTCGCGATCCGTGCTCCGTTTCTTCTTTGCGGTAGCCATGCTTTCTTTTCCGTAAAAACGCATGAGTAGTCCGGTGAGAAGCGATGCGAGGATGACAGACAAATATAAAACCACCCCTGCCCCTGGGTTTTGGTATACGCAAGTTCCCACCGTTCCCAAGATAAAAAGGGGGCCTGCATTATTGGTAAATGCCAAAAGACGTTCTGCCTCACTTTTAGTAATGCGTCCCTCTTCATATAATCGACTGCTTACCGCCGCCCCTGCCGGATAACCACTTAGAAAGCCTAAAACGATTGCAGCAGCACCTTCGCCGTTTACACGGAATAGTTTCCCCGTCGCACCCGAGAAAAGCTGCCCGGCTTTTTCTGTAAGTCCGGCGGAAATAATAATGTTGGCACAAACAAAAAAAGGAAATAACGAAGGCACGAGCGTGTGGGCACAAAGAGAAAGTGCCTCCCTTGCCGCACCAAGCGCTGTTTCGGGGAAAACCGCAAAGCCTACCGCCAGTATGAGTGCGCAGAGTCCCAGTATTTTTTTCATGGCTGTCCTCCAAAATTTAGGTTTTTTTCCACTGCTTTATTTCATATACATATGGCGAAAGGACTGATCTCATGCGAAAACGTTATCGTACTTCTTTTCGGGAGAAAATTGCAGATGCTGCAGAACTGCCGAAGGAAATTGCACTCTCCCTTCCAAAGGTGACGCTACTGGCACAAAAGGAGGTTACCGTAGAGAACTATAAAGGCATCATTTCTTTAGATACTGACAAAATTCGTCTCTATACCTCCGGCGGCATATTGTGTCTTACGGGGGAAAACTTAGATATTGCCGCCATTACGGATGAGGATATTTCTGTATTCGGCAGCATTCGTAAAATTGAATTTGAATAGAGGGGCTTTGTATGTTTTTCACCATCTTTCATTATATTCGCGGGTTTCTAGAACTCCGTCTTACAGGAATATATTTGGAACGTTTCTTAAACCTGTGCGTGCGAAGCGGCATATACCTTTGGCGCATCCGCAGGGAAAGCCCAAAAGAAGCAACGGCCTGCGTCAGTATTCCGGGCTTTTTCCGTATGCGAGAAGCCTCCCGTAAAACAGGCACCCGTGTGCGCATCCTTCGAAAACGGGGGCTACCCATGTTTTTACACCGTCATCGCCGCAGGCGGGCATTTTGGGTGGGCTTTCTTTTGTTTGCCCTCATCATTACCCTTCTATCGTCCTTTATTTGGTCCATTGAAATTGACGGGACGGAAAAAATTGATAAAAATATTATAAGAAATGCCCTAATCTCTTGCGGTTTGGATGTAGGTGTGGTAAAATATAAAATAAAGGCATCAGATATAAAGGAAGAAATGCTAAAGGCTGTGCCTGAACTTTCCTGGGTTTGGGTGGAGGTTAAAGGCACCCGTGCTTTCGTCCATGTCAAAGAAAAAACCCCTGCCCCGGACATTGTTCCGCTGGACCGCCCCTGCAACATTGTGGCGAAAAAGGATGGCGTGATTGCAGACTTTGTTGCGGACAGAGGGACAATGCGTGTGGAAAAAGGAGACGCCGTGAAACAGGGTGCGCTTCTCATTAGCGGCACCGTAGATACAAAGCACGGTGGCACGCTTCTGGTGCATGCGGAAGGAAGCGTGCACGCCCAGACATGGTATACAAAAACAGCCACCTTCCCCCTTCTTCTGCAAAACGAAACGGACAGCGGTGAATACAAAACCCAGTATCGAATCCACCTCGGCAACTTTGTTTTACCGCTACATGGGGAAATACCGTATGCATCGTACCGCACAGAGACGAAAGGTAGTCCCCGGCGCTTATGGGGTGATGTGCACTTGCCTTTTTGGCTTGAAAAAAACATTATACATAGAACGGAAACACAGGCGATACAGCTTCTGCCGGAGGAAGCTGAGGCCTATTACGGCGAACATCTTTTAAACGAAATTCAAATTGCACCTGACGCTGAAATTATAAATACGGAATATACGCACATACTAGAAGGAAACGGCTCGATTTCTGTCACGTGTACGGTAGAGTGTGTGGAAGAAATCGGCGAAATCAGGGAAATACTGGAGGAAACAAGGGATGACGGAGAGATATTTTGACATAAACGGCATAGAAAACCCCTCGGAGTTTTTCGGGGCGTTTGACAAAAACTTGCTGCTCATTGAGAAGGAGCTGGACGTACAGCTCATTACAAGAGAAGGTGTTATTAAGGTCTTAGGAGACGATTTGAACACCCAGAAAGCCATGTATGTTTTTGAAAACCTGCGCGGTATTTTGGAAAAGGGCGAAGGACTTTCGGAACAGGATGTGCGCTATGCCATCACCATGGCAGAGGATGGTATTACCTTCTCCGCAAAGGACCTGGGGGAAAATTACGTCTGTATCACTGCAAAAGGCAAGCCTATTAAAGCCAAAACCCTGGGACAGAAAACGTACGTAGACTGTATTAAAAACAGCACCGTTACCTTTGGCATCGGCCCGGCAGGTACGGGCAAAACGTATCTTGCCGTGGCTCTTGCGGTAGACGCTTTCCGAAAAAAGCAGGCAAGCCGCATTATCTTAACCCGCCCCGCGGTAGAAGCAGGTGAAAAACTTGGGTTTTTGCCGGGTGATTTGCAAAACAAGGTAGATCCCTATCTGCGGCCGCTTTATGACGCGCTAAGCGATATGCTGGGAACGGAAAGCTACCTCAAATATTTTGAACGCGGCTTAATTGAGGTTGCGCCCCTTGCCTACATGCGCGGCAGAACGCTTGATGACGCTTTTATAATCCTGGATGAAGCGCAAAACACAACGCCGGAACAGATGAAAATGTTTCTCACCCGTATCGGCTTTGGTTCCAAAGCCATTATTACCGGCGATATTACACAGATTGATCTGCCCGACGGTAAACGTTCGGGACTTCGGGATGTAATTCCCATTCTAAAGAACATTGAAGGCATTTCCTTTGTAACATTGACGGCAAAAGACGTCGCCCGTCATCCGCTGGTACAAAAAATCATTGACGCCTATGAGAAAAACGGAAACAAACGAAAGTAGAGGGGATTCGAATGAAGAAACTTATTATTACTTTGGTTTCCTTTGTTGTGACGCTCCTGCTGGTGATTGCAGGTCTCCGGCCTACCCAGTATGACATCGCCGCCGGCAAAACGGCAAGTGCGGATATTTATGCGCCACGAGAGATTGTGGACGAGCTTACCACGGAAAAGCGGCGTGCCGAGGCAGAAGAAGGTCTACAAGAAAAATATGATATTTCCACGGATTTAACAAACGAATCGAGGGACGCGCTGAAAAACTTTTTTGACGGCGTTTCTTCGCAGCGCACGCTGTTCGGCCCTTTTCACCAGTCAGAAATCAGCGGTATACAGATACAGCCCTTTCTGGACATGGAGGATTCGACCTACGCTGCCTTTACTGCTCTACTGACGCAGGAACTCAGTGCCATGCTTGAAAACGGCGTTATTGACCGAAATGCCGCGATTGAAGCAGCAAAGCCCCATCTTTCGGAATCGACGCAGCATCTCAGTCTTGCCGTGCAGGTGCTGGAGATGGCACTTCGGGAAAACAAAATTCACAGCCCGGAAAAAACAGAGCAAGCCCGGCAAAAGCTTCGGGCAAGCGTGGAGCCCGTCATGTATAAGGCGAACCAGATTATTGTGCGAAAAGGGGATATCGTAACTCAGGCACAGTACGAAGTTTTGCTTGCCCTTGGCATGGTCAAGGCGGGGGACGCCAAAATACATACTCTCAGCATTATCGGTGCCATTCTCCTCGTCATCGCTTGCTTTGCCGTTTTGTACCTCTACATGCGGCGGTATGCCCACGAGTGCCTGAAAAACGATGGCTTGCTTCTCATGATTGCCATTATTTTCGCCCTGTCTATTCTCTTAAGCTCTGCCGGCATTGCGAAAACGGTAAGCCCCTATCTTCTGCCTATCATTGCAGGCACGGCTCTAATCGCTATACTTCTAGACATTCGCTTTGCCATTACCTATAACGTTGTTATTTCCATTATAGCCGTTTTAATTTTCGAGGGGGACATTTACTGCCTTTCCTGTTTAATGTTAAGCGGCACGCTTTCCGCCTTTGTCTTTACAAGGGCCGGCATGCGCCATACCCTTGTGTTTTCCGCACTGATACAGTCCCTCTGCCAATTTGCCCTTTATTTTGCCATTGCAGTCATTGAAGGGCTGGAGATCAAAGGGGCACTCATGCGCGGCGTCTATGGCCTTGCCTCGGGGGCTATAAGTTCTGTCTTTATTATCGGCACATTGCCGTTTTGGGAATATGCATTTGACGTTACCACGCCATTTAAACTTCTGGAGCTTGCCAATCCTGACCAGCCCCTTCTAAAGCGACTTTTAACAGAAGCACCGGGTACGTACCACCACAGCCTGATGGTGGGGAATCTTGCGGAGGCAGCTTGCGAAGCCGTGGGCGGTAATGCCCTGCTGGCACGAACGGGGGCATATTACCATGATGTGGGCAAGCTTCGCCGCCCACAATATTTTAAAGAAAACCAGTATGCGGAAAATCCACACGATAAAATGAGTCCGGTACTCAGTGCCTCCGTCATTCTCTCGCATGTAAAAGAAGGCTCGGAGCTTGCACGCCAGCACCGACTGCCGGGTGCAATTCGAAGTATTATCGCGTCGCATCACGGAACGACTCTCACCGCATTCTTCTACCATAAAGCTAAGATTGAAAGCGAAGGAGATGTGGACGAAAGTAAATTCCGTTATAGAGGGCCCCGTCCCAGTACAAGAGAAGAAGCTATCGTTATGCTTGCTGACTCGGTAGAAGCCGCCGTCCGTTCTCTGGAGCAAAAGGATGAGACCTCCATTCGAGATATGGTGCAGAAAATCCTGCAAGGCAAGCTTGCGGACGGACAAATGGGCGAAAGCGGTCTTACCCTTCGTGACCTGGAGACAATAGAGGCCGCATTTGTACACGTGTTCTGCGGCTATTTCCACAGCCGGATTAAATACCCGGAAACAGACAAAACAAAGGAGAATAAAGCAAATGGTGAAAATTCGGATACGAAATGAGCAAAGCATTCTCCCCGCTTCCTTTGCAGTGCGCCGTATCATCAAAAAAAGTATTCGGGGCGCAGTACGGGAAATGGGCGGGGAAACATGCGAAGTTTCCGTTTTGATTTGTGATAACAGTGCGATTCGGGAGCTGAATGCCCAGTGGCGAAACATCGACCGGGAAACGGACGTTTTGTCCTTCCCCATGGAAGATGACTCCCCCCTCCTCGGCGACATTGTGCTCTCCCTCGAAAAAGCCTATGAACAGGCCCAAAGCTACGGGCACAGCACAGCACGGGAAATCGGCTTTTTGACCGTCCATTCCATGCTGCATCTTTACGGCTATGACCATATTGAAGAAGAGGACCGTCTGGAAATGCGCAAAATGGAAGAGAAAATTTTAATGCGGCTAAAGCTTATGCGCGAAGAAACAAACACATAAAAAGATTTTGTAGTACTTATAAATACCGCCCCAAAGTCTTGGGACGGTATTTCTGTTTTACGACAAATAGCTATTGACAACGCAGGAAATTCATGGTAAAATGGGGATACATCGAAACAAAAAGGAGTGTAGAAAATGTATAAAGGTTTACAGATTAAACCGCCCTTTTTTGAAATCGGCCCGAAAGCATACCTATATGGTGAGGAAATGCTTGCCCTTGCAAAGGTGATTGATAAAACGGCACTCAAGTATGATGTGGATGTCATTGTAACACCCCAATATACTGACATTAAGCTTTTGGCAGACAACACGGAGAGAATTTTGGTATTTGCCCAGCACATGGATTCTCTGCCTGTAGGTCGCGGTCTCGGCAGTGTTCTGCCCGAAGCCGTAAAAGCGGCAGGCGCTGTAGGTGTCATGCTGAATCACGCAGAAAAGCCGATTTCTTTTGAAGAAATTGAGAAAACGATTAAGCGCGCAGACGAAGTGGGCCTTGGCACCATCGTTTGTGCAGATACTGTTGAGGATGTAAAGGCAATTGCCAAAATGGGCCCGAACTTAATTGTTGCAGAGCCCACGGCGCTTATCGGCACAGGCCAAACCAGCGACTCCAATTACGTGCTGGACACCATTAAAACCGTAAACGAAATTAACCCTGATATTATGGTACTGCAGGGTGCCGGCATTTCAAATGGTCAGGATGTTTACAACACAATTAAACTCGGTGCACAGGCAACGGGCTCTACAAGCGGTATTATCAAAGCGGCAGACCCGTATGCAATGGTTGAGGAAATGCTCTATAATTTACGAAAGGCATGGGATGAATTACACGCATGAGAACTGAAAGTTTAGCGGCAGCAAAAAACGCCTATAAAATTGAAAGTGACTGTCTGATGGAAATGCTTTCGTTTTTTGACGAGG
Source organism: Clostridia bacterium (assembly GCA_045577075.1). Lineage (GTDB taxonomy): Bacteria > Bacillota > Clostridia > UMGS1883 > UMGS1540 > SIG447. Next base: position 2,076 of record JAZNHR010000027.1, on the reverse strand, counting down.
ATGCATTTTCCAAAGCAGTTGCCCTACTGAAAGATGCAAACAGAATCGGTACGTGCGGCTGTGGACATTCAGGAATTATGTGTCAGCATTTTTCCCATTTACTTTGCTGTATTGAACGTCCCTCCCGCTTTATTTCCCCTGCAGAGGCTGTACATGGTGCAACCGGATTTTTGCAGGAAGGAGACGTAATGGTCTTTGCCTCTCGGGGCGGCAAAACGAAGGAGCTTTTGCCCATTTTGGACATCTGCAAGCAGAAGAAGGTTTCCGTCATTACCATTACGGAAAATTTAGAATCGCCTCTCGCCTTAGGTGCTGATGTTGTCCTAAAGCAATACGTAAACCGAGAAACGGACAAGTATAACGCACAGGGCACCACCTCTTCTACCGCACTCTGCATGATTTTCCACGCTTTGCAGGCGGCACTCATTGAAGAAACCGACTACCAAAACGAACAATTCGCCTTAATTCATCCGGGCGGCGCCGTGGGTGAAAGGCTGAATAAAAAATAATTTAAAACAGGAGGAATTATAGTATGGAATTTAAAGTGTATCAGAAAGAATTGGAACTGCAGTCCAGAGGTTGGATCCCCACATTTCATGATGTTTCTAAAGAAATTATGGAAATCGTAAAGGCTTCCGGTGTTAAAAACGGTACGGTATCTATCGTATCCCACCACACCACCTGTTCCGTTATGGTGCAGGAATGCTCTCATGACCTCGATTCTTTTGACATCGAATATCTGCAGCATGACCTTCTCGACATCATGCGCAAGTTGATTCCGGACTTTGCAGAAGAACATCAGTATCGTCATCCGGGCCCGATTCATCTCCAGTTTGGCAGACACGTTGACGAACCCGGCAACTTTACCAGCATGAACACAGACGGCCACCTCCGCAGCGTATTCTTTGGCAGAAGCGAAACCATGACGATTAAAGACGGCATTTTAGACGGTGGTGAATTTGCACATATTTATATGATTGACTGGGATCATGTACGTGCACGTCATCGTCAGCTCAACGTTACCGTTATGGGTACAACCGAGGATGTAGAAGACAGAAAATGGAACGGCGGCGAAGTTGTGAATACGCTCCGCAAGTTTACTGAAGAAGAAAAGGCATACAGCATTCATTACGACCTGCAGCAAAAGAGATAATTTGAAAAGCGCCTCACGTAATATGTGAGGCGCTTTTTCGAAGCAGAATACGTGAAAAAAGCTTTCTTACCTTCTTCACTCTTACATATTACCTGTTACATTCCAAAAAATCCTTGTTTCTAAGTAAGAGTGAATAGTGAAGAGGTAATATGTAAAAAATCCTCATTCTTCCGAATGAGGATTCTTTGGAGCTGTCCAGCGGATTTGAACCGCCGACCTCTTCCTTACCAAGGAAGTGCTCTACCTACTGAGCTAGGACAGCATTTCTAACACTCGTATAGTATAGCACGTTTTCTCCCCTTTGTCAAGCATTTTTTTAAAGTATACAAAAAATTTTATCTTATTTTGGAAATGAAATGGCAGTAATAATTTTTTTAAAAAAAAAAAAGTTTTTCTTGACAAAAGCGGCTTTTTATGTTAGAATATACAAAGTCATGGGGGTATAGCTCAGCTGGGAGAGCGCTTGAATGGCATTCAAGAGGTCAGCGGTTCGATCCCGCTTATCTCCACCATTGCCCGCGGTATGCGGGCGTTTTATTGTAATACAGGGGTATAGTTCAGCTGGTAGAGCGACAGTCTCCAAAACTGTAAGTCGTGGGTTCAAATCCTACTGCCCCTGCCAATGTCGGAACAAGTTTCGCTTGTTCCGATTTTTTTTGCAAAAAATCAGTCACCCGCTTCACAGTTCCTCCTTTTTCCCACAAAATCTATGATTTTGCGGGATGCCCTATGTGATTTCGGCTCAAACACTGCGTTTGAGCCACTTCTTATTTTTTAATCATTAAAAATTTTTGTGTTTCAAAATCAAATTTCAGAGCATCAATTTTGAATTTTAGTAATTTTTAATTATATTTTTGATGACGGCGCGTGGTCTTGTGATTCAAATAATTATGCCTGAAATGAGCATCAATTTCGCATACGGT
>JAZNHR010000026.1:0-2051 GCA_045577075.1 Clostridia bacterium | reverse complement strand
ACGGATTTTTATTCTACCACAGCAATTCGGATTTGTCAAGAACTTTTTTAAAAAACTTTTAAAATTTTTCTTGCCGCACTCCGCCTCGCCGCGACAGCTTTAATATATTACCACGCCCCGGGGGAAATGTCAAGAGTTTTTTGAAAATTTTTTAAAATTTTTTTGGACAGTTTCAAAAATCGCGTTTTTTCGGGCTTTTTCTTCCTCGTGTATTTATCAGCTTGCCCCGTTTCGGAGTGGATAAAATCCATAAATAGTAGGAAAATAGTTATGTTTTCCTTGCTTTTTCGACGACTTTGCGATACAATAAAATAAGTATATATTCGGCAAGCTTTGCCAAAATACAAGGTAGGAAAGGAAGACGGGTATGCAGCCGCTTGCAGACAGGATTCGCCCCACCTCCCCCGAGGAAGTTGTGGGACAGCGCCACCTTTTAGGAGAAGGAAAACTTTTATCCAATATTTTAAAATCGGGCACCATCCCGAACATGATTTTTTATGGTCCTGCCGGCACGGGCAAAACCACCCTTGCCTCCATTGCGGCACAGCGCGCCGGCAAACGGCTGTATAAGCTCAACGCCACCCACGCTTCCGTTGCCGACATCAAGGCCATTGTAAGCGATTTAGACGGATTTGCAGGCCTTGGGGGCGTGCTTTTATATCTGGACGAAATCCAGAACTTCAATAAAAAACAGCAGCAGTCCCTTCTTGAATTTATTGAGGACGGCCGCATCACCCTCATTGCAAGCACTACGGAAAATCCCTACTTTTATGTATATAACGCTATTTTGTCCCGAAGCACCGTCCTCGAGTTTCGCGCGGTAGCGCCTGCGGATATCGAGCTTGCCCTTCGCCGCGCCGCTTCTATTTTGGAGAAAGAGGGTATGCCCCTCGCACTCCCCGAAGAAACCCTTGCCTATCTTGCCGAGGCGGCAGGGGGCGATGTGCGAAAAGCGGTGACTGCCCTTGAGGTTTCCGCTATGAGTACGCCCATGGATGAAAACGGGAAAATTGTAATAACCCCAGAAATGGCACGGGAATGTCTTGGGGGACGGGGCATGCGCTTTGACAGAGACGGGGACAGCCATTATGATATTTTAAGTGCCTTTCAAAAGTCTATTCGCGGCAGCGACCCGGACGCCGCCATCCATTACCTCGCCCGTCTTGTTGCAGGCGGGGATCTACTTAGCATTTGCCGCCGCCTCATGGTCATAGCGGCAGAGGACATCGGCCTTGCGTATCCCACCGCCGTATCCGTTACAAAATCCTGCGTGGACTGCGCCCTCCAGCTCGGCTTTCCCGAGGCGCGGATTCCCCTTGCAGAGGCCGTACTCCTGCTTGCCACCGCACCGAAAAGCAACAGTGCCATCTGTGCCATTGATGCCGCCCTCTCCGACGTGGAAAACGGCAAAATCGGAGAGATTCCTGCACATATAAAGGATGCCCACTATGGAGGTGCAGAGAAGCTCGGCCGCGGTCTTACGTATCAGTACCCCCACGCCTTCCCCGGAAACTATGTAAAACAGCAGTACTTGCCCGACGCGCTTTTGGGCACAGCATACTACACACCGGGCGAAAATAAGTTTGAAGGTGCCATTCGGGCACACATGGACGCGCTGAAAGGAGAAAAGAATGGGTAAAACCTTGGTACTTGCCGAAAAACCGTCCGTCGGCCGTGAGCTTGCGGCGGTATTAGGCTGTAAAAAGAAAGAAAAATCCGCCATTGTTGGCGATGACTATATTGTTACCTGGGCACTGGGGCATTTAGTAACCTTAGAGGACCCTGCGTTTTACAGCGATGCCTATAAAACCTGGTCCATGGAAACGCTCCCCATGCTCCCCGAAGAGATGGGGCTGCGCGTTATTCCAGAAACGAAGGCGCAGTTTGCTGCAGTACGGACGTATTTAAAAAGCAAAGAAGTGGATGACGTGATTATCGCTACCGACGCCGGACGCGAAGGCGAGCTTGTGGCGCGGTGGATTTTAGAAAAAGCCGGCTGTAAAAAACCAATTCGCCGCCTTTGGATTTCTTCCCAAACGAAAAAGGCGATT